>NZ_JACGXA010000001.1:307500-918750 GCF_014138045.1 Nocardioides ginsengisegetis
TGGAAAGTGGCGCCGTAGAGGGTGATAGCCCCGTAAGTGTAAGTCTGTGACTGTCGAGCGGTATCCCAAGTAACACGGAACCCCTGAAATTCCGTGTGAATCTGGCGGGACCACCCGTTAAGCCTAAATACTCCTTGATGACCGATAGCGGACAAGTACCGTGAGGGAAAGGTGAAAAGTACCCCTGGCGGGGAGTGAAATAGTACCTGAAACCGTGTGCCTACAATCCGTCGGAGCCTTACACGTAAGTGGGGGTGACGGCGTGCCTTTTGAAGAATGAGCCTGCGAGTTTGCGTTGTGTTGCGAGGTTAACCCGTGTGGGGAAGCCGTAGCGAAAGCGAGTCCGAATAGGGCGTTTGAGTAGCACGATCAAGACCCGAAGCGAAGTGATCTATCCATGGGCAGGTTGAAGCGCGGGTAAGACCGCGTGGAGGACCGAACCCACTTAGGTTGAAAACTGAGGGGATGACCTGTGGATAGGGGTGAAAGGCCAATCAAACTTCGTGATAGCTGGTTCTCCCCGAAATGCATTTAGGTGCAGCGTCACGTGTTTCTTGCCGGAGGTAGAGCACTGGATAGCTAATGGGCCCTACAAGGTTACTGACGTTAGCCAAACTCCGAATGCCGGTAAGTGAGAGCGTGGCAGTGAGACTGCGGGGGATAAGCTCCGTAGTCGAAAGGGAAACAGCCCAGACCATCAGCTAAGGCCCCTAAGCGGTGACTAAGTGGAAAAGGATGTGGAGTCGCAGTGACAACCAGGAGGTTGGCTTGGAAGCAGCCACCCTTGAAAGAGTGCGTAATAGCTCACTGGTCAAGTGATTCCGCGCCGACAATGTAGCGGGGCTCAAGTCATCCGCCGAAGCTATGGCATTCATGCGTTAGCCAAGCCGCCCCTTGAGGGTTGGTTCAGGTGCGTGGATGGGTAGGGGAGCGTCGTGTGGGGGGTGAAGCGGCGGAGTGATCCAGCCGTGGACGCCACACGAGTGAGAATGCAGGCATGAGTAGCGAATGAGGAGTGAGAAACTCCTCCGCCGAATGATCAAGGGTTCCAGGGTCAAGCTAATCTGCCCTGGGTAAGTCGGGACCTAAGGCGAGGCCGACAGGCGTAGTCGATGGACAACGGGTTGATATTCCCGTACCGGCAAAGTAGCGCCCATGACGAACCTGGTGATGCTAACCATCCGAAACCACGTTTAGCGATCCCTTCGGGGTGAGCGGATGTGGCAGAGCGTGGGACCCGAACTGGTAGTAGTCAAGCGATGGGGTGACGCAGGAAGGTAGTCCAACCGTACCGATGGTTGTGTACGGCTAAGCATGTAGGGCGAGATCTAGGCAAATCCGGATCTCTGACTTTGATGTCGAGCTTGAGATGTGATGGGGAGCCCGTATGGGTGAAGTGGATGATCCTATGCTGTCGAGAAAAACCTCTAGCGAGCTATGCGCCGCCCGTACCCCAAACCGACTCAGGTGATCAGGTAGAGAATACCAAGGCGATCGAGATAACCATGGTTAAGGAACTCGGCAAAATGCCCCCGTAACTTCGGGAGAAGGGGGGCCCGGATCGTGTACCCACTTGCTGGGGAAGCGTGAAGGGCCGCAGAGACCAGGCCCAAGCGACTGTTTACTAAAAACACAGGTCCGTGCGAAGTTGTAAGACGATGTATACGGACTGACTCCTGCCCGGTGCTGGAAGGTTAAGGGGACGGGTCAGCTACTTCGGTAGCGAAGCTCAGAACTTAAGCCCCAGTAAACGGCGGTGGTAACTATAACCATCCTAAGGTAGCGAAATTCCTTGTCGGGTAAGTTCCGACCTGCACGAATGGAGTAACGACTTGGGCGCTGTCTCAACCGTGGACTCGGCGAAATTGCACTACGAGTAAAGATGCTCGTTACGCGCGGCAGGACGGAAAGACCCCGGGACCTTTACTATAGTTTGGTATTGGTGTTTGGTTCGGCTTGTGTAGGATAGGTGGGAGACTGTGAAGCATTCACGCCAGTGTTTGTGGAGTCAACGTTGAAATACCACTCTGGTCGTACTAGATGTCTAACCTAGGTCCATTATCTGGATCAGGGACAGTGCCTGATGGGTAGTTTAACTGGGGCGGTTGCCTCCTAAAATGTAACGGAGGCGCTCAAAGGTTCCCTCAGCCTGGTTGGCAATCAGGTGTTGAGTGTAAGTGCACAAGGGAGCTTGACTGTGAGACAGACATGTCGAGCAGGGACGAAAGTCGGAACTAGTGATCCGGCGCCAGCAGGTGGAAGCGGCGTCGCTCAACGGATAAAAGGTACCCCGGGGATAACAGGCTGATCTTCCCCAAGAGTCCATATCGACGGGATGGTTTGGCACCTCGATGTCGGCTCGTCGCATCCTGGGGCTGGAGTAGGTCCCAAGGGTTGGGCTGTTCGCCCATTAAAGCGGCACGCGAGCTGGGTTTAGAACGTCGTGAGACAGTTCGGTCCCTATCCGCCGCGCGCGCAGGAAACTTGAGAAAGGCTGTCCCTAGTACGAGAGGACCGGGATGGACGAACCTCTGGTGTGCCAGTTGTTCCGCCAGGAGCACGGCTGGTTGGCTACGTTCGGAAGTGATAACCGCTGAATGCATCTAAGCGGGAAGCACGTTTCAAGATGAGGTTTCCCACCACGTAAGTGGGTAAGGCCCCCAGCAGAACACTGGGTTGATAGGCCGGAGGTGTACAGCAGCAATGCCCAGCCGACCGGTACTAATAGGCCGAGGGCTTGTCTTACACTCACTTTACTGAAACCACAACGACTAACAATTGTTAGCTGCTGCGATGTTCGCGTCCACGAATCAGATCACCTGGAGAGAGATCTCCATGTAGATCCACATGCAACACTCAAAAAAATAATGGCTTGGAGACCAGTCAACCGGTGAACGTACCCGGGACTGGTCACCGCAAGAGTTACGGCGGCCATAGCGAAAGGGAAACACCCGGTCCCATCCCGAACCCGGAAGTTAAGCCTTTCAGCGCCGATGGTACTGCAACCGAGAGGCTGTGGGAGAGTAGGACGCCGCCGGACATACACTTCGTAGAGGCCACCGCAAGGTGGCCTCTACGCTATTTCAGGGGTAGTCGTGATCTGTCCCGTTCGAGAGGTGAAGAGTCGTGGCCGAGGATCGTCGTAACGAGCGTCCCGCACGTGGCGGAGGCCGTCCGTCGTCGGGCGGGCGCAGCGGAGGGGCGCCCTCCGGTCGCGGAGCCTCGGGAGGCCAGGGGCGCTCGTCGCGCCCCGTCGGCAAGGACTCGCGGCCGGCCGGCAAGGACTCCCGCCCCAGCCGCACCGGTGAGCGCCCGGACCGCCGGGACGACCGGCGCGACGACCGCAAGGACGCGCGCGGCAGCGATCGTCGTGACAACAGCAGGGGCGGCGACCGCCCCGGCCGCAAGAACGACTGGAAGCGCCCCGTCGACAAGCAGGAGTCGCGCACCGAGGCGCAGGCCCGCTACGACGGACCCGAGCTGCCCGAGGAGATCACCGGCAAGGAGCTCGACCGCTCCATCACCGGTCAGCTCAAGGGCCTGCCCGAGAAGCTGGCCGCCCGCGTCGCCCGCCACCTGGCGGCCGCCGGCACCCTGATCGACGACGACCCGGAGACGGCCTACCAGCACACGCTGGCCGCCCGCTCGCGTGCCCCGCGACTCGCGGTGGTCCGTGAGGCGACCGGCGAGGCGGCGTACGCCGCGGGTCACTACGCCGAGGCGCTCGCGGAGCTGCGTGCGGCCAAGCGGATGAACGGTGCCACCGAGTACCTCCCGATCATGGCCGACTGCCACCGCGCGCTGGGCCACCCCGAGCAGGCGCTCAAGCTGGCCAAGAGCCCGTCCGTGGCCAACTTCGTCCCCGAGGCGAAGGCGGAGATGACGCTGGTCGAGGCCGGCGCCCGCCGCGACATGGGGCAGCTGGACGCCGCACTCCGCACGCTCGAGCTCGCACCGCTGATGTCGAAGAGCCGCGCGTCGTGGGTCGTCCGCCTGCGCTACGCCTACGCCGACACCCTCGAGGCGGCCGGTCGGGAGAACGACGCACTGATGTGGTTCCACCGCACTCACGCGATCGACAGCGACGAGATCACCGACGCCGCCGACCGTGCCGAGGCCCTGGAGAAGAAGCAGGCCTGACTCGGCAACCAACCGGGGACTTCTGTCGTCCCACCGAGGATTGAGCACCCGCCCGGGCGGGCAGGGTGCGTGAGCGTCGCGTCGAGCCTTGACCGCCGTGCAGGTGGCAGGGTCTACTGCCAACTCAGCCTCGAGGAGGTCGGATGCTGCGGTTTTCGGGAGCCGGAGTCAGTGACGTGGGCCGCGTGCGGCCGCACAACGAGGACTCGGCGTTCGTCGGTCCCTACGTCGCGCTGGTCGCGGACGGTGTCGGGGGAGCCGCGGCCGGTGAGGTCGCGTCGGCCACCACGGCGTACGTCGTCAGCGCCACCGCCCTGGCCCGTTTCGGCCACGACCTCGAGAGCATCGTCCGCGAGGCGTTCGTCGCGGCGGTGGAGAACCTCCGGCTCGGCGTGCGCCAGGACCCCGAGCGCGACGGGATGGCGACCACCGCCACCGCCGTGGTCTGCGACGGGACGCGCGTGCTGCTCGCCCACGTGGGCGACTCCCGCGCCTATCTCTTCCGCGACGGCGCCCTGACCCAGCTCTCCCATGACCACACGTGGGTGCAGCACATGGTCGACAGCGGGCAGCTGTCTGCTTCGGCAGCCCGGCGACACCCGTGGCGCAACGTCGTGCTGCGATCGCTCGACGGCAACCCGGCGGTGCCGCCGGCCGAGGTGGACGTGGTGGACCTCGACGTGCGGCCCGGCGACCGCCTGCTGCTCTGCAGCGACGGGCTGACCGACCTGGTGACCGACCTGAGGATCGCCGAGGTGCTCTTCCTCGACGACCCGCACTCCGCCGCCGCCGTGCTCACCCAGTCGGCGCTGGTCGCCGGGGGCAAGGACAACATCACCTGCCTCGTGCTCGACGTCGTCGACGGCCCGCTCGTGGTCGGGGACGGACTGCTGCTCGGCGCGGTGCGCGACCCCCGGACCCACGTGGTCGATCCCGGCTCCGTTCGCGCGAGCCTGGGGCTGCCCACCGGCCGGGATGACCTCCGGCGGGTGTAACTCCGTGTCACACTCGGCCGCATGGTCGACGTCAAGCGTCCCGCCCTCGAGGGCAGTGTTGCCGTGCGCGGGGGCCGCCGGCTGAGCTTCGCCGAGTACGGCTCGCCCCGCGGCCCCGCGATCGTGTGGATGCACGGCACCCCCGGCGCCCGGCGGCAGATCCCGCTCGAGGCGCGGGCCCACGCCGAGCGCCACGGTCTGCGGATCATCGGGATCGACCGTCCCGGCATCGGGTCCTCGACGCCGCACCTCTACTCCGACGTCCTCGACTGGACCGGTGACCTCGAGATCCTGCTCGACGCGCTGGCCGTCGACACGGTCCGGTTGATCGGTCTGAGCGGCGGTGGTCCCTACGTCCTGGCCGCGGGCGCTGCCCTGCCCGATCGGGTCCACGGTGTCGGGGTGCTCGGCGGGGTCGCTCCGACCCGCGGGGTCGACGCCGCGGACGGCGGGGTCATCCAGCTCGCCGTGTGGGCCGCGCCCCTCCTCCGGGTCGCGCGGGTGCCGCTCGGCGTGGCCCTGACCCAGGCGATCCGGCTGGTGCGCCCGCTGGCCGGGCCGGGCCTCGACCTCTACGCCGCCCTCCAGCCGCCCGGCGACCGCAACCTGCTGGCGCGACCGGAGTTCAAGGCGATGTTCCTCGACGACCTGCTCAACGGAAGCCGCTTCCAGACCTCGGCGCCGCTCAACGACCTGCTGCTGTTCACGCGCCACTGGGGCTTCACGGCCGCCGACGTGCGGGTCCCGGTGCGCTGGTGGCACGGCGACGACGACCACATCGTGCCGTTCCGGCACGGGCAGCACCTGGTCGATCGGCTGCCCGACGCCACCATGAGCGTGATCGACGGCGAGAGCCACCTCGGCGGGCTCGGCATCGCCGAGCAGGTGATCTCCACGCTGATGGACCTCGGCCCGCGGCGGGCGGCCGCCTCCGGCTGAGCCGGGGTCAGGCGCGCAGTCGCTCGAGCTCCGCCGCGACGTTGGCGCGGGCCGTCGCCTCCCAGCGCTCGCGCGCGTGGGTGGTGTGGAAGAGGTGCCTCTTGGCCAGCAGGTCAGCCAGGATCGCGGCTCGGCCGGCGCGGAACGCGTCGTCGGGCACGTGCGCGTACTCCTGCCGGATCGCGGTGGCGTACTCCGCGTAGCGCTCCGGTGCTGCCGCGAGGATCGCCAGGTCGGCGTCGGAGAGGGCGCAGCCGTCGGGGTCGTCATCCGCGGGGCGGTGGTTCTCGGTCATCCGGACCAGGCGGGCGACCTCGGTCGCGACCGTCGCGGGCACGGCCGCCTCCGGCAGGGCGGTCTCGGCCCACTGCGCCGAGCGCTCCTCGGCGCCGGGCTGCCCGTCGTACACCGCGTCGTGGAACCACGCCGCCAGCAGGACCGCGAGCCGGTCGAAGGACTCACCGCCGGCCCCGAGCTCGTCGAGGCGGGTGCAGACCTCCGCGAGGTGGCGCACGTCGTGGTAGCTGCGGCCCGGCTCGGACCAGGCCGCGACCAGGCGGTCACGCAGGTCGGAGGCGGTGGCCAGCGGCCACCAGCCCGTGAGGTCCCCGGGGTTCAGGAGCCGTCCGAGGGGTCGCAGCTCGGGTTCGTCTGCTGCGCCGCCGGGAGGTGGGGCAGCTCGACAGCGCCAATGTCGCTGGTCTGACCACGTGTCACGGCGAATGCGTCGCTCGTACGGTGGCCGAACTTGCAGCGGTGCGGCTCTTCGCCGAGATAGTCGGAATAGGGACCGGGGCCGGCGACCACCTTGAGGCCGTCCTGTGTGTCGAGCTGGCCACCGAAGCTGAAGAAGCCGTTGGCGTTGGAGGTGGTGCTGCCGAGCTTGTCGCCGTCGGCGTTGAAGAGCATCACCTCGGCGCCGGACAGGGGGTAGGACGGGTCCTCATAGTCCACGACGATGCCCTGCACCTTGGCGCCCAGCCGCGTCCAGGTGAACGTGCTGGCGAGGTCGGAACCGCCGGCCTTGACGTAGGCGCCCTGGATCGTGCCCGTTTGTGCGAGATATCGACCGTGCCCGGGGGCAACGAGCTTGTACTTGCCCGGATACAGGTCGTCGAACGAGACCTCACCGCCCTTGGCTTGCTCGGTCCAGAACTGGCCAGACGCCTTGCTCACGGCCGTGACGAAGAACTTGCCCAGCATGGGCCGCCCGTCGCCCTGATGGAGGTCGACCAGCAGCCGACCGCCGTGCTGCTTCAGGGTGACACTGACGTTGCGGATCTGGCCACGCTCGATCTTCGGAACCCACAGGCTCTTGCCGACCCAGATCCGATCCCTGTCGAAGGTGAACACGGAGTAGTTGCCGTCGGGGAGCCCGCCGATCGCCCACTGTCCCCGCCCGTTGGCCTTGGTCTCATAGGACTGCTGGTGGGTGTTCGCCGCCACCAGACGTGCCCCGGGGAGAATGCGGTGGTCGCCGCCCTTTGCGGTGCCCGTGATTGCGGCGCCGCGGTGCATCTTCACGTCATGTTGGGTCGGGCTACCGGCCCGAACGGTGACAAAGATGTCCGACGGTGCGTACTTGTTGATGTCGTAACTGGGCCGGAGATCAACGAACTGCAGGTGGTAACTGCCCGCCGGCAGCGTCAATGAATAGATGTTCGTCGACGGGACCTTCGCCTTCCCCAGGAACTTCCAGTCCTTGGTGAACCACAGCATCTGCACGTGCAGGTTGATCTTCTGCGGGCCGTAGACGACTCCCCGAACCTGCCCAGTGGCGGCTGTGGCGGGTGAGACACCCACGAGCACGAGCGACGCCAGGAGGCCGACGAGCACCAGCAGGACGGCGCCGCCGCGGCGGGCGAGGAAGGACATGGGAGGACTCCGAGGTGGGGCGTCGGGACCCCACGGCACCCGATCGGCCCCCACATCGTAGGTCGCGGACTCGGGCCGCGACCGCAAGATCTCTTCAGGAATCCTGCAAGGCGGGAGCGCCGAGCTCCTCGGGCAGCGGCAGGGTGTGGCACACGACCAGCGAGGTGACGGCCCGGGTCAGGCACACGTAGAGCCGACGCAGGCCGGTCACCCGGTCGTGCTCGCCGGCCACGATCGCCTCCGGCTCGACGAGTACGACGTGGTCGAACTCCAGCCCCTTGGCCAGGCTGGCCGGCACCAGGTCGAGGTGGGCGTCGACGTCCCCCTCCTCGCCGAGCAGCGTGTGCACGATCCCGGCCTCGCCGAGCGCCGCGGCGAGGGAGGGCACGGCCGCGTCGGGGGCGATGAGCCCCACGCTGCCCTCGCGGGCCACGGCCGCCCGGACGGCCTCGACGGGGTCGCGGTCGACGACCTCGAGGTCGCCGCGGGAGCGGCGCACCGACGTGGGGGGCTCGAGGTCGGGGGCGATGTGGGGCAGCAGGCGGGCGGCGTACTCGATCACCTCGCCGGGCACGCGGAAGCCGCGGGTGAGCTGCTCGATGTGGGCGTCGGGCTTGCCGAGGTGGCCCAGCGCCTCAGCCCAGGAACGGGTCGCCCACGGGGTGGTGGCCTGCGCGAGGTCACCCAGGACGGTGAGCGAGCCGGTGGAGGAACGCCGCGCCAGCGCCCGCAGCATCATCGGCGAGAGGTCCTGCGCCTCGTCGGCCACGATGTGCGCGACCGAGGGCGTCCGCTCGACCAGGTCGGCGGCCTCGTCGAGGAGCACGGTGTCGGCCAGCGACCAGCGGGCCGACCCCGGGGCCTTGCTCGGCCTGTCCCACAGCAGGGCGGCCTGCTCGTCCTCGTCGAGGATCCCGTCGGCGGCCGCCGCGAGGAAGTCGGCGTCGGCGAGCAGCCGGTGCACGAGCCGGGCCGGGTCGACGGCCGGCCAGAGCTGGTTGGCGTAGTCCTTGACCGGCTTGCTGCGCGCGACCGCGTTCTGGACGCGGTCGTCGGGGGAGTCCCCGGCCAGCTCCATCCTGACCAGCACCTGGTGGGCCAGCGACTGCGGCACCATCGCCCGCGCGGCGCCGTACCGGACCCCGCGGGCGCGCAGCGAGGCCACCAGCTCCTCGGCCTCGTAGCTCGCGACCCGCCAGCGCCGCGCGCCGCGCGGCACGACGAGGCCGTCGGTGGGCGGGCGGAGGTGGGACCACAGGGCGCGGTGCAGGACCTCGGCCATCCGGGCGTCGCCCTTGAGTGTCGCGACCGCCGCGGAGTCCTCGCCGCGGACGGGGTGGCGCTCGGAGACGAGCTCCTCGATGGTGGCCTGCTTGGCGTCGATCTCGCCGAGCGCCGGCAGCACGTCGCGGATGTAGCGCAGGAAGCTGGCGTTGGGACCGACGACCAGGACGCCCTGGCGGGTGAGCTGCTCGCGGTGGGCGTAGAGCAGGAACGCCGCCCGGTGCAGGCCGACCGCGGTCTTGCCGGTGCCCGGCGCGCCCTGCACGCAGATCGACAGGGACAGGTCGGAGCGCACGATGACGTCCTGCTCGGGCTGGATGGTGGCGACGATGTCGCGCATCGGCCCGACGCGCGGCCGCTCGATCTCCGCCTCGAGGATCGCGGAGTAGTCCTCGGCCTCGCCGCCGGCCAGGTCCTCGTCCTCGTACGCCGTGAGGCGGCCATGCTGGTAGCCGTAGCGGCGCCGGAGCCCGACCCCCATCGGCTCGGTCCGCGAGGCCCGGTAGAACGGCAGGCTCACCGGCGCCCGCCAGTCGATCACCATCGGCTCGCCGGTCGGGTCGGAGATGTGCCGGCGCCCGATGTGGAACGACTCGCCGTCGTCGGAGCCGAAGTCGAGGCGGCCGAAGAAGAGCGGGATCGTCGGGTCGTCGGCGAGCTGCTTCATCCGGAGCGCGAACGTCGACTCGAGGTACTCGCGGCTCACCCAGTCGCCGGCGGCGGCCGAGTCCATCGACTCCGTGCGCTCGCGCATCCGCGTCAGCTGCCGCCGGGACTCCGCGAGGTGGGCCTGCTCGGCGAGGAGCTCGGGGTCGGCGGACGGGTCGGCGGACATGCAGGAACCTCCGCGGTCGCGGTCGTGGGTGGGGGGACCGTGACGCTAACAGGTCGGCGGCGCGAGGGTCACCGGGTTTGCTGCAGGGCCCGGACGTCCTCGCGCGCCGGCGACATGGCCCACCGGATCGTCGAGGTCGCGGCGGTGCCGAGCGCACGGACGACGGTGCGCTCCGACACGGGCAGCCACGGCAGCCGCAGCGGCCGCCGGCTCCATCGCGGCATCAGCCCGATGGCGGCGGCCACCAGCACGGCGTACGGCGCCCGCGCGGCCAGCGGGAGCGGCGGCTTGAGGACGACGTGCGCGACCGCCTCGCGGGCGGCCGGCGTGCCGCGCAGCTCGGGCCGGAAGGCGGCCATCACCGCGGCGAGCTCCGCCTCGGTGGTCGGCGGGTCCACCACGCCGAGGCGGCGTGCCACCTCCGCGGCCTGGGCGACGTAGGTGTCGCGCTCCGCCTGGTCGAGGGGGTGCCGGCCGTAGACCTGGTGGGCGAGGAGGAAGCTCTCGACCTCGGCGGCGTGCACCCACGCGAGCAGGTGCGGGTCGGAGGCGGCGTACGGCGTCCCGTCGGGCATCGTGCCCGTCACCCGCTCGTGGATGGCACGGACCGCCGCGACGGCCCGCTCGGCGTCGTCGGCGGTGCCGAAGGTGGTGACCGCGAGGAAGCGGCTGGTGCGAGCCAGCCGGCCCCACATGTCGCCGCGGTAGCCGGAGTGGTCGGAGACCGCCTGCATGGCCGCCGGGTGCAGCGTCTGCAGCAGGATCGCGCGGATGCCGCCGACGAACATCGACGCGTCACCGTGGACCCGGGTGATCGGGCTGCCGGGCTCGAACCAGCGCGGGCCCGGGCGGCCGTGGATGCGCTCGCGATGCACGGCTCCGTCGGGGCCGGCGACGCGCAGGAACAGGGCGTGGCCGAGCCGCTCGCGTGCGGTGCGCACGGCACCCAGCCCCGGAGGAGTCACACCGCCATCCTGACCGATGGGGCCAAGGACCGGGTCCCGGGCGAGCCCGTCCGGGTCATTGACCGTGGTGGAAGGCCCCCAACATGCTGGTCCTGCTTGCGAACCACGAGGGAGGCGCCATGGCCTGGACGCTGCAGGGGACGTACTTCGAGAACTGCTCGTGCGACATGGTATGCCCGTGCACCACGTCCGGGCTGACGAGACCCGCCGACCAGGAACGCTGCCGGGTGGTGCTCGCCTTCCACGTCGACCGGGGTGAGGTCGACGGCCTGGACGTCGGCGACCGGACGGTGGTGGTCGTCGCCGACACCCCCCAGGTGATGGCTGAGGGCAACTGGCGCCTCGGTGTCGTCATGGACGCGAAGGCCTCGGCCGAGCAGGCGTCGGCGCTGGGAGCCGTGTTCGGCGGGCAGGCGGGCGGCCCGATGGCCGGCCTGGCGCCGTTGGTCGGCGAGATGATGGGGATGGAGACCGCCGCCATCGAGTACGTCGACGACGGCCGACGGCACTCGCTGCACGTGGGCGACCTCATCGACATCGAGATCGAGGACTTCGTCGCGCCGCAGCTGCTGCCGGACGGTGACGTCGAGATGCTCACCGGGATGTTCCACCCGGCCAACTCCACGCTGACGGTGGCGAGCGCGACGCGTTCCCGGGTCTCGGTGTTCGGGCTGGACTTCGCCAACGAGGGCAAGAACGGGCACAGCGCGCCCTTCTCCTGGTCAGCCTGAGCGATGGCCCCGCCCACGGTGCCCGCCTCCGCACCGACGCTGAGGCAGGTGACGCTGTCGTCCTCGCTCCTGTTCCTCGCCGCGGCCGTCGGCTGGGTGGGCGTGGCCCAGGTCGCCCCGGAGATGCAGGGGATGCCGGGCACGATGGGGCTCTCGTTCGGCGGGTTCGTGCTGGTCTGGGGCCTGATGATGGCGGCGATGATGCTGCCGACCGTGGCGCCCTTCGCCGCACTCTGGACGCGCACGCTCACCGGCAACCGCTCCGCGCGGGTGGCCGAGCTCGCCGCCGGCTACCTGCTGGTGTGGACGCTGGCCGGCCTCCCGGCGTACGTCCTGGTCCGGGCCGGCGGCGACCTCGCCGCCCACCGCCCGAACGCCGCGCGCGTGGTCGCGGTGGTGGCGCTCGCGGCGGCCGGCGCCTACCAGCTCACGCCCCTCAAGGAGCGCTGCCTCGCCCGCTGCCGCTCGCCGCTGGGCTACCTCTTCAAGTACGGCGGCTACCGGGGGCGGCTGCGCGAGCTGCGGGTCGGCCTCGACCACGGCGCGATCTGCCTGGGCTGCTGCTGGGCGCTGATGGTCGTGCTCATCGTGGTCGGCCTGATGAACCCGGTCGCGATGCTGGTCCTGACCGCGGTGGTGCTCGCCGAGAAGACCTGGGCGTGGGGGCAGCGGTTCAGCCGCGTGGTGGGCGTCCTCGCGCTGGCGCTGGCCCTGGCCGTCGCCTTCCGGCCGGCGCTGGCCGCAGGGCTCTACGAGGCGCCGGACATGGGCGGCACGCCGATGATGGGCGCAACGGCCGTCGGCTGACGAATGGCCGGCAGCCCGGTCAGGACGTCCAGGTGCGCAGCCAGATGGTGTGCTCGGACTTCGCCAGCGTCTCGAGGGTCTCCTCGGGGAGCGGCTCGGTCACGTCGGTGACGACGTACCCCTGCTCGCCGCGCGTGGAGAGGTACTGCGCGCGCACGTTGACGCCGTGGTCGGCGAGCAGCTGGTTGACCCCGGCGAGCACACCGGGGACGTTGACGTGGAGGTAGCCGACCCGGAAGCCCTCGGTCAGCTCGGGGGCCTGCGCCTCCGGGAGGTTGACCGTCAGTGCCGTGCTGCCGCCCAGCGCGAAGCCGGCGAGCTTGGTGGCGACGAAGTAGCCGATCTCCTCCTGGGCCTCCTGGGTGGAGCCGCCGACGTGCGGGGTGAGGATGACGTTGTCGAGGCCGCGGAGGGCCGACTCGAACTCGTCGCCCTGCGCCTTGGGCTCGACCGGGAACACGTCGAGGGCCGCGCCGGCGATGTGGCCGGACAGGATGTGCTCGCGCAGCGAGACGTCGTCGACGACCATGCCGCGGGCGGCGTTGATGAACAGGCTCCGGGGCTTCATCTTGGCGAACTGCTCGGCGCCGAACAGGCCCGCGTTGCCGGGGCGGCCGTCGACGTGGAGGCTGACGACGTCGGCCTCGGCGAGCAGGTCGTCGAGCGTGGCGGTGCTGCGGGCGTTGCCGTGGGCGAGGCGGTCGGCGGTGTCGAAGAAGATGACCCGCATGCCGAGCGCCTCGGCGAGGTTGGACAGCTGGGTGCCGATGTTGCCGTAGCCGACGATGCCCAGGGTGCGGCCGCGCACCTCGTGGCTGCCCTTGGCCGACTTGTCCCAGACGCCGTCGTGCATGCGCTGGGTCTTCTCCGGCAGGCGGCGGGCCAGCGCGATGATCTCGCCGATCACGAGCTCCACGACGCTGCGGGTGTTGGAGTAGGGCGCGTTGAAGACCGCGACGCCCCGGGCCGCGGCCGCGTCGAGGTCGACCTGGTTGGTGCCGATGCAGAAGCAGCCGACGGCCAGCAGGTCGGGGGCGCTGTCCAGGACCCGCTGGGTGACCTTGGTGTTGGACCGGATGCCGAGCATGGCGACGCCCTCGGACAGGGCGTGGACCAGCTCGTCCTCGCTGAGGGAGCCGGCGCGCAGCTCGACCTCGAAGCCGCGGGCCTCCAGGACCTCGACGGCGAGCGGATGGATGTTCTCGAGCAGCAGCACCTTCACGGTCGTCAGCCTAGGTGGGATGCGCGGCCGCCCCGATATCGCGACGACGGACGGACACCCGCTGGGGCACCATCGAGGGTGTGCACCCCGACGCCTTCCACGCCCTCGCCCGGTCCTCGCCGTGGCGCTGGACGGCCGTGCACCTGCGGCACCGGTCGTCGTGGGCGGGGACGGTCGAGGCCTGGCTGACGCGGCCCGACGGGGTGCGCCTCGTGGGCCCGGACGGCGCGCCCGTGCCGCGGACCCTCGTCGGGCAGACGGATCGCCCGAGCGGCCCGTGGTCGCCGCCCGCCGGGGCGACGTTCCGCCCGGACGGGCTGGTGGCCACGCGTCCGGGCGACTCGACGTACGCCGCGTGCGAGCACGGTGACGGGCTCTACTGGACCAACTACTCGTGGCTGGCGATGCTCGACCCGGTCGAGCTGTCGCACCACGTGGACGTGTCGGACCTGCGGGTCGTCGAGGTGGCCGGTCGCGAGGCGTGGGCGGCGCGGCTCGTGCCGCGGCTCGGCTACGACCCGCGGTGCGGTGGCAACTGCTGCGAGCTGCTGTGGTCGGAGGCCGGTCTCCGGGCGGACTTCCCGTCCGACGACGACGTGCCGGCCGCCTGGCGCGGGCGCGACTACCCGTCGGCGTACGACGTCGCGCTGGACGCCGTCACCGGCATCGTCGTCCGCAGCCACCCCGTCGGCGGGACCGGTGCGCCCTGGCTGGAGAACGACATCGTGTCCGCCGGTTGAGTCGGCGCAACTGCCGGTCACTGTGGCGCCCGCGCGCGGGCGCCTGGAGCGGTGAGCTGTGAACCCTTCCCTGCCCCGTTCGGTTCAAGGCTCACCGGCGGGTCTGCCGGGCGGTGGGTGGTGAACCGTTTCCAGGTCGGGTTCGGTTCATGGCTCACCGCTGGGCAGTTCGGGGCTCGGCGGCGCACCGATCCACCGACTCAGGCAGGCAGGTCTTCTGCGTCCACGATCCGGTAGGCGTAGCCCTGCTCGGCGAGGAACCGCTGCCGGTTCTGGGCGAAGTCGGCGTCCACGGTGTCGCGGGAGACGATCGTGTAGAAGTGGGCGGTCTTGCCCTCGGACTTGGGGCGGAGCAGCCGGCCGAGGCGCTGGGCCTCCTCCTGGCGCGACCCGTAGGACCCGGACACCTGGATCGCGACCTCGGCCGAGGGCAGGTCGATGGAGAAGTTGGCGACCTTGGAGACCACCAGCAGCCCGACCTCACCCGTGCGGAACGCGTCGAAGAGCCGCTGCCGCTCCTTGACCGGTGTCTCGCCCTTGATCACGGGAGCGTCGAGGGCGGCGGCGATCTCGTCGAGCTGGTCGATGTACTGGCCGATGACGAGCGTCGGCTGGCCGGGGTGGGCGGCCACGAGCTCGCGCACGACATCGATCTTGTGGTGCGTGCAGGACGCCAGCCGGTAGCGCTCCTCCGGCTCGGCGGTCGCGTAGACGAGCCGCTCGTTGGTCGGCAGCGTGACCCGGACCTCGATGCAGTCGGCGGGCGCGATCCAGCCCTGCGCCTCGATGTCCTTCCAGGGGGCGTCGTACCGCTTGGGGCCGATCAGGGAGAACACGTCGCCCTCGCGCCCGTCCTCGCGCACGAGCGTCGCGGTCAGCCCGATCCGGCGCCGGGCCTGCAGGTTGGCGGTCATCCGGAAGATCGGCGCGGGCAGCAGGTGCACCTCGTCGTAGACGATCAGCCCCCAGTCGCGGGCGTCGAGCAGCTCGAGGTGGGAGTAGACGCCCTTCCGGCGGGTGGTCATCAACTGGTACGTCGCGATGGTGACCGGCCGGATCTCCTTGACGGACCCGGAGTACTCGCCGATCTCGTCCTCGGTCAGGGAGGTGCGCCGGACCAGCTCGTCCTTCCACTGGCGGGCCGAGACCGTGTTGGTGACCAGGATCAGGGTCGTGGCCTGGGCGTGGGCCATGGCGGCCGCACCGACCAGCGTCTTGCCGGCGCCGCAGGGGAGCACGACCACGCCGGAGCCGCCGTGCCAGAACGAGTCGGCGGCGTCGCGCTGGTAGTCGCGCAGGTGCCAGGCGGTCTCGTCGAGGGCGATCGGGTGGGCCTCGCCGTCGACGTAGCCGGCGAAGTCCTCGGCCGGCCAGCCCAGCTTGAGCAGCGCCTGCTTGAGGTTGCCCCGCTCGGAGGCGTGCACGACGACGGTGTCGTCGTCGATGCGGTTGCCGAGCATCCCGGCGATCTTCTTGGCGCGCAGCACCTCCTCGAGCACCGGCCGGTCGTTGGAGACCAGGACCAGGCCGTGGACGGGGTGCTTCTCGAGGCGCAGCCGGCCGTAGCGGGCCATCGTCTCGGCGACGTCGACCAGCAGGGCGTGCGGGACGGCGTAGCGGCTGTACTCGAGCAGGGTGTCGACGACCTGCTCGGCGTCGTGGCCGGCGGCCCGGGCGTTCCACAGGCCGAGCGGCGTGAGCCGGTAGGTGTGCACGTGCTCGGGGGAGCGCTCGAGCTCGGCGAACGGCGCGATCGCCTTGCGGCAGTCGGGCGCGCGCTCGTGGTCGATCTCGAGCAGGAGCGTCTTGTCCGACTGGACGATGAGCGGGCCGTCATTCATAGGTGGCCCAGCGTACGGAGTCGCGGGTCACGCGGTGGCGACGGCCTTCTGGCGGGCGCGGTAGGCCGCGACGTTGGCCCGCGAGGAGCACCGGTCCGAGCAGTAGCGCCGGGACTGGTTGGGGGAGGTGTCGACGTACACGTTGGTGCAGGGGGTGGCCGAGCAGACGCCGAGCCGCGACGGCCCGAGGTCGCAGACCAGGGTGGCGAGGCCGAGCAGGGACTCACCCACGAGCAGCTCGGCGACCGAGGCGGACTCGGTGGCGACGTGGAGGTGCAGGTCGGACGGGTCGTGGTCGGAGATGCGCGGGGTGATCGGGTGCCGGACCATCAGCTCGTTGAGCCCGTCGATCACGCCCTGGGTGTCGCCGGCGCCGGAGGCCTCGAAGACCGGCCGCAGCTCGCGCTGGAACTTGCGCAGCAGCATGCAGTCGCGGTCGGTGCACGACTCGTGCAGCCACTCACGACCCACGAGGTGCCCGACGAGGGCGTCGACGTCGTCGATCTCCGTGTTGAGGAGGTTGGCCGACGCCTCGGCGTACCGGATGAAATCCACGACCCGATTCTACGGCTGGGTGTCCACGACTTTGACGGTCGTGATGCGATGCACGGCAAAGGTCCTGGTGTCGTCGCTGCGGTGGTCGTGCGCGGTGAGCTGCCCGCCCTCCACGCGCAGGGGGTCGACGAGGCGGTCCGAGCTGGACCCGTGGTTGTCGACGTAGCCGATCAGGACGGTCGCCCCGGCCTCGACCGCCTCCCGCAGCGCGGCCATCGAGCCGCTCGGGGTCAGCGCCGCGGCGGGCGCCACCGGCCGGGTCGCGGCGACGCGGTCGCCGGCCCGCACGGCGGTCAGCACCTGGGAGACGTGAGCGCTCTCGTGGGCCGCCCGGACGGCGCTGCCGCGGCGGTCCCGGCGGGTCCGGGCCCGCAGCAGGTCGGGCCGGGCGACGCGGACGGAGCCGTCGGCCGCCTCCACGACCGGGGCCGCGCCGAGGTCGCGCAGCCGGGGCAGCAGAACCTCGATCGGCGTCGTCGAGATCAGCACCGTCGGGGCCAGCCGGCGCAGCCCCAGGGTGGCCGCCTTCGGGTGGTGGAGCAGCTCGGTCAGGGCGTGCTCGTCGTCGGCCCGCAGGAACGCCTCGGCGTGCCCGACCCGGACCGTGCCGAAGGTCCGGGCGGTGTCGTCGACGAGGTAGGTCAGCGGCTGCGGGACGGGGGTGCGGGAGACCGTCCCGACGAAGTCGTGGATCTCCACGGCCGTCCAGCCGGTGTCGAGGGCACGGCGGACGGAGCCGGGCGTGAAGCGGTAGACCGTCGCACCGCCGCGCGACTCCACGTCGGCCAGCAGCTGGAGGGTCCGCGCGAGCGACGACTCGAGCGGCCCGGGTGCGACGGCGGTGAGGTCGGCCTGGATGAGGACGTGGTCGACCGGGGCGGGCATCAGGTCCGCGAGGGTCGCGACGGCCTCCGCGGTGTCGCCCGCCAGCAGCGAGCGGGAGTACGACGCCAGCCCGCCCAGGCCGGTGACGCCGAGCGTGGCCGCCTCGGTGACGGCCCACACGAGCTGGTCCGCGCGGGTGCGGGGCCGGCGCGGCCGCAGCCACTCGACCCGGGCGACGAGGGAGGGGAGTCCGGTCCCGCTGGCCAGCACCTGGCCCGGCGGCAGGTCGGCCAGGGCCTCGAGGGTCATTCGGCGGCTCTCGACCTGGGTGATGCCGGCGAGCTCGGGGGACAGGGCGTTCCAGGTCTTGCCGGCCGGGTCCTTCTGCCCGACGAGCCCGGTCATCCGCGGGCTGTCGAGCCAGGCTCGGACCACCGCCGCCCACCGCTCGGCCATCGGCTTGGCCGTCCAGAGGTCGAAGGCGTCGGTCGGGACCCAGACCGGGTTGCCCTGGGGGTCGGACGTGGTGCCGAGCAGACCGGCGTCGTGGGCGACCTCGACCACCAGGGCGGCGGTCGGCTCGTCGACGTGCAGGGCCAGCGCGGTCGCCCGCAGGTCGCGCACGCCGAGGCCACCGCTGCGCAGCTCGCCCGGGGGCGTGCTGCCCCACTGGTCCAGCAGCAGCTCGATCCGCCGCACGGCCTCGAACGCCGCCCCGGCTGCGGTCCGGTCGACCTGGGCCCGGTCGCGGTCGCTGGTGATGAGCTCGGGCAGGTCGTCGACGGGCTCGGTCGTCGTACGCCCGCCGCGCAGCGCGATGCCCACCTCGCCGGGCAGGACCACGACACCACCGCCGCGGGGCACGAGCAGCCTCCGGGCCAGCAGCTCCTCGGCCGGCGTCGCGGCGTCCTCCGGCAGGACCGTGTGCCGGGCGGTGCCGGTCGTGGCCTCGCCCCCGTGGTCGGCGACGTGCCGGAGCAGTGCGAGCGCGGGCTCCGAGAGCTCCCCGAGCAGGCTCGCCACGTCGGACGGAGGCTCGGCCGACATCGCTCGCAGGCCACTCACGCCAGGACTGCCCATCAGCCCGTCGGCCACGCCGCTCAGCGGGCGCAACCCCTGGGGTGACTCCCAGGCCAGGGCGAGCGCGAGCAGCCGCTCGGCAGCCGCCTCGACGGCCTCGGGCGCGGCCCGCACGATCGAGGCGAGTTCCTCCGATGTGGTTTGACCCGCAACCACGAGGGCATCAAGGACGCAGAGCTCGAGACGCGTCAGGTGGTCGAGCGCACGCAGCAACGAAGACCGGGTGGCCGCTCGCGAGGCGAGCTGGCCGAAGTCGTGGGGGGCCGGAGTGGCGAGATCGGGACGCTCGACGAGCAGTCGGGACAGCCGATCGTCCGACCAGGCGCGCAGCTGGTCGGCGAGGGTGCGGAACCCGTCTCGGGCGGCAGATCCGGACATCCCTCCCACGCTACTAGGGATCCGGGGGCGCGCCCTGTTCCTCGCCGGTGTTCAAAGGCCTACGCTGCCGCCCACTCAGGAGGTGGGATGGCAACGGGGATGAGCAACGTCGAGCTCCATCACGGAGCGGCGACCGACGTCGGACTGGTGCGCGAGGTCAACGAGGACAGCTACCTCGCCGCGCCGCCGGTGTTCGTCGTGGCCGACGGGATGGGTGGGCACGAGGGCGGCGACGTGGCGAGCGCCATCGTGGTCGAGGAGTTCGGGCGCCTCGCGGACGCGGGCTACGACCCGCGTCGCGGCGCCGACGTCGTCGCGTCCACGCTGGCGGCCTGCCAGGACCGCATCGCGGAGTACGGCGCAGCCCAGCGCGCCCGCGGCGCCTCACGCTTCCACGCCGGCACCACCGCCGTCGTCGCTCTCCTCGTGGAGGACGACGACGGCCCCAAGTGGCTGCTGGCCAACCTCGGCGACTCCCGGATCTACCGGTTCAACGACGGCCTGCTCGAGCAGGTCAGCGTCGACCACAGCGTCGTCCAGGAGCTGGTCGAGGCCGGGGCGATCACCGCCGACGACGCCGCCACCCACCCCGAACGGCATGTCATCACGCGGGCGCTCGGTGGGCCCGAGCGGGTCGAGGCCGACTACTTCCTCTTCCCGCTGGCCTCGGTCGAGCGGCTCGTGCTGTGCTCCGACGGCGTGACGGGGATGATCGAGGACGACGTGATCGCGGCGATCCTCGGGGAGGTCTCCGACCCCCGCGACGCGGCCGACCGGATGGTGGCCGCTGCGGTGCAGGCCGGTGGCAAGGACAACGCGACGGCGGTCGTCGTCGATGTGGTGGGATTGATGACCGCGACCTCCTACGACTCCGAGCGCCAGCGAGTGAGTCTCGAACAGAAGCTGGGAGCCCTGCCATGAGCGAGGACCACGACGCCACCACCCGGTCCTACCGACCCGGTGACTGGTTCGGCATCTTCGGCGCGAACGCGACCGTGATCCTGCCCCCGACCGAGAAGCCGCGCGTCGCCGCGCTCTGGGAGCTGCTGGACGCCGGTGCCGGGTTCGACGAGGCGCTCGACGCGCTCATCGCCTCGGGCCTGCGCGAGCTCCCGGGCTTCGTGCTGGTCAGCGAGGGCGACGGCGAGACCAAGGTGGTGCTCCGGGGCGCCGCCACGGCGACGTTCACCGTCGAGGGCGCCCCCGTCGTGGTCGAGGGCTCCAGCGCCAGCACCTGGGTGGAGCGGTCGCTGCGCGGCGTCACCGCAATGGTCGTCGAGGTGGCCGACGCGGAGGGCGGCGCCGGGGGCGTGGACCTGGTGATCGGCGGCGGCCTGGTGCGGGTCGGCCGCGTGGACCAGCCGCCCCACCTCGCCGTGCAGGCGGGCGAGCACCGTGCCGAGCCCGAGCCCGAGCCCGAGCCCGTGCCCGTGGCCGACGACGAGCCGGACACCGACGCGGTGGCTGTCGTCGAGTCGCCGTTCGACCCGGAGCCCGAGCCGGAGCCCGAGCCGGAGACCGAGCCGGAGCCCGAGCCGGAGCCCGAGCCGGAGCCCGAGGACGGACCCGCCACCGAGGCGTGGCTCCCCGGCTTCCCCCCGCTCCCGGCCGAACCTCCCACCCACGACGGCGACCACGACGGCGAGACCCAGGCGGTCGGCTGGGACGCCGACGAGCTCGGTCGCCCGCAGCCCGGGATCCCCGGCCAGCCGCCGGCGCCCCCGGTGACCTCCCGTCCGGTCGCCAGGCTGACCTTCTCCAGCGGCGAGACCGTCGACGTCGACCGCGCGGTCCTCGTGGGTCGTGCCCCCGAGGCACGACGGTTCACCTCGACCGAGCAACCCCGGCTGGTGACCGTGCCGAGCCCCAACCAGGAGATCTCCTCCACCCACCTGGAGATCCGGCCCGGCTCCGGCGTCGACCACGGCTCGGCGGTCGTCACCGACATGGGCTCGACCAACGGGACCGTCGTCGTCCAGCCCGGCCTGCCGCCGGAGAACCTCCAGCCCGGCATCGCCGTCCAGCTCATCCCGGGCGCCGTCATCGACCTCGGCGACGGGGTCTCGATCCAGGTGAGCAACCCCTGAGCGCGCTGACCGACATCGTCCCCGAGGCCTCGACGTTCCCGGCCGCGGAGCTGGACCGACGCTTCTACGCCTTCACCCTCGACCGGCTGATCGCGTGGACGCTCGACGGGCTCGCCGCCGTGGTGGCCTGGCGACTCCTCATCGACCGCGACCACGTGGGGGCGGGCGTCGCGGTGATCCTCGCCGTGGTCCTGCTGGTGGGGCTGGGCTTCTCGGTCCTGCTCGGACTGCGGGGCACCTCGCCGGGCAAGGCCGCCCTCGGCCTGCGGGTGGTCTCGGACGCGACCGGCGCGCCGATCGGCGTGCCCGCGGCACTGCTGCGCCAGCTCGTCCTGGGGATCTCGACGTTGCCGACGTTCGGCCTGGGCGTCGCCACCCTCGCCTGGACCGCGGTGATGGACCCGGGGCGCCAGCGCCGGGGCTGGCACGACCACCTGACCCACGGGATCGTGGTCGACGTACGCCCGATCCCCGAGCTCGTCGAGGAGACCCCCAGCGGGCCGCGGCACATCGTCAACCTGACCGCGATGCGCCTGGTCCCCGCTCCCCAGGCGGCCCCGGTCCCGACGCCGTCGCGGCCACGGACGCGTACGCCGCAGCAGCCGCAGCAGCCACCGCAGCCGCCGCCCTTGCCGCCGGCCGCACCCCCGGCGGCACCGCCCGCCCGGAAGCTCCAGATCGGCGAGCCGCTGGTGGCCCCGCCGTCGACGCCGCCCACCGCTCCGCCTCCGCTCCCGCCGGCGGCGATGGGCCCGCCCACGGCCGAGCGCACGGTCATCCGCACCGACGGGAAGGCGCTGGCCCGGTGGCGGGTCTCCTTCGACTCGGGGGAGTCGTTCCTCGTCGAGGGCCTGGCCCTGGTCGGCCGGCGTCCCGAGCCGCGCCCGGGTGAGCCGGTGCGCCACCTCGTGCCGCTGCGCAGCAGCGACATGTCGCTCTCCAAGACCCACGCGCAGTTCCAGGTCGCGGCCGACGGGGTGCTGGTCGTGATGGACCGTGGCTCCACCAACGGCTCGATCCTGCTGCGCCAGGGGGTGACCCGCGAGCTCGCGGCCGGCAAGCCGACGACCCTGGTCGACGGCGACCGGGTCCGTTTCGGCGACCGCACGATGACGGTGGCCCGCGAGGCCTGACTCCGGCTTTCGGACACTTCGGTAACGAAGCGATAACGATGCCGTGGCGAGCGTTCTGCATGCGGCCTTTTCGGAGTCAACTGCTCCGGCATCCGTGACCTGAGTCACCCCTGAGATCCGTGGGGTGCGGGGGACGGATCGCGATTTCGGGATGTTGTGCTCATTGCCGCGACCAGCGGCTCAACGGGAGGCATGCATGAGAAGGACCAAGCTCGTCGCGCTCGCGACGGCTTCTCTGATCAGCGCGGCGATCACGCTGCCGCTGACGTCGATGGAGGCGGGCGCCACGTCCGCCGCGCCGCACGCCGCCCCGGGCAACGCCCAGGCCGACGCGGCCAGCGTGAAGGTGGGCTCCGACTCGCTGACGCGCCCGTGGCAGAAGAAGTTCGAGGCCCGCAACCAGGCGGCCCTCGAGAAGCAGCTGCGCTCCGGTGGCCGGAGCACGGGCGACTCGGTCAAGGTGGGCAAGAACGCCTACGGCCGCGTCGCGCAGCACGGCACCGACCGGATCTTCGTGGTCCTGGCGGAGTTCGGTGACACCGAGCACTCGGCCTACCCCGACGGCGACTCCGACGCCCTGCGCGTCAACGGCCCGCGCCACAACCAGATCCCGCGTCCGGACCGGACCACGGACAACTCCACCAACTGGCAGAGCGACTACAACCAGTCGCACTACCAGGACATGTACTTCAACCGGATGGCGAGCTTCTACAGCCAGGAGTCGCACGGCAAGTACACCGTCGACGGCAAGGTCGCCGACTGGGTGCGCGTGCCCTTCAACGAGGCCCGCTACGGCCGCAACGTCTGCGGCGGCATCGTCTGCAACAACACCTGGTTCCTGATCCGCGACGCCCTGGCCGAGTGGACCCAGGCCAAGCTGGACGACGGCTGGACCATGACCCGGATCCAGAGCTACCTGAAGACGTTCGACCACCAGGACCGCTACGACTTCGACGGCGACGGCAACTTCGACGAGCCCGACGGCTACATCGACCACTTCCAGATCGTCCACGCGGGCGGCGACGAGGCGGACGGCGACCCGACGTACGGCGAGGACGCCATCTGGTCGCACCGCTGGTACGCCCAGATCTCCCCGTTCGGCACCGGCCCGACGGACGGCGCCCAGTTCGGCGGCGTCAACGTCGGCTCGGGTGGCATCTCCGACCCCAACGGCGCGAAGGTCGAGATCCCGAACAACCCGACCGGCGTCTGGGTCGGTGACTACACCATCCAGCCCGAGAACGGCGGCCTGTCGGTCTTCTCGCACGAGTTCGGCCACGACCTCGGCCTGCCCGACCTCTACGACACCTCCGGCAACACCGGTGGCGCGTCCAACAGCGTCGAGTTCTGGTCGCTGATGAGCCAGTCCCGCGGCACCGCGCCGGGCGACACCGGCATCGGTGACCGGCCCATGCCGTTCGGCGCCTGGGAGAAGTTCCAGCTCGGCTGGCTCGACTACGACGTGGAGCGCGCGGGTCACACCTCGACGCACGTCATCCGTCCCGGCCAGTCCACCACGGGCTCGGCCTCCAACGGCCTGGTCGTGCTGCTGCCCAACAAGACGGTCGTCACCGACCTGGGCGCGCCGTGCGACACCTGCGGCGAGCGCTACTACTTCAGCGGCTCGGGCGACGACCTGAACAACACGATGACGCGCGACGTCACCGCGGGCGGTGCCCTCACCGCGAAGGTCCGCTACGACATCGAGGAGGGCTACGACTACGCCTACCTCGAGACCTCCAGCGACGGCGGCGCCACCTGGGCCTCCATCCCGACCAGCCAGAGCTTCACCGGTGAGGACCAGTCCGGCGCCGGTGACGGCACGGGCATCTCCGGCACCACCGACGGCGCCTGGGTCGACCTGACGGCCGACGTGCCCGCGGGCACCAACGCCATCCGGTTCCGCTACGCCACCGACGGTGGCGTCGCCCTGGCCGGCTTCCAGGTCGACAACATCGCCATCGACGGCACCGACCTCGGCACCGCCGAGACCGGTGACGAGGGCTGGACGATGGACGGCTTCAAGACGACCAGCGGCAGCGAGTCGGCGTCGTACCTCAACGCCTACTTCGTGGACAACCGCCAGTACGTCGGCCGCGACAGGCTGCTCAAGCACCTGTACAACTTCAAGGACGCCGCGCACCAGCCGAACATGGTGGAGTTCTTCCACTTCAACCCGGGCGCCCTGATCTCGTACTGGGACACGTCGTACACCGACAACAACGTGGGCGACCACCCGGGCGGCGGCGAGATCCTGCCGGTCGACGCGCACACGATGCTCAACCACTACCCGGACGGCAGCATCGCCCGGACCCGCGCCAACACCGCCGACTCCACGTTCGGCCTGGCGTACAGCAAGAAGCAGACCCTGCACATCAACGGTGAGGCCTACACCCTCGCAGCGCAGTCGGCCCAGCCGCTGTTCGACGACATGCAGGACTGGTGGTTCGACAGCGACGAGCACGGCGGCAGCCCGCACCCGGGCTTCTACCAGCCGGGCTGGTTCTCGGTGAACGTGCCGAAGACCGGCACCACCATCCGGGTCCTGAAGGTCGCCGACAACGGCACCATGACGGTCCGGGTCGGCACCTCGAGCTGACGCACGACTGATCCACCGCACCACCGACGGGCCCCGTCGATCCCTCCGGATCGGCGGGGTCCGTCGCATGTGTGGCCGCGCTCGCGTACGTTCGCCCCGTGTCCGGCTCCTTCCTCGACCTCCTGCACAGCCAGGCACCGCGCGCGGCGTTCGACGAGGTGGTGGCCGAGGCGGAGCGGTCCGGGGCCGGCCGTGAGGAGCTCGCCGAGATCCGGCGCCAGTGCGACGTCGCGCTGCGGCTGCGCGAGCTGATCGCCCGGCAGCGGGCCCGCGAGGCCGAGCTGTCCGCGCTCTACGACACCGCCAGCGACCTGACCGCGATCCGCGACGTCGACGCGATCCTGGCCGCGATCGTCCGCCGGGCCCGGCAGCTCCTCAACGCCGACATGACCTACCTCTCGCTCAACGACGAGGAGGAGGGGGCGTCGTACATGAGGGTGACCGACGGCGCCCTCACCCAGGAGTTCCGCACGCTGCGGCTGCCGCTCGGCACCGGCCTGCTCGGCCTGGTCGCGCAGACCGGGGCGCCGTACTTCACCGAGGACTACCAGTCCGACCTGCGCTTCCTGCACCGCGGCTACATCGACGCCGCGGTCGACGGCGAGGGGATCCGCGCGATCCTCGGGGTGCCGCTGGTGGTCGACGGCCGGGTGATCGGAGCCCTGCTCGCCGTGCACCGGACCGTGCGCCCGTTCCCACCCGCGGAGGTCAGCCTGCTGACGTCGTTCGCCGCGCACGCCTCGGTGGCCCTGGAGAACGCCCGGCTGTTCGCCGAGATCGACGAGGCCAACCAGACGATGCGGGCGCACACCGCGGCCGTGGAGAGCGCCGCGAGCGCCCACGACCAGCTCACGGACCTGCTGCTGCACGAGGGTGGGGTCGACGAGGTCGCGCGCGTGCTGGCCGAGGTCCTCGGGGCCCGGCTGGCCGTCCACGACCACACGGGTGAGCTGCTCGCGGGCGAGGCGGCACCGGAGGGCTGGCAGGACGCCGTCGCCGAGGCGGTCACGTCCGGCCGGTCGGTCGCGGCGGGGGCGTCGTACGTCGCCGCGGCGCTGGCCGGCACCGAGCACCTCGCCACTCTCGTCCTGCACGGTCACGACCGGCCCCTGGAGCTGGCCGAGCGGCGCACGCTCGAGCGGGGTGCCCTCGTCACCGCGCTGGTGCTGCTCTTCGCCCGCACCGTCGCCCAGACCGAGGAGCGCCTCGGCGGCGAGCTGCTCATCGACCTGGTCGAGGGGGACGCGCCGGCCCTGCAGCTGCGGGAGCGGGCCCGCCGGCAGCGGGTCGTCCTCGAGGCGCCCCTGGCGTTCGCGGTCGCGGCCACGGGCGGGCTCGAGCGGCACGCCGGCGTCCGGGTCGCCTCCCGGCTCGCCGCCCAGCTGCGAGGCCTCGCCGGCGAGCATCGCGGGGCCGTCGTGCTGCTCGTCCCCGGCGCGGACCCGGTCGCCGTGGGGCAGCGGCTCGCCGACGCGGTCGCCGAGGCGGGTGGCGTGGCCACGGTGGGCGTGGAGGCGGCCGACCCGGAGACGCTGCCGACGTCGTACGCCGAGGCACGGCGCTGCCTGGACACGCTGGTCACCCTGGGCCGGACCGGTGACGTGAGCGATCCCGCCGGGCTCGGCCTGACCCGGCTGCTGCTCGGTGACAACGGCCCCGAGCAGCTGGGGGCGTACGTCGAGACGACGCTCGGCCCCGTGCTCTCCTACGACACCCAGCGCGGGACCAGCCTGTTGGAGACGCTCGAGGCGTGGTTCGCCTCGGGCAGCCGGGTCAAGGACACCGGGGAGGCGCTGCACGTGCACCCCAACACCGTCGTGCAGCGGCTCGACCGGATCGGGGAGCTGCTCGGGGCCGACTGGCGCGACCCGGGCCGCGGGCTGGAACTGCAGCTGGCGCTGCGGGTCCATCGGCTGCGCCGCAGCCACGGCGACGGGTAGCCCTCGGGGACACTGATCGGGCCCAATGGTGTGTTGCGCGCACATGGGCGGTGCTGTGCTGCCGCGCCTAGCGTGGCGGGCATGCAGGAGACCGCTGTCACACCGCTCGCCCACCGCACCGCCCTCGTCACCGGGGGCGCCAGCGGCATCGGCGCCGCCGTGGCCACCAAGCTCGCCGAGCTCGGCGCCGCCGTCACGGTCCTGGACCGCGACGACGAGGGAGCGGCCAAGGTGGCGGCCTCGATCGGCGGGGACCACCGGGCGATCGACCTGACCGACGGCGCCGCGATCGACGCCCTCGACGTCGAGGCCGACATCCTGGTCAACAACGCCGGCGTCCAGCACGTCGCGGCGATCGAGGACTTCGACCCCGACCAGTGGGTGCTGATCCAGAAGCTGATGCTCGAGGCGCCGTTCCGGCTCGCACGCCGGCTGCTGCCGGGGATGTACGACCGCGGCTTCGGCCGGATCGTGCACGTCTCCAGCGTCCACGGGCACCGTGCGTCGCCGTACAAGGCCGCCTACGTGAGCGCCAAGCACGGCCTCGAGGGCCTGTCGAAGGTGATCGCCCTGGAGGCCGCCGGCAAGGGCGTCACGAGCAACACCGTCTGCCCCGGCTACGTGCGCACCCCACTCGTCGAGGGGCAGATCGCGGCGCAGGCCGAGACCCACGGCATCGCCGAGGACGACGTCCTCGACGACGTGCTGCTGGCCCGCACCCCGGTGAAGCGGCTCGTCGAGCCCGAGGAGGTGGCCGACATGGTCGCCTACCTCTGCGGCACCAACGCCGCGTCGGTCACCGGCTCCTCCTTCCTCCTCGACGGCGGCTGGACCGCCCAGTAGGACCACCCAGGCCCCGCACCACCCGCACCACCCGCACTTCCCGCAGCACCGCAGCACCCATCACCCGTGCAGGATTCGAAAGGACCACCGCATGACCACCCAGACCATCCCGACCGAGGACCGGGGGACCGGCTCCGGCAGCCGTTCCGTCGGCAAGGTCGTCTTCGCCAGCCTGATCGGCACCGCGACCGAGTGGTACGACTTCTTCCTGTTCGGATCGGCCGCCGCGCTGGTCTTCGGCGAGGTGTTCTTCGGCCAGATCGGTGGCACCACCGGCACCCTGTACGCCTTCATGACCTACGCGCTGGGCTTCGTGGCGCGGCCCATCGGCGGCGTCGTCTTCGGTCACTTCGGTGACCGGGTCGGCCGCAAGAAGATGCTGGTCGCCTCGCTGCTCATGATGGGCATCGGGACGTTCGCGATCGGCCTGTTGCCGACGTACGCCTCGATCGGCATCGCGGCCCCGATGCTGCTGGTCTTCTGCCGCCTGCTCCAGGGCTTCGCGGTCGGCGGCGAGTGGGGTGGCGCGGTGCTGATGGCCGCCGAGCACGGCAGCGACGGCTGGCGCGGCTTCTGGTCCTCGTGGCCGCAGGCCGGTGTGGCGCTGGGCAACCTGCTCGCCACCGGTGTGCTGTGGGTCCTCGCGGCCGTGCAGTCCGAGTCCGCCTTCCTCGACTGGGGCTGGCGCATCCCGTTCCTGCTGAGCGCCGTGCTCGTCGCGGTCGGCCTGTGGGTCCGCCTGACCGTCGAGGAGTCGCCGGTCTTCCAGGAGGTCGCCGACCAGGTCGAGAAGAAGGACCGCGGCCTGCCGATCCTCGAGGTCATCAAGGAGTACCCGCGCGAGGTCTTCGTCGCGATGGGCATGCGCCTGGCCGAGAACATCAGCTACTACATCTTCACGGTCATCTCGATCACCTACGCCACGACCTACATCGCGGTGGACAAGCCGGTCATCCTGCGCGCGCTGCTCATCGGTGCGGCGATCCAGTTCTTCGTGGTGCCGGCGTTCGGTGCGCTCTCGGACAAGGTCGGCCGCCGGCCGCTCTACCTCGCCGGTGCGGTGGGCGTGGCGATCTGGACGTTCGTGTTCTTCAACCTGCTCGACACCAAGGAGCCGTCCAAGATTCTGCTCGGCGTCGTGGTCGGGCTGATCCTGCACTCGCTCATGTACGCCCCGCAGGCGGCGTTCTTCTCCGAGCTCTTCGGCACCTCGGTCCGCTACACCGGCGCCTCGGTCGGCTACCAGCTCGCCTCGATCTTCGCCGGCGCGCTGGCCCCGATCCTGGCCCTGAAGCTGCTCGGCGACGTCAACGACGGCAACACCACCGCGGTCGGCATCTACGTCGCGATCGCCTCGGCGCTGACCATCGTCGCGGTGCTCTTCGCCCACGAGACGAAGGCGTCCTCGCTGCGCCACGACCGCGTCCTCAAGTAACGCCGACCCGTCGTTTCTTGACGGTCACACGCGCCGACCCGTCGTCAATTGACGACGGGTCGGCGCGTTTCTGCGTGAAGGAGCGACGGGTCAGTGGGTGGAGAGCACCTGGATGACGGTCTCGCCGGGGCACTGGGCGGACTCCCGGATCGCCCAGCGGCCGCGATAGCCGTTGCCGGTCCACTCGGCCTCGGCGTCGTGCTCCTCGGTCTCCCCGGACTCCACCTCGTAGCCCGCGTCGGCGACGTCCTTGTTCATGAATGCCAGGACGTCCTTGAACACGCTGCCCGTGACGGCCGTGACGATGACGCCGTCGGCGCCCCGGTCCTCGACGTTGTACGCCGTGGTCCTGGCCGGGAACGGCCAGTCGTCCGGGAACCCGTCGGGCCAGGGGGTCGCCGCGGCCGTGGCGTCGGCCAGGCAGGTCGACTGGTCGGCGACGCTGGAGAACTTCTCCCCGGCGTCCTTGTCGCTCTCCTGCGAGGAGTCCGAGCCGCAGCCCGCGGTGCCGGCCAGGAGGGCAGCCGTCGCCAGCGCCGCCAGCAGGCGGGAGCCACCCCTCATCGCAGCACCGACTGGGCGACCTTGTTGTCGGTCTCGTTGGTCTCGACCAACGTGTTGGTGGGATCGACGACGGCGGTCACGGTGTGGCTGCGCGTCCCGCTGGGCTTCCAGGTCACCGTGAAGGTGCGCGACTCGCCCGGGGCCAGCGTGGTCGCGGGGGTCATGCCGACCTGCTTGCGACCGTCGAGGACCTCGGCCTGGATCCCGCTGAGGGCGCGGTTCCCGGTGTTGGTCAGCTCGACCAGGGCGCTGAAGCGGCCGTCGCTCTGCTTGGTGACCGTCAGCGAGGAGAGCGTCACGTTGGTCGTCGCCGGGTCGTAGGTCGCGTCGAGGGTCTTGCCGCCGGCCTGGCGGGCGATGGTGGCGTAGGCGTCGCGACCGACGTGCTGCGGGTCGGTGACGCAGGCGTTGATGCACCCGTCGGCGAAGCCGACCTCGACGCGGCCGTGGTCGTCGGTCGTGACGTCGATGAAGTCGAGCAGGTTGCGGTCGTTGCCGCAGGCCGTGCCGCCGGTGCAGATGGAGCCGACCTGGACCGGGTCGTTCGGGGTGGCGTCGCTGGTCACCCAGGTCTTGCCGCCGTCGTACGTCGTGTCGATGTAGAGGTGCCACTCGCCGTGGAAATTGGCCTGGTCCTGGTAGTTGCCGCCCGTCGGGGTGCCGAGGTAGGCGAACGCGGCGCGGTCGTCGTCACCGGCCACGATGGTGGGGAACACGGCGTTCTTGATGCCGAAGGCGGTGCCGACGTCCTGGCGGTCGGTCCAGGTCTTGCCCTGGTCGTGGCTCACAGCCACGCCCGGGACGCCGCTGCCGTCGACGTAGCCGAAGTAGAGCGTGCCGTTGGCGCCCGTGGCCACGCTCGGGTCGGAGTCGCTCGGGGTCGTGCCCGGGACCGGGTTGACCGTCCACGTCGTCCCGTTGTCGGTGGAGCTGATGACGGCCTGGTTGGCGCCGCACGCCTTGTTGGGGAAGTACGCCGTGCCGTCGGGGGCCACCTTGACGTGGCCGTGCAGCCCGTCGCAGTCCAGGAGGCTGTAGGTGGGAACGCCCGCGCCGAAGGTGGTCCCGCCGTCACGCGAGACCGCGCAGAAGGCGGTGGCGATGTCCTGGGAGCAGTAGTAGACGGCGTTCGGGTAGCTCGAGGTGGGGAGTGCGCCCACGCCGTTGGCCGAGAACGCGCCGCCGCCGAGAGTCTGGTGGTCGACGCCGCTGGGGATGCCGCCGCCGGTGCTGGGGTGCCAGGTCGCGCCGTCGTCGTCGGTGTAGCAGGTGAAGGAGTCGACGCCGGTGAGCTGCGACTCGAAGGTGCGCCCCGTGGCGTGGTCGGTGAACAGGATCGGGTCGAGGCTGATCGTCGAGCCCTGGGGGCAGCCGTTGCCCGCGTTGGCCGAGACGTCGGACCAGTGCGGGGTCGCCGGCGAGGTCGTGTCGTCCCAGGTGACGGCGTACGTGGAGAGGCTGGACTGGTAGGTCGTGGTGCCGGTGTTCCAGTTGTCGCCGATCGACGGCTCGCCGGCGTTGTTCGCGTCGGGGAACGACGCGGGGGCGGCGAAGGTGTCGTACGCCGGTCCGGCGCCGGCCGTGCCCGTGCCCGTGCCACCGCCCGTGCCGCCGCCGGTGCCACCGGTGGTGGCCACCATCGACGCGCTGGCGGAGTAGGTGGAGCCGGTGGCGGCGTAGGGGACGACCCGGACGGTGTAGTCGCCGCTCGTCGGCGGCACGCTGACGGTCTCGGGGTCGGCGACGGAGGCGGCCGAGCCGACGACGTCACCGGCGGCGTCGAGGACGTAGACGTCGAAGTCGGCGCTCGGGTCGGCCCAGCTCACGCTGACCTTGAGCGCGTGGTCGGTGCCGTAGCCCGCGGGCGTCGAGACGTGCAGCGTGAAGTCGTCACAGGGGTCGAGCAGGGCGTCGCACTGGGGCGGCGACAGCACCAGCGCGGAGGCGTTGTCGGTGGCGAAGGGCCCGCCGGTCCAGGTGACCGGGGAGCCGGAGTCGGTCAGCGTCCCCTCGGTGGGGGTCGCCGCGTCGGCGGTGCCAGCGGTGCCCGCGCTGCCGGCGGCCCCGGCGAGGAGGACGGTGGCGGCCAGCAGCCGCACGCGGGGGGAGGAGAGGTGGGGGCGACCGAACACGGACGGGTCCTTCCGAGAGCACGGCGGGGGAGGGCGAGCACCGCAGATGGTGCCCGTCCGGGCAACGAGCGAAACCCGTCGACGTCACGCTCGCCCGGCGGACCGGGCGCTGACTAGGCTCTGCGCATGGTGGCCATGGAGTCCTACGCCCGGGGCGAGACCGAGCCCGCACTGCTCGAGGAGACCGTCGGGGACAACTTCGCCCGCACCGCGGCGGCGCATCCGGACCGGGAGGCCCTGGTGGAGGTCGCGAGCGGCCGCCGCTGGACCTGGGCCGAGCTGGACCGCGACGTCGACGCCCTGGCGCGCGGGCTGATCGCGGCCGGCCTCGAGAAGGGCGACAGAGTTGGGATCTGGGCGCCCAACTGCGCGGAGTGGACGCTCGTCCAGTACGCCACGGCCAAGGCCGGCATCGTCCTGGTCAACGTCAACCCGTCGTACCGCACCCACGAGTTTGCCTACGCCGTGAACCAGTCGGGGATGCGGATGCTCTTCGCCGCCACCGGCTTCAAGACCAGCGACTACCGCGGCATGGTCGAGGAGGTCGCGGGTGAGTGCCCCTCGCTGGAGCGGACGGTCTACGTCGACACCGACGACTTCGCCGCGATCGTGGCCGAGGGGGAGTCGGTCGACGCCGCGCAGCTCGCCCAGCGGATGGCCACGCTGTCGCCGCAGGACCCGATCAACATCCAGTACACCTCGGGCACGACCGGCCGGCCCAAGGGCGCGACGCTGAGCCACCGCAACATCCTGAACAACGGCTACTTCACGACCGAGCTGATCAACTTCACCGAGCAGGACCGGCTCTGCATCCCGGTGCCCTTCTACCACTGCTTCGGGATGGTGATGGCCAACCTCGGCTGCACCAGCCACGGCGCGACGATGGTGATCCCGGCGCCCGGCTTCGACCCGGAGGTCACGCTCCGCACGATCGAGGCCGAGCGCTGCACGGGTGTCTACGGCGTGCCGACGATGTTCATCGCGATGCAGAACCACCCGACCTTCGCGGACCACGACCTCACCTCGTTGCGCACCGGGATCATGGCCGGCTCGATCTGCCCGGTCGAGGTGATGAAGCACTGCGTCAACGACATGCACATGGCCGAGGTGTCCATCGCCTACGGCATGACCGAGACCTCGCCGGTCTCGTGCCAGACCCGGGCTGACGACGACCTCGACCGGCGTACGTCGACCATCGGCCGGGTCCACCCGCACGTCGAGATCAAGGTGGTCGACCCGGTCACCGGCGAGACCGTGCCGCGCGGGGAGCCCGGGGAGTTCTGCACGCGCGGCTACTCGGTGATGCTGGGCTACTGGGACGACCCGGACAAGACAGCCGAGGCGATCGACGCCGACGGCTGGATGCACACCGGCGACCTCGCCGAGATGCGCGAGGACGGCTACTGCAACATCGTCGGCCGGATCAAGGACATGGTGATCCGCGGCGGCGAGAACATCTACCCGCGCGAGATCGAGGAGTTCCTCTACGCCCACCCCGACATCGAGGACGTGCAGGTGATCGGCGTCCCCGACGAGAAGTACGGCGAGGAGCTCTGCGCCTGGGTGAAGATGAAGGCTGGCGCCACTCCGCTCGACGCCGACGCGGTCCGGGCCTTCGCGACCGGCAAGCTGGCCCACTACAAGATCCCGCGCTACGTCATGGTCGTCGAGGAGTTCCCGATGACCGTCACCGGCAAGATCCGCAAGGTCCAGATGCGCGAGGAGACCGCGACGAAGCTCGGCCTCTGAGTCGAGTCGACGCAACTGCCGGGCGCGAACCCCCACCCGCGGCGAGTGTTTCGTGCGTGGATAGGGGTGTGGAGGACTTCGAGGCCTGGGTGCTGGCGCGTGGTGCGTCGCTCGCGCGCTCGGCGTACCTCCTCACGGGCGACGTGCACCTCGCCGAGGACCTCGTCCAGGACACGCTCGCCCGGGTGGCGGACCGCTGGCGCAGGGTGAGCCGCCGTGGTGCGCCGGACGCCTACGCCCGGCAGGTCATGCACCACCTGGCCATCGACCGGTGGCGTCGTCGCCGGGCCCGGCCGCGCGAGGTCCTGACCGATGCCCACCCCGAGCTCGGTGGCAGCGGGCCGGACCTCGAACGCCGCCTGGTGCTGCGCGAGGCGCTCCTCCGCCTCACGCCGAAGCAGCGGGCCGTCGTCTCGCTGCGCTTCTACGAGGACCTCACCGAGGTGCAGGCCGCGGCCGTGCTCGGCTGCTCCGTCAGCACCGTGAAGTCCCAGACCCGCGTGGCGCTCGAGCGGCTGCGTGCCCTCGCGCCCGACCTGATCGAGGAGGTACGCCGATGAGCGATCTGCGCACCCGGCTGGACGACCTGGTCGATGACGTCCCGACCCACGTGGCGCCCGACGTACGCGGCGCCTGGGCAGCCGGTGCCCGTCGCCGCAACCGTCGTCGGGCAGGTGTCGTGGCCACGGCGGCCGCGGTCCTCGCGCTGGTCTCGGCGGTCGCGGCCGGGGTCCCGCGCGTCCTCGACCCGGGACCCACCGATGCCTCTCCGCGGGGCGGCGTCGGGTCCTACCCGACCCGGATCGACCGGCCTCAGTGGACCCGGTCGTGGTCGGACGTGCACGGCCTCGGCGCGGGGCTCCTGCGCTCGGGCGGCACCTGGTACGTCGTCTCGCCCGACGGTGCGCTGCGGCGCATGGACCACGCCGGCACGCAGGTCGCGCCGGCGATCTCCCCGGACGGTCGCTACGTTGCGTGGCTCGACACCGGCTACGGGCAGGCGGGCATCGAGGTCACCGACCTGACGACGGGCAGCACCTCGTCGCACGACGTGGGGCTGGCCGGCTCGAACAGCCAGTGGATCGTCGCCGAGGGTGCGCGGATGGTGTGGTCGCCCGACTCGCGGCAGGTGCTCGTCCCGGCCCGTCGGCGGTTCATGATGACACCGCCCAACCCCGCGGCCGTCGTGCTGGACGTCGACGGGCGTCTGCGCAGCGTCCAGGAGCGCTACCCCTCCCCGCAGCACGTCTCGGTGGTGGGCTGGCAGGGGCCGCGTCGCCTGGTCTGGTTGGCGTGGCGCGACGGGTCGGGTGTCCCCGCGACCGGGCTGAAGGCGATCGTGACCGACCGGCGGGGGCACGACCCGCGGACCGTCCCCGTGACCGTCGACGGGGACACCGGCCACCTGGCCACCACATCGGCCTCCATCTCTCCGGACGGCGGCACCCTCGCCCTGGGGGCGGACCTGGCGCAGGAGGGCGTCCAGATCCGCTTCTACTCGCTGACCGGCCCGACCACCGGACACCTGCGCGGGACGATGCCGGCGGTGGTCGACGGGGCCGCCGACTGTCCGCCGTCGTGGGGTGACGAGCTCCAGGTGCCCGCAGCCGAGAGCTACCGCGACGCGGCGCTGGTCTCCGTCAACGGCGGCGTGACCGTCCTCGCCGACCCACGCCTGCACGTGACGTGCTCGGTGTGGGCCACCGACGCGCTCACCGGGGCACCCCATCGGGGCGTCGGGGGATGGCTCTTCGGCGACTCCACCAGCTGGTTGTCGTGGCACTGGCGCGAGACGTCCGAAGCCCTGGTTGGTGCCCTCGTCCTGGCGACGGGGCTGGTCCTGCTCCGGAGGCGGCGTCGAGGACCACACGCGTCACACGGGTCCCACCGACCGGGCACTCCTTGACGTTCTGGAGGGTTGCAACCCTCCGGAACGTCCGGGATCGCCGGTGGACCGGTGATCCCGACCGGTCGCCGCCAGCCTCAGCGCGTGACCAGCACCGGGATCCGGGCGCGCGACCCGTCGGCCCCGGCCCACGTGATCCAGCCGTCGTCGAGGGGCGAGACGCCGGGTCCCGAGACGCGGACGGTGAAGGTGACGCTCTCGCCGGGCCCGAGCCGCACGGCCGCGGGCGTGACCCGGACGGCGTGCCGGGTGAAACCGGCGACGGCGCTCGAGAAGTACATCGGCCGCGCGCCGATGTTGGTGATCGTCCGGTGGGCGACGCGCGCCGTGCCGGCGAGGACGAGCGAGGGGGTGTTGACCGCCCGCGACATCAGCCGCCCGTCGAGCCAGCGCCGGTAGTCGCCGGGGCGGACGGCGTAGGCGACGCCCGGCCGGTCGGCGACGAGCGGGCGGACCCGGCCGGCGCCCTCGCGTAGCAGGGTGGGCGCGCGGTCGACGGGCGCCGCGGTCGTGGCGAGCGCGGACCGGACCACGTCGGCCGACCAGTCGTGGCGGGCGAGGAGCACGGCCGCCGCTCCGCTGGTGTACGCCGTGGCCGCGCTCGTGCCGGACGTGAAGTCCCAGCGGGTGCCGTGGACCGACGGCGGCACCGCACCGAGTACGCCGGCTCCCGGTGCCACGACGTCCGGCTTCAGCAGACCGGCGGTCGGGTCGCCGCCGCTCGACCAGGGGGTGACCCGCACCGGGGCCTCCTCGGTGCCAAGGGGCTGCAGCGAGACGCGACCTTGGGGGTGGGCTGCGAGCCAGTGGCGCAAGGTCCGGCCGGCGACCCGGTCGACATGCACGGTCGGCACGCTGTGGAAGTCGGCGTCGACGGACCCGGGCCGGACGTTGGCCAGCACCATGCCGACGCCGTCGGCGCGCTGGACGGCCAGCGACTTGTCGACCCGGCCGATCTCGCCGCGCTCGCACAGCACGACAGCCCCGGCCACCCGCGCGGCGTCGAGGCTCCCGGGCGTGCACACGCGCGCGTCCCGCCGGCTCGCGCCGGGGGCGGCCACGTCGGCGCCGAGGACCAGCCGGGCCGGGCGGGTGCCGCGGGTCGATGCCATCGCGCCGGTCAAGGTCGGCCCGCCGGGCGCCAGGTGCACGCGACCGCGGCGCACGTCACCCGTGGTGGCACCGACAGTGGTCACCCACGGCGTCGTGTGGGCGGCAAAGGTGCGGGCGCCGTTGCCGGCGGCGGCCACGACGACCACGTCGTCCTCGGCCGCACCCAGGAGGGCCCGCTCGACGGTGTCGAGGCCGGGCGAGCCGGCCACGGAGAGGTTGAGGACGTCCACACCGTCGGCGGTCGCCTTGTCGATGGCGGTGACCAGGTCGGCGGTCGCGCAGCCGTCGTCGTCGGGGTCCGGGGCGGTCCAGCAGGCCTTGTAGACGGCGAGCTGCGCCTGCGGTGCCACGCCGCCGTAGCTGCCCAGCCGCTGGCCGTTGACCTCGACCGAGACCCCGGCGTTGCCGGCGGCGATGGAGGCGACCTGGGTGCCGTGCCCGTCGTCGTCGAGCGGCGACAGCGAGGCCGAGGACCGCACGCGGTCGGCGCCGAAGCCCTCGACGAACCAGCGCGCCCCGACCAGCTTGCGGTTGCACGACGACGCCGGGAAGTCGGTGGCCCCGTCACAGCCGCCGGTGAACCCGGCAGGCCGGTGGCCCAGCCGCGGCACGGAGGAGAAGAGCGGGCTGTCCGGCCAGATCCCCGAGTCGACGACGCCGATCACCACGCCTGCGCCGCCGCGCTGGCGGCCCGGACCCACCATCCCGGAGGCGGTGTGGCTCGCGGTGCCGGCGAGCCGGCGGACGGAGTTCTTCTCGACCAGGGCGACGTGCGGCTGGGTGTTCAGCGTCTCGGCCTCGGCGCGGGTGAGTCGCACGGCGAAGCCGTTGAGCGCGGTCGTCCACCGGTAGACCGGCGCCGGCGAGCCGACCGAGGCGAGCACCACGTCCTGCTGGTGACGCATCGCGAGCTGCTCGATCCCGACCGGCACGACCCCGCGGTAGCCGGCGGTGCCGGGTCCGTCGAGGGTCACGAGGTAGAGGGCGTCGCGGGTGGCCGGGGCCGCGTGGGCCGCGCCGGCCGGTGCGGACACGGCGATCGACGTACCGAGGAGGGCGCAGGCCAGCGCGGCCGCACCCGCAGCCACCAGCCCGGTCCGTCCCACCACGTTCCCCTTCCGTCCCATCCGCATCGAAGCCGACATTCTGACCCACCCGACAACGACGTGGCAGTCGATTGGGTCACCTTCGACGCTCCTGCCTACCCTGACACCATGCAGGAGACCCCCTCGACCGAGCCGCTGGTGGTGGGGTTCGACCTCGACATGACCCTGATCGACACGGTGCCCGGCTTCGCCCGGGTGCTGGTCGCCCTCGGCGGCGAGCTCGGCGTCGACTTCCCGGTCGAGCAGATGACCAGCAAGCTGGGTCCGCCGCTCGACCTCCTCCTCGCCGACCACCTCGCCGAGGAGCGCATCCCGAGCGCGTCCGACCGCTTCCGCGAGCTCTACCCCGACCACGCGATCGAGTCCGTCCCCGCCCTGCCCGGCGCGCACGACGCCCTCGCCGCCGTACGACGCCACCGCGGGCGGGTCGTGGTGGTCACCGGCAAGTTCCCGGCCAACGCGCGCCGCCACGTCGACCACCTCGGCCTCGACGTCGACCACCTCGAGGGCTGGGTCTGGGGCGTCGGCAAGGCAGACGCGCTGCGCCGCGAGGGCGCCAGCATCTACGTCGGCGACCACGTCCACGACGTCGAGGGCGCGCTCGCCGCGGGCGTGACCAGCGTGAGCGTGCTGACCGGCGGGTGCACCCGCGAGGAGCTGCTCGCCGCCGGCACCCACGTCGTGCTCGACGACCTCGCCGACTTCCCGGCCTGGCTCGACGCCCACCTCCTCGAGCGCCGGGTCGGCGCCCTGCTCGCCGACCTCGAGCAACGGGGCTCGGTGCTGGTCGCCTACAGCGGCGGCGCCGACAGCGCCTTCCTGCTGGCCGCCGCCGTCCGGGCGCTCGGTCCCGAGCGCGTCGCCGCCGCGACGGGCTACTCCGACTCGCTGCCGCAGGTCGAGCGCGACCCGGCCCGAACGTTCGCCGAGTCGCTGGGCGTCGACGTGCTCACCCCGCAGACCCACGAGATGGAGCGCGAGGGCTACCGCGCCAACGCCGGCGACCGCTGCTTCTTCTGCAAGGCCGAGCTGCTCGACGTGCTCACCCCCATCGCCGCCGAGCGTGGCATCGCCCATGTCGCCACCGGCACCAACGCCGACGACGCGGTCGCGGGCTTCCGGCCCGGCATTCGCGCGGCGGCCGAGCGCGGCGCCATCACGCCTCTCCGCGACGCCGGCCTGACCAAGGACCAGATCCGGGCCGCCTCGCAGGCCTGGGGCCTGCCGACGTGGGACAAGCCCGCGGCCGCGTGCCTGTCCAGCCGGGTCGCCTACGGCATCGAGGTCACCCCGCACCGTCTCGCCCGGGTCGAGCGCGCCGAGGCCGCCGTCCGCGCGGCCCTCGCCGGCACCGGCCTGCTCAACCTGCGGGTGCGCGACCTGGGGGGGCGGGCCAGCATCGAGATCGACGCCGCCCTGCTCCCGCTCGCCCCGGCCCTCGAGGCCGCCGTGCTCGACGCGGCCCGCGCGATCGGCTTCCCCGACGCCGCCGTCGACGCCCGCGGCTTCCGCTCCGGCTCCCTGAACGACGCCCTCCGCTGACCGTGGAGCGCATCTGGCACCGGGTCCTGGCCGAGCAGCCCGTCCCGTCCGCGACCGTCGTGCTGCTGACCGGTCTGGTCGCCCTCGCGCTGGTCCTCGCGCCGGGTACCTGGCCGCGCGTGCGGATGGGGGTCACCATCGTGCACGAGGCCGGCCACGCGGCGATCGGCGTACTCGTCGGTCGGCAGCTCACCGGCATCCGCCTGCACTCCGACACCTCCGGCGTCACCGTCACCCGCGGCAAGCCCCGCGGCCCCGGCATGGTCGTGATGCTGCTGGCCGGCTACCTCGCGCCCGGCCTGCTCGGGCTCGGCGCGGCCCTGCTCCTCGCCGCCGGGCACAGCGTCGCCCTGCTCTGGGGCCTGGTCGCCCTGCTGGTGCTGATCCTGCTCTGGGTGCGCAACCTGTACGGCGTCCTGGCGGTGCTCGTCACGGGCGGCGCCGTCGGCCTCGTCAGCTGGTACGCCCAGCCCGACCAGCAGTCCGTCGTGGCCTACCTGATCGCGTGGCTGCTGCTCCTCGCGGCGCCCCGCCCGCTGGTCGAGCTGCTCGCCGACCGGCGCCGCTCGCGCACCTCCGACCCCGACCAGGTCGCCCGGCTGACCCACGTCCCTGCGGTCGTCTGGATGCTGCTGATGCTGGCCGCCAACCTCGCCGGGCTCGTCGTCGGCGCCGGCACGCTCGCCCCGCGCCTGCTCTGAGCCGGCCCCGGGGGCAATCCCGTTCGCCACCCACAGCGGCGTCCCCTAGGCTTTGCCGTCGCACGCGGCACCCGGCCGCGCGCACGAGCAGGTTGTGAGGTCGAGACCGTGCCCACTGGCAAGGTGAAGTGGTACGACGCCGAGAAGGGCTTCGGCTTCCTGTCCCAGGACAGCGGCCCCGACGTCTACGTCCGCTCCGAGGCGCTGCCCGAGGGCACCACGACCATCAAGGCCGGCACCCGCGTCGAGTTCGGCATCGCCCAGGGCCGCCGCGGCGACCAGGCGTTGCAGGTCCGGATCATCGACGCCCCGGCCTCGGTCTCCCGCAGCCAGTCGGCGGCCCGCCGCAAGAAGCCGGAGGAGATGGTCTCGATCGTCGAGGACCTCATCCGCCTGCTCGACGACGTCGGCGAGGGCTACCGCCACGGTCGTCACCCCGACGCGCGTACGGCGAAGCCGACGGCCAAGCTGCTCCGCGCGCTGGCCGACGAGCTCGAGCTCTGACGCAGGTCAGGCTCGGGCCGCGACCGACCGCGGTCGCGTGACCAGGACGAACACGAACCACGCGGTCAGCACGGCGGCAGCCACCCCCAGGCCGAGCCGGGGCCACAGCGGCAGGGCGATGCCCAGGAAGCCGCCCAGGACCCACGCCAGCTGGAGCGTGGTGTCCGAGCGTGCGAACGCGCTCGACTGCACCCGCTCGGGCACGTCGCGCTGGATCGTCGCGTCCAGCGACAGCTTGGCCAGCGACTGGGCCAGTCCGGCGGTGAGGCCCAGCAGCGCGACGGTGACCACGCCGTAGAACAGGGCGGCGAGCAGCACCAGCACGGCGTCGGCGGCCAGGGCCAGCACCACCGTGACGGCCGGGTTGACCTGGCGCAGCACCGAGCCGAGCCCGATCCCGACGGCGTTGCCGAGCCCGGCAGCGCCGACCACGATGCCGAGCAGCACCTCGGGTCGCCAGTCGCCGATGGGGTTCTCGCGCAGCAGGAACGCCATGAACATGATGAGGAAGCCCGACAGCCAGCGCGGCCCGCAGTTGGCGCGGAGCGCGAACGCCACGGCCGGCGGCACGTGGGCCCGGACCTTGGTCGAGGACGCGGTGCGTGAGCTCGGCCCCGGACCCAGCGCGAGGCGCACCTCGCCCTGGCTGACGTCGACCTTGGGCGGCAGCAGGATCGCCAGCACCGTGGCGATCACGAACAGCACGAAGGCGTAGCGCAGCGACCACTCGGGTCCGAAGGTCGAGGCCAGGCCGGCGATCGGCGCGGACACGGCGGCGCCGACGATGCCGGACAGCGAGATCCGGGCGTTGGCCTTGACCAGGGTGAAACTCGCGGGCACGAGCCGCGGGACGGCCGCGGCCCGCGTGACGCCGTAGGCCTTCGAGGCGACCAGCGCCCCGAGGGCGGCGGGGAAGAGCCAGGCCGACTTGTCGATCACGGCGGTGGCCAGCACCCAGCACAGGAAGGCCCGGATCGCCATCGTCGCGCCGATCGCCCACCGGCGGCCGTGGCTGAAGCGGTCGAGGAAGGGGCCGATGAGCGGCGCGACGATCGCGAACGGCAGCATCGTCAGGCCCAGGAACAGCGCCACCTGGCCGCGCGCCTCGCCGGTCGGCACCTGGAAGAAGAGCGTGCCGGCGAGGGAGATCGCCAGGGCGGCGTCGCCGGCGGTGTTGAAGGCGTGCATCTCGATCAGCCGGAAGAGCCCCGAGTCGCCGGCGCCCTCGGCCCGGGCCGCCCGTCGGGCCTGGCGCAGCGTGAAGCCGCCGGCCCGGCCGGTCACCCGCGCCACGCCACGCAGGCCCCTGCCGGCCGCCCTGGCGCCGGTCCCGAGGCCGCGGCCGACCGCCTTCGCCCGGTCGGCGCGCCCGACCCGCACGGTGGGATCCGGGGCCTCGTCGGGCCGGGTCGGATGGGGGTCCCGCCAGCGCTGCTCCTCGGCGGAGGAGTCGGGGCGGGACGTCGTCATGTCCCTATCCTGCCCCCTGCGACCGACACCCACGGCCAGCAACACGAGGGCCGCGAACCGCCCCGACCTGACAGCGCACCCGGTCATGGGCCATGATTTCGCCCGTGATGACCATCGTGCGCGCCAAGCCCGACACCGCAGCCGTCGCGGCCGTGGACGCGGCCCGTGCCGCCCTCCTCGAGGAGGTCGACGCCGCGGACGTGGGCGCCCACCTCGGCCACGTGGTCGAGGGCGAGCGCCTCGTCACCCACCTGTTCGCCTGCGAGCGCGCCGGATACGTCGGCTGGCGCTGGTCGGTCACGATCGCCCGTGCGCCGCGGCAGAAGACCGTCACCGTCGACGAGGTCGTGCTGATCCCCGGCGACGAGGCGATCGTCGCCCCCGAGTGGGTGCCCTACCGCGAGCGGATCAAGCCCGGCGACCTCTCGCCCGGCGACCTCCTCCCCGTCGAGGAGGACGACCCGCGTCTGGTCCCCACCTACTCCTTCGGCGACGACCCGCTCGACCCCGACGAGCAGGCCCAGGTCCGCCGGGTCGCCCAGGACCTCGGCCTCGGCCGGGTCCGGACGCTGTCGCTCGAGGGTCGCGAGCTCGCCGCGCAGCGGTGGTACGACGGCGACGGCGGCCCGCAGGCCCCGCTCGCCCAGTCGGCTCCCGACAGCTGCACGACGTGCGGCTTCCTGATGCGGATCGCGGGACCCCTCTCGGAGATGTTCGGCGTCTGCGCCAACGGTGACGCCAACGACGACGGTCGCGTGGTCTCCCTCGACCACGGCTGCGGCGCCCACTCCGAGGTCCGGCTGGCCAAGAAGCACGAGCCGGTGCCGCTGCCCGAGCCGGTCGTCGACACGATCACGCTCGACGACCTCGAGCAGTTCTGACCCGTCACGCCTCCGGCGACAGCACCCACACGGCGTACGTCTCCAGGGGCGGGTGCAGCTCGTAGGTCCCGAACCGCAGGTCCACCCGCAGTCCCGACGCCTCGGCGTCGGCGACGAACTCCTCCGGCGGGTAGGTCCGGCTGTTGGTGGGACCGTCCACCGGGTGGAAGCCGACCAGGATCCGCCCACCGGGTGCCAGCAGCGACCGGAGCCGCGCCAGCACGGCCCGCTCGGTGCCGTCTGCGAGGTAGATCATCACGTTGCCGACGCACACCACGAGGTCGAACAGGCCCAGCTGCTCGGCCGTGACGCCGAGGATGTCGCTCTCCACGACCTCGAGCCCGGGGAAGGTGTGCCGGCACTGCGCCACCAGGGCCGCATCGGGCTCGATCCCGACCACCCGGTGCCCGCGGGCGGCGAGCGCGGCGGACACGCGGCCCATCCCCGAGCCGGCGTCCAGGACACGAGCGTCCCGGGGGAGGAGGGCGTCGGCCAGCCGGGCCTCGCCGTCGACGTCGGTCCCCGCCGAGACCAGCTCGCCGAACATCCGGCCGTAGCCGTCGTTGCCGGCGCCGCCCACGGCCCAGCGGGTCAGCGGCGCCGCACCGGGACGGGGCTCGGACTCAGACATCGTCCCCGGGCAGCCCGTCGCGCGGCTCGTCCCGCATCTCGGTGCGCACCTTGCGGCGGCGCCGGCAGTACTCCAGGCCGAAGAGGCCGAGCCCGAAGCCGGCCAGGCAGGTCCACAGCCACCACAGGCGGCCGGAGTCCTCGAGGCGAGAGTAGAAGGGGAGCAGGGCGATGAAGCCGATCAGCCACAGCGCGACGCCGACCTCGACCGTGCGGACCCCGTCGACGTCGAGGGGCTCGACATCGGCCACGATGAACGTGCGCTTGCCGATCTCGTGCTGGGTCGGCTGGTCGTCGCGGAGCTCCACGGGATGCACGCTAGTCGACCGGTCACGTCCGTGAAACGTCGCGGGCATGCGTCGTGCAACGTCGTCGTGCCAAGATGCCGCGCGTGACCAACCAGAGCGAGACCGACGCAGCGGTCAGCAGCAGCCCCAGGGCCACCGGCATCGACGGCTTCTTCCACATCAGCGAGCGCGGCTCGACCGTCGCGCGCGAGGTCCGCGGCGGCCTCGTCACCTTCTTCACGATGGCCTACATCATCGTGCTCAACCCCCTGATCCTCGGCTTCGCAGCCGACGCCGACGGCAAGTTCCTCGGCGGCGGCACCGGCCACGGCGAGAACCTCGCGATCATCGCGGCCGGCACCGCCCTGGTCGCGGGCCTGATGACGATCCTCATGGGCGTGGTGGCCAACTACCCGCTGGCGCTGGCCACGGGCCTGGGCCTCAACGCGTTCGTCGCGTTCTCCATCGCCACCCAGATGACCTGGGCCGACGCGATGGGCCTGGTCGTGATCGAGGGCCTCCTCATCCTGGTCCTCGTTCTGACCGGCTTCCGGCAGGCGGTCTTCCACGCGGTGCCGGCCCACCTCAAGGTCGCGATCTCGGTCGGCATCGGCCTGTTCATCGCGCTCATCGGCTTCGTCGACGCGGGCTTCGTCCGTCCCGGCGCCGGTACGCCGGTGCAGCTCGGCCCCACCGGAGAGCTGGCCGGATGGCCGGTCGTGGTCTTCATCGTCGGCCTGCTGCTGGTCATCACGCTGTGGGTGCGCCACGTCAAGGGCGCGATCCTGATCTCGATCATCGCCACCACCGTCGTCGCGGTGGTCGTGGAGGCGATCGGCGACCTGGGCCAGAAGTCCTCGGACAACCCGCTCGGGTGGAGCCTGAGCGTCCCGAGCTTCCCCGACAAGGTCTTCGACACCCCGCACTTCGACACCCTCGGCCACTTCTCGCTGCTCGGCTCGTTCCAGTCCGTTGGCGTGGTCACCTCGGTCCTGCTCATCTTCACGCTGATGCTGGCCGACTTCTTCGACACCATGGGCACGATGACCGCCATCGGCGCCGAGGCCGGCCTGCTCGACGAGGAGGGCACCCCGCCCCACAGCCAGCGCATCCTGGTCGTCGACTCCATCGCCGCAGCGGCCGGCGGCGCCGCGGGCGTCTCGTCGAACACCTCCTACATCGAGTCGGCCTCGGGCGTCGGTGAGGGTGCCCGCACCGGCCTGGCCTCCGTGGTCACCGGCGTGCTGTTCCTGCTCTCGATCCTGCTCGCGCCGCTCGTGGCGATGATCCCGTCCGAGGCCGCCGTCCCGGCCCTGGTCCTGGTCGGCTTCCTGATGATGCAGCAGGTCAAGGGCATCGACTGGGACGACCTGGAGGTCGCCATCCCGGCGTTCCTCACCATCGTCCTGATGCCGTTCACCTACTCGATCACCGTCGGGATCGGCGCGGGCTTCCTGGCCCACGTCCTGATCAAGCTGGTGCGCGGCAAGGCCTCCGAGGTCCACGCGCTCCTGTGGGTCGTCGCGGCGCTCTTCGTCGTCTACTTCGCGATCAGCCCGATCACCGACTGGCTGAGCTGACCCCGAGCCCACGAGAGCGCCCCGCGGCGGCCGCGGGGCGCTCTCTTCGCTGGAATACTTAGCAAGGGTAATGAGTTAAGGTAACGACATGCCCACCGTGGAGAAGGTTGCCCGCACCGACGCCGGACTGGCGTCGGAGCTCCGGCTGTCCGTGATGCGCCTGCGTCGCCGGCTCGCCAACGAGCGGCACCCCGACAACGAGCTCAGCCTCAACCAGATGGCCGTCCTGGGGGCGCTCTACCGCGCCGGGGACCTCACCATCGGCGAGCTGGCCGGCCACGAGCGGGTGCAGCCGCCCAGCATGACCCGGACGGTCAACTGCCTCGAGGGGGACGGGTACGTCGCCCGCCGCCCCCACGAGACCGACGGCCGCCAGGTGCTGGTGACGCTGACCGACTCCGGCCGCGCGACCGTCCTGGCCGACCGCGCCCGCCGCGACGCGTGGCTGGCCCGCCGCCTCACCGACCTCTCCCCGGAGGACCGCGCCGTCCTCCGCGCCGCCGCCCCCATCCTCGAACGACTCGCCCAGAAGGACTGATCGGCCTGAGCCCCACCTTCCGCTCGCTCTCCAACGCCAACTACCGGCGCTACGCCGCCGGTGGTGTCGTGTCGAACGTCGGCACCTGGATGCAGCGCGTGGCCCAGGACTGGCTGGTCCTCCTCCTCACCGACAACTCCGGCACGGCGATCGGCATCACCACCGGTCTGCAGTTCCTGCCGTTCCTCCTGCTCTCGCCGTGGGCCGGCCTCGTGGCGGACCGGATCCCCAAGCGCCGCCTGCTCCAGCTGACCAACCTCGGCATGGCCGTCCCGGCCCTCGTGCTGGCCGCGCTCGCCCTGACCGGCACCGTCCAGATCTGGCACGTCTACGTCCTCGCCCTGGTCCTCGGCACGGCGGCGGCGTTCGACGCCCCGGCGCGCCAGTCGTTCGTGTCCGAGATGGTCGACCACGACGACCTGACCAACGCGGTCGGCCTCAACTCGGCGAGCTTCAACGCCGCCCGCATCGTCGGCCCGGCGGTCGCCGGCGTGCTGATCGCGGCGTTCGGCGGGGGAGTGGGGGCGACCGGGCTCGTCATCCTCTTCAACGGCCTGAGCTACGCCGCCCCGATCTTCACCCTGCACACGCTCGACGCGTCCCGGCTGGCGACCCCGGCCCTGGTGAAGCGCGAGAAGGGCCAGATCCTCGCCGGCGTCGCCTACGTCAGGGGCCGGCCCGACCTGCTGCTGATCCTCGGGATCGTCTTCTTCACCGGCACCTTCGGGCTCAACTTCCAGATGACCTCGGCGCTGATGGCCACCCAGGTGTTCCACAAGGGCTCGACGGAGTACGGCCTGCTCGGCACGTTCATGGCGATCGGCTCGCTCACCGGGTCGCTCATCGCGGCCCGCCGCGAGCGGGTCCGGCACCGGCTCGTGGTGGGCGCGGCGATCATGTTCGGCGCGGTCGAGGTGGTGGCCGGCCTCGCTCCGTCGTACGTCGTCTTCGCGCTGCTGTGCCCGCTCCTGGGGATCAGTGCGCTGACCATGATCACCAGCGCCAACGCGTTCATGCAGCTGCACACCGACGCCGGGATGCGCGGCCGGGTGATGGCCCTCTACATGATGATCTTCATCGGCGGCACGCCGCTCGGATCGCCGTTGATCGGCTGGGTCGGGGAGGCCTTCGGGGCCCGCTGGACGCTGTTGGTCGGAGGGGCCCTGACGATGCTCGGCGCGGGCGTCTCCGGACTGCTCTACCTGCGCGGTCGGCGCGTTTTGACCCCCGACGCAGGCCCGAGTAATCTCTTTCCTCGTGTCTGGGACAACCAGACCGTTGCGCGTGCTCGGAAATAGCCAGCGGCCAGATCGTGGTCGCCGAGAGGCGTCCAGCACTCACTTCAGGCACACAGATCGCTTCATCATCGTGCCCGGCAAGGCGTCGGGTTCTGACTAGAGGAAAAGAAGGGGAACCAACAAGGTGCCCACCATTCAGCAGTTGGTCCGCAAGGGCCGCCAGGACAAGGTGTCGAAGAACAAGACGCCTGCCCTCAAGGGTTCGCCCCAGCGTCGCGGCGTCTGCACGCGCGTCTACACCACCACCCCGAAGAAGCCGAACTCCGCTCTCCGCAAGGTCGCCCGCGTGCGCCTGTCGAGTGGCGTCGAGGTCACCGCTTACATCCCGGGTGTCGGTCACAACCTTCAGGAGCACTCCATCGTGCTCGTCCGCGGCGGTCGTGTGAAGGACCTCCCCGGTGTTCGCTACAAGATCATTCGCGGCACGCTCGACACCCAGGGCGTGAAGAACCGCAAGCAGGCCCGCAGCCGTTACGGCGCGAAGAAGGAGAAGAGCTGATATGCCGCGCAAGGGTCCCGCTCCCAAGCGGCCTATCGACGTCGACCCGGTCTACGGGTCGCAGCTGGTCACCCAGCTCGTCTCCAAGGTCCTGATGGACGGCAAGAAGCAGGTTGCTCAGCGCATCGTCTACACCGCGCTCGAGGGCTGCCGCGAGAAGACCGGCACCGACCCCGTCGTCACGCTCAAGCGTGCGATGGACAACGTGAAGCCGGCCATCGAGGTCAAGTCCCGCCGCGTCGGTGGCGCGACCTACCAGGTCCCGATCGAGGTCAAGGGCACGCGCGGCACCACGCTCGCGCTGCGCTGGCTCGTCGGCTACGCCCAGGACCGTCGCGAGAAGACGATGTCCGAGCGCCTCATGAACGAGATCCTCGACGCCTCCAACGGCCTTGGTGCCGCTGTGAAGAAGCGCGAGGACACCCACAAGATGGCCGAGTCCAACAAGGCCTTCGCGCACTACCGCTGGTGACCACGGGCGGGGCGGTTCACCCGTGCGGTGCGCCGTCCCGCTCCACCTGACTTTCCACAAACTTTCTAAGGACGCTGACCACAGTGGCTGTCGACATCACCACGGACCTCAACAAGGTCCGCAACATCGGCATCATGGCGCACATCGACGCCGGCAAGACCACCACCACCGAGCGCATCCTCTTCTACACCGGTATCACCTACAAGATCGGTGAGGTCCACGAGGGCGCGGCCACGATGGACTGGATGGAGCAGGAGCAGGAGCGCGGCATCACCATCACGTCGGCCGCGACGACCTGCTGGTGGAAGAACCACCAGATCAACATCATCGACACGCCCGGCCACGTGGACTTCACCGCCGAGGTCGAGCGCTCGCTGCGCGTCCTCGACGGCGCCGTGGCGGTGTTCGACGGTGTCGCCGGTGTCGAGCCGCAGACCATGACGGTGTGGCGTCAGGCCAACAAGTACTCCGTGCCCCGCATGTGCTTCGTGAACAAGCTGGACCGCACGGGTGCCGACTTCTTCCGTTGCGTCGACATGATGGTCGACCGCCTCAACAGCACCCCGCTGGTCCTCCAGCTGCCGATCGGTGCCGAGTCGGACTTCCTCGGAGTCGTCGACCTGGTGGGCATGCGCGCCCTGACCTGGCGCGGCGAGACCACGATGGGTGAGGACTACACCGTCGAGGAGATCCCCGCGGAGATGGCCGAGCAGGCCGCCGAGTACCGCGAGAAGTTCCTCGAGACCCTCTCCGAGGCCGACGACGCCATCATGGAGAAGTACCTCGAGGGCGAGGACTTCACCGTCGAGGAGCTCGAGGCTGCGATCCGTCGCGCCACGCTCGCCGACAAGCTCAACCCGGTCCTGTGCGGCACCGCGTTCAAGAACAAGGGCGTCCAGCCCCTGCTCGACGCGGTCGTCAAGTACCTCCCGTCCCCGCTCGACATCGAGGGCATCATCGGCCACTCGGTGAAGGACGAGGACGAGCAGATCGTCCGCAAGCCCTCCGACGACGAGCCGTTCTCCGGCCTGGCGTACAAGATCGCCTCCGACCCGCACCTGGGCAAGCTGATCTACGTCCGCGTCTACTCCGGCAAGCTCGAGGCCGGCTCGACCGTGGTCAACTCGGTCAACGGCCGCAAGGAGCGCATCGGCAAGGTCTACCAGATGCACGCCAACAAGCGTGAGGAGATCGCGTCGGTCGGCGCCGGCCAGATCGTGGCCGTCATGGGCCTCAAGGACACCAAGACCGGTCACACGCTGTGCGACCCGCAGAACCAGGTCATCCTCGAGTCGATGACGTTCCCGGCCCCGGTGATCGAGGTCGCCATCGAGCCGAAGACGAAGTCCGACCAGGAGAAGCTGGGCATGGCGATCCAGCGCCTGTCCGACGAGGACCCGACCTTCACGGTCAAGTCCGACGAGGAGACCGGCCAGACGATCATCGCCGGCATGGGCGAGCTCCACCTGGAGATCCTCGTCGACCGCATGAAGCGCGAGTTCCGCGTCGAGGCGACCGTCGGCAAGCCGCAGGTGGCCTACCGCGAGACCGTCCGCAAGGAGGTCAAGAACCACAGCTACACCCACAAGAAGCAGACCGGTGGTTCGGGTCAGTTCGCGAAGGTCGTCATCTCCCTCGGCCCCAACATCGACCCGGAGACCGGCACGGGTGCCGGCTACGTGTTCGAGAACAACGTGTCCGGTGGTCGCGTGCCGAAGGAGTACATCCCTTCGGTCGACCAGGGCGGCCAGGACGCCATGGAGTTCGGTGTTCTCGCCGGCTACCCCATGGTCGACGTGAAGTTCTCGCTCGAGGACGGCGCCTACCACGACGTCGACTCGTCCGAGCTCGCGTTCAAGATCGCCGGCAACCAGGCCTTCAAGGAGGCCGCACGCATGGCCAAGCCGGTGCTGCTGGAGCCGATGTTCGCCGTTGAGGTGACCACCCCCGAGAGCTTCCTCGGCACGGTCATCGGCGACATCAACAGCCGCCGCGGCCAGATCCAGGCACAGGAGGAGCGTCACGGTGACATGGTCATCAACGCCCTCGTGCCGCTGTCCGAGATGTTCGGGTACGTTGGCGACCTGAGGTCCAAGACCTCCGGCCAGGCTTCGTACTCGATGGAGTTCGACTCGTACGCCGAGGTTCCGACGAACATCGCCGACGAGATCATCAAGAAGGTGCGCGGCGAGTAATCGTCCGGACCCTCGGCACCACCCCTTGCAAGTACGAGTCAAGTAACAACCACACCAGGAGGAGCCCACAGTGGCTAAGGCGAAGTTCGAGCGGACCAAGCCGCACGTCAACATCGGCACCATCGGTCACATCGACCACGGCAAGACGACGCTGACCGCGGCGATCACCAAGGTGCTGCACGACAAGCACCCGGACCTCAACGCTGCTTCGGCGTTCGAGGACATCGACAAGGCCCCCGAGGAGCGCCAGCGCGGTATCACCATCTCCATCGCGCACGTCGAGTACCAGACCGAGTCGCGCCACTACGCGCACGTGGACTGCCCGGGTCACGCGGACTACATCAAGAACATGATCACCGGCGCGGCCCAGATGGACGGCGCGATCCTCGTTGTCGCCGCCACCGACGGTCCGATGCCGCAGACGCGTGAGCACGTGCTGCTCGCCCGCCAGGTCGGCGTGCCGGCCCTGGTCGTGGCGCTCAACAAGTGCGACATGGTCGACGACGACGAGCTCATCGAGCTCGTCGAGATGGAGGTGCGCGAGCTCCTCTCCGAGTACGAGTTCCCGGGCGACGACATCCCCGTGGTCCGCGTTGCTGCCTTCCCCGCCCTCCAGGGCGACGCGAAGTGGGGCGACTCGATCATGGAGCTCATGGACGCGGTCGACGAGGCCATCCCCACCCCCGCGCGTGAGACGGACAAGCCGTTCCTCATGCCGGTCGAGGACGTCTTCACGATCACCGGCCGTGGCACCGTCATCACCGGTCGTATCGAGCGCGGCATCGTCAAGGTCAACGAGGAGGTCGAGATCATCGGCATCCGCGAGAAGGCCCAGAAGTCGACCGTCACCGGTGTCGAGATGTTCCGCAAGCTGCTCGACGAGGGCCAGGCCGGCGAGAACGTCGGTCTCCTGCTTCGTGGCACCAAGCGCGAGGACATCGAGCGCGGCATGGTCGTCATCAAGCCGGGCACCACGACCCCGCACACCAACTTCGAGGCCTCGGTCTACATCCTCTCGAAGGAGGAGGGCGGCCGCCACACGCCGTTCTTCAACAACTACCGTCCGCAGTTCTACTTCCGTACGACGGACGTGACGGGCGTTGTGACCCTGCCCGAGGGCACCGAGATGGTCATGCCGGGTGACAACACCGAGATGTCGGTGGAGCTCATCCAGCCCATCGCCATGGACGAGGGTCTCCGCTTCGCGATCCGCGAGGGTGGCCGCACCGTCGGCGCCGGCCGGGTCACCAAGATCACCAAGTGATCTGACCCCGGTGGTCGAGCCTGTCGAGACCACCAGCTGATCCACCAGAACGGCCCCGGACCTCGGTCCGGGGCCGTTCTGCATGCCCCCCCGCCTGCCCCTGCTGTGCCCCGCGCCCCGAGGAGAATGGGACCGATGAACGAGCGAGTGCGCCCCGCGCGCCCCCACCACAAGCTGACCGAGGACGGCCGGCCGATGCGTGAGGTCCTCAGCTACTCCCGGCGCGGCAGCCGCTTCACCCCCAACCAGCAGGCGGCCTGGGACGCCCACCACGAGGCGTGGTGGGTCCCGGACGACGTCGTGGACCGCGACGACTTCGACCTCACCGCGTGGTTCGGCCGCGAGGCCCCGCTCGTCGTCGAGATCGGCTGCGGCATCGGGGAGTCGACCGCGGCGCTGGCCGCGACCCGCCCCGGCACCAACGTGCTGGGCATCGAGGTCTGGGTGCCGGGCATCGCCGACACCCTGGGCAAGGTCGGCGAGGCGGGCCTGGACAACGTGCGGATGATCGGCGTCGACGCCGCGTGGTCGATGGAGCACCTCTTCGAGCCCGGTTCGCTGGCTGGCGTGTGGACGTTCTTCCCGGACCCGTGGCACAAGAAGAGGCACAACAAGCGCCGCCTCGTGAACGCCACGTTCGCGGCCGTGGTCGCCAGCCGCCTCGAGGTCGGCGCCGAGTGGCGGCTGGCCACCGACTGGGCCGACTACGCCGAGCAGATGGTGGAGGTCCTCGACGCCGAGCCGCTCCTCGAGGGCGGCGTCACCGAGCGCTGGGACGAGCGGCCGCTGACCCGCTTCGAGCGCAAGGGCCTCGACAAGGGCCGCGACATCACCGACCTCTGCTACCGCAGGGTGTGACGCGCTCTCGGGAGCCCTAGGCCGCGTCGTCCAGGTGGAATCCGAAGTCGTCGAGCAGGAGCTCGATCCGGCAGCGCTCGGCGTCGCGCTCGCTGCCCGGGGGCAGCACGTCGAAGAGGTGCTCGTGGCCCAGCGCCCGGCACGCCTCGGCGAGGACCGCGTCGTAGGCGCACCGCAGTCCTTCGTACTTCGCGAACCGGAGCCCCCGGGGCGGGTAGCGGTAGCGCACCCGTAGCCGACGGGCATCCACGGCGATCAGCTCGATCGGGCGCCCCGCCGGCTCGGGGCGACGAGCGCGGTGGAGCCGGTCGTTCAGCCGCCCGCAGGCGCGCGCCACGTCCTCGCTGTGCGCGACACCCACGTGCAGCGCCACCAGCAAGGCCACGAGGACCAGGACGCCCACGGTGGAGCCCATGCCGAAAACGGTACGTCCGCCACCGCCCACCGGCAACGGATCGGGCCGGGTCAGCCCTCGAGCAGGGCGAGCTCCTCGTCGACGTACGGGTCGTGCTGCCCGGCGGCCTCGAGGTCGGCCTTGAGGGCCCGCTGCATCGCCAGCGCCTCCTCGGTGCGGCCGAGGTTGCGCAACGCCCAGGCGACCATCCAGCGGGCGGTGCGGGTGCGCGTCTCCACGCCGATCCGCTCGCGCGCGGCGAGGGCCTGCTCGAAGGCGTCGAGCGCCTCCCCCCAGCGCCCGGCGTCCGCGTGGACCATGCCGATGTTGTTGAGCAGGGAGGCGTCCCAGTCGCGCGCCGCCGGGTCCGAGGCGTTGCGGGCGACGGCCAGGGCACGCTCGTTGACGGCGAGCTGCTCGGCGGGGTCGGCGACCAGGGCCAGCATGTGCAGCGCGTCGACGTGCAGCGCCTCGAGCCCGGCCTGCGACGCGGTCGCCACGGCCGCCTCGAACGACGGCCGCGCCTCGTCGGGCGAGCCGGCCGAGCGGAACAGCCGGCCACGCTCCAGCACGATCCGGACCGCGACCTCGTCCTCGGTGGGGGAGAGGTCGTCGAGGACGGCGTGCCCCTCGTCGTACTTCTCCTGGAGGCCGAGGGCCCGCGCCACCTGGGTCATCAGCACCAGGCGGTCCTCGGGGTCGGCAGCCTCCGCCTCGGCGCGGAAGCGCTGCTCGGAGCCGGTCGGGTCGTCGAAGTCCCACAGGGGCGTCGGGTCGATCATGCCGACCATCCTGACAGCCGGAGGCTGGCGGGAACTCGGCGCCCGGTGGCTGCCGGTGGGCTCCTGGCCGAGAGCTGCCGTCCCTAGGATCGCCGGGTGACCGTGCACGCCCCGATGTCCCCGTCTCCCACGCGCGGTCTCCACCGGGCCTGGCTCGTCGCCGCCATCACGATGGGCGCGCTGATCGCCGCGGCCGGCTTCCGGTCCTCGACGGGGGCGCTGCTCGAGCCGCTCGAGGCCGACTTCGGCTGGAGCCGGGCCACCACCAGCGGGGCCGTCAGCCTCAACCTGGTGGTCTACGGACTCACCGCGCCCTTCGCCGCCGCGCTCATGGAGCGCTTCGGTGTACGCCGGGTGGTGGCGGCCAGCCTCGCGCTCGTGGCGCTCGGGTCCGGCCTGACCCTGGTGATGACGCAGGCCTGGCAGCTGTGGGTGCTCTGGGGCTTCGCGGTCGGGATCGGCACCGGGTCGCTGGCGCTGGTGTTCGGCGCGATCGTGGCCAACCGGTGGTTCGTGGCGCACCGTGGCCTGGTCGTGGGCGTCTTCTCGGCCGCGAGCTCGACCGGCCAGCTGGTGTTCCTGCCGGCCATCGCCCACCTCGCCGACGGGCCCGGCTGGCGCTGGGCCGCCGGCCTCGTGACGGCGTTCGCGCTGCTGCTGGCCCCGCTGGTCTGGCTGGTGCTGCGCGACCACCCCGCCGACCTCGGCACCACGCCGTACGGCGCCCCCGCGGGCTGGACCCCGCCGCCCGCGCCGGCGGTGGAGCGCGGCGCCGCCCGGGTCGCGCTGGGGACGCTGGCCGAGAGTGCGCGGTCGCGGACCTTCTGGGCGCTGTTCGCGACGTTCTGGATCTGCGGCTGGTCGACCAACGGGCTGATCGGCACGCACTTCATCCCCGCTGCCCACGACCACGGCATGCCCGAGACCACGAGCGCGAGCCTCCTGGCGCTGATCGGTGTCTTCGACATCGTCGGCACCATCGCCAGCGGGTGGCTCACCGACCGCGTCGACAGCCGCTACCTGCTGTTCGGCTACTACTTCTTCCGTGGCCTCTCGCTGCTCTTCGTGCCCGCGCTGCTGGGGCCGCACGTGCACCCGAGCCTGTTCCTGTTCGTGCTGTTCTACGGGCTCGACTGGGTGGCCACGGTGCCCCCGACGGTGGCGCTGTGCCGCCAGCACTTCGGGGTGGAGAAGGCCGGCGTGGTCTTCGGGTGGGTCTTCGCCAGCCACATGGTCGGGGCCGGCGTGGCCGCGAGCTTCGCGGGCTGGGTCCGCCAGGTCAACGGCGACTACTTCGCGGCCTGGATGACCGCCGGCGGGCTCTGCGTCGCCGCGGCCGTGGTGTGCCTGACGATCCCGCGGCGGCCGGTGGAGGTGGCGCCGGCCCACGAGGACGCCGAGGTCGGCGACTGCGTGACCGACTCGATGTAGGTTCTCAACCTTTCCGGGCCGTCGACGGTCTTCTCTCCTGACGGCACCGGACCTCGGGGAGGAATCACGCGGATGGCAGGACCACGGATCGAGTTCAGCGAGTTCATGGCGGCGCGCTGGACGCCGCTGTACCGCACGGCGTACCTCCTGACGGGGGACCGCCACGAGGCGGAGGACCTGCTCCAGGGGGCGTTGGCCCGCACCTGCGTGCGCTGGGACGGCATCCGCGACAAGCGCGCCGCCGACGCCTACGTCCGGCAGGCGATGGTGCACGATCTGACCAGCCGGTGGCGCCGCCGCGGTCGCGAGATCGCGACCGACGAGCTGCCCGACGCCGGCCACGGCGGCGGCCTCGACGTGCGGGCGGACCACCTCGCGCTCTGGGAGGAGATCCGCAGGCTGCCGCCGCGGATGCGCGCCACCCTGGTCCTGCGCTACGTCGAGGACCTGACCGAGGAGGCGACCGCGCGCGAGCTCGGCTGCTCGATCGGCTCGGTCAAGAGCCAGACCCACCACGCCCTGAAGCGGCTCCGTGCCGCCCTGCCCGAGCTGCGCCTCGTCGAGGAGATGTCATGACCACCACCGAGATCCGCGAGTCCCTGACCGAGGTCGCCCACGCCGTCCCGGCGCCGCCGATCGACCGGCTGGCCTTCGAGCGGCGGGTGCGCGCCGAGCGCCGCCGCCGTACGGCGAGCCGTGGGCTGGCCGCCGTCGCCGCGGTCGCAGCCGTCACGGTCGTCGGCAGCGTCGTCCACGGCAGCGCGCCCGCGCCGAGCACTCCCGTCGCGACCGCCCCCACCGGCCGTGCCACGGACATGGGCACGGCCGTGACGCTGGTCGAGAACCGGCTGACCACCCTCGTGCCGCCGCAGGACGGCGGCTACAGCGACGACCACACGCGCTACGAGGAGCTGCTCGGCACCGGCCCCCAGGGCGCCGTGCTCGTCGACGACGAGAGCGGCCTCGTGGTCCGGCACCTGGCCGACGACGGGTCGCTGGGGGAGACGACCAGCCTCGCCGACGGCAAGCCGGTCCAGCGTGCCTGGGTGGACGCCACGGGGCGGTTCGTGGCGTGGGTCGACCTCGGCAACACCCTGCACGTCCGTCGGATCGGCGGCGACACGGACCTCGAGACCGTGCCGCTGCTCTCGCAGCAGAGCCAGCTGGCCGCCACCGACGGCACCGCCTGGGTCGAGGACGAGGGAGACCGGTTGTCCTACCGGACGCCCGACCAGTCGTGGGGGGTGCGCACCCAGGGCGACCCGCTGTCCGCGCGGCTGGCGGCCGACGTCCTCGCGGTCGCGACGTACGACGGCACCGAGCTCTGGTGGGTCGGCGACGGTGACGCCCCCCAGCCGGCCGCGCACTTCGACGGCGGCGGGGCGCTGGCGCCCGACGGGTCGTTCGTGACGCCCGACGGGCACGGTCTCGCCGTGGTCCGCCAGTCCTCGCACCGCGTCTTCGACACCGCGGTCATCGTCCCGCTCGACGCGGACCTGACCCCGGTCGAGATGTCCTGGCAGGACGATGACCGCTTCCTGGTGGTCGCGACCAGCCAGGCGCGCACCGGCAACCACGTCCTCCTCGACTGCTCGGTGGCGGCTCGGCAGTGCACCGAGCGGTACGACGACCCCACCGGCACCCTCACCCTCGGCTCCCAGGACCAGCTCACCGTCCCGGACGCCGGCTGACCCGTCGGGGTCGGGCTCACCGGCGAGCGGTCAGCCGGGCGCGCAGGTCGGCCTCACGGGCCAGCCGGGCCCGGTCCCGCTCACGGCGGGACGCCACGACCGCCGCGAGGAACGCCTCCGGCGGCGTGCCGGGCGGCGGCGGGGGAGCGACGTACTCGCTGACCTGGTTGGCCAGCCGCCCGCCGAGGGACGCGCGCGACGCCGGGTCGATCTGCGGCAGCCGCGACAGGAACTGGCGGACCGCGAGCGCCAGCCCGGTCGGCAGCGAGGCCATGTCGGCGCCGGCGGCCCACTGCGCGAGCGGCGGCGGCATGAGCGGCGGCGGGGCCAGTCGCAGCCGGACCCGCTCGCGCACGACGTAGGTGCCGGCGGCGTAGTCGCCGAGCCGCTTGCCCCGCCCGCTGAGCAGGGCCGAGAAGAACGCCGGGGCACCGGAGAAGAGGTAGATCTCCACGACCCCGATCAGCGCCCGGACGAAGGCGTGCTGGAAGGAGATCGGGCCGGCGTCGTCGCGCACGGTGCGCAGGCCCAACGCCCACTTGCCCAGCGACTTGCCGCGGGTGACGGTCTCGACGGTGGTCGGGAAGACCAGGAAGACCAGGATCATGGTGCTGACGAACGCGACCCACAGCAGCGCCTCGTCGGTCTGGAGCGCGGCCACGGTCAGCAGCAGCACCACCCCGACCAGCAGCAGCACGGTCACGACCACGTCGATCAGGCCGGACGCGATCCGCGGGCCGAGCCCGGCGGGGGGCAGGTCGAGGGCGACCGCCTCGCCCGTCACCAGGTCGTCGGTCGTCAGCGTCGCGAACTCCGGTGTCGACATCGGTCCCACAATAGGGTGACGACGTGGACCTGGATGCCTACGTGCTGGCGCACGCCCACGAGTGGGAGCGCCTGGAGAAGCTGACGCGCAAGCGCCGGCTCACCGGCGCGGAGAGCGACGAGCTCGTCGAGCGCTACCAGCAGGTCGCCACCCACCTCTCGGTCGTGCGCACCTCGGCACCCGACGCCTCGCTCATCGCGCACCTCTCCTCGCTGCTCGCCCGCGCCCGCAACCGCGCCGCCGGCACCCGCGTCAGCACCTGGCACGGCCTGGCCGGCTTCTTCGTGCACCGCTTCCCGGCCGCGCTCTACCGCCTGCGCTGGTGGTGGCTCGGCACGCTCGCGGCCAACGTCGCGGTCACCGCGGTGATGATGCTGTGGCTGCTCGACCACCCCAACGTCGAGCAGAGCATGCTGTCGCCGGCCGAGATCGACCAGCTGGTCAACCACGACTTCGAGGGCTACTACAGCGAGTACGCCGCCGGGCACTTCGCCGCGCAGGTCTGGATCAACAACGCCTGGGTCTCCGCGCTGTGCCTGGCGATGGGGGTGCTCGGCTTCCCGGTGGTCATCGCGCTGTTCCGCAACATCGCCAACCTGGCGGTGATCGGCTCGATCATGACCCGGCACCACCAGGGCGGGCACTTCTGGGGGCTGATCCTCCCGCACGGCCTGCTCGAGCTGACCGCCGTCTTCGTCGCCGGCGGGGTCGGGCTGCGGCTCTTCTGGTCGTGGGTCGAGCCGGGCGAGCTGACGCGCGGCCAGTCGCTGGCGCGTGAGGGACGCACGGCCGGCACCGTGGCGCTCGGACTCGTGGCGGTGCTGTTCGTCAGCGGCCTGATCGAGGCGTTCGTGACCCCCTCGCCGCTGCCGACCTGGGCGCGCATCGGCATCGGGGTGCTCGCGGAGTCGTGCTTCCTCGCCTACGTCTTCGTCGTCGGCAGGTCGGCGTACAACCGTGGGCACACCGGGGACCTCGACGCCGCGCTGCTCGAGGACCGGGTCGCCACGCAGTCCTGACGGGTGGTTGCCGCTTGGTGCCAGTCCGGCGGTTCTCTGGACCGTGCCGAGCGGAGCGGGATAGGTTCGCGCGCAACGCACCGTGTCCCGGCCGACTTCGAGAGGGAACCCATGAGCGACAAGTCCGAGCTCGAGTCCAAGCTCGCCGCACTCCCCATCTTCGCGGGCCTGAGCAAGCGCAAGGTCGCCAAGCTCGTCGACCAGTCCCGCACCGTCGACCACCAGGCCGGCCGCGAGGTGGCCACCGAGGGCGAGGGCGCGCTCGCCCTGCACCTGATCGTCTCCGGCGAGGCCGAGGTGTCCCTGCGGGGCGAGAGCAAGCGCACCCTGCGTGAGGGCGACTACTTCGGCGAGATCAGCATGATCGACGGCAAGCGCCGCTCGGCCACGGTCACGGCCGTCACCCCGATGACGACGCTCGCGGTCCAGCACGTCGTGTTCGAGAAGATGCTCGAGGACGACGCCAAGTTCGCCGCCGAGCTCCTCAAGCTGCTGTGCGCCCGGCTCCGCGAGGCCGAGTCCGCCTGACGACCCTCAGGTCAGCTCCGCGATCCGGGCCGCCAGCCGCGGGTCGTAGAGCGTGATCTCCTTGACCCGGTAGAGCTCTCGCGCCTCCTCGAGCAGCCGCCGCTCGGCGTCGCGGTCCCCGCGCAGCCGCGGCACCTCGCTGAGCCAGCGGCGACAGTCGGCCTGCTGCCAGGCCTGGTCGGTCCGGTCGACCAGCTCCAGGGTCTCCCGGGCAACGGCCCACGCCGCGTCCAGGTCGCCCGATCGCGCGGTCACGATCGCGCGCGTGCAGTCCAGCAGCACCACCGAGATGATGTCGTGCTCCGCGGTGTAGCGCTCCGCCTCCTCGACGAGCGGCGCGACGACCTCGACCGGGTCGCCCCGCTCGAGCATCGCGGCGCACTGCATCGCGATGTACGTCGACGCGTGGGACAGGTCGCCCAGCGTCCGGAACTCGTCGTTCACCCGCTGGAGGAACGCGATCCCGCTGTCCAGGTCGTCGTTGATGAAGTAGGCGTGCGCGAGGAAGGGGTGCGCGAAGGATCGGCCATCGGCCTCCAATGCGTCGATCCGGGCGAGGGCCGCTGCACAGATGGCCCCGGCCCCCGGTGAGCCGGCCGCGGCCTCGACGATGGCGCGCATGCACTCGGCACGCACGAGGGCGCGCTCGGTCAGGCCGCCGTGCGTGGCCTGCCCGTCCATCACCGCGGCGGCCGCGCGGAGCGGGGCGCGGCCGTAGAAGAGGGCGGCTCCGCGTTGCATGTGCGCCATCCGCACGTCCTCGGGCTCACCGAAGTGCAGGATCTCCTCGACCATCTCCGCCGCCTCGCCCCACCTCGCTCGCATCATGCAGGTGTCGGCCTTGGCGCGCAGGCCGCGGATCACCAGCCGGGGGTTGTCGGCCGCCCGGGCCAGGGCGACGAGCGCGTCGGCCGCCTCCACCACCTCGGCCGGGTCGATCGCGCCGCTGGCATCCATGGTGACCAGGCGCCGCAGCGTGGTGAACAAGGCACGGTCGAGGTCCGTGGCGGTCTCGTCGAGCTCCGCCTCCAGGAGGGCGAGGGTCGGCTCGAGCTTCTCCAGCTCCAGCAGGTCCTGCTGGAGCTCGGCGAGTCGCTCGAGGAGGTCACGGCGCTGGGCCGAGGTCGCCGGGCGCAGCTCCAGCGCCCGCTGGAGCAGCGTCGCCCCGGCCTCGTGCTGCTCCCGGTCGCGGGCCAGGCGGGCCGCGCGCGCCATCGCGGTCGTGGCCCGGTCGACGAGTGCCTCCACCTCCGGCCCCCGCGCACCGAGCTCGCGCCGATAGCGCGCGGCCTGCTCGAGGTGGTGGGCCACGAACGTCATCGTCTCACCGGCCGCCTGGTCGCCCCCGGCCTCCAACCCCGTGGCGAAGCGCTCGTGCAGCTCCGCGCGCAGGGACTTGGCCAACCCGTCGTACGCCGCGTCGCGCACCATGAGGTGCTTGAAGGCCCACGTGTCGCCGCCGGTGCCGCGCACCCGGCGCAGCAGGTCGCGGCGGGCGAGCGAGGCCAGCCGCGTGCCCAGGTGGGCGACGGCGTCGGGCTCGACCAGCAGGGTCGCGTCCTCGGTGCTGAACTCCAGGCCGATCACCGACAGCCGCTCGAGCAGGTCCCGCTCCTCGGCGGGGAGCCGGTCCAGCCGGGAGGCGAGCAGGGCCGCAACGGTCGGCGGCATGTCGGTCAGGCTCAGCTCGCCGGTCAGCAGCCAGGAGCCGTCCCCGTCGCGGGCGAGCACGCCGGACTCCACCAGGTGCGCGACGATCTCCTCCACGAAGAGCGGGTTGCCTCCCGACCACGCGGCGACGGTGTCACCGAGGCCCCCGGGCAGGTCGGCACCCAGCAGCGCCGCGACGGACTCGTCGGTCTCGCTCGGCGTGAGCGGGTCGAGCCCGAACGTCAGGGAGTTCAGGGCCCCCGACCCCCAGCCGGGGTTGTCCTCGAGCAGCTCGGGGCGAGCCTGGCAGAGCAGCAGGAGGGGCAGGTCGGCGACCTCGTCGCGGACCCGTTCGAGCAGGTCGAGGAGGGTGGGCTCGGCCCAGTGCAGGTCATCGACGGTCAGCACGAGGGGATGCCGGGAGGCGAGCTCCTCGAGGAGGCGTCGTACGGCCCAGACGGTGTCGGACGTGCCGCCCGGGGTGCCGGACTTGCCGAGCAGCGGCATCAGGAGGTCGGCCACGTCGGCACCGTCGGTGGCCGCCGTGAGCGCCTGCTCGAGCGCGTGCCGGGTGATCTCGTCGGACTCCGTGCCGCTGAGGTGCAGCGCGCCGCGGAGGGCCTGCACGAGCGGCCAGTAGGTGATGCCCTGCCCGTAGGACACACAGCGCCCGGACGCGACGGCCGCGCGGTCCCCGACCCGGGCGAGGAACTCGGTCACCAGCCGCGACTTGCCGATCCCGGCCGGTCCTAGCACGGTCACCAGGTGGCTGCGGCCGCTGCTCAGGGTGCGCTCGAGGGCGTCGTCGAGGGCGCGCGTCTCCTGCAGGCGGCCCACGAGCTGGGCGTCCTGGTGACGTCGGCGTCCTCGCTCGACGTCGAGGACCTCGCGCAGGAGGTACGCCGCGACCGGCTCCGACTTGCCCTTCGCGAGCACCGGCTCGGCCGGCTCCACGTCGACGGCGTCCCGCACCAGCGCCCACGTGTCCGCACCCAGCAGGATCCGGCCCGGGGGAGCGGCCTGCTCCAGGCGGGCCGCGGTGTTGACGGCGTCGCCGGTGGCGAACGAGCCACCGGCCCGGGCGGCACCGGTGACGACGGAGCCCGTGTTGACGCCCGTCCGGATCACCAGTCGTACGCCGATCTCCGCGGCCAGGTCGTCCGAGAGGGCCGCGACGGCCTCGCCGAGCTCCTGGGCCGCCCGGACCGCACGGAGGGCGTCGTCCTCCCGCACCTCCGGCACCCCGAAGACGGCCAGCACGGCGTCGCCGACGAACTTCTCGACCGTCCCGCCGTGCCGCTCGACGGCCGCCCGGGCCACCTCGAAGTAGCGGGTCATCACGCCCCGGTAGGCCTCGGGGTCCAGCTCCTCGCCCAGCGCGGTCGAGCCGGTGACGTCGGTGAAGAGCAGCGTGACGGTGCGTCGGGTCTCCCGCTCGGCGCCGGTCGGGACCGGCGTGCCGCAGGACAGGCAGAAGCGCGCCTTCGCGGGGAGCTCCTCCCCGCACTGGGCACAGCTGAGACCACCGGGGTCCGGTGGCTGCCCGACCGCCATGCATCGGATCGTAGGCCCGAACGCCGCCCGTGGCGTCCCCTGTCGGAGTTCGGCCTCAGAGCAGGCCGCGAGCCTTCAGGGCGAGGTAGTGGTCGGCCAGCGCCGGCGGCAGCCGCTCCGCGTCGGCGTCGACGACGTCCACACCGAGCGCCCGGAGCAGGTCGGCCGTGTGCCGGCGCCGCACCAGGACCTGCTCGGCCGCGGCGGCGTCGTACACCTCGTCGACGGTGCCGCGCGTCGCGGCGAGCTGCTCCAGCGCCGGGTCCTTGACCGAGGCCAGCACCACCCGGTGGTGCCGGGTCAGCGCCGGGAGCACCGGCAGCAGCCCCTCCTCGACGGCCGACGGCTCGAGCGGCGTGAGCAGGACGACCAGGGCCCGCTGGCGGCCGAAGCCGGTCACCGCACCCGCCAGGGAGGTCCAGTCGGCCTCGGCGATCACCGGCTCCAGGTCGGCCATGGCCTCCTGCAGGTTGGCAGATACGTCCCGGGCCCCGGCGGACCGCAGTCGCGAGCGCACCCGGCGGTCGCCGGCGACGAAGTCGATGCGGTCGCCGGCCCGGGCGGCGAGCGCGGCGAGCAGCAGAGCGGCGTCCATGGCGGAGTCGAGGCGCGGCACGTCGTCGACCCGGCCGGCCGACGTCCGCGACGTGTCCAGCACGAGCACCACCCGCCGGTCGCGTTCGGGCTGCCAGGTCCGCACCACGACGTTGCGGTTGCGGGCGCTGGCCCGCCAGTCGATCGAGCGCACGTCGTCCCCGCGGACGTACTCCCGGAGCGAGTCGAACTCCGTTCCCTGCCCGCGCACCCGGACCGCCGCCCGGCCGTCGAGCTCGCGCAGCCGGGCGAGTCGGCTGGGCAGGTGCTTGCGGGACTCGAAGGGCGGCAGCGACCGGACCGCGCCGGCGACCTCGATCGTCCGCTGCCGTGCCGCCAGGCCGAGCGGTCCGCGGCTGCGGACGGTCACACCGATCGCGCGGAGGTCGCCCCGCCGACGGGGCTGCAGCGGCGTGCGCAGCAGCACCCGGTCACCCGGCCCCAGCCGGACCCGGTGCCGGTTGTCGCTGGCGCCGGCGGTCGGCTGCCACGCGTCCCGGACCAGGGCGGTCACCGTGCGGCGACCGTCGTTGGTGGCCACCACGAGGGTCTCGGTCGGGTGCCCCATCCGGACCGTGCCCACCGGCCGGCGGTGCATCGTGACCGACGCCGGTGGCGGCGCGACCACCCAGTCGACGAGGACCGCGACCCCGACCGCGAGCACCCACAGCCAGACCGTGCCCAGGGACGGTCGCAGCACCACCGGGACCAGGCCCAGGAGGAGCAGGAGGGGGACGCGGCCGGAGAGTGCCATCAGCGGGGGACCGGCACCGAGCCGAGGGCGCTGGCGAGCACCTGGCCGACGTCGACACCCTCGAGCTCGGCCTCGGGCCGCAGCCCCAGCCGGTGCACCAGGGTGGCGTGCGCGAGCGCCTTCACGTCGTCGGGCGTCACGAAGTCGCGCCCCGTCAGCCACGCCCAGGCCCGCGCGGCCCGGAGCAGCGCGGTGGCGCCGCGCGGGCTGACGCCCAGGCTGAGCGAGGGGGAGTCGCGCGTGGCCCGGGCGATGTCGACGATGTAGCCGGCCACCTCGGGGGACACCTGCACCTGCCCGACGGCTGCCCGCCCGGCCGCGATGTCGTCGGCCCCCGCCACGGCGCGTACGCCGGCCCCCGCGACGTCGCGCGGGTCGAAGCCGTCGGCGTGCCGCCGCAGGATCTCGAGCTCGGCGGTGCGCTCCGGGATGGGGAGCACCACCTTCAGCAGGAACCGGTCCAGCTGTGCCTCGGGCAGGGGGTAGGTGCCTTCGTACTCGACCGGGTTCTGGGTCGCCGCGACCAGGAACGGTCGCGGCAGCGGACGCGAGACCCCGTCGACCGAGACCTGACCCTCCTCCATCGCCTCGAGCAGCGCCGACTGGGTCTTCGGCGGCGTCCGGTTGATCTCGTCGGCGAGCAGCAGGTTGGTGAAGACCGGCCCCTCGCGGAACGTCAGCTCACCCTGCCGGCTGTCGATCACCATCGACCCCGTGATGTCGCCGGGCATCAGGTCGGGGGTGAACTGCACCCGACGGGTGTCCACCGACAGCGACGCGGCCAGGGTCCGCACCAGCAGGGTCTTCGCCGTGCCCGGCACGCCCTCCATCAGCACGTGACCGCCGCAGAGCAGCGCCACGAGCAGGCCGGAGACCGCAGCGTCCTGCCCGACGACGGCCTTGGCGACCTCGGCGCGGACGGCGGCCAGCCGTTCGCGGGCCGCCTCGCCGGCAGGGGCTGCCACGGTGGTGGTGGGGGATGGCTGCTCGCTCATGAACGGCGTACCTCTCTGTCGAGTGCGGCCAGCTGGGTGGCCAGGGCGATCAGGTCGTGGTCGTTGCCCGGGGCTCGCGCGCCCGGCCCGAGGAGGGCCTCGACGTCGGCGACCGGGCGACCGGTGTGCCGGGCCACGTCACGGACGAGCGTGGCGGGATCGGGATGGCCGAGCCGGAGCCGCTCGGCGGCCCGGGTCCGGGCGGCGCTGCGCAGCGCCTCGGCGGCGTGGGTGCGGTCGCCGGCCTTGCGGTAGAGCCGGCCGCGGCTCCGCGTGGTCTCGATGGCCTTCACGACGACCGGCAGCGGCTCGGTGGCCAGCGGCCCGAGCCGGCGCGCCCGCCACAGCACCAGAGCCACCACGGTGATGGCGCCGAGCCACAGCCCGGGCCGGATCCAGCGGGGGAGCAGGGTCTGGAGGCTCACGCCGTCGTCGCCGACGAGGTCGTCGACGCTCGGGACGTACCAGACGAGCCGGTCGTGCCCGCCCAGCAGGCGCAGCACCACCGCCGCGTTGTCGGCCCGGAGGATCTCGTCGTTGTCCAGCGCGTCGGCGGCGCCCAGCAGGACCACGCCCGGCCGGGCCTCGGCCAGCAGCGTGCCGTGCTTCCCGGGGAAGCAGCCCCCGTCGACGGGGTACTCCAGGGCGTGGTCGACCTGCAGCCGCAGCCCGTCGTACGTCGGGTCGGAGCAGTCCGCGGCACGCGGGGAGCCGAGCGAGACCTGGTAGGGCAGCTGGCTCACGCCGAACGCCTTGGTCGTGCCCGGCCCCGGGCCGGCGAGCACGAGGTCGGCGTCGCCGGTCGCGCGGAGCAGCCGCCGGGTCGTGCTCGCGCCGAGCTGCTCGGTCGAGGTGACGAGCACGGTCGTGCCGGGCCCGGTGTCGGCGGCGTCGAGCGCGTCGGCGCCGCGCGCCACGGACACGTCGACGCCGTGGTCGGCCAGGACCCGGGCCAGGGCCTGGGCGCCCGCCGGGTCGGGGTTGTCGGGGTCGAGCGGCGTGGTGGTGCGCACGCCCGAGCCGAGCAGGACGACCACGACCACCGCGGCCACGAGCCCACCCGCGATCAGGAACGAGGTACGTCGCTCGCGCACCCATGTGCCGGCCCGGGTCACCGGACCGCCGCCAGCTCGTCGTCGAGCGCCAGCACGCCGCCCACCTGGTCGGCCGTGGCCGACCGGTGGCCGTAGAGCACCGAGTCGAACAGCAGCGCGGAGCCGTCCACCCGCTCCCGCTGCAGGGGGTACGTCGATCCCAGCTGCCCGGCGACCTCGTGCGCGGTCGCGCCGGGGGCGTCATCGAGCCGTCCCCGCTCGACCTCCCGGGCCGTGAGGGCCCGGAAGCCGTCGACGAGGGCGTCCTCGTGGCGGCCCTGCGCCAGGGCCTCCTCGGCCCGGCGGCGCAGCTCGGCCGCCGTCACGGCCTCGTCGGTCAGCACCGACCGCGACTCCGGCTCCGCCTGCGGAGCCCGCCGGGCCCGGGACACCAGCCAGCCCAGCCCGAGCGCGAGGGCCAGGAAGACCACGATCGCGGCGAACGTCGACAGCGGCGGGGCCTGCGACGCGGCGTCGATGCCGCGCCCGACCTGGCGCTGCAGCCAGCCGATCACCTGCTCGACGACGTTCGTGCGGTGGTACTCGGCGTGCAGCAGCTCGCGGCGCAGCCAGGACCGGGCCTCGTCGGCCGAGGGGTCCAGCGGCGGGGCGGGCAGCATCACGAGGCGGTCAGCCCTGCCCGGGTCATCAGCTCGACGTCGTACGCCTCCTTGCGCATCCGCTGGTCGAGGTACTGCAGGGAGGCCACCGCGGTGGTGAACGGGGCGACGAAGGCGGCCGAGATGACCGAGGTCAGCGCGTTGGTGAGCACCAGGCCGAGCACGGCGAACTTCGTCGACCCGGCGCCCGCGAGGATGCCCTGCCCGACGAGGGAGACCGGCATGGCCAGCATGCCGCCGGCGATCTGGCCGATGACCACGGTCAGCAGGGCGATGCCGAAGGTCCGCCAGAACTGCCTGCGGGTCAGCCGGAAGCCGCGACCGATGGCCCCGCCGATGCCGACGTCCTCGAGCATGAGCGCGGGGACGGGCAGGTAGTAGACGCGGATCCAGAACCAGCACATGCCGGCCAGGAAGAGCGGCACGCTGACCAGGCCGTAGACCACGATCTGCCAGGTCTTGAGGAAGAGGACGACCGGCACCCAGCTGAGCGCGTAGACCAGGAAGATCCCGGTGACCATCAACCCGAGCAGCACGGTCAGCCCGATCAGGCGCCAGCGCTTGCCGCGGGTCGCGGCCCACGCCTCGCCGAGGGTCAGGCGCCGGCCGATCGCCGCCGCTGCGGTCACGTGGGCGATCATCCCCGTGACCAGCACCAGGCCGATCGTCTGCAGGATCGAGCCGAGCCCGAGCGAGCCGAAGGACCCGATCAGCCCCGCGATGTCGGCGGTCGAGGTCGAGCCGTCGGTGCGGTCGAGGGAGAGGTCGACGGTCCAGGTCAGCACCGCGGTGACGAGCACCGGGATCGCCATCGACACCGCGGCGACCAGCACGGCGCTGCCGACGGTCGCCTTCGGGTTGAACCGGATGATCCGGAACGCCGCGTCGTACATGTCCGAGAGCCCGAGCGGTCGCAGCGGCATGGCGCCGGGCTTGTGCGCGGCGCCGAGCATCCCGGGCGCCCAGCCCGGCTGCGGCGGGCCGACGGGCGGCCCCCAGCGGGGCGGCGGCGGGGGCGGTTCCTGGCCCGGGGTGCTGCCTCCCGGAGGCGGGTACCACTCGTGCCCGGACATAGGATTCCCCCTCGTGACGTGCGCCTTTCCGGCGGGCCCACATCCTGTCAGGTCGGGCCCTTTCGGGCGCCACCGATCGGATTTGGCCTGAGGCGGGATGTCTGCCAAGATAGTCCGGTTGCTCCGGCGGGTTGTCGGAGTGCGGCACATCTTGACTACTGAATCGCGTCTCCTGGACTGAATCGGTGGTTGGCGTGCGGCCGCACCGTTCCTGCAGCGATGCAGGGGGAGACCCGATGAGCCCGACGAACCCGTCGGGCGCCCACAACGAATGAAGCAGGACCGCGGTCTTGTGTTGCGCCTTTTCAGTTCCACCAGGTGCGACACGCCCGACCGCGGGGGTCGGCCGAAAGGCTGGCGCTTCACGGGCGGAGCAGGGCGGCAGGGCCTCACCCGGGGGCCTGTCGAGAAGGCACAGCACGCGGTACCACCCGGTACAGACTGACTAAGGACGAGAGAGACCTATGGCGGGACAGAAGATCCGCATCAGGCTCAAGGCCTATGACCACGAGGTGATCGACACCTCGGCGCGCAAGATCGTGGACACCGTCACCCGCACGGGTGCCAAGGTCGCCGGCCCTGTGCCGCTGCCGACCGAGAAGAACGTGTACTGCGTCATCCGCTCGCCCCACAAGTACAAGGACAGCCGCGAGCACTTCGAGATGCGCACCCACAAGCGCCTCATCGACATCATCGACCCCACGCCGAAGACGGTCGACTCGCTCATGCGCCTCGACCTGCCTGCCGGTGTCGACATCGAGATCAAGCTCTGAGGTCTGACGAGATGACTTTCGAACGTAACGTGAAGGGCCTGCTGGGCACCAAGCTCGGCATGACCCAGCTCTGGGACGAGAACAACCGCGTCGTCCCCGTGACCGTGATCGCCGCGAGCACCAACGTGGTCACCCAGGTCCGCCAGCCCGAGACCGACGGCTACAACGCCGTCCAGGTCGGCTTCGGCGAGATCGAGGGCCGCAAGGTGACGAAGCCGCAGGCCGGTCACTTCACCAAGGCCGGTACGACCCCGCGTCGTCACCTGGTCGAGATCCGCACCGCTGACGCCTCCACCTACTCGGTGGGCCAGGAGCTCGGTGTCGACACCTTCGCCGCTGGCGAGGAGATCGACGTCACCGGCACCAGCAAGGGCAAGGGCTTCGCCGGAACGATGAAGCGTCACGGCTTCTCCGGCGTGTCCGCGTCGCACGGTGCGCACCGCAACCACCGCAAGCCCGGTTCCATCGGTGCCTGCGCCACGCCGGGCCGCGTCTTCAAGGGAATGCGCATGTCCGGCCGGATGGGTAACGACACCGTCACCACCCAGAACGTCACCGTGCACGCGGTCGACGCCGAGAAGGGCCTGATCCTGCTCAAGGGTGCCGTTCCCGGCCCCAAGGGTGGTCTCGTCGTGCTCCGCTCGGCCGCCAAGAAGACTCAGGAGGCCTGAGCATGGCTACCAAGACCGCCAAGGGTGCGAAGACCGTCAAGGTCGACCTCCCCGCCGAGATCTTCGACGTCGACGTCAGCATCGCCGTGATGCACCAGGTCGTCGTCGCGCAGCAGGCTGCTGCTCGTCAGGGCACGCACTCCACCAAGCGCCGCGGTGAAGTCCGCGGTGGTGGCCGCAAGCCCTACAAGCAGAAGGGCACCGGCCGCGCCCGTCAGGGCTCGACCCGCGCTCCGCAGTTCGCCGGCGGTGGCGTCGTGCACGGCCCCAAGCCGCGCGACTACGACCAGCGCACCCCCAAGAAGATGAAGGCCGCCGCCCTGCGTGGTGCCCTCACCGACCGCGCCCGCAACGACCGCATCCACGTGGTCGACAGCCTGGTCTCCGGCGACAAGCCGTCGACCAAGCTGGCGCTGGCCACTCTTGCGGACATCTCGACCCGTGCCCACGTCCTCGTGGTGCTCGAGCGCACCGACGCGATCACCTGGCTCTCGCTGCGCAACGCGCCGCAGGTCCACATCGTCGCCGTCGACCAGCTCAACACCCGCGACGTGCTCGTGTCCGACGACGTGGTCTTCACCAAGGGCGCGTACGACGCACTCGTCTCCGGCACCGCCTCGGCGACCGAGCGCAAGGCCAGCATCGTCGAGGCTCCGGCCGCCGACGCTGTGACTGACGAGGAGGCCTCCAAGTGAGCACCCTGCACAAGGACCACCGCGACATCCTGCTCGCGCCGGTCGTGTCCGAGAAGAGCTACGGCCTCCTCGACGCCAACAAGTACACCTTCATCGTGCGTCCCGACGCCAACAAGACCGAGATCAAGATCGCGGTCGAGAAGATCTTCGGCGTCAAGGTCACCTCGGTGAACACGATCAACCGCCAGGGCAAGACGCGTCGCACGAAGAACGGCCTGGGCAAGCGTGCCGACACCAAGCGCGCGATCGTCAGCCTCGCTGAGGGCCACCGCATCGACATCTTCGGAGGTCCGGTCTCCTGACCGGGCTCCTGACTGAGGACTGAAGACATGGCTATCCGCAAGTACAAGCCGACCACCCCGGGCCGTCGTGGCTCCTCGGTGGCCGACTTCGTCGAGATCACCCGGACCACTCCGGAGAAGTCGCTGACGCGTCCGCTGCCCAAGAAGGGCGGCCGCAACAACCAGGGCCGGATCACCACCCGGCACCAGGGTGGCGGTCACAAGCGGGCCTACCGCATCATCGACTTCCGTCGCTACGACAAGGACGGTGTCCCGGCGAAGGTCGCTCACATCGAGTACGACCCCAACCGCACCGCGCGCATCGCGCTGCTGCACTACGCCGACGGCGAGAAGCGCTACATCATCGCGCCGAAGGGCCTGGAGCAGGGCACCCCCGTGGAGTCCGGCGTGGGCGCCGACATCAAGCCCGGCAACAACCTGCCGCTGCGCAACATCCCCGTCGGTACGACGATCCACTGCGTGGAGCTGCGTCCCGGTGGCGGTGCGAAGATCGCCCGCTCGGCCGGCAACAGCGCCCAGCTCGTCGCCAAGGAGGGCTCGCGCGCCACCCTGCGTCTGCCCTCGGGCGAGATGCGGTTCGTCGACGTGCGCTGCCGCGCCACCATCGGTGAGGTCGGCAACGCCGAGCAGTCGAACATCAACTGGGGCAAGGCCGGCCGGATGCGCTGGAAGGGCAAGCGCCCGACCGTCCGCGGTGTCGTCATGAACCCGGTCGACCACCCGCACGGTGGTGGAGAGGGCAAGACGTCCGGTGGACGTCACCCCGTGTCCCCCTGGGGCAAGCCCGAGGGCCGCACGCGCAAGCGCAAGGCCTCCGACTCCCAGATCATCCGTCGCCGCAAGTCCGGCAAGGGTAGGAAGTAAACGAGATGCCTCGCAGCCTGAAGAAGGGCCCCTTCGTCGACGGCCACCTGCAGAAGAAGGTGGACGCGGAGAACGACAAGGGCTCTCACAACGTCATCAAGACCTGGTCGCGCCGTTCCATGATCGTGCCCGACATGATCGGTCACACGATTGCCGTGCACGACGGTCGCAAGCACGTTCCCGTGTTCGTGACCGACGCGATGGTCGGCCACAAGCTCGGGGAGTTCGCTCCCACCCGCACCTACCGCGGGCACGTGAAGGAAGACAGGAAGGGACGTCGTCGATGAGCACCACTGAGCGCAACCGCGTCAGCGCGCGCCGCGAGTCTCTCCTCGGCGACCAGCCGGGAGCCTTCGCGTCCGCCCGCTTCGTGCGGATCACGCCGATGAAGGCCCGCCGGGTCGTGGACATGGTCCGCGGCATGCACGTCGACGAGGCCCTGGCCCTGCTGCAGTTCGCGCCGCAGGCCGCCTCGGAGACCGTCTACAAGGTGCTCGAGAGCGCGATCGCCAACGCCGAGACCACTGAGGGTCTCGACGCCGGCGACCTGGTCGTCTCCGTCGCCCAGGTGGACGAGGGTCCGACCATGAAGCGCTGGCGTCCGCGTGCCCAGGGCCGCGCGACGCGCATCAACAAGCGCACGAGCCACATCACCCTGGCGGTTCAGCCCGCCGGTGCCGTGGCACTGAAGAAGGGACGGAAGGCCTGATGGGCCAGAAGATCAACCCGAACGGCTTCCGCCTCGGCATCTCCACGGACCACAAGTCCCGCTGGTACGCCGACAAGCTCTACAAGTCGTACGTCGGCGAGGACGTCGCCATCCGCAAGCTGCTCTCCAAGGGCATGGAGCGGGCCGGCATCTCCAAGGTCGAGATCGAGCGCACCCGTGACCGAGTCCGTGTGGACATCCACACCGCGCGTCCCGGCATCGTGATCGGTCGCCGTGGCGCCGAGGCCGACCGCATCCGTGGCGAGCTCGAGAAGCTCACGGGCAAGCAGGTCCAGCTGAACATCCTCGAGGTCAAGAACCCCGAGATCGACGCGCAGCTGGTTGCCCAGGGCGTCGCCGAGCAGCTGTCCGGCCGCGTGCAGTTCCGTCGTGCCATGCGCAAGGCGATGCAGACCTCGATGCGTTCGGGTGCCAAGGGCATCCGGATCCAGTGCTCGGGCCGCCTCAACGGCGCCGAGATGTCGCGCACCGAGTTCTACCGCGAGGGCCGCGTCCCGCTGCACACGCTGCGTGCCGACATCGACTACGGCTTCTACGAGGCCCGCACGACCTTCGGCCGCATCGGCGTGAAGGTCTGGATCTACAAGGGCGAGGTGTCCGGCTCCCGTGCCGAGCGCCAGGCCCAGGCCGCTGCTCGCGCCGGTGTCCCCGGTCGCGGCGGCCGTCCGACCCGTGGCAACGAGCGTGGCGGCGAGCGCCCCAGCCGTGGCTCGCGTGGCGACCGTCCGACCCGTTCGGACCGTGGCACCGACGCTCCGGCGACCGAGGCTCCGGCCGAGGCCGCTGCTCCCGCCGCTGACTCCGGTAAGGAGGCCTGAGCCCCATGTTGATGCCCCGTCGTGTCAAGCACCGCAAGCAGCACCACCCCAAGCGGACCGGTGCGGCCAAGGGTGGCACGAAGCTCGCCTTCGGCGACTTCGGCATCCAGGCGGTCGAGGGTCACTACGTGACCAACCGTCAGATCGAGTCGGCGCGTATCGCGATGACCCGCCACATCAAGCGCGGTGGAAAGGTGTGGATCAACATCTACCCCGACCGCCCGCTGACCAAGAAGCCCGCCGAGACCCGCATGGGTTCCGGTAAGGGTTCCCCCGAGTGGTGGGTGGCGAACGTCAAGCCCGGCCGCGTCATGTTCGAACTTTCCGGTGTTTCGGAGGAAGTTGCCCGCGAGGCCATGCGCCGCGCGATGCACAAGCTTCCGATGAAGTGCCGCTTCATCTCGCGAGAGGCGGGTGAATTCTGATGGCTACCCTCGCCCACGAGCTCGACGAGATGACCAACATCGACCTCGAGGCCAAGCTCCGCGAGGCCAAGGAGGAGCTGTTCAACCTCCGCTTCCAGGCGGCCACCGGCCAGCTGGAGAGCCACGGCCGGCTTCGCACGGTCAAGAAGGACATCGCCCGGATCTACACCGTGGTGCGTGAGCGCGAGCTCGGCATCCGGACCACCCCGGGCTCCAGCAATGAGGATGGTGCCGCATGAGCGAGCAGGCAGTCGAGCGCAACGCTCGCAAGGTCCGTGAGGGCCTGGTCGTCAGCGACAAGATGGACAAGACCGTCGTCGTGTCCGTCGAGGACCGCGTCAAGCACGCGCTGTACGGCAAGGTCATGCGCCGCACCAGCAAGCTGAAGGCGCACGACGAGCAGAACGAGTGCGGCATCGGTGACCGCGTCCTCCTCATGGAGACGCGTCCGCTGTCCGCCACCAAGCGGTGGCGCGTCGTGCAGATCCTCGAGAAGGCGAAGTAACCCTCTCGCCTTGCGGCGAGGACAACCACATCAGTTCGGCCAGGCTCAACAGCACGTGATGCGTTGAGAACCGGCTCGACAACCAGGAGAGACAATGATCCAGCAGGAGTCGCGACTCAAGGTCGCCGACAACACCGGTGCGAAGGAAATCCTTTGCATCCGTGTTCTCGGTGGCTCGGGTCGGCGCTACGCCGGTATCGGCGACGTCATCGTCGCCACCGTGAAGGACGCGATCCCCGGTGGCAACGTGAAGAAGGGTGACGTCGTCAAGGCCGTCATCGTGCGCACCGTCAAGGAGCGCCGCCGTGCCGACGGTTCGTACATCCGTTTCGACGAGAACGCCGCGGTGATCCTCAAGAACGACGGCGAGCCGCGTGGCACCCGCATCTTCGGCCCCGTGGGCCGCGAGCTGCGCGAGAAGAAGTTCATGAAGATCATCTCGCTCGCACCGGAGGTGCTCTGAACATGGCCAAGAGCGTGAACATCAAGAAGGGCGACACCGTCAAGGTGATCGCTGGCAAGGACAAGGGTGCCGAGGGCAAGGTCATCCAGGTGCTCCGTGAGGAGAACCGGGTGATCGTCGAGGGCGTCAACCGCATCAAGCGGCACACCAAGGTCGTGAACCAGGGCGGTCGCGCCGGCAACACCGGCGGCATCATCACCGCCGAGGCTCCGATCCACGTCTCCAACGTCATGCTCGTCGAGGGCGACGGCGTGACCCGCATCGGCTTCCGCCGTGACGAGGTCACCAAGCGCCGCCCGGACGGCTCGACGTACACGTCGACGCGCAGCGTCCGCATCTCGCGCAAGACCGGCAAGGAAATCTGATGACCGAGACCCAGGCCTCCGCCGCGGTGACCCCGCGGCTCAAGACCCGCTACCGCGAGGAGATCCTCCCCGCGCTGCAGGCGGAGTTCGAGATCAAGAACGTCATGCAGGTTCCCGGCCTGACCAAGATCGTGGTCAACATGGGTGTCGGCGAGGCTGCTCGCGACTCCAAGCTGATCGAGGGTGCCATCAAGGACCTCACCGCGATCACCGGCCAGAAGCCGCTCGTGACCAAGGCCCGCAAGTCCATCGCGCAGTTCAAGCTGCGCGAGGGCATGCCGATCGGTGCGCACACCACGCTGCGCGGCGACCGGATGTGGGAGTTCCTGGACCGCCTGCTGTCGCTCGCGCTGCCGCGTATCCGCGACTTCCGCGGCCTCTCGCCCAAGCAGTTCGACGGCCGTGGCAACTACACGTTCGGTCTGACCGAGCAGGTCATGTTCCACGAGATCGACCAGGACAAGGTCGACCGTTCGCGCGGCATGGACATCACCGTCGTGACCACCGCGACCAACGACGACCAGGGCCGCGCGCTGCTCAAGCAGCTCGGCTTCCCGTTCAAGGAGAACTGACATGGCGAAGACCGCACTGAAGGTCAAGGCCGCCCGCAAGCCGAAGTTCGCGGTGCGTGGCTACACGCGCTGCCAGCGTTGCGGCCGGCCCAAGGCCGTCTACCGCAAGTTCGGCCTGTGCCGCATCTGCCTGCGGGAGATGGCGCACCGGGGCGAGCTGCCGGGCGTCACCAAGTCCTCCTGGTGACCTCGAACTTCCACTCTTTTCACAACCAACGATCGCTGCAGGTCGCACCTGAGGTTCAGGTGCGAAACCACGGTGGAGAAAGGGCCTCGCGGCCATGACGATGACTGACCCGATCGCAGACATGCTCACTCGTCTGCGCAACGCCAACCAGGCGTACCACGACGCGGTTTCCATGCCGTACAGCAAGCTCAAGCAGGGTGTCGCCGACATCCTGAAGCAGGAGGGCTACATCACGTCGTACGACGTGACGGACCCGGCCGAGGGCGAGGTCGGCAAGACGCTGACCATCACCCTCAAGTACGGCCGCAACCGTGAGCGCTCCATCGCGGGTGTTCGCCGCATCAGCAAGCCCGGTCTCCGGGTCTACGCCAAGCACACGGGTCTCCCGAAGGTGCTCGGCGGCCTGGGTGTCGCGATCATCTCGACGAGCCAGGGCCTGCTGACCGACCGCCAGGCCAACCAGAAGGGCGTGGGTGGGGAAGTCCTCGCCTACGTCTGGTAACGACGAGACCGAGAAGGAGAAACACAGCTATGTCGCGCATTGGCAAGCTCCCCATTCCGGTCCCGTCCGGTGTGGACGTCGCGATCGCCGAGAGCCTCGTGACCGTCAAGGGCCCCAAGGGCACCCTGTCGCACTCCGTGGCGGAGCCGATCACCGTCGAGAAGGGCGAGGACGGCATCCTGGAGGTCAAGCGTCCGAACGACGAGCGTGAGTCGCGCTCGCTGCACGGCCTGACCCGCACGCTGATCAACAACATGGTCGTCGGTGTCACCGACGGCTACGAGAAGAAGCTCGAGATCGTGGGCGTCGGTTACCGCGTCCTGTCGAAGGGCCCGACCCAGCTGGAGTTCCAGCTCGGTTACTCGCACTCGATCGTGTTCGACGCGCCCGAGGGCATCACGTTCACCGTGGAAGGCCCGACCAAGCTCGGCGTCCAGGGCATCGACAAGCAGCTCGTCGGCGAGACCGCCGCGAAGATCCGCAAGCTGCGCAAGCCCGAGCCCTACAAGGGCAAGGGCGTCCGTTACGCCGGCGAGCACATCCGCCGCAAGGTCGGAAAGGCTGGTAAGTGACCATGGCGATCTCGCTGAACAACAACAAGCACACCGCTGCTCGGGTGAAGTCGCGCCTGCGTCGTCAGGTTCGTGGCCGCAAGAAGGTGTCCGGCACTGCCGAGCGCCCTCGCCTCGTGGTCACGCGCTCCTCGAAGCACATCACCGTCCAGGTCGTCGACGACCTGGTCGGGAAGACCCTGGCGTTCGCGTCGACCACCGAGAAGGACCTCCGGTCCTTCGAGGGCGACAAGACCGCCAAGGCCAAGAAGGTCGGTGAGCTCGTCGCCGAGCGCGCCAAGGCCGCCGGCGTCGCCGGTGTGGTCTTCGACCGTGCAGGCAACAAGTACCACGGCCGCATCGCGGCCCTTGCTGATGGCGCCCGCGAGGGCGGCCTGACGTTCTGATCGCAGTACGCGAGAGAGAGAAGAGGAAACACTCATGAGCGGAGCCCAGCGCGGACAGCGTTCGGGTGGCGAGCGCCGTGGAAACCGCGACGACCGTCGCGGAAACCAGGGTGCTGACAAGACCGCCAACATCGAGCGCGTCGTTGCGATCAACCGTGTTGCGAAGGTCGTGAAGGGTGGTCGTCGCTTCAGCTTCACCGCCCTCGTGATCGTCGGTGACGGTGAAGGTCTGGTCGGCGTCGGCTACGGCAAGGCGAAGGAAGTTCCCGCCGCCATCGCCAAGGGTGTCGAGGAGGCGAAGAAGGCTTTCTTCCGCGTCCCCCGCATCCAGGGCACCATCCCGCACCCCGTCCAGGGTGAGAAGGCCGCCGGCGTGGTCATGCTGCGCCCGGCCGCGCCCGGTACCGGCGTCATCGCCGGTGGTCCGGTGCGTGCCGTCCTGGAGTGCGCCGGTATCCACGACATCCTGAGCAAGTCGCTCGGTTCGTCGAACCAGATCAACATCGTGCACGCCACCGTCGAGGCTCTCCGCATGCTGGAGCAGCCCGAGGCCGTGGCCGCCCGTCGTGGTCTCCCCGTCGAGGACGTCGCCCCGGCGGCGCTCCTCAAGGCGCGCCTGGAGATCCCGGCTGGTGTCTCCCAGGAGGTGTCGGCCTGATGGCTCAGCTGAAGGTTCAGCAGAAGCGCGGCACCGTGGGCATCAAGTCCAACCAGCGCGAGACCCTGCGGACGCTCGGTCTCAAGCGCATCGGTGACGTCGTCGTCAAGGAAGACCGCCCGGAGATCCGGGGCATGGTCAACACCGTCCGTCACCTCGTGACGGTCGAGGAGGTGGAGTGACATGACGCTCAAGCTGCATCACCTGCGTCCCGCCCCCGGGGCCAAGACCGCCAAGACCCGTGTTGGTCGTGGTGAGGCCTCCAAGGGCAAGACCGCGGGCCGCGGTACCAAGGGCACCAAGGCTCGCTACCAGGTTCCGGTCGCCTTCGAGGGTGGCCAGATGCCGATCCACATGCGTCTCCCCAAGCTGAAGGGCTTCAAGAACCCCTTCAAGGTGGAGTTCCAGGTGGTCAACCTGGACCGCATCAACGAGCTGTTCCCCGAGGGCGGCGTCGTGACCGTGGACGAGCTGGTTGCCCGTGGCGCTGTGCGCGACGGCCACCCGGTCAAGGTCCTCGGCCAGGGCGACCTGTCCGTCAAGGTCGAGGTGAGCGCCAACGCGTTCTCCGGCTCGGCCAAGGAGAAGATCGAGGCGGCCGGCGGCACCACCACCGTGGTGTGACGGTCTCCTGACCTGGCTTCAGTGACAGCACCGATGGGGCGCGGGCGGCGTGAGCCGGCCGCGCCCCGTCTGCTTCATCTGGGCACCATCGGACCCTGTGGGGAGCCTGTTAGGCTTCCCCGGGTCTTCGCGGGTGACGTGCGAGGGCCGCACCCCGCTTGGAGAAAGAGGATCTCGTGCTAGCCGCGTTCGCGAACGCATTCCGGACTCCGGACCTGCGCAAGAAGCTGCTGTTCGTCCTGCTGATCATCGCGATCTTCCGGCTCGGATCTCAGATCCCGACGCCGGGCGTCGATGTCGCCAACGTCCAGTCCTGCATCAAGGACGTGGGCAACTCGGGCGTCTACAGCCTGATCAACCTCTTCTCCGGTGGTGCGCTGCTCCAGCTCACCATCTTCGCGCTCGGGATCATGCCGTACATCACGGCGAGCATCATCCTGCAGCTGCTCGTCGTGGTGATCCCGCGGCTGGAGGCCCTCAAGAAGGAGGGCCAGTCCGGCCAGACCAAGATCACCCAGTACACCCGCTACCTCACGCTGGGCCTGGCGCTGCTCCAGGCGACCGGCATCGTGGCGCTGGCCCGCTCGGGCAACCTGCTCCAGGGCTGCCAGAAGCCGCTGCTGCACAGCAACGGCACCGAGACCTTCCTCGTCATGGTCGTCACCATGACCGCCGGCACCGCCGTGATCATGTGGCTCGGCGAGCTCATCACCGAGCGGGGCATCGGCAACGGCATGTCGCTGCTGATCTTCACCCAGGTCGTCTCCCGCTTCCCGACCTCCCTGTGGGCGGTCGGCAAGGAGAAGGGCTGGTGGGTCTTCTCCGTCGTCATCGCGATCGGTCTCGTGATCATCGCCGCGGTCATCTTCATCGAGCAGGCACAGCGCCGGATCCCGGTCCAGTACGCCCGCCGCATGGTGGGACGCAAGATGTTCGGCGGCTCCTCGACGTACATTCCCCTCAAGGTGAACCAGGCCGGCGTCATCCCGGTCATCTTCGCCTCGTCGCTGCTCTACCTGCCGGCCATGGCTGTGCAGTTCAACCAGAACAGCGACTCCAAGTGGGTCACGTGGATCAACGACTACCTGGTCCGTGGCTCGCACCCGCTCTACATGCTGTCGTTCTTCCTGCTCATCGTCTTCTTTACCTACTTCTACGTCTCGATCACCTTCAACCCCCAAGAGGTGGCGGACAACATGAAGAAGTACGGCGGCTTCATCCCCGGGATCCGGGCGGGCAAGCCGACCGAGGACTACCTGTCCTACGTCCTGTCCCGCATCACGCTGCCCGGCGCGCTCTACCTCGGTCTGATCGCCCTCATCCCGCTCATCGCGTTCGTGTTCATCAACGCGAACCAGAACTTCCCGTTCGGCGGCACCTCCATCCTGATCATGGTGGGCGTCGCGCTGGACACGGTGAAGCAGATCGAGAGCCAGCTCCAGCAGCGCAACTACGAAGGATTCCTGCGCTGACATGAGGCTGATCATGATGGGCCCGCCCGGGGCCGGTAAGGGCACCCAGGCCAAGTTCGTGGCCGAGCACTTCGGGATCCCCGCGATCTCGACCGGAGACATCTTCCGCGCCAACGTCTCGCAGGGCACGCCGCTCGGCGTCAAGGCCCAGGGCTACATGGACGCCGGCGAGTACGTCCCCGACGAGGTCACCAACCTGATGGTGCGCAACCGCATCGACGAGGACGACGCCGCCCCCGGCTTCCTGCTCGACGGCTACCCGCGGACGCTCGCCCAGGTCGAGGAGCTCGACGGGATGATCAAGTTCACCGGTCACTCCCTCGACGCCGTCGTCGTCCTGACCGTCGACGCCGAGGAGATCGTGCAGCGGCTCCTCCAGCGCGCCGAGGTCGAGGGTCGCGCGGACGACACCGAGGACGTCATCCGCCGTCGCCAGGAGATCTACACCGAGCAGACCGAGCCGCTCATCGACGTCTACCGCGGCCGCGGCCTCCTCATCGAGGTCGACGGCATGGGCGAGGTCGCCGACGTCACCGAGCGGATCTTCGCGGCGCTGGACACCGTCGCCCAGAGCTGATGGGACTGCTGGACCGCGGGATCGAGATCAAGACCCCCGACCAGATCGACGCCATGCGTCGCGCCGGCCTGGTCGTGGGGCAGACCCTCGAGCTGATGCGCTCGACCGTGCGCGCCGGGATCACCACGGGTGAGCTCGACGCGATCGCCGAGGACAACATCCGGTCGTCGGGGGCCACGCCCTCGTTCAAGGGCTACCACGGGTTCCCGGGCTCCATCTGCGCCTCGGTCAACGACGAGGTCGTGCACGGCATCCCGGGGGAGCGGATGCTGGCCGAGGGCGACGTCATCTCCATCGACTGCGGCGCCATCGTCGACGGCTGGCACGGCGACGCGGCGATCACGGTCCCGGTGGGCACCGTCCCGGCCGAGGTGACCGAGCTGATGCGGGTCACCGAGGAGGCCATGTGGCGCGGCATCGCCGCCGCGCACCTCGGGGGTCGGGTCACCGACATCTCCCACGCCGTCGAGCGGCACGTCCGCTCCCAGGGTCGCTACGGCATCCTGGAGGACTACGTCGGACACGGCATCGGCTCCCAGATGCACCAGCCGCCCAACGTGCCCAACTACGGCCGTCCGGGCAAGGGCCCCAAGCTGGTCGAGGGCCTGGCGCTCGCGGTCGAGCCGATGATCACCCTGGGCACCAAGGACACCGAGGTGCTCGAGGACGAGTGGACGGTCATCACCGCCGACGGCACCTGGGCCGCGCACTTCGAGCACACGTTCACGCTAACCCCGCAGGGCACCTGGGTGCTCACCGCGCTCGACGGCGGCGAGGCCGCCCTCGCGGCGCTCGGGGTCCCTTGGGGCGGCAGGTAGGTTGGGGGAGCGATTGCAGGGAGTCGGCAGGTTGGCCGGCTCCTCCCCCTGACCCGACACCGACCTTGAAGAGGCCGACGCCGTGGATGTTGCTCCCTGGATCTGGTGGTCCACCGTCTTCCTGACGACGGCGCTGCTGCTCGTCGACGTGTTCGTGATCGGGCGCCGTCCGCACGAGCCCACGATGGGGGAGTCGGGCCGGCACCTGGCGATGTACGTCGTGCTGGCCGTGGTCTTCGGCCTCGGTGTGTGGTGGTTCTCGGGCGCCCAGTACGGCGGAGAGTTCTTCGCCGGCTGGCTCACGGAGTACTCCCTCTCCGTGGACAACCTGTTCATCTTCATCCTGATCATGGCGAAGCTGAACGTCCCGCGGCAGTACCAGCAGACCGCCCTGCTCATCGGGATCGTGCTGGCGCTCGTGCTGCGCGGCATCTTCATCGGGCTGGGCGCGGCGGCGATCAGCCAGTTCAGCTGGATCTTCTACCTCTTCGGGCTCTTCCTCGTCTACACCGCGGTCAAGCTCGCCCGCGACGACGACCACGACGGCGACCAGTACGACCAGCCCCGGATCGTCCGCTGGGCCAGCCGGCACGTGCCGATGACCGACGAGTGGAGCGGGGTGCACCTCTCGACCAGGATCAACGGCTCGCGGGTCTTCACGCCGATGTTCGTCGTGGTCCTGTCGCTGGGCATGACCGACCTGCTGTTCGCGCTCGACTCGATCCCCGCGATCTACGGCCTCACCAGCGAGCCCTACCTCGTCTTCACCGCCAACGTGTTCGCGCTGATGGGCCTGCGCCAGCTCTACTTCCTGATCGGCGACCTGCTCCAGCGCCTGGTCTACCTGTCCTACGGACTGGCGTTCCTGCTGCTCTTCATCGGCCTGAAGCTGATCCTGCACGCCATGCACGACAACGAGCTGTCGTTCATCAACGGCGGCCACCACATCGAGTGGGCGCCCGACATCCCGATCTGGGTGTCGCTGCTCGTGATCGTCGGCACCCTGGCCGTCACGACCGTCGCCAGCGTGCTGAGGGACCGCGCCGTCGCGCGCTCGGAATAGCCACTCCGGCGACGGGGTTGGGTCGGGGTGAGCACCCGACCCCTGACCCTGTCCGTGCTCGACCTGGTGCCGGTCCGCAGCGACCAGTCCACGGGCGACGCGCTGGCCGCGACCCTGGCCCTGGCGAGGACGGCCGACGATCTCGGCTACCACCGCTACTGGCTCGCCGAGCACCACAACATGCCGGCCGTGGCCGCCACGAACCCGCCGGTGCTGATCGGGATGGTCGCGGGCGCCACCTCGAGGATCCGGGTGGGGTCCGGCGGCGTGATGCTGCCCAACCACGCGCCGCTCGTCGTCGCCGAGCAGTTCGCGCTGCTGGAGGCGGCCTACCCCGGCCGGATCGACCTCGGCATCGGCCGTGCCCCCGGCACCGACCCGGTCACCAGCTACGCACTGCGCCACGGCGCCGGCGGCGTCAGCGACGAGGCGGTCACGCGCTTCCCCGAGTACGTTGACAACGTGCTGGCCATGATGGACGCCGGGGGAGTGCAGGTGGCGGTCCAGGGCCGCAGCCACCCGTTGCGGGCCACGCCGCTCGCCACGTCCGTCCCGACGATCTGGCTGCTCGGCTCCTCCGACTACTCCGCCCGCCTGGCGGCCGAGAAGGGGATGCCGTACGTCTTCGCGCACCACTTCAGCGGGAGCGGGACCGCCGAGGCGCTCGAGCTCTACCGGTCGCAGTTCCGTCCCTCGGCCGAGCTGGCCGAGCCGCGCACCTTCCTGACCGTCAACGCCGTCGTCGCCGACACCCAGGAGGATGCCGACCGTCTGGCCCTCCCGCAGCTGCTCGCGATGCTGGCCCTGCGCACCGGGGGCCGGCTCGCTCCGCAGCAGCTCGTCGAGGAGGCCGAGAAGGTCGAGGTGCCGCAGGCGCACCGGGGCCTGCTCGACGCGATGCGGTCCCGCTGGGTGATCGGCGACCCGGCGAGCGCCCGCGATCGACTGGAAATGCTCGCCGCGACGTATGGTGTGGACGAGGTGATGGTCCACCCCGTCGCGGGCAGCTGGACCGGCACCGAACCCGGCCGGAGCCCCGCCCGCGAGCAGACCCTGCGCCTGCTGGCCGCTGCGGGTGCCTAGCGGAACCGATTCGTGTTTCCGGGCCGTTTCCCACTAAACTGGCGTGTCGGCCCAACGTGGGTCTGTTGCGTGGCGCCTCGCGGCTGCCCGGACCACAACCAGAACGCTCATTCGAGGGTTCGGTCGTGCGCCCGGGAATGAGGACCACACAGCGGCTTCACGAGGTCCACCGGTCCCCGGACCGGAGGTTCCCGGGCCACCCGGATCCGGTCGACACCGGTCCGGTGCAAGGAACGGTAGACCGTCGGCTCTCTTCCTGAGGCCGTCCGAACAACAGATTGTGGAGGACATGCCGAAGAAAGAAGGCGTGATCGAGATCGAGGGCACCGTCGTGGAGGCCCTGCCGAATGCCATGTTCCGCGTCGAGCTGAGCAACGGGCACAAGGTTCTCGCCCACATCAGCGGCAAGATGCGCCAGCACTACATCCGGATCCTCCCCGAGGACCGCGTGGTGGTGGAGCTCTCGCCGTACGACCTCACCCGGGGTCGGATCGTCTACCGCTACAAGTAAGCAGCCGACACCTGAAAGGACCTCCTCGTGAAGGTCAACCCGAGCGTGAAGCCGATCTGTGACAAGTGCAAGGTGATTCGTCGCCACGGCCGCGTCATGGTCATCTGCGAGAACCCGCGCCACAAGCAGCGCCAGGGCTGAGGGTCTCGAGACGGTTGCAGAGCAACCTCCTCGACCACCGGATCCTGCACAACTGAACACACCTCAACGTGATCGCTTAGGTCTCGACAAGCTCGACCACCGAGTGGACGAGACCGAACCACCTCCGGAGCAGAAGGCCGGAGCCCGCCCGACGAGGGGCGGGGCGCGACACGACCAGAAACCTCTGTGAAAACCGAAGAGCACCGCTCTTCAAGAAAGGGCCAGTCAATGGCACGCCTCGTTGGTGTGGATCTTCCGCGTGACAAGCGGATCGAGATCGCACTCACCTACATCTACGGCATCGGCCGTACCCGCGCCCAGCAGCTGCTCGCCGAGACCGGCGTCAGCGGGGACCTCCGCGTCCACCAGCTGGGAGACGAAGAGCTGGTCAAGCTCCGCGACGCGATCGAAGCCAACTTCAAGATCGAGGGTGACCTCCGTCGCGAGGTCCAGGCTGACATCCGCCGCAAGATCGAGATCGGCAGCTACCAGGGTCGTCGCCACCGCATGGGCCTCCCGGTCCGCGGTCAGCGCACCAAGACCAACGCTCGCACCCGCAAGGGCCCGAAGCGCACGGTTGCCGGCAAGAAGAAGGCCAAGTGACGGCTCGCCTCACGGCGACCCACTGAGCCCCTCACTCGAACTCACAGCTTCCAGCTACCCCAGGAGAAACTGAATGCCTCCCAAGAGCCGCGCAGCGGCCGGCGCCAAGAAGGTGCGTCGCAAGGAGAAGAAGAACGTCGCTCAGGGCGAAGCCCACATCAAGAGCACGTTCAACAACACGATCGTCACGATCACCGACCCCACTGGTGCGGTGATCTCGTGGGCCTCGGCCGGCACCGTCGGCTTCAAGGGCTCGCGCAAGTCCACCCCGTTCGCCGCGCAGATGGCCGCCGAGGCCGCGGGTCGTCGGGCGATGGAGCACGGCATGAAGAAGATCGACGTCTTCGTGAAGGGCCCGGGCTCGGGCCGCGAGACGGCGATTCGTTCGCTGGGTGCGATCGGCCTCGAGGTCGGCACCATCCAGGACGTCACGCCCACGCCCCACAACGGATGCCGGCCGCCCAAGCGCCGTCGCGTCTGATCACCCGAGACTGAACAGGAGACTTTGAGCTATGGCCCGTTACACCGGCCCCATGACCAAGAAGTCGCGCCGTCTCGGTGTCGACCTCGTTGGTGGCGACCAGGCTTTCGAGCGTCGCCCGTACCCCCCCGGCCAGCACGGCCGCGGCCGCATCAAGGAGAGCGAGTACCTCCTCCAGCTTCGTGAGAAGCAGAAGGCGCGTATCTCCTACGGCATCCTCGAGCGCCAGTTCCACAACTACTACGTCGAGGCCTCGCGTCGTGCGGGCAAGACGGGTGACAACCTGCTGCAGCTGCTCGAGTGCCGCCTCGACAACGTGGTCTACCGCGCCGGCTTCGCCCGCACGCGTCGCCACGCCCGCCAGCTGGTCGTCCACGGCCACTTCAAGGTGAACGGCAAGAAGGTCGACATCCCGTCCTTCCAGGTCACCGCCCACGACGTCATCGACGTCCGGGAGAAGTCGCTGGAGATGACCCCGTTCATCGTGGCTCGCGAGACCCACGGCGAGCGCGTCGTCCCGGCCTGGCTCGAGGCGCTGCCGACGCGCATGCGGATCCTCGTGCACCAGCTCCCGGTCCGGGCCCAGATCGACATCCCGGTCCAGGAACAGCTGATCGTCGAGTACTACTCCAAGAAGTAATCCGGGTCACCGCGCCGGTCGCAGACCGGCGCGGTGCTCCGCTTCCTTTTCAACCACGCAGTTCGGGTCCGTCAAATAGCGGGTGGGCCCGGAAAGGAAAGAATCAGTGCTCATCGCACAGCGCCCCACTCTGTCGGAAGAGTCCGTCGACGAGTTCCGCTCGCGGTTCGTCATCGAACCGCTGGAGCCCGGCTTCGGCTACACCCTCGGCAACTCGCTGCGTCGTACCCTCCTCTCCTCGATCCCCGGTGCCTCGGTCACGAGCATCAAGGTCGACACCGTGCTCCACGAGTTCTCGACGATCGAGGGCGTCAAGGAGGACATCACCGAGGTCATCCTCAACCTGAAGGGCCTGGTCGTCTCCTCCGAGCACGACGAGCCCGTCACGATGTACCTGCGCAAGTCCGGTGCCGGTGACGTCACCGCTGCCGACATCGCCCCGCCGGCCGGCGTCGAGGTGCACAACCCCGACCTCAAGATCGCGACCCTGTCCGACAAGGGCAAGCTCGAGATGGAGCTGGTCGTCGAGCGTGGCCGCGGCTACGTCTCGGCCGTCCAGAACAAGGGTGCCGACAACGAGATCGGCCGGATGCCGGTCGACTCGATCTACAGCCCCGTGCTGAAGGTGACCTACAAGGTCGAGGCCACCCGAGTCGAGCAGCGCACCGACTTCGACAAGCTCGTCATCGACGTCGAGACCAAGCCGTCGATCCGTCCCCGCGACGCGATCGCCTCGGCCGGCAAGACCCTGGTCGAGCTGTTCGGCCTGGCCCGTGAGCTCAACGTCGAGGCCGAGGGCATCGACATCGGCCCGTCGCCCGTCGACGAGCAGCTCGCGGCCGACCTCGCCCTCCCGGTCGAGGACCTGCAGCTGACCGTCCGCTCCTACAACTGCCTCAAGCGCGAGGGCATCCACACCGTGGGTGAGCTCATCAGCCGCTCGGAGCAGGACCTGCTCGACATCCGCAACTTCGGTGCGAAGTCGATCGACGAGGTCAAGGCCAAGCTGGTCGAGATGGGCCTGTCCCTCAAGGACAGCGCGCCCGGCTTCGACCCGCACGCTGCCCTCGCGGCGTACGGCGACGACGACGACGACGCCTTCGTCGAGGACGAGCAGTACTGATCACCCGGTGAGGGGAGGCCGGCCGGCCTCCCCTCCCACCAAACCGACCGGCGCCCGCCGGTCGTCTACCCCGGTACCTGACACGGCCGGAGAGAAAAGAGAGAGCAATGCCTACTCCCAAGAAGGGCAAGCGCCTCGGCGGTAGCCCCGCCCACCAGAAGCTGATCATCAGCAACCTGGCGACCGCGCTGTTCGAGCACGGCCGGATCACGACCACCGAGGCCAAGGCGCGCGTCCTGCGCCCCCACGCCGAGAAGCTGATCACCAAGGCCAAGAAGGGCGACCTGCACAACCGCCGCGAGGTCCTCAAGACCATCCGCGACAAGGGTGTCGTCCACATCCTCTTCACCGAGATCGCGCCGACCTTCGCCGAGCGTCCCGGTGGCTACACCCGGATCACGAAGATCGGTCCCCGCAAGGGCGACAACGCCCCCATGGCCGTGATCGAGCTCGTGACCGAGGCCTACAAGCCGACCCCGAAGGCTGCCAAGCCCGCCAAGACCGAGGCTGCTCCGGCTGCCCCCGTCGAGGAGGCCCCGGCCGAGGACGTCGTCACCGAGGCCGAGCCGACCGAGGCTCTCGAGACCGAGGCCCCGGCCGCCGAGGAGGCTCCCGCCGAGGAGACCACCGAGGACACCGAGGACAAGGCCTGAGCATCTCGCTCTGAGTCAGTCGAACGGCCCGTCACCCGCGAGGGTGGCGGGCCGTTCTGCATGCCGGGGAGGACCCTGCGTCACAAGCGCGCGAGCAGGTCCGCGGCGGGGATGCTGCGGGCCGGGCCGCGGCGGCGGGCGAGGTCGGCGGTGACCTGCTGGACCAGGGCGTTCACGGGTGTGGGGATGCCGTGCAGGCGGCCCAGCAGCACGATCTCGCCGGCGAGGTAGTCGGTCTCGACGGTGCCGAGGCCGCGGGTGAGGCTCTGCCAGGTGGAGCCGCCGGCGGGCGGACGGTCGGTACGGCGGCGCAGGGTGTCGCCCCGACGGGCGCGGTCCTCGGCGTCGGTCACGACCGGGATGCCGGCGGCGGCCAGGACCCGCTCGCCCTCGTCGCGGGCCAGGTCGGCCAGCTTCTCGGCGTCGCCGTCGGGGAGGCAGGCGGCATCGACCCCGTTGCCGACGTTCATCAGCAGCTTGCGATGCTTCCAGGCCATGATGTCGGGCCGCGGCACGGACTCGAACCCCGCGCGCTGGAGGTCCGCCGCGACCGCCTCGGCCACCTCGTCGCTGCCGGTGGGGAAGCGGCCCAGGTCGAGGATGCCGGGGACCGGGTGGCACTTCTGGACGACCGCGCCCGGCTCGAGGTGGGTGCTGGGCAGCATCACGCACATGCCGTAGGTGCGTTCCATCCGGCGCAGCACGACCGCCTCGTTGGCGACGCCGTTCTGCGCGCAGACGACGGGGGTCGAGGGCGGTGCGTGGGCGACCAGGTCGTCGAGGGCCGCCGGCGTCTGGTGGGACTTCACGGCGAGCAGGACGACGGTGTCGTCGGTCCAGGCGACGCCCGCCGCGCTGCCGGCGACCGGCGCATCGGCCAGGAGCCGGCCGTCCGCGGTGTCGAGGACCATGCCGCCCTGGTCGCGGACCCGGTCGAGGTGGGCGCCGCGAGCCACCAGGGTCGTCGGCACCCCGGCCAGGTGCAGCCGCGCCCCGATCACGCCACCGACCGCACCGGCGCCGAGGACGACGTACCTCATCGGCGCCTCACCGGCCGCTCGGCCAGGCGCGGGCGACGAGGTCCTGGGCCTCCTCCAGCCCGAGGCCGAGTCGGCGTGCGGTGTGGGCGTACGACGCTGCCGCGGTGCCGGCCTGCCCCGACGAGGCGACGCGGGACGGGGCGATGGAGGTGCCGCGGCGGCCCTCGGTGACCACGACCCCGTCGGACTCCAGCTCGCGGTAGGCGCGGGCCACCGTGTTGGCCGCGAGGTGCAGCTCGGCGGCGAGCGCCCGGACCGTGGGCAGGCGGGTCCCGGGGGCCAGCTCGCCCGAGGCGGCCCGCCGCGCGATCTGGACCCGGAGCTGCTCGTAGGGCGGCCGGTCCGACGCGGGGTCCGGGGGAGCGACGTGCATGAGACGGACCCTACGCGCGGTTCCGCCCGGGGCCGAGATTCGATAGACAACTCCCCATGGAACACGACGTGCTGGTGGTGGGTGAGTCCCTGGTCGACATCGTCCGGGGGTCCGACGGGAGCACGGTCGAGTACGCCGGCGGGAGCGCGGCCAACGTCGCCGTCGCCCTGGCGCGGCTCGGCCGGTCGGTGCGGTTCGCGACCAGCTATGCCGACGACCCTCACGGCCGCCTGATCGTGGACCACCTGACGGCGGCCGGCGTCGTGCTGGCCGTGGACCCGGCTGCCGTGGCCCGCACGTCCACCGCGCTGGCGACGATCGGCCCCGACGGGGCCGCGCGCTACGAGTTCGACCTCGAGTGGCGGCTCAACCCGATCGCCGACGCCGCTCCGCCGCTCGTGGTGCACACCTGCTCGCTCGGCGCCGTGCTGCTGCCCGGGGCCGACGACGTGCTGGCGCTGCTGGAGCGGCTGCGGCCCCACGCGACGATCAGCTACGACATCAACGCCCGGCCCGCGATCACCGGCACCGGCCCGGACCTGGTGGCCCGGGTCGAGCGGATGGTGTCGGTGGCCGACCTCGTGAAGGCCTCCGACGAGGACCTCGAGGCGCTCTACCCCGGCCAGGACCCGGTGTCCTCGGCCCGGGACCTGCTGGCCCGCGGTCCGGCCGCGGTCGTGGTCACTCGCGGCGGCGAGGGGGCGACCTGGGTCGGCCACCACGGCGAGATCGAGATCGCCTCGCTGCCGGTCGACGTGGCGGACACGATCGGGGCGGGGGACACCTTCGGGGCGGCGCTCGTCGATGCGCTGTGGGAGCGCGGCCGGCTGGGTGGGGCGCTGCGCGAGGCGCTGCGCGACCTGGCCGCCGAGGAGGTCGCCGACGTGCTGGCCCACGCCGCCCGCGCGGCCGCCGTGACGGTGTCCCGGCCCGGGGCGGACCCGCCCTTCCGCCACGAGCTGGGCTGACCCGCCGCGGATCGAGGCTGGGACTACTCCAGCCAGGTGTGGACCAGCGGCACCACCGAGGCGCCCTCGCCGCTGGCCGCCGCGACCCGCTTCATCGAGCCGGACCGGATGTCCCCGACCGCGAAGACGCCGGGCAGCGTGGTGGCGAGGTTGGCCGGCGGCAGCCCGTCGGCCCAGCGCTCCCTCGGCACGTCGCGGCCCGTCAGCACGAACCCCTTGGCGTCGCGGACGACCTCGTCGGGCAGCCAGTCGCAGTGCGGCTCGGCGCCCAGCAGGAGGAACAGCCCGCGAGCCGGAAGGCGGCGTACGTCGCCCGTCGTGGTGTCCCGGACCCCGAGCCACTCCAGACGTCCCTCGCCGCCGCCGTCCACGACCTCGGAGCAGGGGAGCACCGTGATGCGCGGGCTGTGCTCGATCTCGGCGATGAGGTACTGCGACATCGTCTCGGCCAGCCCGGGCCTGCGGACCAGGATCGTCACCGACCGGGCGAAGCGGGCGAGGTGGATGGCGGCCTGGCCGGCGGAGTTGCCGCCGCCGACGACCACCACGTCGTAGTCCTCCATCTCGCGGGCCGCGGTCATCGCGCTGCCGTAGTGGACGCCGAGGCCGGTGAGCTCCTCGACCGCGGGCACGCCGAGCTTGCGGTAGGAGACCCCGGTCGCGACCACGACCGCGCGGGCGCGCACGTCCCCACCGTCGGTGCGGAGCACGTGGGGCGCGCCGTCGGCGCCGGGCTCGAGGGCCAGCACCTCCCAGCCGGTGAAGAAGCGGGTGCCGAACCGGATGGCCTGGTTGCGGGCGCGTTGGGCCAGTCGCATGCCGGAGATGCCGCGCGGGAAGCCGAGGTAGTTGCGGATCATCGAGCTGGTGCCGGCCTGGCCGCCGATCGCCTCGGCCTCGAGGACGACCGTCGAGAGCCCCTCGGAGGCGCCGTAGACCGCCGCCGCGAGCCCGGCCGGACCTCCGCCGACGATGGCCAGGTCGACGACGGCCTCGACGTCGATGTCGGCCGGCTGGCCGTAGATCGTGATGGCCACGTCGCGGACCGTGCGCGGCGCGATGGGTGGGCGCTGCATGGCCGCGACGAGGGGGTACGCCGGCTCGCCGTCGTACCGCTCCACGATCGCGCGGCCGGTGTCGCTGTCGGGGGCGTAGACGCGGTTGGGCATGCCCATCCGGTCGAGGAAGTCGCGGATCGCGCCGGTGAGCGCGTCGCCTCCGGGCGTGACGATCTGCACCGTGTCGACCTCGGGAGCGGCGACCGTCGAGCCCCAGTCGCTGAGCAGCTCGCACACCGCGGTGTGGAACTCCTCGTCGCGGACGCCTCGGGGCATCAGGAGGTAGGCGTCGAACTTGCCCTTGGCGAGCCCGGCACGCAGGCTGTCGGCGTCGGTGAGGAACCGCGACCAGTGGGCCGCGACGATCCGGCGGGCGGTCGGGACGACCTGCCGCCACCGGGCGAAGGCCTCGAACACGGGGGCGTCCTGCGGGGCCGAGTCGGAGACGAAGAGCGCGACCTGACCGCCCTTCTCCCGGATCCGGCGCGCGATCGCCTCGGCCCCCGCCACGTCGGTCGCGGTGTGCAGGTCGTAGTCGCGGGCGTAGCGGCCGAACTCGTCGAGGAGGAAGTCGGCGTGCTCGGCCGACATCAGGATCAGCGCGGGCTGCATGTCGCGAGCCTAGGGCGTGCCTCCCCACCCTCGGCCGTCGCGAGCGTCGTCCCCTGGAGTGCCTGGCAAGGCGGAGGAGGGAGGCGGGACGGAGTCCCGGCGACTGACGACAACGCAGTCCAGGCGCCCGGGGGGCGGCGCGCAGCAGGCCACGGGGTGGGGAGACGCGCCGGAGGCCGCCTGACAGAATCTCCGGGTGCGGATCCGGATCGACCTTGCCTACGACGGGGGCGACTTCCACGGATGGGCCGGCCAGCCGGGGCTGCGCACCGTCCAGGGCGAGCTCCAGCAGGCCCTGGCCACGGTGCTGCGGGTGCCGTCGGTCGCCGTCGTCTGCGCCGGACGAACCGACACCGGGGTCCACGCGCGCGGGCAGGTCGTGCACGTCGACGTCGACCCCGAGGCACTCGCGGTGGCGGCGGGCCGCTCCGGCGAGCCACCGCTCGAGGCGCTGCTGCGTCGTCTGAACGGCATCCTGGACCCGGACGTCCGGGTGCGCGCGGTCGCGGAGGCCGCCCCGGGCTTCGACGCCCGCTTCTCCGCACTGTGGCGGCGCTACGTCTACCGCGTGTGTGACGACCCGGCCGGGCTCGACCCGCTGGTCCGCTCGCACGTGCTGGCCTGGCCCCGACCGCTCTCGCTCGAGGCGCTCAACGAGGCGTCCGCGCTGCTGGTCGGGCACCACGACTTCGCGTCGTTCTGCAAGAAGCGCGAGGGCGCCACGACGATCCGGACGCTGCTCGAGCTGTCCTGGGTCCGCACCGAGCCGGGCGTGCTGGAGGCGACGGTCGTCGCCGACGCCTTCTGCCACAGCATGGTCCGTGCGCTGGTCGGCTGCCTGCTGGCGGTCGGCGAGGGGCGCCGGCCGGTCGCGTGGGCCGAGGAGGTGCTGGCTGCCGGGCGGCGCGACCCCGCCGTGGCCGTCGTGCACGCGCACGGGCTGACCCTGGAGGAGGTCGGCTACCCCGCGGACGCCGAGCTCGCCGGCCGTGCCGACCAGACCCGCGCCAAGCGAGGAGCGCCCCATGGATGACCACTACTTCAGCGCCGACCCGTCGGTGGCCTTCAAGCGGGCACCCGTCTCGGCGCAGGTGTGGGGCCACGACCTGGCGCTCGTGAGCGGCTCGGGGGTGTTCGCTCAGGGCCGCCTCGACATCGGCACGGCGATCCTCTTCCGCGAGACCGAGCCGCCGGCGGCCGGGCGGGTCCTCGACCTGGGCTGCGGCTACGGCGTGATCGGCCTGGCGGTCGCCGTCGCCGTGCCGGACGCGGTCGTCACGGCCGTCGACGTCAACGAGCGGGCGGTCCTGCTCGCCAACGAGAACGCCGCGACGCTCGGCGTCGCCGACCGCTACGCCGCCTCGACGCCGGACGGTGTCGACGCGGGAGCGACGTACGACGAGATCTGGTCGAACCCCCCCATCCGGATCGGCAAGGAGGCCCTCCACGAGCTGCTGCTGACCTGGCTGCCGCGGCTCGCGCCGGGCGGCCGGGCCGTCATGGTCGTGGGCAAGAACCTCGGTGCCGACTCGCTCCAGCGCTGGCTGGGGGAGCAGGGCTTCCCGACGACCCGGCTCGCCTCGGCCAAGGGGTTCCGGGTGCTGGAGACGCGCCGGGCCGGCGACTGACCCGGCCTCAGCAGCAGGCCGTGGCGGTCGGCTGGAGCTCGGCCTCCTCGGCCCGCTCCGTGCCGCAGCAGGTGGCTCCCTCGGCGTCCTCGGCCGGCTCGGCGGCGAAGGTGGCGGAGTCCTCGAGCACGGTGTAGACCTCCCACCGCTCGCCGTTGGGGGCACCCTCGACCCAGAACTTGTCCTGGCGGGCGTAGCAGCAGGTCGTGTCGCGCTCGTCGACCGAGGCGAGCCCGGCGGCGGCGAGCCGCGACTGCTCGGCGTCGACGGTGTCGGTGTCGGCGACCTCGACGCCGAGGTGGTTGACCGAGCCGCCGTGCCCGGGGTTCTCGATGAGGACCAGCTTCAGCGGCGGCTCGGTGATCGCGAAGTTGGCGTAACCGGGCTTCGTCTTGGCCGGGGCGGTGCCGAAGAGGGTGGTGTAGAAGGCGATGGACGCGTCGAGGTCCTCGACGTTGAGGGCGAGCTGGATGCGGGACATGGTTCCTCCACTGAGACATAGATGACTGTCGATGTGTTCTCACCTTGCAACAACATATCGACGTCTGTCAATATTCACGCATGTCGAATTCACTCGAGCTGACGCCGGTGCAGACGGTGGCGTGCTGCTCACCGCTCACCTCCGAGCCGCTCTCGATCGAGCAGGCCGAGCGGATCGCGCCGCTGGTCAAGGCGATCGCCGACCCGGTGCGGTTGCGACTGCTCTCGATCGTGGCCAGCCACGAGGGCGGCGAGGCGTGCGTCTGCGACCTCAACGACGCCTTCGACCTGTCCCAGCCCACGATCAGCCACCACCTCAAGGTGCTGCACGAGGTCGGGCTCCTGGACCGCGAGAAGCGCGGCGTCTGGGTCTACTACCGGCTCAACGCAACGGCGCTCTCCGACGTCGGCCTCCTGCTCGGCGGCGTCGCCCGGTGACGCTCGTACGACGCGCCGCGGCCGAGCTGGTCGGCACGGCGTTCCTGGTCATGGCCGTCATCGGCTCGGGCATCGCCGCCACGCGGCTCTCGCCCGACGACGTGGGCCTCCAGCTCCTCGAGAACAGCCTGGTGACCGGCGCCGCCCTGGTCGCCCTGATCCTGGCCCTCCAGCCCGTCTCGGCGGCGTTCAACCCGGTGGTGACCCTGGTCGAGCGGGTGCTCGGTCTCGTCACGACCTCCGACGCCGTCGCCCTCGTCGTCGCGCAGCTCGTCGGCGGCGCGGTGGGCGCGGTGGTCGCCAACCTGATGTTCGGCCTCGACGCGGTCACCGTCGCCACCCACGACCGGAGTGGGGGCGGCCTGTGGCTGGGGGAGGTGGTCGCGACCCTCGGCCTGGTGGCCGTCATCTTCGGCAGCGTCCGCCGCGGCCGCAGCGACAGCGTCGCCTACGCCGTGGGCGGCTACATCACCGCGGCCTACTGGTTCACGAGCTCGACGAGCTTCGCCAACCCCGCCGTCACCGTGGCCCGCACCCTGTCCGACACCTTCGCCGGCATCGCGCCGGGGTCGGTGCCGGTCTTCGTCCTCATGCAGCTGGTCGGCGGCGCCCTCGGGCTCGGCCTGGTCCTCCTGCTGCACCCCGATCCCACGCTCCCCACCGAGGAAGGCGCCTGATGGCCCCCACCGCCAACCCCACCGACCTGCCCACCGTCCTGTTCGTCTGCGTCCACAACGCCGGTCGCTCCCAGATGGCGGCCGGCTACTTGCAGCACCTCGGGGCCGGTCGCATCGATGTGCTCTCGGCCGGCTCGGCGCCCGCCGACTCGATCAACCCGGTCGCCGTCGAGGCGATGGCTGAGGAGGGCATCGACATCACCGCGGCCACGCCGAAGGTGCTCACCGACGAGGCGGTCCAGGTCTCCGACGTCGTCATCACGATGGGCTGCGGTGACGTCTGCCCCGTCTTCCCCGGCACCCGCTACGAGGACTGGAAGCTCGACGACCCGGCCGGGCAGGGCATCGAGGCCGTGCGCCCGATCCGCGACGAGATCCGGGCCCGGGTCGAGGCGCTGGTCCGCGAGCTGCTCCCGGCCTGATCCGCGCCGGCGGCGGGTGGCAGGCTGGGCGCCATGACGAGCTACACCGCCGCCGAGGACCGCTACGACACCGCCGCCACCGGCATGCACTACCGCCACACCGGCCGCAGCGGACTCCAGCTGCCCGCGCTCTCGCTGGGCCTCTGGCAGAACTTCGGCGACGACCGGTCCGAGGACAACCAGCGCGCGATCCTGCGCCGGGCCTTCGACCGGGGGGTCACGCACTTCGACCTCGCCAACAACTACGGCCCGCCCTACGGCCGCGCCGAGGAGAACTTCGGTCGCTACCTCAAGGACGACCTCGCGCCCTACCGCGACGAGCTGGTGATCTCGACCAAGGCCGGCTACGACATGTGGCCGGGCCCCTACGGCCAGGGCGGCGGCTCGCGGAAGTACGTCCTCGCCTCGCTCGACCAGTCCCTGGCCCGGATGGGGCTGGACTACGTCGACATCTTCTACAGCCACCGCTTCGACCCCGACACCCCCGTCGAGGAGACGATGATGGCGCTGGACCAGGCGGTGCGCTCCGGTCGTGCGCTGTACGCCGGCATCTCGTCCTACTCGGCCGACAAGACGCGCGAGGCGGCCACCATCGCCCGCGAGCTGGGCACCCCGCTGCTGATCCACCAGCCGTCGTACTCCCTGCTGAACCGCTGGATCGAGGGCGGCCTGCTCGACGAGCTCGAGGCCCAGGGCATGGGCTGCATCGTCTTCACGGCGCTGGCGCAGGGCCTGCTGACGGACCGCTACCTCGACGGCATCCCGGCCGACTCGCGGGCCGCGCGGACCGGCTCGACCATCCCGGGCGACCACCTCGACGACAAAACGCTCGGGCACGTGCGCCGCCTCAACGAGATCGCGGCCGGACGTGGGCAGAAGCTGGCCCAGATGGCGGTGCAGTGGGCGCTGCGCGACCCCCGCGTCACCTCCGCGGTCATCGGCGCCAGCTCGGTCGAGCAGCTCGACACCAACCTCGACGCGCTGTCGGGGCCGGCGTTCACCGCCGAGGAGCTCCAGGCGATCGACGACGACGCGGTCGAGGCCGGCATCAACCTCTGGGCGAAGGCGACCGAGGACTAAACGGTTCGCCAGCGCCACCGCCCATGACGGAGAATCCTTCGACGTGGGTCATGTGGATGTCGCCGGAGTCCGGTACGAGCTCCCCGACGGGCGGGTGCTGCTCGACGACGTGTCGTTCCGGGTCGGCGAGGGGGCCAAGGTCGCCCTCGTCGGGGCCAACGGCGCGGGCAAGACGACCCTGCTCCGGATCATCACCGGCGACCTGGTGCCGCACGCCGGCGCGGTCACGCGCAGCGGCGGGCTCGGGGTCATGCGGCAGATGGTCGGGGCCGGCCTGGGTGAGGACCCGACGGTCGCCGACCTGCTGCTGAGCGTCTCCCCGCCACGCGTCCGGGCGGCCGCGGCCGACGTGGAGCGCTGGGAGCTGGCGCTGATGGAGACCGACGACGAGAAGACGCAGATGGCCTACGCGCACGCGCTCTCGGAGTTCGCCGACGCCGGCGGCTACGACATCGAGGTCACCTGGGACGTGTGCTCGATGGCGGCGCTGGCGCTGCCCTACGACCGCGCGAAGTACCGCTCGCTGAAGACCCTGTCGGGCGGCGAGCAGAAGCGGCTGGTGCTGGAGTTCCTGCTGCGCGGCCCCGACCAGGTGCTGCTGCTCGACGAGCCGGACAACTTCCTCGACGTGCCGGGCAAGATCTGGCTGGAGGGGCGGGTCCGGGAGTCCGACAAGACGATCCTGATGATCAGCCACGACCGGGAGCTTCTCAACAACACCGCCACCCGCGTGGTGACCGTCGAGCTGGGCGCCGCGGGGAACACGGTGTGGACGCACCCGGGCGGCTTCGCGTCGTACCACCAGGCGCGCCTGGACCGCTTCGCGCGCTTCGAGGAGCTCCGCAAGCGCTGGGACGAGGAGCACGCCAAGCTCAAGCAGCTGGTGCTGCACTACAAGATCAAGGCGGAGTACAACGACGGCATGGCGTCGCAGTACCGCGCCGCCCAGACCCGGCTGCGCAAGTTCGAGGAGGCCGGTCCGCCGACCGAGCAGCCGCGCGAGCAGCAGGTCTCGATGCGGCTCAAGGGCGGCCGCACCGGCAAGCGCGCGGTGGTCTGCGAGGGGCTGGAGCTCACCGGGCTGATGAAGCCGTTCGACCTCGAGGTCTGGTACGGCGAGCGGGTCGCCGTGCTCGGGTCCAACGGCTCCGGCAAGTCGCACTTCCTGCGGCTCCTGGCCGCCGGCGGCAGCGACCCCGACGTCGAGCACCGGCCGGTCGGCGACGTCGTGGTCAAGCACGTCGACCACACCGGCAAGGCCAAGCTCGGCGCCCGCGTGCGCCCGGGCTGGTTCGTCCAGACCCACGAGCACCCCGAGCTGATGGGCCGCACGCTGCTCGAGATCCTGCACCGAGGCGACGGCTCGGCCAACGGCCGCGCCGGCCTGGGCCGGGAGGCTGCCGCGCGCGTGCTCGACCGCTACGAGCTCGCGCACGCCTCGGAGCAGAAGTTCGAGTCGCTGTCCGGTGGCCAGCAGGCGCGGTTCCAGATCCTGATGCTCGAGCTCAGCGGCGCCACGCTGCTGCTGCTCGACGAGCCGACCGACAACCTCGACGTCCAGTCCGCCGAGGCGCTCGAGGAGGGCCTCGAGGCCTTCGACGGCACGGTCCTGGCGGTCACCCACGACCGGTGGTTCGCCCGCGGCTTCGACCGCTTCCTGGTCTACGGCGCCGACGGCGAGGTCTACGAGTCCAACGGTCCCGTGTGGGACGAGGCGAGAGTGAAGCGAGCCCGATGAGCGACATCCGACCCGTCGACCCCCACGACGACGCGGCCTTCGACGCCTGGCACGAGGTCTACCTCGCCTCCCAGCTGCACGGGCGGGGCGACTGGGCCTCGCCGTGGCAGCGCGAGGAGCTCCGCGCCCAGGTGCAGGCGCCCAGCACGCTCCGCTCCAACACCGTGTACGCCGGGTGGTCGGCCGGACGACTGGTCAGCGCCGGCTGGCTGGCGATGCCGCTGCGCGACAACCTGGACCGTGCCTACCTCGCCGTCGACGTGGCCCCCGGGGACCGACGGAGCGGCCACGGGGCGGCCATGCTCGCCCACCTGGAGCAGCTGGCGCTGGCCGAGGGCCGGACCGTGATCGGGGCCGAGACCTCGTGGGGGCTGGAGTCCGGCGCCGAGGGTGAGGGCGACCCCGGACGGGAGTTCCTCGTCGCCCACGACTACACGCTGATGCTCGGTGACGTGCAGCGGCAGCTCGACCTGCCGGTCGCCGACGGGCTGCTGGACGAGCTCGCCGCGAGCGCGGCGGGTCACCACGCGGCGTACACGCTGCGGTCGTGGGTCGGACCGGTGCCCGACGACCTGGCCGAGAGCTGGCTCGCGCTGTCCACCACCCTGATGACCGAGGCACCCACCGGCGAGATGGAGCTGGAGCCGGAGGTCGTGGACGTCGCGGAGATGCGGGTCCACGAGGAGATGGTGGCCAGGCAGGGCCGCACGAAGTACAACAGCGTCGCCCTGGACGCCGAGGGCACCGTCGTGGCCTACACCGACATCGCGACCACGGTGCACGAGCCGGACCGCGCCTACCAGTGGGGGACGCTCGTGGCCGGCGCGCACCGCGGGCACCGGCTCGGGCTGGCGGTCAAGGCCGCCAACCTCGCCCTGCTGCAGCGTGAGTGCCCGGGCGTCACCCGGCTGACGACGTACAACGCCGAGGTCAACGCGCACATGATCGGCGTCAACGAGATGCTCGGCTACCGGCCGGTGGCGCGGCTCGGGGAGTTCGAGAAGAAGCTGGCGTGACGGGGTCCCGCGGCCGGCGGGAGACGGACCGATGGCCGCGGGACCCCCGTCACATCTGGGGGACCGGTCCAGGTGTGGGCTGGACCGGCTGGCTCAGGAGTTGCTCGTGTTGGCGTCGGAGTCGAGCGCGAGCTTGACCGTCTTGGTGGCGCCGTTGTGGTCGTAGGTCACGGTGACGTCGTCGCCGGGCCGGAAGGACCGGATCGTCGCGACGAGGGAGTCGGCGCCGGTGATCGGCTCGTCGTTGACCTTGGTGATCACGTCGCCGGACGACAGGCCTGCGTTGTCGGCCGTCGAGCCGCTGGTGACCTCCTGGACCTGGGCACCCTCGGAGACGTCGCTGTTGCTGCGCACGTCGGAGACGGAGATGCCGAGCCGGGCGTGCGTGGGCGTCTCGCCCTTGATCATCTGCTGCACGATCGGCATCACCTCGTCGATCGGGATGGCGAAGCCGAGGCCGATCGAGCCGCCCTGCTCGGTGGCAGAGGAGGACGAGGTCTGGATGGAGGAGTTGATCCCGACGACGTGCCCGTGGAGATCGACCAGCGGGCCGCCGCTGTTGCCGGGGTTGATCGCCGCGTCGGTCTGGACCGCGGGATAGACGGTGCTGTTGCCCTGGCCGTCGGAGCCGACGTCGACGGGACGGTTGAGGGCGCTGACGATGCCGCTGGTGACCGTCGACTCGAGGCCGAAGGGCGAGCCGATCGCCACGACGCTCTGGCCGACCGCGAGGTCGCCGGACTTGCCGATCGTCGCGGGGGTGAGCCCGTCGACGCCCTCGGCCTGGATCACTGCGGTGTCGGTCAGCGGGTCGGTGCCGAGCACCTTCGCCTTGGCCGACGACCCGTCGTTGAACGACACGGTGATGGAGCCGGAGCTGCCGGCGATCTCGACCACGTGGTTGTTGGTCAGGATCTGGCCGTCCGAGCTCAGGATGATGCCCGAGCCCGAGCCGGACTCCTGGGGGCCGGAGACCTCGATCTTCACCACCGAGGGCAGCACCTGCTGGGCCACCTGCTCGACGCTCTCGTTGCTGGAGGACGAAGGGGTGTCCACCACCTGCGAGCTCGTCGGGGCGCTCGACGAGGACGACGTGGTGCCGTCCGCCGGGTGCCAGGAGGTCCAGGCGGCGGCGCCGCCCACCCCCGCCGCCCCGCCCACGAGCAGGGATGCGGCCACGACGGACGCGGCGAACGCGCCACGGCGCGGTCGCTTCTCGGTGACGGTCCCGGTCGGGGGCGGGGCTGCCGGGGCCGGCGGGCCGCTGGGGGGAAAGACCGGGTGCGCGTAACGCGAGGTGTCGTCGGGCCGATCGCCCGCGGGCGGGACGGAGGGGGTGTCGTTCATGTCATGAACCTTGTCCGGCGTGCCTGTGACGTTCCTGAGACCGCCCTTGGCGTCGCCGAAGAAGTCGGGCGATGCTGGCGGGCATGACGAAGAGACTCGCAACAGCGCTCGGGTGCGCCGTCCTGCTCGCGACCACGGCGTACGGCGCCGCCGCGCAGGCCGCCGTGGTCCGGGGCGACGACCACGACAACGTGCTGCGCGGCACGGCCCACGCCGACAGCATCCGCGCCTTCGCCGGCAACGACCGGCTCTACGGGCTCCAGGGTCCCGACACCATGGCCGGGGGCACCGACGACGACAAGGTCAAGGGCGGCCCGGGCGCCGACGTGCTCAACGGCCAGGACGGCAACGACCGGATCAACACCGGCCACGACGACCAGGCCGACTTCGTGCACGGAGGGGCCGGCAACGACGTCATCTTCATGACCGGCAACGACACGGCGTTCGGCGACACCGGGGACGACAGGTTCTTCGCGTCGTACGCCGGCGACGGCATGGAGATCCAGTGCGGCGCGGGGGAGGACACGGTCATCTTCAACCAGCCGAGCCCGGGCGCGAAGCGCAAGGACTGCGAGCACGTGAAGGTGATCCCGGCCGGGTAGTTGTGCGGCGGTGTGGCGCCGGACACAATCGGGCCCCATGGACTCCCCGCGCTTCATGGACGACCGCCTCGCCCACTGGGCGGGCGCCGAGCCCGACGGTGAGGCGATCACCTACGGCTCCCGCACGTGGACGTGGGCGGAGTGGAACGACCGTGTGCGCCGCAACGCCGGCGGCCTGCAGGCGCTGGGGATCGGGCGCGGCGACGTCGTCGCGTTCCTCGACAAGAACCACCCGGCCTGCGTCGAGACGTCGCTGGGGGCAGGGTCGCTCGGGGCGGCCAACGCGATCATCAACTGGCGGCTGGCCGGCGAGGAGGTCGACTACGCCGTCAACGACAGCGGCGCGCGGGTGCTGATCGTCGGCACCGAGCTGATGCCGCTGGTCGACAAGATCCGCGACCGGCTGACCCACGTCGAGAAGGTCATCGAGGTGACGCCCGACGGGGCCGAGGGCGACGAGTACGAAGCATGGCTGGCCGCCTCCACCCCGGTCTCGCGGCCGGCCGACGTGGACCCCGACGACGTGTGCCTGGTGATGTACTCCAGCGGCACCACCGGCCACCCCAAGGGCGTGATGCTCACGCACGCCAACATGGTCGCGCACACCCAGAACGCCCACGACGGCTGGGAGTTCGAGCCCGGCGACAAGAGCATGGTCGCGATGCCGCTCTTCCACGTCGGGGGCTCGTCCTACGTCCTGTTCGGCATCAACGACGGCATCCCGAGCGTCATGACCCGCGACCCCGACGGCGCCTCGCTGGCCGGCGCGATCCTGGCCGGCGCCAACCGCACGTTCCTCGTGCCCGCCGTGCTCGCCCAGGTGCTGCAGGCCGGCCCCGACGCGGTGAAGCTGTTCGGTGCCCTCAAGACCTACACGTACGGCGCCTCGCCGATGCCGCTGCCGCTGCTGCGCGCGGCGATGGAGGCCTGGCCCGACACCGACTTCATCCAGGTCTACGGCCTCACCGAGGTGTCCGGTGTGGCCACCCAGCTGCTGCCCGAGGCCCACCGCGACGCCGAGCACCCCGAGCGGCTGGTCTCGGCCGGCCGGCCGATCCCCGGCTGCGAGCTGCGGATCGTCGACCCCGCCACCCTCGAGGACCTGCCGGTCGGCGAGCACGGCGAGATCTGGCTGCGCACCGCCCAGCTCACGAAGGGCTACCTCGGCAAGCCCGAGGAGACCGCCAAGGTGATCACCGACGACGGCTGGTTCCGCACCGGCGACATGGGCAAGGTCGACGCCGAGGGCTACGTCTACGTCGAGGACCGGCTCAAGGACATGATCATCAGCGGCGGGGAGAACATCTACTCGCCCGAGATCGAGCGGGTCCTGGCCGAGCACCCGGCCGTCATGGAGGTCGCCGTGATCGGCGTCCCCGACGACACCTGGGGCGAGTCGGTCAAGGCGGTCGTCTCCCTCCACCCGGGCGCCGAGGCCACGGAGGAGGAGCTGATCTCCTACTGCCGCGAGCACCTGGCGAAGTTCAAGTGCCCGCGCACGGTCGACGTGATCCCCGCGCTGCCGCGCAACCCCACCGGCAAGATCCTCAAGCGGGAGCTCCGGGCGCCCTACTGGCAGGGCCACGACCGGACGGTCGTGTGAACCTCCGGCCGCTGCGCCACTTCAGCTGGAGCCTGCGCTCCTGTGGCATCCGCGGGCACGTCACCTACAAGCCCGACGAGAAGGACCTCGCCGAACGCCTGCACACCGAGACCGCGGTGGGGGAGGCCTGGCGGTGCCTGCGCTGCGAGGACTTCGTGCCCGGGCCGCCGCACGGCTCGGGCCCGGCCGAGGACGCCCCGATCGTGCTCAAGGACAAGGCGCTCAAGGACGCCGTGATCCTGCGGCTGCTGGCCGCCGAGCGGCTGGTCCGCGGGGTCCTCCTCGTCGCGCTCGCCTACGGCATCTACCGCTTCGACGGCGCGAAGGACTCGCTCCAGCAGGTGTTCGCGGAGTACCTCCCGCGACTCCAGCCCTTGGCCGAGCGCGCCGGCATCGACCTGCAGAACGCCGGCCCGGTCAAGCTGATCGAGGAGGCCTTGAAGGCGCAGCACTCCACCCTGAAGCTGGTCATCCTCGGCGTCGCGGCCTACGGGGCGCTGCAGCTGCTCGAGGCGGTCGGGCTCTGGTCGATGCAGCGCTGGGGCGAGTACGTCGCCATGGTCGGCACGTCCGCGCTGATCCCGCTGGAGGTCTACGAGCTGCTGCACACGGTCACGCCGTTCAAGATCGGCGCGCTGGTGCTCAACCTCTTCGCCGTCTTCTACCTGCTGTGGACCAAGCGGCTCTTCGGCTTCCGCGGCGGCAAGGAGGCCTTCGAGGCCGAGCGGCACAGTGCGTCGCTGCTGGAGGTCGAGCGGGCCTCCGTGGACGCCCCGCGGGCGCGCTGATTGGGTTGGCGACTCCCCGTTGCCTAGGCTCTCGCTCCGACCTCGGGCGTCGTCCGGGGCTGCGCGTGCTGGGGGAGTCGTGACCACGGAAGTGCTCGTCCCGCGGGGGCGTCGTCCCGTCGATCTCTTCCTGGTGCTGCGCGTCCTGCTCGCGGTCGGCTGGACCGTCGTCGCGTGCGTGACGCTCGCCCTCGGTGAGCGGGAGTCCTCGATCGACCACCTCGCGGCGGCGATCGCGGACGGCCACGTCCACGAGGTCACCGTCGCCGGGGGTCTGCGTCCCGGGTCGACCGGTTTCGCCACCCAGCAGGTGCGCTGGCGGAGCGGTTTCGTCCCGTACGTCGCGGAGGTCGTCCAGCGCAGTCCCGGCGATGCGGCGGGGGGAGACCTGCCCTCCGGCGTGCCTGTCGTGCGGCAGGACATCGGTGAGCGTCTGGCGCAGCGGTCCCCGGACGTCGAGGTCACGCGGGTGCCGGTGCGCTACGCCGGGTCCACCCTGGGCAAGTGGTGGGTGCCGGACTGGGTCGCGATCTCGGGGTTCGCGCTCGTCGCGCTCACCCTCGTGCTGCTCGCCCGCGGTCCCGAGCCCCGATGGGCGACCCGATGGGGCTGGTTCTGGACCATGGCGCTGGCGCCGCCGTTCGGCGTGCCGGCGTACCTCGTGCTGGGTCGTCCGCGCGACCCGGTCCCGGAGGGCCCGGACCGGCGGGTGACGGGCTTCCCGGCCCTCATGCTGGCCCTTGTCTTCCTGCCCCTGGTCTGGGTCGTCGTGACGATGCCCTTCTGACTGGGTGTGTCCCATTCGGTTGGACTGTGCTGGCGACACAGAGGGAGCCATGGCAGGGCGGAGCGCGGCAGTTCCGGATCGCCGCGCCGTCGACGAACAGAGGAAACGAGCTCCTCGAAGCGCGGTCGACGCTCAGCCGTGCCGCCGCCGATGCCGTTACCTCCGTCGGTCTTACGTGACGTGCCCTCGTCTCGGGCGTTTCGGGCACGGATCGCGGCAGATCCGTGCGTCCATCGCGGAGGGTGAGACGACATGGCCGAGCCAAGAGCAGAACACAAGATGCAGTGAAGTGGCCCGGTCCGCATGCTCGGTGGCTCAGCAGTTAGCCATGGCGTTGGAGGAAGCCGCGAACCAGATCGTTGAACGGTCCCGGTGCCTGGAGGTTGCTGACGTGTCCGCAATCGGGGATGACCGCCAGACTCGCTCCGGGTATCCGACGCTCGAACTCGTACGCCACCGACAGTGGTGACCGTGCGTCGAGCGCACCCCAAATCAGCAGTGTCGGCACCCCGACGGTCGGCAGGACATGCGAGAGATCCGCCCGCGCCATCGCGGTCAGGGCAGTCAAGATGCTGCTGGGTCGGACGTCAGCCGCCATCGCCTCCAGCAAGGGCACGAACCGTGCAGGTGGATCAGCCGCGAAGAGTCCGGGCAGCGTCGGATCGAACCGCTCCTCCGGCTGAGCCAGCGCCGCGCACACGCCGGCCAATCGGGCATCGGCCTCCTCAGCGCCCAGGGACCCGCGCCACCCGGCGTACCCGTCGGCCAGGACGATGCTGCGGACCACCTCGGGGTGGCGTCGATACAGTTCGAGGATCACGGTGGTGCCCCACGAAAGTCCGACCACCGGCGTCGGGGAGACGCCGAGCGCGCGGATCAGCCCGGCGAGGCAGTCGGCGTAGTCGGACAGGCCGAACCCGTCGGGCACGTCGTCGGATCCACCGGCGCCGGGCTCATCCCAGGCGATCACCGTGAACTCGTCTGAGAGTGCGTCGAGCTGTGGTGCCCAGACACGGCCGTCCTCAGCCCCGCCATGCACGAACACGACTGCTCGACCGTGACCGGTACGGCGGTACGCCAAGCGGAGTCCGTCCACCTCGACGGTGTCCATGGCCTCGACGCTACCCCGCGTCACGACCGCGCCGCAGCCGGAGACCCGCTGCTCGCGGGGACGTACCGCTCGCATGACCTCAATCGCGTGTACAGGACTGCGTGGGCCGTCCGTGCCGTGGCGGTCACGGGCGCTCTACTGCTCGATCGGGCGAATCGCGGCAGGAGCGTGCGTTCGGGAGCGAGCAATGGATGCTGGCTCTACGCCGACTCACCTTGCGAGAACTCGCGTCGAAGGATGGCGCGAGAGACGAAGAATCCGACGACCGTGAGGACACCCGCGACGATGATGCCGAGCGCCTTCGATAGCCCTAGCAGGCCGGCTAGTCGAGGCGCGACGTTCAAACTCACCAGAAGCACCACAATGGGAACCATCCCAAGAATGGTCAGGCGGGAGCGGGTTGGGCGGTCAGACTCCACGCCACTGAGCATACGCAGCGGTCGCGCCCAGTCATCGGCTCGTCCGCTTGCATCGCGGCAGGAGCGTGCATCTCCGAGCGCACGCTCTGCAGCATGAGCGTGCGTATTTCGGTCGACGTTGCTTCGTTGCCACAGCATGACCGACATCAAGCAGCCGCCGAGCAAGACGCGGGCCATCTGGCGGCCAGTCGCAAGCACGGTTGTTGGTGTCGCCGTGCTTGTGGGCGCGGGATGGTGGTGGACTCATCCCGACGCGTTGCCCTCCGCGTACGGCGCGTCGGTCGAAGCCGACCCACGGCCTTATCGAACCGGGGTCGTCTGGACGGCTGAACTGACGGCTCCCGGCCACTTTCCATCGGAAGGCGTGCTGACGTTGCGTTCTGTTGATGTTCGCTTGGACGAACGGCATGAGACCGAAGCAACGATTGAGGTGCTGCGCTGCACGGCCATCGCAACCGACGACGGTGGCCACCTTTCAGTCGGCTTCGGAGACGAACGACCGTCGGCGAAGTACGACTGCATCCCAGCCGTCGACGGCACGCTCATGGGCGGCCAGGACCAACTCGTGGCCGTCCTAACGCCCGAAGTGCCCGGCATCTATGTGCTGAGGTCAGCCACAATCAGTTACCGGCTCGACAGGTCAGGGCTGTGGCGACGGGGCACAGACAGCACTCGCTTGCACGCCGCTGTCACCTACTCCTAACTGCGCGGCAGCATCCGCTCATCGGCATAGAGTGCGTTTCTCACGGGCTCAATCACCCGGGAAATGGGACACACGCACTGAGGGCAGGTCCCGGGAGTTGTCAGACGGGCAGGCCGCGCTCGCGCAGGTCGACGCGGAGCCGGGCGGCGTCGGTGAACAGCAGCGCGTCCATGCCCGCCGCGTCGGCGGCCGCGACGTTGTCGGCCCGGTCGTCGACGAAGACGAGGGTGTGCAGCGGCAGCCCCGTGCGCCGGCGTACGACCTCGAAGATGGCCGGGTCGGGCTTGGCGACGCCCTCCTCCCCGCTGACCACGACGTCGAGCAGGAGCTCGTCGAGGAAGGGGTGGGCGGCGCGGCCGTGGGGGAACAGCTCGGCCGACCAGTTGGTCAGGCCCCACATCGGGACCCCGGCCGCGGCGAGCTCACGGACCAGGTCGACCGACCCGGGAACCTCGCCGGCCAGGGAGGCGGGGAAGTGCCGGCGGTAGGCGCGGGCGTGCTCGAGCCAGTGCGGACGGGTCCGCGCGACCTCGGCCTCCGCCTCGTCCCAGTCCAGGCCGCTGTCCGGGCCGTGGTTGTAGGCGTGGAAGTCGAAGTCGTCCGCGGCCAGGAAGCGCGCGGCCTCCTCCTCGCCGACGCCCGCCGCGATGGCCAGCCGGGGCTGCCAGTCGACGAGGACGTTGCCCAGATCCCACACGACCCCCGCCGGCGAGCCGACGGGGGTCGTGGTGGACGGGGTGGAGCCTGGGGTCACGCCCAGCGCTCGGAGGCCGGCACGAAGTCGAGGGTCCGGTCACCCGTGTAGATCTGCTTCGGACGAGCGATCTTCTGCTCCTTGTCCTGGACCAGCTCGAGCCACTGGGCCAGCCAGCCCGGGGTGCGGCCGATCGCGAAGAGGACGGTGAACATCTCCGGCGGGAACTGGAAGGCCTCGTAGATCAGGCCGGAGTAGAAGTCCACGTTGGGGTAGAGCTTGCGCTTGATGAAGTACTCGTCCTCGAGCGCGATCTTCTCCAGCTCCTTGGCGATCGCCAGGAGCGGGTTGACCCCGGTGACCTCGAAGACGTCGTCGCAGGCCTTCTTGATGATCGTCGCGCGCGGGTCGAAGTTCTTGTAGACGCGGTGACCGAAGCCCATGAGCTTCTCGTTGCCGGCCTTCACTCCCTCGATGAAGGCGGGGATGTTCTCCTTCGAGCCGATCCGGCGCAGCATCCGCAGCACGGCCTCGTTGGCGCCACCGTGCAGCGGGCCGTAGAGGGCGCCCACGCCCGCGGCGACCGCGGAGTAGGGGTCGACCTGCGAGGAGCCGACCGAGCGGACCGCGTTGGTCGAGCAGTTCTGCTCGTGGTCGGCGTGCAGGATGAAGAGCACGTCGAGGGCCTTGACCAGGCGCTCGTCCGCCTCGAACTTCCGCTCGCTCATCTTGAACAGCATCGAGAGGAAGTTGGCGGTGTAGCCCAGGTCGTTGTCGGGGTAGACGAACGGCTTGCCCTGCGCGTGGCGGAAGGACCAGGCACCCAGCGTCGGCATCTTGGCGATCATGCGGACGATCTGCATGTGCCGGTTCTCGGCGTCGGTGATGTTGCGGGCGTCCGGGTAGAACGTCGACAGCGCGCCGACCGAGGCCATCAGCATGCCCATGGGGTGGGCGTCGTAGCGGAAGCCCTCCATGAAGCTCTTGACGTTCTCGTGCACGAACGTGTGGTAGGTGATCTCGTGGACCCAGGTCTCGTACTCCACCTTGGTGGGCAGCGCGCCGTGGATCAGGAGATAGGCAACCTCGAGGAAGTTGGACTTCTCAGCCAGCTGCTCGATGGGGTAGCCGCGGTACTCGAGGATGCCCTTGTCGCCGTCGATGAAGGTGACGGCACTGCGGCACGATGCGGTGTTCACGAAGCCCGGGTCGTAGACAGCCAGGCCGGGAGCTTCCTCGGCGGCCTTGATCTTGCCCAGGTCGGCGGCCTTGATGGTGCCGTCGACGATCGGGACGTCGTACTCCTGTCCGGTGCGGTTGTCGCGGACGGTGAGGGAATCAGTCACGCGCCCCAACCTAGTCGGCGTCGCCACGCCGGGCGAATCCGGTGTCCGCACTGTGCGCACGTGGGCCGTTCCCGGACCGGCTGTGCTGGGGGCTGCACCTCGTTTTGACCCGTGCCCACGCGTGCCCGTACATTTGACGGTCGCGACTCCTGCCGCGTCCCGACCAACTGCTGTGACGTCGGGGTGCAGCCCCGGAAGCCAGATCCTTGGCAAGCCGGGCCGTGTTCGTCAGAAGCCGCCGCACCACCACCCGGGAGAGACGTTCCCCCGGGCCCTACGAACGAAGAAGGTTCAACAGCCGTGCGTACGTACAGCCCCAAGCCCGCTGACATCCAGCGCGAATGGCTCGTGATCGACGCCGAGGACGTGGTCCTCGGCCGTCTCGCCGTCCAGACCGCCAACCTGCTGCGTGGCAAGCACAAGGCGATGTTCGCCCCCCACGTCGACACCGGTGACTTCGTCATCATCGTGAACGCCGAGAAGGTCTCCCTCTCCGGCACGAAGAAGACCACGAAGATGGCCTACCGCCACTCCGGTTACCCGGGCGGCCTCTCGGCCACCCCGATCGGCGAGGTCCTCGAGAAGGACGCCCGCAAGGCCATCGAGAAGGCCGTCTGGGGCATGCTCCCCAAGAACCGCCTCGGCCGCCAGATGCTGAAGAAGCTGAAGGTCTACTCGGGTCCGAACCACCCGCACCAGGCCCAGAAGGCCGTCCCTTTCGAGATCTCCCAGGTCTCCCAGTAATCCGCGAAGAAAGACTGAGTGAGGAATACCGTGGCTGAGACCACCGAAAGCACCGAGGTCGAGGAGACCTTCGAGACCAACGAGCAGGGCGTTGCCTACAGCTCCGAGAGCGCGCCGTCGGCCGACGCTCCCGCCCGCCCCGCGACCATCGCCCCCGCTGCGGCCACCGGCCGTCGCAAGGAGGCGGTCGCCCGCGTGCGCATCGTCCCCGGCACCGGCGTGTGGACCGTCAACGGACGCACCCTGGACTCCTACTTCCCGAACAAGCTGCACCAGCAGGTCGTGAACGAGCCGTTCGCGAACCTCCAGCTCGAGGGTCGTTTCGACGTCATCGCCCGCATCCACGGCGGTGGCATCACCGGTCAGGCCGGCGCCCTGCGCCTCGGCGTGGCCCGCTGCCTGAACGCCATCGACGTCGAGGCCAACCGTCCCTCGCTCAAGAAGGCCGGGCTGCTCACGCGTGACGCCCGCGTCATCGAGCGCAAGAAGGCCGGTCTCAAGAAGGCCCGCAAGGCGCCGCAGTTCAGCAAGCGCTAACCAGTTCTATAGTTTGGGTCGCATGTCACCCAAACTCTTCGGCACGGACGGGGTCCGGGGCCTGGCCAACGGTGTTCTCACCGCTGAGCTGGCCCTGGACCTTTCCGTTGCCGCCGCCCGTGTCCTGGCCGACCGGGGCGAGTTCGAGGGCCACCGCCCGCTCGCCGTCGTCGGTCGGGACACGCGCATCTCCGGCCAGTTCCTCGAGTCGGCCGTCGTGGCCGGACTCGCCTCCGCGGGGGTCGACGTACTCCTCCTGGGGGTGCTGCCGACGCCCGGCGTCGCCCATCTGACCGGCTCGCTGGGCGCCGACCTCGGCGTGATGCTCTCGGCCTCGCACAACGCGATGCCCGACAACGGCATCAAGTTCCTCGCCCGTGGCGGGCTGAAGCTCGACGACGCCATCGAGGCCGAGATCGAGCGCCACCTCCACGAGGACTGGGACCGGCCCACCGGCGGGTCCGTGGGTCGGGTCCGCCCGCACCCCACGGCCGTCGACGAGTACGCCGCCCACCTCGACCAGACCATCACGCGGCCGCTGACCGGGCTGACCGTCGTCCTCGACTGCGCCGAGGGCGCGGCCTTCGAGGCCGGGCCGCGGGCCCTGGAGGCGGCCGGCGCCACGGTGATCGCCATCCACGCCGAGCCCGACGGCCTCAACATCAACGACGGGTGCGGCTCCACCCACCTCGGCCCGCTCCAGCAGGCGGTGCTCGCGCACGGCGCCGACGCCGGCTTCGCCCTCGACGGCGACGCCGACCGGTGCCTGGCGGTGGACCACGAGGGCAACGTCGTCGACGGCGACCAGATCCTCGCGGTCCTGGCGCTGGCCCTGGCCGAGAGCGGTCGGCTGGTCCGCAACACCGTCGTGGCCACCGTGATGAGCAACCTCGGTTTCGTGAAGGCGATGAAGTCCGCCGGGCTCGGGGTCCGCCAGACCAAGGTGGGGGACCGCTACGTGCTGGAGGCCATGCGGGTCTCGGGCTACTCCCTGGGCGGGGAGCAGAGCGGCCACGTGATCATGAGCGACTTCGCCACGACCGGCGACGGCATCCTGACGGCGCTGCACGTGCTCGAGCGGATGGCCGCGACCGGGCAGTCGCTGCAGTCGCTGGCCGGCGTCGTGACCCGGCTCCCGCAGGTGCTGGTGAACGTCACCGACGTCGACAAGAGCCGGACCGACGAGGACGCGGTCGTCGCGGCCGCCGTGGCCGAGGAGGAGGCGGCGCTGGGCGACAGCGGCCGCATCCTGCTGCGGCCCAGCGGCACCGAGCCGCTCGTGCGCGTGATGGTCGAGGCCGAGACGCAGGACGAGGCGCAGGCGGTCGCGGACCGGCTGGCCGACGTGGTCAAGCGCCAGCTGAGCCTGGCGTAATCCGGTCGCGGGGGCGCGGGGCGGACCCCTAGGGTCGTGGCCCGTGACCATCACGATCCGCGAGATCACGCCCCAGGACCCGGCCGCGCTGCACGCCTGGTGGGAGGTGGGGGCGGCCGCATCAGCGGAGCGGCCCTTCCCCGCGTGGGCCTCGTGGGAGGTGTCGCAGGTGACCTGGTCGCAGGCGCGGACGGACATCGACCAGGTGTTCCTCCTGGCGGAGGTGGACGGCCGCGCGGTCGGCGCCGGGCGGCTCGTGTGCTTCCTGACCGACAACACCCACCTCGCCGACCTGGAGGTGTACGTCGCCCCCGCCGAGCGCCGGCGGGGGATCGGGACCGCCCTGCTCACCGAGCTCGAGGAGCGGGCCGCGTCGGCCGGCCGCTCGACGTACTTCATGAGCGTGCCGACACCGGTGGACGGCGACGGTGCGGGCGTGCCGTTCGCGGCCGCGCACGCCTACCCGGTCGCGAGCCGCGAGGAGACCAAGCTCGTCGACCTCGACGACACGGCGGGGTGGGCGGCCCTGGACGCCGACGTCGCGGCCCGGCTCGGCGACTACCGGATCGAGGTCTTCGAGGACGTCACGCCCGACCAATGGGTCGACGGGGTCTGCACGATGCTGGGGGCGTTCATCGGCGAGGTCCCGGCGGGCGACCTCGACCTGGAGGCCGCGAACTGGACGCCCGAGCGGTTGCGCGAGCACGAGGCGCGGACGCGGGACACCGACCGGGCCTGGGTGGTGGGCGTGGCCGTGGCGCCGGACGGGTCGCTGTGCGGGTTCACCGAGGTGGGGGTCTCCCGCCAGGACCCGCGGCTGGGGCGGATCGGCGGCACGCTGGTGCTGCCCGGCCACCGCGGGCACGCCCTCGGGCTGGGCATGAAGCTGGCGACGCACCGCCGGGTGCGCGAGCTCTTCCCGGACTGCGGGTCGATCGAGACCACCAACGCCGACGTCAACGCCTGGATGAACGCGATCAACGAGCGGATGGGCTACCGGATCGTCGAGCGACTGCTGGACGTGCAGAAGAAGGTCAGAGCTTCCTGACCCGGATGTAGCGCACCGAGTGGTCGCGGTCCTTGCGCAGCACCAGGGTCGCGCGGGACCGGGTCGGCAGGACGTTCTGGGTGAGGTTGGGGCCGTTGATGGTGTCCCAGATGCGCTCGGCCTCCGCGACCGCCTCGTCCTCGGTGAGGGCGGCGTACTTGCTGAAGTAGGAGCCCGGGTCGCGGAAGGCGGTCTCGCGCAGGCGCAGGAACCGGGAGACGTACCAGTCGCGGATGTGGCTGGTGCCGGCGTCGACGTACACGCTGAAGTCGAAGAAGTCGCTCAGCGTCAGGCCGGTCTTGCCGTCCTCGCGGACGCGCGCGGGCTGGAGGACGTTGAGGCCCTCGATGATGACGATGTCGGGCCGCTTGATGGTGATCTTCTCGCCGGGCACCACGTCGTAGACGAGGTGGGAGTAGGTCGGCGCTTCGACCTCGTCCTTGCCCGACTTGATGTCGACGACGAAGCGGAGCAGCGCCCGGCGGTCGTAGGACTCCGGGAAGCCCTTGCGCTGCAGGATGCCGCGGCGCTCGAGCTCGGCGTTGGGGTAGAGGAAGCCGTCGGTGGTCACCAGCGCGACGTTGGGGTGGGCCGGCCAGTGGGCCAGCATCTGCTGCAGCACGCGCGCCGTCGTGGACTTGCCGACGGCCACGGAGCCGGCCAGGCCGATGACGAACGGGGTGCGCGGCGGGGTCTGGCGGTGGAGGAAGTCCTCCTGCTGGCGGTGCAGCTTGCCCGCGGACTCGACGTACAGGCTGAGGAGCCGGGACAGCGGGAGGTAGACCTCCTGCACCTCCTCGATGCTCAGCTCCTCGCCGAGGCCGCGCAGCCGCGCGATCTCCTCGGGGGTGAGGGGGTTCTCGGTCTCCTGGGCGAGCGCGGCCCAGGCCGAGCGGTCCAGCTCGATGTACGGCGACGTCTCGCGGCCGTTGTCCTCGGGCCCACCGTGGGGGGCGCCGCCGTGGGGAGACATGCGGGAGATTGTTGCAGCCGCTGCGGGCGGAACGGCGTCCGGTCCGGCGTCGATACACTCGCGACCATGTGCGGAATCGTGGGCTACGTCGGTGAGAAGCAGGCACAGGACGTCGTGGTGGGGGGCCTGCGACGGCTGGAGTACCGCGGCTACGACTCCGCCGGCATCGCCCTCGTCGTCGGTGGCTCGATCGCCTCGGCCAAGCGCGCCGGCAAGCTGGCCAACCTGGAGAAGGCCATCGTGGACAGCCCGCTCCCGGAGTCCACGGCCGGCATCGGCCACACCCGCTGGGCCACCCACGGCGCGCCCAACGACGTCAACGCGCACCCCCACCTCGGCCGGACCGGCCGGCTTGCGCTGGTGCACAACGGGATCATCGAGAACTTCGACGTGCTGCGCACCGGCCTCGAGGACGCGGGGCACGAGCTGGAGTCCGAGACCGACACCGAGGTCGCCGCGCACCTGCTCGAGATCGAGCTCGGGTCCGGGCACGACCTGACCACCGCCATGCAGAACGTCTGCCGGGTGCTCGAGGGCGCCTTCACGCTGGTGGCGGTCGACGCCGAGGACCCGTCCTGCGTGGTGGCCGCGCGCCGCAACTCGCCGCTGGTCGTCGGGATCGGCGAGGGGGAGAACTTCCTCGGCTCGGACGTCGCCGCCTTCATCGAGCACACCCGCGAGGCGCTGGAGCTGGGCCAGGACCAGGTCGTCACGATCAGGCGCTCCGGGGTGTCGGTGACCGGTTTCGACGGCACCCCGGCCGAGGGCCGGCGCTACCACGTCGACTGGGACCTGTCGGCCGCCGAGAAGGACGGCCACGACTGGTTCATGCGCAAGGAGATCCACGAGCAGCCGCGGGCGGTCGCCGACTCGCTGCTGGGGCGCCGGGACGCCGCCGGACTGCTGCACCTCGACGAGATGCGGCTGTCCGACCAGGACCTGCGCGACGTCGACAAGGTCATCATCATCGCCTGCGGCACCTCGTTCTACGCCGGCCTCGTCGCGAAGTACGCCATCGAGCACTGGACCCGGATCCCGGTCGAGGTCGAGCTGGCCTCGGAGTTCCGCTACCGCGACCCGATCCTCACCGCCTCCACCCTCGTCGTCGCCATCAGCCAGTCCGGCGAGACCGCCGACACCCTGCAGGCGATCCGGCACGCGCGGCTCCAGCGCTCGCGGGTGCTGGCGATCTGCAACACCAACGGCTCGACGATCCCGCGGGAGTCCGACGCGGTGATCTACACCCACGCCGGCCCGGAGATCGGCGTCGCCTCGACCAAGGGCTTCCTGACCCAGCTGGTCGCCTGCTACCTGCTCGCGCTCTACCTCGCCCAGGTCAAGGGCACCCGCTACGGCGACGAGATCGCCGAGATCCTCGACCAGCTCGACCGCGTGCCGGACCAGATCCAGCAGGTGCTCGACGGGGCCGAGGCCGTCTATGAGCTGGCCCGCCAGCACACCGAGACCCGGTCGGTGCTGTTCCTGGGCCGGCACGCGGGCTACCCGGTCGCCCTCGAGGGGGCGCTGAAGCTCAAGGAGCTGGCCTACATCCACGCCGAGGGGTTCGCGGCCGGCGAGCTCAAGCACGGTCCCATCGCGCTGATCGAGGACGGACTGCCGGTCCTCTGCGTCGTACCTCCCCAGGGTCGGGACCAGCTGCGCGACAAGATGATCAGCGGCATCCAGGAGGTGCGGGCGCGCGGTGCCCGGACGATCTGCCTGGTCGAGGAGGGCGACGACGCCATCGGGCCGTACGCCGACGTGCTGATCCGGCTGCCGAAGGTGCCCGTGCTGCTGCAGCCGCTGGTGGCCGTCGTACCTCTCCAGCTGTTCGCCTGCGAGCTGGCCACCGCGATGGGCCACGACGTCGACCAGCCCCGCAACCTCGCCAAGTCCGTCACGGTGGAGTAGGCGTGCCCGTCATCGGCGTCGGGATCGACGTGGCCGACCTGGGTCGGTTCGAGGCGTCGCTGGCCCGCACCCCCGGCCTCCGCGACCGGCTGTTCACCCCGGCCGAGCGGGAGCGGCCGATCGCGTCCCTGGCCGCGCGCTTCGCGGCGAAGGAGGCGCTGGCCAAGGCCCTCGGCGCCCCCACTGGCATGGCCTGGCACGACGCCGAGGTGGTCTCGGAGTCGTCGGGGCGGCCGCGCTTCGAGCTGCGGGGGACCGTCCTCGCGCGGGCGTCCGAGCTGGGTGTCGTCTCGGTCCACCTGTCCCTCTCGCACGACGCCGGTATCGCGTCGGCCATGGTGGTCCTCGAGTCCTGAGCGAGAGGGCAGCTGGGGGCACTCCGTGCCGGCCGAGAGGGCATTCGGGGGCACTCAGCGCGGGTCGAGAGGGCACTTCGAGGCACTCCGGTCGGGCCGAGAGGGCACTTGGGGGCACTGATCGTTCCGGGAAGTGCCGTGTCGCGGGATTCAGAGTGCCCTGAAGTGCCGCCTCGCGGGATTCAGAGTGCCCCGGATCGCCCTTTCGCGGGAGTGAGAGTGCCCCTGGGTGCCCTGTCGCGGGTCTCAGATTGCCCCCAAGAGCCCTCTCGCTAGGTTGGGGGCATGAGGCGCGCGCACACCGTCGAGCAGGTCCGGGCGGCCGAGGCCGTGCTGCTGGCCGAGCTGCCGGAGGGCGCGCTCATGCAGCGGGCCGCGGCCGGGCTCGCCTACGCGGTGATCGACCTGCTGGGATCGGCGTACGGTCGACGGGTGCGGCTGCTGGTGGGGTCGGGCGACAACGGCGGGGACGCCCTGTACGCCGGCGCGCTGCTCGCCCGGCGGGGTGCGGCCGTCGACGCGGTGCTGCTCTCCGAGCGGGTCCACGAGGCCGGCCTGGCGGCGTTCCGGGCCGCCGGCGGTCGGGTCGTGCCGCCCACCGAGCGCCCCGGCGCACTCTCAGCAGCACGACCCGAGGTGGTGGTGGACGGGATCGTCGGGATCGGCGGACGGCCCGGGCTCCGACCCGACGCGGTCGAGGCGCTGGCCGCGTGCGCGGGGGTGCCGATCGTCGCGGTCGACGTGCCGTCGGGGGTCGACGTCGACACCGGCGAGCTCGACGGACCGCACGTCGAGGCGGCGGTCACGGTCACCTTCGGGACGCACAAGGTCGCGCACCTGGTCGACCCGGCCAGCCGGGCCTGCGGGGCGGTCCACCTCGTCGACATCGGCCTCGACCTGCCCGAGGCGCCGGTCGAGGCGCTGCAGGCCGCCGACGTCGCCCAGCTGATCCCGCGTCCCGATCCGGACGCGCACAAGTACACCCGCGGCGTGGTGGGGATCCGCGCCGGCTCGGCCGCCTATCCGGGCGCGGGTCTGCTCAGTGTCGCCGGCGCCTCGACCGGGCTCTGCGGCATGGTCCGCTACGTCGGCGAGGTCGCCGACCGGGTCCGCGAGGCGCATCCCGAGGTCGTGGGGGAGGGTCGCGTCCAAGCCTGGGTCGTCGGGTCGGGCGGCGGCGAGAGCGCCGGCGACGCCCTCGCAACAGCACGCCAGGACGGCGTACCCCTCGTCGTCGACGCCGACGCCCTCGCCCACGTCGACGGCCCCCTCGGCGTCCCGGCGGTCCTGACCCCACACGCCGGCGAGCTGGCCGCGATGACCGGCGCCGACCGTGCCGCGATCGAGGTCGCCCCGCTCGCGCACGTCCGCCGCGCTGCCGAGCGGTACGACGCCGTGGTGCTGCTCAAGGGCCGCCACACGCTCGTCGCCACCCCCGCCGGCCGGGTCCGCGTGACCACGACCGGCCTGCCCTGGCTGGCCACCGCCGGCGCCGGCGACGTGCTCGGCGGGCTCATCGGCGCGCTGCTCGCCGCCGGCCTCACGCCGTACGACGCGGCGTCGGTCGGCTCCTGGCTGCACGGCGCCGCCGCGACCCTGGCGTCCGGCGGCGGACCGCTCGTCGCGGGCGACGTGGCGCGGCTGGTGCCGCACGTGGTGCGAGACCTGATCGGGGCCGGATCGGGCGGATGGGAGAATCGACCGCTATGACCCCCGCACGCGCCGAGATCGTCGTCGACCTGGCGGCGGTGCGGCACAACGTGGCGACGCTGAAGGCGGCCACCGGGGTCGCCATGATGACCGTGGTGAAGGCCGACGGCTACGGCCACGGCATGGCGCAGGTCGCGGCCGCGGCCCGGCAGGGCGGCGCCGACTGGCTCGGCGTCGCGACGATCGACGAGGCCCTTGCGCTGCGCGCCGCCGGTGACACCGGTCCGGTGCTGTGCTGGCTGGGCGTGCCGGGCGAGGACTACGCCGCAGCGATCGAGGCGGACGTCGACGTGACCGCCTACTCCGTCGCCGAGCTCGACGAGATCCGGATGGCGGTGGTCGCCGTCGGCCGGCCGGCCCGGGTCCAGCTCAAGGTCGACACCGGCCTGTCCCGCGGCGGGGCGCCCGCCGACCGGTGGGCAGACGTCGTCGCGGAGGCCCGCGCGGGCGAGGACGCCCGGATCTGGACGGTCACCGGCATCTGGTCCCACTTCGCGTGCAGCGACGAGCCCGAGCACCCCGCCAACGACGCCCAGGAGCGGGCCTTCCGCGACGCGCTGGCGGTCGCCGACGAGGCCGGCCTGCGGCCCGAGGTGCGCCACCTGTCCAACTCCGCGGGCGCCCTGCTGCGGCCCTCGGCACGCTTCGACCTGGTCCGGTGTGGGCTCGCGTCCTATGGCCTTGACCCCGCGCCCGGCCACACCAGCGACCTCGGCCTCGTCCCCGCGATGACCGTGCGCGCCCGGCTCGCGATGGTCAAGCACGTCGCCACCGGCGCCGGCGTCTCCTACGGCCACACGTGGGTGGCCGACCACGCCACGACCGTCGGCCTGGTGCCGGTCGGCTACGGCGACGGCGTCCCGCGCCACGCCAGCAACGTCGCCGAGACCTGGGTGGCCGGCAAGCGCCGACCGGTCCGCGGCCGGATCTGCATGGACCAGTTCGTCGTCGACCTCGGGGGCGAGCTGCCCCCGGCCGGGCAGGACGTCGTCCTCTTCGGCACCGGCCGCGACGGCGCGCCCACCGCCCAGGACTGGGCCGAGGCCTGCGGCACCATCTCCTACGAGATCGTCACCCGCATCGGAGGCCGGATGACCCGCACGTACGTCGACCAGGAGGAGCCCGGATGAGCGTCAGGCGCAGGATCCTGGGGGTGGCCGCGGGCGCGTTCGGCGTCGCGGCCGCCGGCACCGCCGTCGGGGTCGCCCGGCAGCGCCGGGTCATCGCGCGCCGCGGTGCGGGGGAGACCTTCGAGTTCGGGAGCCTGCGTTCCAAGCCGCGCACCGTCGTGGCCGACGACGGCGTCCCGCTGCACGTCGAGGTCGACGAGCACGACGACAGCGGCACCGCCCCGCGCCGCGGCGAGCCCGCGCAGGCGCCACTGACCGTCGTGTTCTGCCACGGCTACGCCCTCAACCTGGACTGCTGGCACTTCCAGCGCGCGGCCTACCGCGGGCTGGTCCGGACCGTCTTCTACGACCAGCGCTCACACGGCCGCTCGGGCCGCTCGACGCTGGGCCACGCCACCATCGACCAGCTCGCCCACGACCTCAAGCGGATCATCGACGAGGTCGTGCCCGAGGGCCCGATCGTGCTGGTCGGCCACTCGATGGGCGGCATGACGATCATCGCCTTCGCCGAGCACTACCCCGAGCTCTTCGGCGACCGGATCGTCGGCGCCGGCCTGATCTCCACCACGGCCGGCGGCCTCGACCCGCACCGCATCCTCTTCCCGATGATCCCGGTGCCGCTCGGCGGCGAGCTCACCCACCGGGTCGTCGCCACGCTGGCCCGCGGGCACCGCGCCGTCGACGGCCTGCGCCGGATCGGCAAGGCCGTGGCCACGGTGGTCACCGACGGGTTCGCGTTCGGCGACGACGTCCCGGCGTCGTACGTCGACTTCGTCGACGGCATGCTGTCCGCGACGCCGTTCGAGGTGGTCGCGGAGTTCTTCCCGAGCTTCCGGTCGCTCGACAAGTTCCACGCCGTGGACGTGCTGGGCGAGATCCCGACGACGATCATCTGCGGCACCGCCGACCGGCTCACCTCGGTCGGGCACAGCCGCAAGCTCCAGTCGCTCATCGACGGCGCGAGCCTCCTCGAGTGCGAGGGCGCCGGCCACATGGTCATCCTGGAGCGCCACGACCAGGTCAACGCGGCCCTCGACCAGCTCATCGCCGCGGCCGCGGCGACGGTGGAGCTGCCGTGAGTCTGGAGGTACGACGCGTCGGTGCCGAGTCGGCCGGCCGACTGGTGGCCGTCATCCGCGCGGCCTTCGCGGCACGGCCTCCGCTCGACCCGCCGGCCGCCGCGCTGTCGGAGACCGAGGAGTCGCTGGCCCGGATGCTCGAGGCGGGGGACGGCGGCATCCTCGTCACCCACCGCGGGGTCGACGTCGGCGCGCTGGTGCTCGACCCCGTCGGCACGACGATGTACCTGCGCCGCTTCGGCGTCACCCCCGCCTCGCAGGGGCACGGCATCGCCCGGGTCCTCATCGACGCGGCGGTCGACGCGGCCGACGGCTACGACGACCTGACGGTGGTGACCCGCGAGGAGCTGCCGAAGACCCGGCGCTTCTGGGAGCGGCAGGGCTTCCGCGAGGTCTACCGCGACCCGCCCAACGTCGAGCTGCGGCGCCCGCTGCGCACCTTCATCTTCGACGCGCCCGACCCCGACTCCATGCGCGACCTGGGCGTGGCGCTCGCCGAGCAGCTGCGCGCGGGCGACCTGATCGTGCTCAGCGGCGAGCTCGGCGCGGGCAAGACGACGTTCACGCAGGGCATCGGCGCTGGCCTGGCCGTGCGCGGCGACGTCACCTCGCCGACGTTCGTGATCGCCCGTGAGCACCCGTCACTGGAGTCCGGGCCGGGGCTCGTGCACGTCGACGCCTACCGGCTCGCCGGGATCGACGAGCTGGACGACCTCGACCTCGACACCTCTCTCGACGAGGTCGTCACCGTGGTCGAGTGGGGCGAGGGCGTCGCCGAGGGGCTGGCCGAGTCGCGCCTGGAGATCCGGATCATCCGGGCCCTCGCCGACGAGGAGCCCGACGGCGAGGACCTCGACCCGCGCCGCGTGCTGATGACCCCGATCGGGCCCCGCTGGTACGAGATGGAGGTGCCCGGCACCCACCGGCCGCCGCTCGCCGAGAAGCTCAACGAGAACCTCCTCCTCGACTTCTTCCGCTGCGAGGAGTCCGAGCTGGGCGACCTCGACCCCACGATCCCGCTGCCGCTGTCGCTGATGGTCGCCGAGCACGACGGCCGGGTCGTCATGGTGCACAACGCCTGGCGGCGCGAGTGGGAGCTGCCCGGCGGCGAGATCGAGGCGGGGGAGACGCCGCGCGACGCCGCCGTACGCGAGTTCCGTGAGGAGACCGGCATGGCGCCGGGAGCGGACGTGGACTTCGTGGGTGTCGCGACCGTCCAGGTCGGCCACGAGCGGACGATCCAGTTCGCCGCCCTCTACCGGACCACCCTCGACGCGGTCGCGAAGCTCGCCCCGCACGAGGAGATCGACCAGATGACCGCGTGGGACCTCGCCTCGGACCTCCCCGGGCTCTCCGCCATCGACGCCCACCTGGCACAGATCGCGGTCGAGTCGGCCTCCGAGCCCGCCTAGCCTCCCGTTAGCCTCGTCCCGTGCTGCTCGCCTTCGACACCGCCACGCCCCTGGTCAGCGTCGCCCTCCACGACGGGGACGACGTCGTGGTCGAGCTCAGCTCGGACCGGCCGATGAAGCACGGCGAGCAGCTCGCGCCGCTCATCGCCGACGCCCTCGAGCGCGCCGGCATCGTCCGCCAGGACCTCACTGCGATCGCCGTCGGCATCGGCCCCGGCCCCTTCACCGGCCTCCGCGTCGGGCTGGTCACCGCCCGCACCCTCGGCTTCGTCCTCGACATCCCGGTCTACGGCGTGTGCTCGCTCGACGTGCTGGCGGTCGAGGCCGCCGACACCGGTGCGGTCGTCGGCGACTTCGTGGTCGCGACCGACGCCCGGCGCAAGGAGGTCTACCTCGCCCACTACGACGAGGACGGCCGGCGCATCGACGGTCCCGTGGTCGAGCGGCCGGCCGACGTGGCGACCGCGGCTCCGGCCGTGGGCGAGGGCGCCCTGCTCTACCCCGACGCGTTCAGCACCCCGATGGGCCCGACCCGGCCGAGCGCCGGCTGGCTGGCCCGCGTGGTGACCGAGGAGCGCGCCGAGCTGCACGACCCTGAGCCGATGTACCTGCGCCGTCCCGACGCGGTCGCCCCGGGCAAGCCCAAGAGAGTCTCGTGATCCGTCCCGCCGGGCCGCGGGACGTCGAGGCCGTCGCCGAGCTCGAGCGGGACAACCTCGGCGCGGACGCCTGGTCCGAGGGGCTGGTGGCCGAGGGGATCAACGACCGGCTGCCGACCGTCCACTACCTCGTCGCCGAGCTGGACGGCACCCTCGTCGGCCACGCGGTGGCCAGCGTCGTCGCCGACGTCGCGGAGCTGCAGCGGATCGCGGTCGATGCCGGCGTACGACGCACGGGGCTGGCCAGCGAGCTGCTCGACGCGGTCGTGGCCCTGGCGCGCGAGGGCGGTGCGGAGCGGCTGCTGCTGGAGGTGCGCGAGGACAACGCCGGCGCGCTGGCGTTCTACGCCGCCCGCGGCTTCGCCGAGCTGGCACGACGGCCCCGCTACTACGGCGACGGCGCCACCGCCGTGGTCCTCGAGAAGGCTCTCGGACCGGGGCGGTGACGCCGTCACCTGGTGCTGTCGTTCGTGATGGTGCTGGGTGGTGCCGGGTGCCTTACGGCAGGTAGTACGTCGGGTTCGGCAGCTTGATCACGTTGTCGGCGTGCTGACCGATCAGGTCGCTGAACTGGTCACCGAAGTTCGCGATGATGTGGAAGCCGAAGTGGTCCTCGACGTACTTGCGGGTCGACGACTTGTACTCGATGGTCGAGCACTTCGTGGCGTCGGCGTCCTGCGCGCAGTCGACGTAGGCCGGCTGGGTGTCGCCCGTGGCGCTGTTCCACTTCGTGAAGTAGTACTGCGACTTGAACAGCGGGTTGTCGTTGTCGTCGTAGTAGTACTTCGCCAGGTTGTCGAGGGTTGCGACGCGCTGGGCGTTGTTGCGACCCGTGAGCCCGATGATCTTGCAGCCGGCGGCCTTGGCGGCGTTGACGACGGCGGGCATGCCCGGGACGGCCGGGAAGCGACCCTCCTGGACCCAGGTGTTCTGGAGGGTCGGGTCGAAGTTGAAGTGCATCGCCGCGTCCTCCATGTTGTAGGTCCACAACGTGGTGTCGTCGGCGTCGAAGACGACGGCCGGCTTGGTGCCGTGCGCGACTCCGCGGGCGCAGCGGTTGGTGAGCCGCTTCGTCCAGAGGTTCTCGATGTTGGTCAGGTCCGAGATGTACGGCGACGTCTCGGTGTTGGCGATGCCGGCCGGGGCGCCGTAGTAGGTGCGGATCGTGGACTTCACCGAGTCGATGTTCGGGATGTTCTCGCCGCCCACGGTGAGGCCGCTGGAGCCGTCGGGGAGCATGTCGAACTCGGTCTTCGGTGTCATCTGCGCGTCGGTCGCCGGGGCGTCGGCCACGTCGAGGCTCGGCAGGTAGTACGTCGGGTTCGGCAGCTTGACGGAGTTCATCGCGTGGCCGCCCTGGAGGTCGGACCACTGGTCACCGATGTTCAGGACGATGGTCTCGCCCAGGCTCTCGATGTGCTTGCGGGTCGCGGCCTTGTACTCGACCGTCGAGCACTTGACCGGGTCGCTGTCGGCGGCGCAGTTGACGTAGTCGGGCTGCGGGAGCGCGACGCCGCCCGGCTGGGCGGTCCACTTCGTGTAGAAGTTGTCGGCGTTGAACGCGGTGTAGCCGACGTTCGTCAGGTTGGTGAGGGTCGCGGCCTCCTGGTCGTTGGTGCGACCGGTGATGCCGTAGACGTCGTAGCCCTTGGCCTGGACGGCCGCCACGAAGTCGACCATGCCCGGGGTGGCGGGGAACTTGGCCTTCTGCACCCACTCGTCGTTCTGGAGCTTCGGGTCGAAGTTGAAGTGCATCGCCCCGTCCTCCATGTCGTAGGTCCACAGCGTCGTGTCGTCGGCGTCGAAGACGACGGCGAGGTGCGGCGCGGGAGCCGTGGGCATGTTGGCGAGGATGTGGGCCTCGATGGCCTGCATCTCGGTGATGTAGGGCGACGAGGCCCTGTTCGCGATGCCGTTGGCGCTCGGGCTCGACGGGTTGGCGACGCCGTAGTAGGTGCGGATCGTCGACTTGACCGAGTCGATGTTGGGGATGCCCTTGCCGTGAGCGGTCAGACCGCTCGAGCCGTCGGCCGCCATCACGAAGTGCGTGGCGGGCGTCAGGGTCGAGTCGTCCGTCATGGCGCCCGCGGTGGCGGGGAGACCGATGAGGAGGGCGGCGGATGCGGTGGCTGCGAGGGCAGCGCGGGTTCGGGTGTGTCCCGAGAGTCGCATGGAGTTGCTCCGATGGAGGTGGATGCCGACAGAAACGCGCACAACCTAATCCCGATGGGGGCCGTTGGGAACGGATTCGGAGAAGTCGGCACAATGCACCCATGGACGAACCGCTGGTGCTCGGGATCGAGACCTCCTGCGACGAGACCGGCGTGGGCATCGTGCGCGGCCACACCCTGCTCGCCGACGCCGTGGCGAGCAGCGTCGAGGAGCACGCGCGGTTCGGCGGCGTCGTGCCCGAGGTGGCCTCGCGGGCACACCTCGAGGCGATGGTCCCCACGATCGAGCGGGCCTGCGAGACCGCCGGTATCCGGCTGCACGACGTCGACGCGATCGCCGTGACGTCAGGTCCCGGCCTGGCCGGCGCGCTCCTCGTCGGTGTGGCGGCGGCCAAGGCGCTGGCGCTGGGGCTCGGCAAGCCGATCTACGGCGTCAACCACCTCGCCTCGCACGTGGCCGTCGACCAGCTCGAGCACGGCCCGTTGCCCGAGCCCTGCCTGGCGATGCTGGTCAGCGGTGGGCACTCCTCGCTGTTGCGGGTCTCGGACGTGACCGTCGGCGTGCAGCCGATGGGAGCGACGATCGACGACGCGGCCGGTGAGGCCTTCGACAAGGTGGCCCGGCTGCTCGGGCTGCCGTTCCCCGGCGGCCCGCACATCGACCGCTCGGCGCGGTCCGGGTCCTCGGTGGCCATCGACTTCCCGCGCGGGCTGACCTCGCGCCGGGACCTGGAGCGGCACCGCTTCGACTTCTCCTTCTCCGGTCTCAAGACCGCCGTCGCGCGCTGGGTCGAGGCACGCGAGCGGGCGGGGGAACCGGTGCCGGTGGAGGACGTCGCGGCGTCGTTCCAGGAGGCGGTCTGCGACGTGCTGACCCGCAAGGCGATCGACGCCGCGGTCAGCGAGGGGATCGAGGACATCCTGATCGGCGGCGGGGTCGCCGCCAACTCCCGGCTCAGGGCGATGGCCGAGGAGCGCGCGACTGCCCGCGGGATCCGGGTGCGGGTGCCGCGGCCGGGCCTCTGCACTGACAACGGCGCCATGGTGGCCGCGCTGGGCTCGGAGATGGTCGCCCGGGGTCGTACGCCGTCCTCGCTCGACCTGCCCGCCGACTCGTCGATGCCCGTCACCGAGGTGCTGGCGGGCTGAGTCCCGTCGGCTGCCCGCGTCACCATGAAGCGGCGTCGCACGGTCAGGGAGTCGCCGCCAGCACGAACTGCTCGGACGCCGGGACGGGAGTGCCGGCCCGTTCGAGGGAGCCGTCGAGGCCGATCCGGACGAGCACGACCCGGCGGCCGTCGAAGACGCCGGCGAGCAGGTGGCGGTCGTCCTCCCAGGTGACCGGCACGCTGGTCGCCCCGATCCGGTTGAGGATGCCCTCCACGTCGGTGACCGGGTGGCCGGTGGCGGCGTCGTACACCGCCTGGCAGCAGAAGCCACTGCCGTGGTCGACGAGTCCGAGGACGTGCCGGCCGTCGGGGCTGAACCCCTGCAGGACCGTGTGCTCCGCGCGCCACGCCACGGCGCCGGTGTCCGGGTCGACGACCACGGCGGTCGACGTGTCGCCGACGACCTGCCCGGAGACCTGGCCGGTCGTCGGGCTCACGCCACCGGCACTCGCCAGCCCGGGGATCCGCACCGGCGGACGCTGCAGGTCGGTCACGAAGGCGCCCCTGTCGCCGGAGTCGACCGTGAGCACGACGCGCTCGCCCAGCAGGCCGACCACCCGCGCGAACAGGCCGGTGTCCTGGCTGGTCTCGCCGTCACCCATGCCGCTGGCGATGCCGCGCACGACCACGCTGGAGGGGCTGCCGGTGGCCTCCGAGCAGGGGAACCGCACCCACACGGCGTCGAGCTGGTCGGGGCTCAGCACCGGCGACCCCGTGGTGCAGGACGAGGCGATCTCGTGCCCCTGCCCGTCGTACTGGTGCAGCCCCACGGACGCCCCGACCGTGTGGTCATCGGCGACCAGGAAGCCCCCGTGGTACGGCGTGATCGCGGTGATCCCGCCCGCGATCGGCAGCGCGTGCCGGGACCCGTCGGTCCCGATGAAGTCGTGCCCCTCGACGTAGGAGATCCGCGGGGCGGGACCTCGGGCGAGGTCGCGCAGGTCGATCGAGGACGGCACCGGGTGCGTCGGTCCGGGCGCCGGCGACGCCCCGTGGCCGCGCACGAACACCGCCGTCGGCACGGTCACCACCAGCACGGCCGCGGCGGCGAGGACGGTCCGGTTGCGGAGCTGGCGGCGCCGGATTCCCCGCGCGGTGGAGGCGACGTCACCCACCCCCGTCACGTCGTACGACGCGTGGTCGGCGCGGCGGTGGAGCGCCTCGGTGAGCAGCCGCTCGGCGGGGTCGGTCATGACTCCTCCTGTCCGGGGTGCGCGATCTCGGGGTGGTCCGCGAGGCGGGACCGCAGCGCGGCGAGGGCGCGGCTGGCCTGGGACTTCACGGTGCCGACCGAGATGCCGAGGACGTCGGCGGTCTCGGCCTCGGTGAGCTCCTCGTAGTAGCGCAGCACCAGCACGGCCCGCTGCCGCGGCGGCAGGGTGGCGACGAACGCCCACACCTCGGCATGCACGTCGGGGCCGCTGCGCGACGACGCGGGAACGTCCGGCACCTCCGCGGTGACGACCTCGCGCCGCCGCCATGGGCGCCGCCAAGCACTCCGGTGCTCGTTGACCAGGACCCGGCGGGCATAGCCGTCGAGGTGCTCGCGGTCCTCGAGCCGGTCCCAGGCGAGGTAGAGCTTCGCGAGCGAGGTCTGCACGAGGTCCTGCGCGGAGTGCGGGTCGCCGGTGAGCAGGAGCGCGAGCCGCTGGAGGGACGGCTCGCGCGCGACGAGCCACTCCTCGAAGTCGGACCGAGCCGCCACCCTGACCTCCACACCCGCCTACACGCACACCCTGCCCCTACGGTTGCATGGGAAGCCACCGACGAGAGGGAGCACGCATGCAGCAGGTCAAGGCCGTCGTCGCGCGCGGCAAGGGTCAGCCGGTCGAGGTCACCACCATCAACGTGCCGGACCCGGGCCCGGGGGAGGCGCTGGTGAAGGTGCAGGCCTGCGGGGTCTGCCACACCGACCTGCACTACCGCGAGGGCGGCATCAACGACGACTTCCCGTTCCTGCTGGGCCACGAGGCCGCGGGCGTGGTCGAGGCCGTGGGTGACGACGTGACCAGCGTGGCGCCCGGCGACTTCGTGGTCCTCAACTGGCGCGCGGTGTGCGGTGACTGCCGGGCGTGCGACCGGGGTGAGCCGTGGTACTGCTTCGCCACCCACAACGCCACGCAGAAGATGACGCTGGAGGACGGGACGGAGCTCTCGCCGGCCCTGGGCATCGGCGCGTTCGCCGAGAAGACCCTGGTCGCCGCCGGCCAGTGCACCAAGGTCGACCCGTCGGCCCGGGCGGCCGCGGTCGGCCTGCTGGGGTGCGGCGTGATGGCCGGCATCGGCGCCGCGATCAACACCGGCCAGGTGACGCGCGGCAAGTCCGTGGCCGTCATCGGCTGCGGCGGTGTCGGCGTGGCCGCCGTCGCGGGCTCGGCGCTGGCGGGTGCGAGCCCGATCATCGCCGTCGACATCGACCCCAAGAAGCTCGCCAAGGCCACCGAGATGGGCGCGACGCACACCGTCGACTCCTCGACGACCGACCCGGTCGCCGCGATCCAGGAGCTCACCGGCGGCCACGGCGCCGACGTCGTGATCGAGGCCGTGGGCCGTCCCGAGACCTGGAAGCAGGCGTTCTACGCCCGCGACCTGGCCGGCACCGTCGTCCTGGTCGGCGTCCCGACGCCGGACATGACGCTCCCCGACATCCCGCTCATCGACGTCTTCGGCCGCGGCGGGTCGCTGAAGTCCAGCTGGTACGGCGACTGCCTGCCCAGCCGTGACTTCCCGATGCTCGTCGACCTCTACCAGCAGGGCCGGCTCGACCTCGACGCGTTCGTCACCGAGGAGATCGGCATCGACGACGTGGAGGCCGCCTTTGCGCGCATGCACGACGGCGACGTGCTCCGCAGCGTGGTGATCCTCAAGTGACCCGCGTCGACCACGCGGTCGTGTCCGGCACGTTCAGCCTCGACGGGGAGACGCACCAGGTCGACAACAACATCTGGGTGGTCGGCGACGACCGCGAGTGCGTGGTCATCGACGCGCCCCACGACGTCGAGGCGATCATGGACGTGGTCGGCGACCGCACCGTCAAGGCGATCCTGTGCACCCACGCCCACGACGACCACGTGCGCGTCGCGCCGGCGCTGCGCGAGCGGGTCGTCGCGCCGATCATGCTGCACCCCGACGACCGGCCGCTGTGGGAGCTCACGCACACCGACCACCTGTGGGACCTCGACCTCGCCGACGGCTTCGAGCTGACCGTCGGCGGCACCCCGCTCCGGGTGATCCACACGCCGGGCCACGCGCCCGGCGCGGTCTGCTTCCACGCCCCCGAGCTGGGCTGCGTCTTCACCGGCGACACCCTCTTCCAGGGCGGTCCGGGGGCGACCGGGCGGTCCTTCTCCGACGAGGACCTCATCAAGGAGTCGATCCGGGCCCGGCTCTTCGCCCTCCCCGACGACACCGTCGTCCACACCGGGCACGGCGACGACACCACAATTGGGGCCGAGCGCGCGTCGGGACTCTGACACAGTGGGCCCATGTCCGGGTGGGATGACTACTGGACGGCTCTCGCGGAAGGTGATCGCGACCTGGCGATCACCTTCATCCAGCGAGCCCTCGACGAGGGGGCCGCACCGCGCGAGGTGCTCGACGAGTTCGTGCTCGAGGCGCAGCACCGGATCGGCGAGCTCTGGCTCGAGGGCGAGTGGACGGTGGCCCAGGAGCACGAGGCCACGGCGGTCAGCGAGAGCCTCGTGCACTGGCTGGCCTCGGTCACCTCGAGGTCGCCGACCCTCGACGGGCGCGCCCTCCTGGTGTCCTGCCTCCCCGGCGAGCGGCACGCCCTGCCGGCGCTCGTCGTGGCCGAGGGGCTGCGGATGGAGGGCCACCGCGTGCACTACCTCGGCGCCGACCCCGAGCCGTCCTCGCTGCTGAGCGAGGTGCTGGACCTCGGCCCGCGCGCCGTCCTGTTCAGCGGGTCGCTCACGTCGGCCCTCGGCACGCAGAAGTCCATGCTGGTCAGCCTCCGTGCGCTCGGGGTGCCCGTGGTCGTGGGCGGTCAGGCGTTCGGCCTCGACGCCCGCCGGGCGCGCTCGCTCGGGGCCACGGCGTACGCCCCCAGCATCGAGGCCGTCGTCGAGGTGCTCGACCGGCTGCCCGCCCGCCTCCCACGGCTGCCCGACCTCGAGACGGTGCCGGGCGAGGCCGAGGGCGCCTGGCTGGAGGACGCCCGGCCCGAGCTGGCGGCGTACGTCGTCCGGCAGGTACGCCGCCGGGTCGGCGACGAGGGCGGCACCCCGGACTGGTGGACCGACTACGAGAGCAACGTCGACCACCTGGTCGGCTGTCTGGGCGCGGCGCTGGTGACCGGGGACGACACGATCATGCTCGAGGTGCGGGAGTGGATGGCCCGGATGCTCACGCGCCGCGACGCCCCGCCCACGGTCATGGAGCTGACCTGGGACACCCTCGCTGGCCGGGTCCGCGGCCACCCGATGGCCCGGCTGCTGCTGGCCTCGGCATAGAAGCCCTCAGAACGGCCGGACGAGCAGGGCCGTGCCGCTCCCGGCGACCCGGGTGAGCACGACGGTGGCGGTCTCGTCGCCGGAGAGGTCGAGCCGCTTGCGCAGCTGCTCGGGCACGACCTCGACGCCGCGCTTCTTGATGGTCAGGGCGCCGACGTTGCGCTCCCGGAGCGCGGCCCGGAGTGCCTTCTCGCGGTAGGGCAGCTCCTCGAGCACCTCGTAGCCACGGGCGAAGGGCGTGCGCATGGCCTCGTCGGAGGTGACGTAGGCGATGTGGGCGTCGACCAGGCCGCCCTGCACCCCGGCGGCGACCGCGGTGACCAGCCCGGCCCGGATCACGGCGCCGTCGGGCTCGTAGAGGAAGCGACCGACCGGCACCACGCCGGCGCCCGGGTCGTCCTCCTCGGTGAGGGTGGCCAGCCCACCGTCGCCGATGACGGTGGCCCGGCGCTCGGTGGTGGCCAGCCGGCCTGACCAGAGCGCGGCCTCCTTGACCTCGCCGTGGTCGCTGACCCACTCGGCCTCGACCCCGGCGGGGATGATCGCGTGCGGGATGCCGGGCGCGACCTTGACGCAGGCGTCGCGGCGCAGCAGCCCCTCGACGAACGGCCACGGCGGGGTCCAGTCGTCGACGTCGAACGTGCGGCCGCGTCCGGTGCGTCGCGCCGGGTCGGCGAACGCCACGTCGAAGGGGGAGTGGTCGACCCCGGTGGCGTCGGCGACCATGACCGCGCCCGGCAGGTCGAGGGCGGCCAGGTTGGCCTCGGCGACGGCCACGCGCACCGGGTCGAGGTCCACGCCGGCGCAGGTCAGGCCGGCGCGGGCGGACGCGATGAGGTCGCCGCCGATGCCGCAGCCGAGGTCGACGAGGGTCTCCATCTGCGCGGCCTGCAACCGGGCGGAGCGGTGCGTGGCGACCGGCAGCCGGGTCGCCTGCTCGAGGCCGTCCGGCGTGAAGTACATCCGGGCCGCGAGGTCGCCGAACTTCGCCTCCGCCTTCCGACGAAGCCCGACCTGGGTGAGCGCGGCGGCGACGTGCCCCGGATCCGCCGTACGACGGAGCTGGGTCTGGGCGTGCAGGGGGTCGGCCGGGGCGTCGGCGGCGCGGGCGAGCAGCTGCTGGCCGTCGTCGGTCAGCAGCCACCGGAAGTCGTCGAGGTCCACGAGGCGATCCTCGCAGAGCGTTGGGCGAACGTTCAGGTGGGCTTCTCTGGCACTCCGCTGGGGCGAGTGCTAACGTCTGATCTGGCACTCTCGCCATGAGGGTGCCAGTGCTTGCGACGAAGAGCGACCCCCGCGACGGCGCCCTTCCCAGCAGGCCCCAACGTCCGGAGGCGCGTCCCGCGCCTTCACCCAGAGTCAGACAAGTGGAGAAAGTGGAGGTCGACATCGTGTCGGTCAACATCAAGCCCCTCGAGGACCGCCTCGTCGTGAAGCCCCTCGACGCCGAGCAGACCACGGCCTCCGGCCTGGTCATCCCGGACACCGCCAAGGAGAAGCCCCAGGAGGGCGAGGTCCTGGCCATCGGTCCGGGTCGCATCGACGACAACGGCAACCGCGTCCCGCTGGACGTCAACGTCGGCGACAAGGTCATCTACAGCAAGTACGGCGGCACCGAGGTCAAGTACGCCGGCGCCGAGTACCTCATCCTGAGCGCCCGCGACGTCCTCGCCGTCGTTTCCTGATTTCGCCGGGTCGTGCTGCCCACGGTGCGCTCCTGCGCACCCTGGGCGGCACGACCCGAACTCGTTTCTAGAGGAGACCAATGCCCAAGATCCTGGAGTTCGACGAGAACGCCCGCCGCTCGCTCGAGCGCGGCGTGGACAAGCTCGCCAACGCCGTCAAGGTGACGCTCGGCCCCAAGGGCCGCTACGTCGTCCTCGACAAGAAGTGGGGCGCCCCCACGATCACCAACGACGGTGTGACCGTCGCGCGGGAGATCGAGCTGGACGACCCGTTCGAGAACCTCGGTGCGCAGCTCACCAAGGAGGTCGCCACCAAGACCAACGACGTCGCGGGTGACGGCACCACCACCGCCACCGTGCTGGCCCAGGCGATGGTCCACGAGGGCCTGCGCGCCGTGGCTGCCGGCTTCAACCCGATGGGTCTCAAGCGGGGCATGGACGCCGCGGCCGAGGCCGTCGGCGACGCGCTGCGCGAGGCGGCCCGCGAGGTCGAGTCCCGCGAGGACATGGCCTCCGTGGCCACGATCTCCAGCCGCGACAGCGTCATCGGCGACCTGCTCGCCGAGGCCTTCGACAAGGTCGGCAAGGACGGCGTGATCACCGTCGAGGAGTCCAACACCATGGGCACCGAGCTGGAGTTCACCGAGGGCATGCAGTTCGACAAGGGCTACATCTCGGCCTACTTCGTCACCGACCCCGAGCGCATGGAGGCCGTCCTCGACGACCCCTACATCCTGCTGCACCAGGGCAAGATCTCCGCGATCTCCGACCTGCTGCCGCTGCTCGAGAAGGTCATCGCCGCCGGCAAGCCGCTGTTCATCCTCTCCGAGGACGTCGAGGGCGAGGCCCTCTCGACCCTGGTCGTGAACAAGATCCGCGGCACCTTCAACGCGGTCGCCGTCAAGGCCCCCGCGTTCGGTGACCGCCGCAAGGCGATGATGCAGGACATCGCGACCCTGACCGGTGGTCAGGTCATCGCCCCCGAGGTCGGCCTCAAGCTCGACCAGGTCGGTCTCGAGGTGCTGGGCCAGGCCCGTCGCGTCGTGATCACCAAGGACAACACCACGATCATCGACGGCGCCGGTGACGCCGCCGCGGTCGAGGGTCGCGTCAACCAGATCAAGGCCGAGATCGAGAACACCGACTCCGACTGGGACCGCGAGAAGCTCCAGGAGCGCCTCGCGAAGCTGGCCGGCGGCGTGTGCGTGATCAAGGTCGGCGCCGCCACCGAGGTGGAGCTGAAGGAGAAGAAGCACCGCATCGAGGACGCCGTCTCCGCGACGCGCGCCGCGATCGAGGAGGGCATCGTCCCCGGCGGTGGCTCCGCGCTCATCCACGCGGTCTCCGTCCTCGACGGCGACCTCGGCCTCACCGGCGACGAGGCAGCGGGCGTGCGCATCGTGCGCAAGGCCGCCGACGAGCCGCTGCGCTGGATCGCCGAGAACGGCGGTGTCAACGGCTACGTCGTCACCTCCAAGGTCCGCGAGCTCGGCATCGGCAACGGCTACAACGCCGCCACCGAGGAGTACGGCGACCTGGTCGCCCAGGGCGTCCTGGACCCGGTCAAGGTCACCCGCTCCGCGCTGGTCAACGCGACCTCGATCGCGGCCATGCTGCTGACGACCGAGACGCTGATCGTGGAGAAGCCCGAGGAAGAGGACGACGCCCCCGCGGGCGCCGGCCACGGGCACGGCCACGGCCACTGATCCACCCGTCGCGTCCTGACGCGACACAACACCGACCCGTCGTCAGCTGACGACGGGTCGGTGTCATTTCAGGGGTCGGGTCAGGGGGTCAGCTCTCCGACGTGCTGCACCTGGCCGTGGCCGCGGTTGGTCGGGGTGCACCACAGGAACGTGCCGTCCGGTGCCGGACCGCCGTTGCCCCACTTCGCCATCGCGTCGCTGATCCGCAGCAGCCGCCCGGACGCGAGGTCGTAGATGTAGGTCCCCGCCTGGCCGCGTTCGTACGCCGTGATCTCGACGAGGCTGCCGTCGCCGCCGGCCCCGGCCAGCATGCCGTCGATGCTGCTGTCCTGGATCGTGACGACCTGGTCGCCGTCGGTGGTGAGCACCTGGACCCGGTCGTCGCGGACGTCGCCGTAGGTGCCGCAGTACTGGCTGAGCACCACCCGGTCGTCGGTCGCCCCGAAGCCGAGCAGGTTGCACCGGTCGCCGGAGTGCGGGTCGAAGGCGTGCTCCTCGCCGGTCGCGAGGTCGCGCACGTGCACCTGCCCGGCGTCGCCGTTGCTGCGGTCGGTCCACACCATCGAGTGCGGCGTGAAGGCCAGCTCGCCGAAGCGCAGGCCCTCGTCGCGGGCGTCGGAGCCGTCGGTCAGCGAGACCGACCACAGCTCGAAGGAGTCGCCCTGGGCGTCGGCGTCCTCGGCGTCGCCGCCCGCCTGGGTCGGCCAGCCGCCCTCGGGGATCTTGCCCTGCGTGGCGGGCACCCCGACGTAGAGGCGCTCGTCGGGGCCGACCTGGGCCGCTCCGGGGAAGCCCACCGCGGGCAGGCCGGGCCAGGTCAGCTCCGACCACGTGCGCCTGCCGCGGTCGAAGACCCAGGCCGTCAGCGTCGAGGCCTTGCTGCCGGACGGACCCACGAGGATGAGGCGGTCGGACCCGAGCTCGGCCGGCCAGGTCTGGGTCTGGCCGATGCGCAGGTCCGGCAGCCAGTCCTTGGTCCCGGTCGCGGGGTCGAGCAGCGCGAACCGCGGCCGCAGCTGGTCGGACCGCGGCCCGTCGCGGAAGAGGATGAGCCCGTCGTCGGTGACGCCGTCGAAGTACTGCCCGTTGTCGGCGTCGAGGTTGTCGTTGGTGTACGACGCCAGCTCGGTGTAGTCGCGTCCGGCCACGGCCGGGACCGCGTCGGCGAGGCTGGTGGTCGGCGCGTCCGGCAACGGCCGCGAGGCTGGTCCGGTGGCGTGGTCGGTGCCGGGACCGCCGAGCGCCAGCGCGGTCACGAGACCCGCGACGGCGACGGCCGAGACGGCCCCGGAGCCGACCAGGGTCCGCCGGCGGCGTACGCGGGACCGGCCCAGGCGCAGCACCTCGCCGAGGTCGGCGTGGTCCTCGGGGGCGTGCTCGACGTTCTCGCGCAACAGCGTGCGCAGCTCGTTCACCACGGCAGGCTCCTCTCTCCGGCGACCGCGAGCTCGTCGCGGGCCGCCGCCTCGAACATGGACCGGAGACTGGCGAGCGCCCGGGACGTCTGGCTCTTGACCGTGCCCTCGCTGCAGCCGAGGGCGATCGCCGTGGCGTGCACGTCGAGGTCCTCGAAGTAGCGCAGCACCACGCAGGCCCGCTGCCGCTCGGGCAGCCGGGCCAGGGCGGCCATCAGGGCGGCCCGGTCGGCGACCGCGCCCGCCACGTCGTCGGGCGTCGCGCCCTCGTGGTGCTCGGCCACCGGCAGCTCGGTGCTGGACCGGCGCCGGGCCGAGTCCAGGAAGGCGCTGACGACGGCCTTGCGGGCGTAGGCGAGCTCGCCGCCGTTGCGCACCAGCCGCGGCCACGCGACGTACACGCGGACCAGGCCCTCCTGGACGTGGTCCGACGCGCGGTCCCAGTCGCCGCACAACAGGTAGGCCGTCCGGCGCAGCCGGGCCCGCGAGGCGGCCGCGAACTCCGTGAACGCCTCGTCCCCGGCCTCGTCCCTGCGCCTCATCAGCGGTTCTTCCCCCGAGTCTCCATGTCCCTCTGAACGAGGTCAGTCGGCGATCGGTTGCACGCGATCCCGGAGCAGCGAGACCCGGAACGGCCGCAGCTCGCCGGTGACCACCCCGCGCGCGATGGCGGGGTCGGACTCCATGATGGCGCGGGCCGCGTCCTCGTCCGGGGCCTCGAAGACCGTGATGCCGGTGTTGGTCGGACCCAGCGTCGGGCCGGCCAGCACCAGCACGCCGTCGGCGAGCAGCTGCTGGAGGTGGCTGAAGTGGTCGCCGAACACCTCGCCCTCCTGCTCGGTCATCGTCTCGGCGAAGTCGGTCCGCGGAGGGTGCAGGAAGTAGATCCACTCGGCCATCCGGCCATTGTTCCACCGCCGAAACACCGCGGACCCGATCCGGCAACACGTCCGGGTCAGGCTCGCTGGGTCGACCGGCGACCGGCGCCGGCGCGTCTCGAGGGGGAGATCACCCATGCTGTGGCGAGTCCGCACCACCCTGCCCGACCGACCGGGCGCCCTGGCCGTGCTCGCGCAGAGCTGCGGCGCCGCGGGCGTCAACATCCTGGGCCTGCAGATCTTCCCCGGCATCGAGACGGTGACCGACGAGCTCGTGCTGCGCGTGCCGGACGCCTGGGGGCTGCCGGAGATCGCCGAGCTGATCGAGGCCTCCGGCGGGCAGTCGGTGAGTGCCTCGCCGTGCACCGAGGCGGCCCTGACCGACCAGCCGACCCGCTACGTGCAGGCCGCCCGCCAGATCCTCGCCCAGCCCGCGTCCTTCCCCGAGATCGTCGCCCTGCTCTTCGACGCCGAGGCGGACCCGGTCGAGGGCACGCTCACCCCGGTCCAGGACGTCATGGACATGACGGTGGGGGAGGTCCAGGTCCAGGTGCGCCGTACGGCGCCCTTCACCGCGACCGAGCACGCCCGCGGCGCCTCGATGGCCGACCTGGTCAGCGACGTGCTGGCCCGCGGCCGCGAGTCCGCGCTGGCCCCGACCCTGGGCCGCCGGGTCGGCGCCGGCGCCACTCCGGAGTACGTCGTGGAGGGCGACGCCGTCTCGGCCCTCATCGACGGCACGCCGGTCGGCCTGGCCGTCGTGCGGCCGCCCGTCGAGGACCCCGAGGTGCGGCCCGTGACGCTGCGCGTCGACCCCGCCTGGCAGCGCCGCGGCATCGGGACCCGCCTGCTCGTGGAGGCGGCACGGCTCGCGAACACGATGGGGGCCTCGGAGATCGTGCTGACCACCCGCGCCGACAACCAGGCGGTGCTGCCGATGGTGCTCGCGGCGGGCCTCCGCGGCCGGATCCGGATGGCCGCCGACGTGCTGACCGTGCGGGTGCCCGTGAGGGAGCTGCGCCCGGTCCGGCGCTGAGCGCGCCGATCGCGGGCTTCGTGCTCATGGCGGCTCCCTGAGCTGCGGGGGTGCCCCGTAGGATCTGCGCATGGAGGTACCCGAGAAGTTCGCCGCCCTGGGCCTGACCTACGACGACGTCCTGCTGCTGCCGGGTCACTCCGACCTCGCGCCCGCGGACATCGACACCACGACTCGCCTGACCCGCGAGATCTCGATCAACGTCCCGCTGATCAGCGCCGCGATGGACACCGTCACCGAGTCGCGGATGGCCATCGCGATGGCCCGCCAGGGTGGCGTGGGCGTCCTCCACCGCAACCTCTCGATCGAGGACCAGGCCTACCAGGTCGACCTCGTCAAGCGGACCCAGACCGGCATCATCTCCAACCCCGTCGTGATCGGCCCCGACGCGACGCTGGAGGAGCTCGACCGCATCTGCGGCGAATACCGCGTCTCCGGCCTCCCCGTCGTCGACCCCGACATGCGCCTGCTCGGCATCATCACCAACCGCGACCTGCGGTTCACCCCCGTCGCGGAGTGGGCCACCACCAAGGTCGACGAGGTGATGACCCCGATGCCGCTGATCACCGGCCCGGTCGGCATCGACCGCGACGAGGCGACGCTCCTGCTGCGCAAGCACAAGCGCGAGCGGCTGCCGCTGGTCGACGACGAGGGCCGCCTCGCCGGCCTGATCACGGTCAAGGACTTCGTGAAGTCCGAGCAGTTCCCCAACGCGTCGTACGACGCCGACGGGCGCCTGCTCGTCGGTGCGGCGATCGGCTACTTCGGCGACGCCTGGCAGCGCGCGACCACGCTCGTGGAGGCCGGGGTCGACGTGCTCGTGGCCGACACCGCCCACGGCAACGTCCGGATGCTGCTCGACATGGTCCAGCGCCTCAAGACCGACCCGGCGACCCGCCACGTCCAGGTGATCGGCGGCAACGTCGCGACCCGCGAGGGCGCGCAGGCGTTCGTCGACGCGGGCGCCGACGCCGTCAAGGTGGGCGTCGGACCGGGCTCGATCTGCACCACCCGTGTCGTGACCGGCGTGGGCGTCCCGCAGGTCACCGCGGTCTACGAGGCGAGCCTGGCGACCAAGCCCGCCGGCGTGCCGCTCATCGCCGACGGCGGCATGAAGCACTCCGGCGAGATCGCCAAGGCCCTCGTGGCCGGCGCCGACTCCGTGATGCTCGGCTCGCTGCTCGCCGGGTGCGAGGAGTCGCCGGGCGAGCTGGTCTTCGTCAACGGCAAGCAGTACAAGTCCTACCGCGGCATGGGCTCGCTGGGCGCGATGTCGAGCCGCGGCAAGAAGTCCTACTCCAAGGACCGCTACTTCCAGGCCGAGGTCACCAGCGACGACAAGATCGTGCCCGAGGGCATCGAGGGCCAGGTCGCCTACCGCGGCCCGCTCGCCGCGGTCAGCCACCAGCTGATCGGCGGGCTCAACCAGTCGATGTTCTACACCGGCGCCCGCACCATCGCCGAGCTGCAGGAGAAGGGCCGCTTCGTGCGGATCACCTCCGCCTCGCTGACCGAGAGCCACCCCCACGGCGTCCAGATGACCGTCGAGGCCCCCAACTACACCGGTCGCTGAGCCGCTGCGGCTCAGCCGCGGAAGGACACCTCGGGGTGGTCTGCCATGCCGAGCTTGGCGTAGCCGCGGCGCAGGTCGAGCACGTGGTGCTCGGTGTCGTGGAGCAGGTGGCGCACCACCCACTCGACGGTGACCGGCTGCCGGTAGACGTCGTGCAGCACGGCCGCCCGCTCGTCCCCGGTCAGCGGTGGCACGGTCGCGGTGACGAGGTCGCGGCACCCGGCCAGGTCGGCCGGAGTGGCGGGCGCGGGCGTGCCGAGCACCTGGGCGACGTACTCGAACAGCGCGCCGCACACCTCGACGCAGTGGTCGACGTACTCGCGCGCCGACCAGGTCTCGGGCTCCGGCCTCCGGTCGGCGTCGGGGTGGGCGAGGAGGCGCTCGAGGTCGGCGTACGCCGTGATCAGCCGCTCGGTCTCGTCGCGGCCGTCGGTGAGGTCGCGGGCGTCGAAGCCGCACTCGTCGCAGAGCTCGGCGAGGCGGCCGTCGACCGCATGCCAGGTGTAGGTCACGTCACCACCCTACGAAGCGGGCGCCGTGCCGGGGCGGCGCCTCGCTAGGCTGTGTCGGTGACAGAGATCGAGATCGGCCGTGCCAAGCGCGCCCGCCGTGCCTACTCCTTCGACGACGTGGCCATCGTGCCGTCGCGCCGCACCCGCGACCCGGAGGAGGTCAGCGTCGCCTGGCAGATCGATGCCTACCGCTTCGACCTCCCGGTCATGGCCGCGCCGATGGACTCGGTGATGTCGCCGGAGACCGCGATCGCCTTCGGCAAGCTGGGCGGCCTCGGGGTGCTCAACCTCGAGGGTCTCTGGACGCGGTACGACGACCCCACGCCCCTGCTCAACGAGGTCTCCGGTCTGCGTGGCTCCGAGGCGACGCGCCGGATGCAGGAGATCTACGCCGAGCCGATCAAGCCCGAGCTGATCACCGAGCGCCTCAAGGAGATGCGCGAGGGCGGTGTCACCGTGGCCGGGTCGCTGTCCCCCCAGCGCACCAAGGAGTTCTTCAAGACCGTCGTCGAGGCGGGCGTCGACATGTTCGTCATCCGCGGCACCACCGTCTCCGCCGAGCACGTCTCCAGCCAGGCCGAGCCGCTGAACCTCAAGGAGTTCATCTACGAGCTCGACGTCCCGGTCATCGTCGGCGGCTGCGCGACCTACCAGGCCGCGCTGCACCTCATGCGCACCGGCACCGCCGGCGTGCTGGTCGGCTTCGGCGGCGGCGCGGCCCACACGACCCGCACCGTGCTCGGCGTGGCCGTGCCGATGGCCTCGGCCGTCGCCGACGTGGCCGCGGCCCGCCGCGACTACATGGACGAGTCGGGCGGCCGCTACGTGCACGTCATCGCCGACGGCTCGATCGGCCGCTCGGGCGACATCGCCAAGGCGATCGCCTGCGGCGCCGACGCGGTCATGGTGGGCTCGCCCTTCGCGCGCGCCTCCGACGCCCCCGGCCACGGCTTCCACTGGGGCGCCGAGGCGCACCACGGCGAGCTGCCGCGCGGCGAGCGGGTGGAGTTCGGCACCGTCGGCACGCTCCAGGAGATCCTCTTCGGCCCCTCCCGCGTCGCCGACGGCACCATGAACCTCATCGGCGCGCTCAAGCGCTCGATGGCCACCACCGGCTACACCGAGCTCAAGGAGTTCCAGCGGGTCGAGGTCGTCGTCGAGTGACGGCGTGACTGTCCTGCGGGTCGCCGCCGCCCAGGCCACCTGCACCTCGGGGGACGTGCCCGCCAACGTCGCCACCGCGGCCCGGCTGGTCCGGCTCGCCGGCAGCCAGGACGTGCGGCTCGTGCTGCTGCCCGAGGCGTTCCTGACCGGCTACGACCCGGGCGTCTTCCTGGGTGAGGTCCCGGCCCTCGAGGGCTCCTGGCTCGACCCGCTACGCGAGGCCGCGACCGAGACCGGCGCCGTCGTCGTGGCCAGCACGCCGCTGGCCCGCGGGTCCGCCAAGACCCTCTCGATGCTGGTGGTCCGGCCGGGCGGCGAGGTGACCGCGCCGTACGACAAGCAGCACCTCGACGCCGACGAGACCCCCTTCTTCGTGCCCGGCGACCACGGCGCCTCGATCACCGTCGACGGCCTCGAGCTGGGCCTGTCGATCTGCTACGACAGCTCCTTCCCCGAGCACGCCCGCGACGCGGCCGACGCCGGAGCGGTCGGCTACCTCAGCTCCAGCGCGTTCTTCCCGGGCAGCGCGCACCGTCGCGACACGGCCCTGGCGGCCCGCGCCCTCGACCACGGCATGTACGTCGTGCTCGCCGCCATGACCGGCCGCTGCGGGCCCTACGACTTCATCGGCGGCTCGGTCGTCCTGGACCCCGAGGGCCGCCCGCTCGCCCGCCTCGACACCGAGGAGGGGCTGGCCATCGCGGACCTCGACCCGGCCCTGGTCGAGGAGACCCGCGCCGTGCGCCGGATGCACGCCGACCGGCGCGCCACGCTCGGCCCGCGGGTGCGGGAACGCGCCTGACGCGTGGGAGGATCACGCCCGTGAGCAGCGAGGACGAGGTCGTCATCCACACCGACGGCGCGTGCGTCCCCAACCCGGGTCCGGGTGGCTGGGGCGCCCTGCTCCGGCAGGGCCCGCACGAGCTCGAGCTGTGCGGCGGCGACCCCGGCGAGACCACCAACAACCGGATGGAGCTCACCGCTCCGATCCGGGCCCTCGAGATGCTCAAGCGGCCGGTCGTCGTGCACCTCTACACCGACTCGACGTACGTCCGGAACGGCATCATGAAGTGGGTGCCGGGCTGGATGCGCAACGGCTGGATGACCTCGGCCAAGCAGCCGGTCAAGAACGTCGACCTCTGGAAGCAGCTCCAGGCCGCCTGTGAGAAGCACACCGTCGAGTGGCACTGGGTCAAGGGCCACGCCGGCGACGAGGGCAACGAGCGCGCCGACCGCCTCGCCGCCAAGGGTCTCGAGGAGGCCGCGGCCTCCGGCGTCGCGAGCTGACTCGGTCAGCTTGCCGGACGCGACAACCGCTCGTCGGGGATGACGGCAACGCCGAGGATCTCGATGAGCGCTTCCGGCTGCCACAGAGCCGTCGTGCCGATGCCCGCCATCGCGGGATAGACCGGCCCGGCCAGCTCGCGCCACACGGCACCGATCTCCCGGCCGTGGGCCTGGTAGTCGGGGATGTCGGTGAGGTAGATCGTGATCGAGACCAAGTCCTCCGGGACCCCGCCTGCCTCGCGCAGCGTCGTCAACACGTTGCCGAAGGCCTGGCGGAACTGCTCGACGATGCCGCCCTCGACGATGCGCATGTCGGCGTCGAGCGCCGTCTGCCCTCCCAGGTAGAGCGTGTTCCCGCTCAACGTGCCGTGGGAGTAGCCGCTCGGCACCGGCAGCGACGGGGGATTGACGGGAATCGGCGCGAGGTGGGAGGCCATGCCGGGACACTAGGACGTCTATTGACAATCGCGCAACGTTCGTGAGCAGAATGAAATATGTCGTCCGGCGCGCACGCCCTCCCTCTCGCCTCCCCGGGCAAGGTCATCTGCTGCGGCCTCAACTACGCCGACCACATCACCGAGATGGGCCGCGAGCTCCCGACCCACCCGACGCTCTTCGCGAAGTACGCCGACACGCTCCTCCCCGACGGCGCCGACATCGTGCTTCCTCGCAGCGTCCAGGTCGACTGGGAGGCCGAGCTGGCCGTGGTGGTCGGGGCCGAGATCCGCGGCGCAAGCCGCGATGAGGCCGAGCGGGCCATCGGCGGCTACACCGTCGCCAACGACATCTCCGTGCGCGACTGGCAGAACCGGACGATCCAGTGGTTCCAGGGCAAGGCCTGGGACGCCACCACGCCCATCGGCCCCGTCGTCGTCCCGCCGGACGCCCTCGACCCGAAGGAGGGCGTCGAGGTGATCTGCCGCGTCAACGGCGTGGAGCGCCAGCGCGGCAACACCCGCACGCTCGTCTTCGACTGCCCCGATCTCCTGGCCTACATCTCGACCTTCACGGTGCTGCGCCCCGGCGACGTCGTCCTCACCGGCACACCCGGGGGAGTCGGCATGGGCATGACCCCGCCGACCTTCCTGGCCGACGGCGACGTCGTCGAGACCGAGATACCCGGCATCGGGACCCTCACCAACACCGTCCGCCTCACGGGCTGACACCCGGCTCGACCAGCGTCCGCCCAGATCCAGCACAGAACAGGACTCCCATGGATCCCAACCTCGACAACTACGTGCTCGAAGGCGACGCCTCGATGTACGCCAACGAGTCGGGGCTCGTCGTCCCGTTCGTCACCCGCGCCGGCCAGGAGCCCGACCTCACCGGGCAGAGCGAGGGCGCCACCCGCGTCAGCGGCGTCAGCATCCAGCACACGCCGGCGACGAAGCTGTGGTTCGGCCAGGTGCGCAACCTGGCCGGCTACCGCTCGGTCCCGCACCACCACGGCGAGGCCGAGACCGGTGGCTTCGTGCTCTCCGGCCGGGCGCGGATCTACTTCGGCGAGCGCTTCGAGGACTACCTCGACATGTCGGAGGGCGACTGGGTCTTCGTCCCGCCGTTCATGCCCCACGTGGAGTGCAACCTCGATCGCAACAACCCGCTCACCTGGATGACCGCCCGGACGCCGGAGAACATCGTCGTCAACCTGCCGCAGGTCGACGACGCCGACCTGCCCGACTGGGCGGACCGCCCGTGAGCGCCAGGTCCACCACGGCGCCGACCTCGCGGACCTTCACCGACGCCGTCGCGCTGCGCGAGTGCGAGGCGGAGGTCTTCGACCGCGCGTTCACGGCCACCACCCAGCCCTGCCCGTGGCCCAAGGCCTACGGCGGCGACATGGTCGCCCAGGCGCTCGTCGCCGCCTCGCTCACCGTGACCGACGGCAAGTCCATGCACTCGATGCACTCCTACTTCATGCGGCCCGTCGACATCGGCGCCGAGGTCCGCTACGAGGTCGAGCTGCTGCGCGACGGCCGCGGCTACAGCACCCGCCAGGTCCGCGGCTTCCAGAACGGCAAGCCGGTCTACGTCTGCCTGGCGAGCTTCGCCGCCGGCGAGCCGAGCGGCAGCTTCCAGGCGACCGCCCCCGCCGACCTGCCGGGCCCGGACGAGCTGCCGACCTCGGCCGCCTGCCTCGAGGGCCGCACCGGCGGCACGATGACCGGGGCGTCGAAGACCTACTGGTCGAGCGGGCGCAGCTTCGACATGCGCCACGTCCCCGGGCCGGTCTACCTCACCGTCGAGGGCGGGCAGTCGCCCCACCAGGCGATCTGGGTGAAGCCGTACGACGCCCTGCGCCCGGTCGAGGGGCTCACCGAGGCCCAGCGCGACACGGCCGCCCTCGCCTACGTCTGCGACTACACGATCCTCGAGCCCGCCCTGCGGGTCCTCGGACTCGCCTGGGCCGACGAGGGGCTCGTGACCGCCAGCCTCGACCACGCCATGTGGTTCCACCGGCCGGTGTCGATGGGTGACTGGCTGCTCTACGCGCAGGAGGCGATGTCGGTCGAGGACGGCCGCGGCTCCGCCGTCGGCCGCTTCTTCGACACCGGCGGCACCCTCGTCGCGACCGTCGTCCAGGAGGGCATGCTGCGCGCCGGGAGTGGCCGATGAGCGCGCCGAACCTGGGCCCATCGGGCTACGCCGACACCTTCGCGCGCGACCACCTGCCGCCGGCCGACCAGTGGCCGACGCTGGAGTTCACCACCGACTGGTTGCACTACCCCGACCGCCTCAACGCCGGCGCCGAGCTCCTCGATGCGGTCATCGCCAGGCACGGACCCGATCGGCCGGCCCTGCGCACGCCCGACGGAGAGGTCTGGACCTACAGCCAGCTGCTGACCCGCACCAACCAGATCGCCCACGTGCTGGTCGACGACCTCGGTCTGGTCAGCGGGAACCGCGTCCTGCTCCGCTCTCCCAACAACCCGTGGACCGTCGCCGCCTGGCTGGGTGTCCTCAAGGCCGGCGGCATCGTCGTCACCACCATGGCCGCGCTCCGCGCGACCGAGCTGGCTCCCATCGTGCAGAAGACCCGGCCGGCCTTGGCGCTGGTCGACCACCGCTTCGTCGACGACGTGCACACGGTGCGCGACAGCGTCGCACCCGACCTGGTCGTCGTCGCCTACGGAGGCGACGACGAGGACGACCTCACCCGTCGCCTCGAGGGCCACCCCGGCGACTTCGACGCCGTCGACACGGCCGCCGACGACGTGGCCCTCTTCGGCCCGACCTCCGGCACGACTGGCGTCCCGAAGATCACGACGCACTTCCACCGCGACGTGCTCTCGATCGACAACACCTTCGGCCGCGCCGTGCTCAGGCTCGAGCCCGACGACCTCGTCGCCTGCACCGCCCCGCTCGCCTTCACCTTCGGGCTCGGGATGCTCGTGGTCTTCACGCTCCGGGCGGGGGCGTGCGCGCTCCTCACCGAGTCGGCCACGCCGGCACAGCTCGCCGACCTGGTCGCCGAGCACGGCGTCACCGCGCTGGCCACCGCGCCGACGGCGTACAAGCAGATCCTCGCCTCGGGCCGCATCGAGAAGCTCAGCGGCCTGCGGGTCGCGGTGTCGGCCGGCGAGCACATGGCACAGGCGACGTGGGAGCGGATCGAGCAGGAGATCGGCCTGAAGGTGATCGACGGGATCGGCGCCACCGAGATGCTCCACATCTTCATCTCGGCCGCCGGTGACGACATCCGCCCCGGCGCCACCGGAAGGCCGGTCGCCGGCTACCGTGCCGCGATTCTCGACCTCGATGGCCACGAGCTCGGCGACGGACAGGAGGGCCGGCTCGGCGTCATCGGTCCGGTCGGGTGCCGCTACCTCGACGACGAGCGCCAGCGCGGCTACGTCGTCAACGGGTGGAACGTCACCGGTGACACCTTCGTCCGCGACGCCGACGGCTACTACTTCTACCGTTCGCGCACCGACAACATGATCGTCTCATCGGGCTACAACATCAGTGGCCCGGAGGTCGAGGAGGCGCTCGCCACCCACCCCGACGTCGTCGAGGTCGGGGTCGTCGCGGCCCCCCACGAGGAGCGCGGGGCGATCGTCTGCGCCTTCGTCGTGCTGCGCGAGGGCGTCGAGGGGGACGCCGGCAAGGTCACCGAGCTCCAGGACCACGTCAAGGGCCGGCTGGCCCCCTACAAGTACCCCCGCGACGTGCGCTTCCTCGACGCGATGCCGCGCAACACCAGCGGGAAGCTCCAGCACTTCAAGCTGCGCCAGATGGCCCAGTCCGAGGGACCGGAGGGGTCGGCATGAAGATCGCCATCGCCGGTGGCGGACCCGGAGGCCTCTACTTCGCGACGCTGATGAAGACGCTCGACTTCGCGCACGACATCACCGTGTGGGAGCGCAACGCCCCTGACGACACCTTCGGCTTCGGCGTCGTGTTCTCCGACGAGACGCTCGGCAGCATCGAAGGCGCCGATCGAGTCGTGCACGAGCGGATGGAGAAGCGCTTCGCGCGGTGGACAGACATCGACGTCGCCGTGACCGACAGGGCGGGCGACACGCAGTCCTTCACCGTCGGCGGCCAGGGCTTCGCGGCGATGTCGCGCAAGGAGCTGCTCCAGATCCTCCAGGAGCGGGTCGCCGAGCTCGGGGTGACCGTCCACTACCGCACCGAGACTCCCGACCCCGACGAGCTGCGGTCGTCGTACGACCTGGTGCTCGCGTCCGACGGGCTCAACTCCCAGATCCGCACCAAGTACGCCGACCGGTTCCGGCCCTCGCTCGACCGGCGGCACAACAAGTACATCTGGTTCGGCACCGACCTGGTCTTCGAGGCGTTCCAGTTCAACGTCGTGCAGACGGAGTGGGGCACCATGCAGATCCACGGCTACCCGTTCTCCGAGTCGGGCTCGACCTTCATCGTCGAGATGCACGAGGACGTGTGGCGTCGCGCAGGACTCGACCGCACGGAGTCCGAGACCTTCCCGCCCGGCACGTCCGACGAGTACGCCGTCGAGCGGATCGCCGCGATCTTCGCCGACGAGCTGCAGGGCCACGAGATCCTCACCAACAACTCCAAGTGGCTCAACTTCCACACCGTGCGCAACGAGAGCTGGCACGACGGCAACGTGGTGCTGCTCGGCGACGCTGCGCACACCGCCCACTTCTCCATCGGCTCCGGCACCAAGCTCGCCATGGAGGACTCCCTCGCCCTCGCCGCCTGCCTGCACGAGCACCCGACGCTGGAGGCGGCGCTGGAGGCCTACCAGACCGAGCGCAAGCCGGTCGTGGAGTCGACCCAGCGCGCTGCCCAGGCGTCCATGGAGTGGTTCGAGAACATCGGGATGTACGCCGACCAGGCCCCCGCGCAGTTCGTGTTCAACCTGCTCACCCGGTCCCGACGGATCACCTTCGAGAACCTCCGGGAGCGCGACGCCGACTTCGCGGCGCGGATGGAGGCGGAGTTCGCGCGCAGCCAGCACGGCGAGGACGGAGCACCGGCGATGTTCCAGCCGGTGAGCATCGGCGATCTCGAGCTGAAGAACCGCGTCATCCTCTCGCCGATGGACATGTACTCCGCCACCGACGGGATGCCCGACGACTTCCACCTGGTGCACCTCGGTTCGAAGGCACTCGGCGGCGCCGGCCTGGTGATGACGGAGATGACGTGTGTGTCCCCCGAGGGCCGGATCAGTCCCGGCTGCCCCGGGATCTGGAACGACGCGCAGCGCGACGCGTGGAGCCGGGTCGCCGCGTTCGTCCACGAGCGAACGACCGCGCGCATCGGGATGCAGCTCGGCCACTCCGGCCGCAAGGGCTCGACGAAGCTCATGTGGGAGGGCATGGACGAGCCCCTGGACGAGGGCAACTGGGAGGTCATCGCGCCGTCGCCGATCGCCTACGGTGCCGGCTGCCACGTGCCGCGCGAGGCCACCCGCGCCGATCTCGATGCCGTCCTCACCGACTTCGTCGCCTCGGCGGAGCGTGCGGTGCAGGCCGGCTTCGACCTCATCGAGCTGCACGCCGCGCACGGCTACCTGCTGAGCTCGTTCCTCTCGCCCGTCTCGAACCAGCGCACCGACGACTACGGCGGCTCACTGGAGAACCGGCTTCGCTTCCCGCTCGAGGTCTTCGACGCCGTCCGGGCGGCCGTGCCCGGCCACGTGCCGGTCACCGTCCGCATCTCGGCGACCGACTGGATGCCGGACGGCAACACCGACGAGGACGGGATCGAGATCGCGCGCGCCTTCATCGAGCACGGTGCCGCCGCGATCGACGTCTCCACGGGCCAGGTCAGCAAGGACGAGAAGCCCGCCTTCGGGCGGTCCTACCAGACCCCGTTCGCCGACAAGATCCGCCACCGGGTCGCAGCCCCCGCCGGGGTGAAGGTGATCGCGGTCGGCGCGATCTCGAGCTACGACGATGTCAACTCGATCCTGCTCGCCGGGCGCGCCGACCTGTGCGCGCTGGGACGCGCTCACCTCTACGACCCGAACTGGGCGCTGCACGCCGCCGCCGAGCAGGAGTACGCCGGCCCCGGCGCGGACTGGCCGGACATGTGGGCCGCGGGTCGCCGGCGCCCGCCCACCTCGCGCACCGACAAGATCCCGCCGCGGCTCCAGCTGCTCCGCGAGGGCGAGGACAACCGGGTGCACCTCCGTTGGACCCCGGAGGGCACGGTGCGGACGTGAGTGCCACCCAGCCCAACCGCCAGTCCCGCTCCACCGTGATCACCTTCCTGGGAGCGGTGGTGCGGCCGCTGGGGTCGTGGATGCCGATCGCCGGCACCGTCGAGCTGCTCACCCAGGCCGGGCTCGACGCGCCTGCCGTCCGCACCGCGGTGCACCGGCTCAAGGGCAAGGGCTGGTTGGCGTCCGAGGCGCGCGACGGCGCCCGCGGCTACGCCCTCACCACCGCCGCTCTCGACACGCTGGCCGCCGGGGACGAGGTGATCTGGCATGCACGCACCCCGGCCGACCTCGCCGACGGCTGGTGCATCGTCCACTTCGGCGTGCCGGAGACCATGCGGGCAAAGCGTCAACAGCTTCGCGCCCACCTGTCGTCGCTCGGCTTCGGCAACGTCGGCACCGCGCTGTGGATCGCGCCCGCCCGGATGCGTGCTGCCGCCGAACGCGCGGTCGCCGAGCTCGGCCTGGAGGCCTACACCGCCGTCTTCGTCGGCGCCTACCACGGCACCCAGGACCTCACCGCGCTCCTCTACGGCAGCTGGGACCTGGCGGCGATCGATGAGGCGTATCGCGAGTTCGTCGCGACGTACGAACCGGGCGTCGCCGCCGCCGAGCGCAGGCAGCCCGACCAGGCATCCGCCTTCGTCACCTACCTCCAGGCGCTGGACCAGTGGCGCAAGCTGCCCTACATGGACCCCGGACTTCCCGCCGAGGTCCTGGCATCGAGCTGGCACGGCCCCCAGGCGACTGCGGTGTTCGAGAGGCTCGTCTCGACGTTGGAGCGGCCCGCCCTGGTCCATGCCCGCACCCACTGGCCGGCTCTCGGGACCACGCCCGAGTGAGGGTCACCGTTCGTCCCCTCGTCTCGTTCCGAGGCGGCCGAGGCGGCCGAGGAGGCCTCGGCCTCCGGCGTCGCGAGCTGACCTCGCGGGTCGGCCCTTCGGACGCCCTTGTAAGGCGATGGCGGCGCACGACGCAACCGCGTCAGTTCGCCGCACTGCGGCCGCGGATGAAGCTCACGCCCCACAGACCTGGCGGCCACTAGCTGCTCTTCAACTACCCGGGTCAGGTGTCGCGACCCCGGCGACCACATCGCTCACTCTGCGGGTCCTGAAACCCCGGGAGTAGCGAACCCGCACTGGTCCTCGCGGCTCAGCTGACGTCGTAGTTCACGAACGCCTTGCACGTCGCAGGCTTGGCCGAGACAGTCGGGTCCGCGTCGATCCGGATGGTCTTGCCAGCCGGCGCCAGCTCGGGGTAGGTCGATGTGCCGCCGATGATCTTCTGGCTCGCGTCATAGCAGACCACGCCGACGCGCAGGTTCCGAAGATCGGTGTCCGTCTCGTTCGTGAACGCGAACGACGCCGTGTAACCGCCGTACTCACCCTTCTTGACCTCGGTCGCGTCCAGCACGGGGAGCGGGGCCTTCGGCTCCTGCGACATTCCGTAGTCGCTCAAGGACACCGACGGTTCGATGCTGGCGATCTTCTGCTTGGGGTTGATGTCGTACGGCGTGACCGGGAGCGCGAGCTCCTGCCCGACCCAGTTGAAACTCTCGATCTGCTCCTCCGTCTGGAGGATCTGGCCCTTCGCGTCAAGGAAGTTGACCGACACGGTGACTGATTCACCAAGTGCTGCTTCGCTGTCGGTCGTCACGATGACCATCGCCTCGGCGGTGATGTCCGACTGGCCGAAACCGGAGTCCAGGATCTCCACCGCCGGCGACGAGTCGTCTTCTTCACCCGACGACGCGTTCTGCTCGCCGCCGTCGCTACCAGCAGGAGACTGCGAGGTGGGCTCGTCGTTACTGCTGGCGCACGCACCGAACAGCGAGACGACAACGACAAGGCAAGCGAGAAGGCGGAGGCGCATGGGCGCAGGCTAACGTGCGCCACTGACACTGCGATCGCGATTGAAGAAGCCAGGCGGCGCCGCAACGGTGCGCATGTGACGCCAAGGCCCGCAGCGCACTCGTCGATGCTCGACTCCTTACGCCGACCGATCGGACCGAGGGTCTGCTGCACGAATCGGGACCCGCTGAACTGCCCCATTCCGCCGCACCGGTAGACGAAGCATTCCGCCGCCATTCGGCGTAATTGAGCAGCACCACTCTGCTGACGAGCGGACGTTTCGTGACCTGACGCGGCGGGCCTAGACAGCGATACACACATTCATCGTTCGTCGGACAGTCGCCTCGGCCTCGCCCTACCTTCGACCGCATGACGCATCTGAAGGACTTCCCTGGCACCCTCGTCACCGTCTTTACGCTCGGCATTGCCCGCGCCAAGTGGATTGCGGAGACGAACCGGCTGCTCGGTGCTGGTGGCGCTGGGTTCATGTTTGCCTGGTTCTTCTCTCCGTTCGCCAACTACGGCGTGGTGGACCGCATGAACAACGCCCTCGCCGCCGCTGGGTCTGGCCACCGCGAGTCGCCCATCCTCTGCTTCCTGCTCAACGGCTGGCCCTTCATCGGTGCGAAGAAGCGGATGAAGCGCGGCACCCAGGCCCTCAACAACGCTTGGGCTGTGCGCCAGCAGGCCGCCGGGGTGGTCAACCAGACGTCGGCCTTCGTGCCGTCGACCCCAGAGACCCCGCCCGCGACCGTCTGATCAATCAGCGCCTTCGCCGCGCAACGGACGTGGGCGAGCCGGGTCTCCTCGACTCGGATACCCCGATAGCGTCCGGGGATGCCCAGTCGCGCAGCCAGTGCTCGTCGACGCAGCGCGTCAGCGCGCCGGAGCGGGACGCGACAGCGGCCGCTGCCGTACGCGGGGCCGGGCGAGCGGCTGTGGGTGCTCGACGTCCCCTACGGGACGCAGGTCGACGGCGCCACATGGCACCCTGCCGTCAAGACCCACCTCTACGTCGGGCGCGTCCTGCCCGCGCACCTCGCGCCCTACGCTCCAGGGCCCTACACGCTCGGTCGGTTCATCGAGAACACCCTCAATCCCGACGATCCGACGCCCAGCCCCGAGCCGACCGACGCGCTCGAGCCCCGGAGGATCCAGTTCGAAGCGGCCGATGCGATCGCGGCGCGCGCCGCGGCGGGTGGACGGCAGTTCCTGCTCGCCGACGAGCCCGGCGTGGGCAAGACGATCGCCGCGGTCCTCGGGGCGACGGCGGTGGGTGACCTCCGCGCTGCGCGACGGGTGCTCGTCGTGGCCGACCGGCCCGCCGCGATCACGATCGGCCACTGGTGCCGCACCATCACGGCCCTGGGGGATGGCGGCCTGGAGTGGGTCGTGATCACGTGGGACCGGCTGGAGAAGGTCAAGGACCACGCGTGGGACGTGATCATCGCGGACGAGGCTCATGCCCTGCGTCGTACGACGACGAAGCGGTGGAAGCTCTGGGCGCGGATCTCGGGACACGGGCGGCCGCACGACAAGGCGCCGTTCGTCATCGCGACCACCGCGACGCCCGGGCACACGCCGCTTGAGCTGCCGTACCTTGCTCCGGCCTATGCGCAGGTGCTGGGCGAGTCGATGAAGGAGTGGACCTCGGCGACGCAGCCCGGGCAGGCGTTCGCCAGCGCGCTCGAGCGCCACGGCGTCGGGGTGGAGCAGGGACGGTACGGCGCGACGTGGACCACCGATCCGGCACGGCGCGCCGCGGACCTCAAGCTCGTGCGCGGCTGGCTCGACGAGGAGCGGCCCCCGGCGATGCTGCACCGGGCCGCGCCGTGGGGGCCGGTGCCGATCTCCGGCATGCCCGTGGCGCTCACGCCGGCTGAGCGCACGGCGTACGAGGCCGAATGGGGAGAGTTCTGTCGCGAGATGGACATCGCCCGGCGCGGCCGCAACGTGGCGAAGGGGCGGGCCGCGCTGCTGCGCTTCCGGCAGAAGGCCGGGCTGATCCGCGTCGACTCGACGGTCGCCTGGATCGCCCAGCAGGTCGAGGCCGAGCGACAGGTGGCGTGCTCGGTCGAGTTCGTCACGACCGCCGCCGACCCGATCGCCGACCGGCTGCGCGACTCCGGCATCGACGTCGCCACGATCTACGGCCGCGACCGTTTCGACCCGGAGGCCGAGCGGCTCCGATTCCAGACCGGGCAGGCGAAGGTCTGCGTCTTCACCACCGTCGCCTCGATCAGCCTGCACGCCGGCGAGACCCTCGCCGACGGCCGCCGGGCGAGCACGGAGCCGCGGGTCGGTGTCTTTCACCAGGCCCGCTTCTCGGGCATCGCCGGACGGCAGGTGACCGGCCGCACCCACCGCGACCACCAGGTCTCGCCGTGGCACATCGCGTACGCCGAGGGCACCGTCGAGGAGCAGGTCGGCAAGGTGATGGTGGAGCGGATCGCCGCGGCATCCGACACCGTGGGCGGCGACACCACCGGTCTCGTCGACCTGGCCCAGCTCCTCGGAGCCGACTGGCTCCCCGCCACTAGCCTGACCGAGGGCTGACTGGGCCGGGCTCGACTGACGAAGCCCTCACCAGCAGTGTGGAGACCTCACGCAGTTGGCGGGCGAGCTGCGCACCCGCTGCACGGATGAGTACATGAAGACAGGTGCACTCAGTTCGGATACGTTCTTCGTATCCCATTCTCGGGCACGAGGAGTTGTTTGCACGTGGACACGAGTGTCAGCACGATCACGGCTTGGACGCTGGTCGAAGAGATTCCAGTCCCCGGTGACGTCAACGACTTGCTCGTCGAGGGCGAAAAGGCGGTGGCGGCCTTCAAGACATTTCGTGACAGCGCCGTCTTTACGACCAAGCGCCTCATCGTCCGCGACGCACAAGGTATGACGGGCAAGAAGGTGGAGATCTATTCGCTGCCCTACAGCGCGATCAACATGTGGTCCTCAGAGAACGCCGGCGGCATGCTGGATCGCGATGCCGAGCTCGAGCTGTGGACTCGGGCCGGGCACATCAAGGTCAAGCTTCACAAGAAGCTCGACATCCGGCGCCTCGACAAGCTCATCGCGTGGGCCGTGTTGCAGTAGCGCTTGCTGCTCAAGGAACAAGCTGATGGAGGCCGAGAGCCCGGATCCCCAGTCATGGGTGGAGGTCGGACGCGCGTCGTACGTCTCGTTCACGAGCTTTCGCAAGGACGGCACGCCGGTCTCGACACCGGTGTGGATCGCTCCCGATGGCGACGACCTCTACTTCATCTCCGACGCGACGGCATTCAAGGTCAAGCGCATCCGCAACAACCCAGCGGTCAGCCTTCAGCCGTGCGACGTGCGCGGCCGTGTGAAGGACGGCGCCCCGCTGGTCGCCGGCCTGGCGGAGGTGCTCGAGCACGCCGACACTCCCCGCGTGCGCCGAATCGTCAACCGGAAGTATCGGGTCATGGGCACGATCGGCGGTCTGTTCAGCCGGCTCCGGGGATCCGAGGCATCGATCGGGATCCGTATCCGGAAGCCCTAGGTGGGGCCAGGTGATTGGGTGAACCTCGCTGGCTTCGCCAGCGTTGAGGCGATGGACAAGCCAGATCTGGGCGGCCGCCACGGCAGCCCGAACCACGTCAGCCTTGGCGCAGAGCTGCACCCCGCTACGGTCGCCTCATGGAGGCCATCCCGCTGACCGCGCTGCTCCCCGAGGGCTTCGAGCCGAAGCAGCACAAGGTGCACTTCGCCGTCTGGAACCAGGTCAAGCACCCGATCGACGTCCTGGCGAGCAACCAGGAGGAGTGGCAGGGGTGGAACTCCTGGCGGAGTGTGAAGGACGACTTCAATCGCGAGTTCATCTTCTCGGTGGCCCAGGACAAGCATGACGCGACGCTGTGGCTCTTCGGTGGGATCTGGGAGGTGCTGGAGCGCAGGCCCACGCCGCACGCTCGCGCGTACACCGTGGCGCTGCGTGAGGACCTGATGGGCCCGTTCGTCCGCCGCCTGTGGATCCGCCACAAGAGGTCCGGTCGGAACATTCGCCGGACGATGGAGTCCGTGCTGCCCACCATGACAGTGGCGTCGATCCTCGAGGAGCCGTTCGCCGGTGACCCGTTCCCGGGGCACGATCGGATCAACCACAGCCTCGCCGATCTCCAGGCTGTGGTGAGTCAGGCCCGGGCCGACTGGCGGATCGCGTTGGAGAGCATGAAGGGCGTCTACGTCATCCACGACAGGGAGACCGGGCAGCGGTACGTCGGCTCGGCGTACGGCGACACCGGCATCTGGCAACGGTGGGCGACGTACGCCTCCACGCTGCACGGCGGGAACGTCGGGCTGAAGGCACTGCTCGAGGAGAAGGGCGATGAGTACTACCGGACCAACATGCGGTTCGCACTCCTGGAGTACTGGTCGATGCGCACCGACGACGACCACGTCCTCGAGCGCGAGTCGTACTGGAAGGACGTGCTCCATGCGCGATCGCTGGGACACAACAAGAACTGACTGACTGCCCACGACGGGCCGATCGTGCGACCCGCGTCGGTCCGCCGCGGCCCTCAGGCGGACACGGAGTGCTGGATCCGCAGCTCCCTCCGTCCGACCACCTCAAGTGTCCTGCGCCGAACGCCCCGAAACCAGGTCCGGGCGATCTCCCGATGGCGAGCTCGTTGGGTCGAGCGTTCCTGACGACCAGAGTGGCAAGGTGGAGGCGATGAGACGACGCCAACGCATCACGGCCGCCGGGGTGCGCCGACCGCAGAGCGAGCGGCTGCGCCGCCGCCGACGGTGGTACTTCACCCTGATGGGCACCTGCCTGGTGCTGATCGTGCTCGCGTGGAACCTGGTCCGGCTGTGGTCGACCACGGCAGCCGTGGCCATGTCGGTCGTCGCTGCCGTGCTCCCACCGATCGCCGTGATCGTCGCCAACTGGGGCGAGGACCGCTGACGACGAGCGGTCGACGGCGCTTGACCTGGCTGACTGGGCTAGCGTTGCCGCGATGAACAAGCCAGATCTGGGCGACCGCTACGGCAGCTCGAACGTCGCGATCAAGATCCTGTGGTCACTGGTCGCGCTGGCGATGATCGTCCTCGGAGCGATCTGGACCTTCGCGGGCACGGGCGCCGCCCACTCGTTCGGTCCGATCGTCGCCGGTCTCGGTGTGGCGTTGGCCTATGTCGCACTGATCCAGAAGCGACACTGATCCGGGCCGCCGCTCGGCGGGTCCTGCGGGTGGGGCATACTTCGGACGCGTCAGCGTCGTCAGAGGCTGGCCCACGCGGACGTGGTGTAGTTGCAGCACGCTTCCCTTCCAGGGAAGGGGTCGAGGTTCAAATCCTCGCGTCCGCTCCACTTCTTGCAGAGCCTCGCAGCGCCTACGTCGTCAGGCGGAGCTGCAGCTCCCTCCCTAGGATCGCTCCCAGCCGGTCGGCCTCCCGCTCGACGGCCTCGCGGGGGAGTGCTCGTTCGTCGAGCCAGGTGACCGTGAGGTCGTCGCCGGTCCGTGCCCACGTCCCGCACACGACGCCCCCGACGACGACCGGGTTGGCCTTGCGGGTCATCAGGTCCCGTCGTGACGGCGGGGTGACGTGCACGTCCTTGGTGCCCGGGCCCATCAGCCACTGGTCGTGGCCGGGGAGGAAGCGCACGGCCTCCGAGGGAGTCGCGGCCAGCAGGCTGTCGACGTCCTCGCGCGCGACGTACGCCGTCGTGCCCTCGACGTCGACCGCGACCAGCCGGTCGCCGAGCCCGGCGAACCAGGTCGTGAGGCGCTTGCGTCCCGCGCTCAGCCCCTCGCCCAGCCAGTGGTGGAGGTTGTCGGTCGTCGCCGGACCGTAGGTCCGGAAGTACGCCAGCACGGCCCGCGGACCCGCGTCGTCGAGCTCGGGGACGCCCTGCCAGCGCGGGTTGGCGTCGAGGCGCTGGAGCGTGCGCTGCCCGTCGCGGCGGGGGCCCAGGCTCACGTCCCCCTGCCAGCACAGCGGCTTGACCAGGGTGCCCGCGCCCTCCTCGAACACCGGCGCCAGGTGCGCGTACGCCGGGTTCGTCGCCAGCACCTGGCCGAGCTCGGGGACGGTCAGCGGCCCGTCGTCCAGCGCCGCGCGCACGGCGGCGCGGAAGTCGGGCCAGTCGGCGGGGCCGAGGCGGTAGTACTCCACCCAGCTCCGCAGCTCCCACTGCCGGCCGGCCGACCGCAGGGCGAGGTAGAGGCCGCCGTCCTCGGGGGAGAGGTAGTGCATCGACCCGCGGAACGAGAAGGCCTGGATCACCTCCCCACTGACGAGGGCCGCCGCCAACTCGCCCGGCTCCGACTCCTTCTGGCGGGTGCGGACCGCCAGCTCGGCCAGCGCGTCGTCCATCGAGAGCACCGCACCGAGACGACGTACGACGTCGGCGACGGACCCGTCGCCGACGGGATCCAGCAGGTGCCGCTCCAGCCGCCAGGCCAGCGCCTGCGCCCACGTGATCGAGGCCTGTGTCGATGCGCTCATCTGCGCAGCCTCGCACCGAGGATGGGGCCCATGGGAGTCATCAAGCGCTTCGACCACGTCGGCATCACCGTCGCCGACCTCGACCTGGTGACGGAGTTCTTCGTCGGGCTGGGGCTCGAGGTCACCGGGAGGATGTTCGTCGAGGGCGAGTTCCTCGACACGGTGTGCGGCATCCCGGATTCACGGACCGAGATCGTCGGGCTGCAGGCGCCCGGCGGCGGGACCTGGATCGAGCTCGCCACCTTCGTCCGTCCCGACCACCAGCCCGGCTCGCCCGACGCCATGGCCACCGAGCTGGGCATCCGCAACGTCTCGTTCGAGGTCGACGACCTCCCCGCGACCGTCGAGAAACTGGCCGCCGACGGCTACGGCCTGGTCGGCGGCATCGGTGAGTACGAGAACACCTGGCGGATGGCCTACGTCCGCGGCCCCGAGGGCATCATCGTGTCGCTGGCCGAGCGCATCGGCTGAGGTGCCGTCATCGTGGAGTCTGCGGCGCACCCGGTACGCCGCAGACTCCACGATCCTGCCGATCGGGCCGGGCCGCCGGGCCTCAGACGGCCGGGAAGGACGCGCGCATCTGCTTCTCGTCCGGCTGGGTCCCGTCATCCATCCCGCGAACCTAGTCACGGATCGTGGCGGTGTTCGCGGTTCCGGGACCAAAGCATCTGGTCACCAGCGACGCCGCCCCGCAACCTGAAGGGGTAGGAACGAAGTCCTCCGGAGGTGTTCGCCGTGAACGAGACACTGACATTAATCGCCGTCGTCCTGATGCTCGCGGGCGCCTTCCTGCTCATCGCCGACGTCGGTGCGCCCGGTTTCTGGATCGCCACGATCACGGTGGGGATCGCCCTGGTCGCGATCGTGGCCTTCCGCAACCGCCAGCGGGGCCATCACGCCTGAGGCGCCGCCTGCCCTGTGGGTAACGTCAACGCCATGCAGTCGCTCCACGACGAGGTGGACAGGGCGGCGGAGGACGGCTGGTTCTCCGGGGTGGTCCGCGTGGACCGCGCGCACGAGACGGAGCTCTGCGCGGCGTACGGATTCGCGGACCGCGCCCACGGGGTGCGCAACACGGTGGACACCCAGTTCGGGATCGCCAGCGGCACCAAGGGCCTGACGGCGCTGGTGGTGATGAGCCTGGTCGAGCGCGGGACGCTCGGGCTCGACACCACCGCCCGCTCGCTGCTCGGCGACGACCTGCCGCTGGTGGCCGACGACGTGACGGTCGAGCACCTGCTGGCGCACCGGTCCGGGATCGGCGACTACCTCGACGAGGACGGCGCCGACCTCAGCGACCACCTCATGCCGGTGCCGGTGCACGAGCTCGCGACGACCGAGCAGTACGTCGCGGTGCTGGAGGGGCACCCGACCGTGTTCCCGGCAGGCGCGCGGTTCGCCTACAACGACGCGGGCTACGTCCTGCTCGCGCTGCTCGCCGAGAGGGCGTCGGGCGTTGAGTTCCCCGACCTGGTGCGGACCCTCGTCTGCGAGCCCGCGGGCATGGTGGACACCGCGTTCCTCCGCTCCGACGAGCTGCCCGGACGCGCCGCCCGGGGCTACCTCTCGGTCGACGGCCTGCGCACCAACGGGCTCCACCTGCCGGTGCGCGGGAGCGGCGACGGCGGCATCTACTCGACGGTCACCGACCTCCGCGGCTTCTGGACGGCCCTCGTCGCCGGCCGGATCGTCTCTCCGCAAACCCTCGCCGAGATGGTGCGACCGCGCAGCCACTGGCCGGACCTGTCCTACGTGAGCTCGCGCGACCACCGGCGCTACGGCCTCGGCTTCCACCTGCACGCGACGGGCGACCAGGTCTGGCTCGAGGGGTACGACGCGGGCGTGTCGTTCGCGAGCCTGCACGACCCCGCGTCGTCGGTGACCTGGACGGTCATCTCCAACTGGACCGACGGCGCCTGGCCGATCGTGCGGGTGCTCCGGGACTGGTTCGGCAGCTGACCCCGGGGTTTCCGCGATCGACAGTCAGGCCCCGACGCGCTGCTACTTTCGCCGGATGGTGAGGGCGGGCGACGCGATCGAGAATCCGGTGTCCGGCGAGCGCATCACCTTCGTGCGCACGAGCGAGCAGACCGGCGGCGCACTCGCCGAGATGGACCTCGAGCTGAGCCCGGCCGCGTTCCTGGCCGCGGAGCACATCCACCGCTCGCAGGAGGAGAAGTTCGAGGTCGTCGAGGGCCGCATCCTGCTGCGCTGCGCGGGCGTCGAGACGGTCAGCGGGCCGGGGGAGAGCGTCGTCGTGCCTCCCGGGTCGCCGCACTCGTGGGCGCCGTACGGCGGTGCCGGGGCGCGGGTCCGGCTGACCTTCACGCCCGGCGCCGGCATCGAGCAGTTCTTCGACGACTTCTTCCGCCTGGCCCGCGAGGGCCGGATGAACGCCAAGGGCATGCCCCCGCTGACGACCAGCGCTCGGCTGGGGCTGGCCCACGACCTCTACCTCGCCGGCCCGCCCGTGCCGCTCCAGCGCGCGGCCTTCCGCGTGCTGGTCGGCGTCAGCCGGCTGATCCCCGGCTCCTGACGCCTGCCGGTCAGTGGACCGGGTCGGGCTCGTGGTCCGGGACCGGCGCGTCGGTGTCGATGAGCGACGGCGGCCCGACGGCCAGCCCCTCCTCGGCCTCCGGCGACGACGCACGGGCGTCGGCCAGCACGTCGGCGGGGACGTGCTTCTCGAGGAAGCGTCGCGCCATGCGGGTCGAGGGGTGCACCCCGATCGTGGCCAGCGCGATGACCCCGGCGATGACCAGCCATCCGGCGGCGCCCCAGTTGATCGCGAGGAACGTGTAGACGGCGGGCGCCCACACCTTGCCGAGGGTGGCGCTCAGACCGGCCGCACCCTGGTAGGCGCCGCGCTGGCGCGGGTCCATCAGCTCGGCCTCGAACGTCCAGCTGGCCGCCGAGAGGTAGAGCTCGGCACCGGTCACGGTCACGTGACCCAGCCAGACCAGGGCGATCGTGAGCAGGCCGACGGTGTCGTGGGTGGCCAGCGTGATCAGGCAGGACAGCACGAAGAAGGACGAGGAGATCCGCACGGCCTTGAGCGCGGTTCGCAGGTCCTTGACCCCGCGGGCGGCCGCCATCGGCAGGAAGATGCACATCACCGTGTTGGTGCCGAAGAGGAAGGCCAGCAGCACGCGTGGGGCATCGGTCTCCTGCACGAGCCACAGCGGGATGACGACGTTGAGCAGCACCTGGTTGGTCCAGAAGACCCCGGTGAAGAACTCCGTCAGCAGCCAGCCGGGGTTGCGCAGCGGCCCCGGCCCGGGGACCTTCACCTTGCGCTCGTCGGCGGTGCGGTCGTCGTGCGTGGCCCGCGGCAGCCGGGTGATCGCGAGGGCGTTCACCAGGAACGCGAGGGTGGTGAACCACGGCAGCATGTGCAGCACGTTGTTGGAGTGGAAGGCCAGCGCGACGCCGCCGACCGTCGATCCGAAGGTGAAGCCCACGTTGAGCGCGGAGTACATGTAGGCCCGCGACTTCACCCGCTCGTCGGGCGGCAGCACGTCGATCGTGTAGGTGCCGAACGCGGCCCCGCCCAGGGCGCCGATGACCTCCATGCCGACCGCCATCGCGACGTACCCGTGGAAGTCGTGGATGAAGGGCCACACCGAGAACATCGCCGCCTGGCCGGTGGCGCTGACGGCCCACATCTTCTTGGGCCCGAACCGGTCGACGAGCTTGCCCATCGGCAGGGCCGCGAGGAACGAGGCGATGCCGGCGATGGTGAGGCCGAGGCCGACCTGGGCGGCGCTCAGCCCGACGATCTGGGTGAAGAACACCGCCGATCCGGTCATGAACGTGCCCTCGCCGAGGGCGAAGAGGAGGGACTGGGCGGAGAGTCGCCCGGCGAGCGGGGACGGCGGGCGCGCGTGGCGGAGGAGTGCGGTGAACATCGGGTGCAATTGTCCGGAAAGTGGGGTGGCTTGTCGCCCGAGTTTCCGGATCAGGAAGCCCGCCACTCCCGGCGCAGCAGCCCGTGGACCCACGAGTCGGAGACGTCGCCGTCGACGACGCAGTCCTCGCGGAGGGTGCCCTCGCGCAGGAACCCGAGCTTCTCCAGCACCCGCGCCGAGCCGAGGTTGCGGGTGTCGGTCTCGGCCTGGACGCGGTTGAGGTCGAGCGTCGCGAAGGCCCAGTCGAGCAGGGCGCCCGCGGCCTCCGTCGCGTAGCCATGGCCCCACGCGGCCTCGCCGTAGCAGTAGCCGAGCGACGCGCTGCGGTGGTCGGGGTTCCAGCGGTTGAGGCTGCACCACCCGAGGAACACCCCGTCGGCGACGCGCTCCACGGCCAGCCGCGCCCCGGCATCGTCGTCCGCCATCTGCCGGCACGCTGCGAGAAACCTCTCGGCCCGGGCGGGCTCGGTCCACGGCGGGGAGTCCCAGTAGCGCAGCACGTGGGCGTCGCTGTGCAGCGCCCACAGGTCGCCCGCGTCGCCGTCCTCGAAGGGACGCAGCCGGAGGCGGTCGGTCTGCAGGGTGGGGGTGGGCAGCGCCATGCGGCCCATGGTGGCAGCCGCGGCAACCGGATTCCCGGAGCCGGTGCGAGGATGGCCCGGTGACCGGGTGCACCCTCCAGGACGCCTTCGCCCTGCTCGACCAGCTGCCCGGGGCGACGCGCGAGGACAACGGCCGCTACTGGCGGCTGGGCATCGGGAGCAGGACCTTCGGCTACGTCTGGGAGCCGACCCGGACCATCGGCCTCAAGCAGACGATCGCCGAGCAGCTGGCGCTGGTGGCCGAGCGGCCCGAGACGTTCGAGGTGCAGTTCACCACCGCCGGCTTCGGGTGGGTCGTGGTCCACCTCGAGGGGGTCGAGCGCGACGAGCTGGCCGAGCTCACCTTCGAGGCGTGGCGGCTGACCGCGCCGGCGGCGCTCGTCGAGGAGCGGGCCGACCGGCTACCGCGCTGAGCCGTCGAGCACGGCCAGCACCGCTCGGGCGTACGCCGACTCCGCGTCGACGTCGACGTGGCGCTCGAGGCCGGCACCGCGGCGTACGGTCACGGCGAAGCCGTCGGCCGCACCGTCGAGCCTCTCGAGCGACACGAACGCCTCGCCCAGCAGGTCGCGCAACTGGTCCTCGCGCGGCACCCAGACCGCGACCTCGGCCTCGAAGCTGTCCAGCGCCCACTCGGTCGTGCCGTTGAAGGCGAGCACCTGCCGGCCCTGCGGGACGTCGAGCACCTCGATGACCATGTCGCTGACAACGAAGACGTCGGTGTCGAAGTCGCGGTCGAAGACGACGAAGCGGTCACCCTTCGCGGGCGCCCACTCCACGCCGGCGTCCCTGAGGGCCAGCGCGAGCTCGCGGGTCATCATGCGTCCAGTGTGCGCGGGTGCCGGTCGTGATCGCGCAATTGAACGGTTTGGCACCTGGTTCGGCCGCGAACAGGTGCTTTTCCCAGCAATTGAACGATCACGTGCACCCGCGGCCCGCACGACACCTCCCCGCCACGCCGGCCTGCGAGACTGGCGGCATGACGCACTCGAGCGCACTGAGCCCCGAGTCCCGCGACGCGGCCATCGCCACGATGACCGGCACCGGGGGCGAGACGGAGCTCGACGTGCTGGTCGTGGGCGGGGGAGTGGTCGGCGCCGGCACCGCCCTCGACGCGGTCACCCGCGGCCTCAACACCGGCCTGCTCGAGCAGCGCGACCTCGCCAGCGGCACCTCCTCGCGAAGCAGCAAGCTGATCCACGGCGGCCTGCGCTACCTCGAGATGCTCGACTTCGGGCTGGTCCGCGAGGCCCTCCAGGAGCGCGGCCTGCTCTACACCCGGCTCGCGCCGCACCTGGTCCGGCCGGTGTCGTTCCTCTACCCGTTGACCCACAAGGGCTGGGAGCGCCCCTACGTCGGCGCCGGCCTCGCGCTGTACGACGCGATGGCGATGCTCGGCAAGTACGAGATGGGGTTGCCGCGCCACCGCCACCTCTTCCGCAAGCAGGTCGCCCGGATCGCTCCCGACTTCAAGGCCGACAAGCTCACAGGGGCGATCCGCTACTACGACTGCCAGGTCGACGACGCCCGCCTGGTCGTGACCATCGCCCGGACCGCAGCGAAGCACGGCGCCCACGTGGCGACCCGGGTCAAGGTCACGGGCTTCCTGCGCGAGGGGGAGCGCGTGGTCGGCGTACGCGCCGTGGACCTGGAGTCCGGGCGCGAGCTCGAGGTGCGGGCCCGCGTGGTGGTCAACGCTGCGGGCGTGTGGACCGACGAGATCCAGGAGATGGTCGGCGGCCGGGGCGCCCTGCACGTGCAGGCCTCCAAGGGCATCCACCTCGTGGTGCCGCGCGACCGGATCCGCTCCGACGCCGGCTTCATCACCCGGACCGAGACGTCGGTGCTGTTCGTGATCCCGTGGGGCCGGCACTGGATCATCGGCACCACCGACACCCCGTGGGACCTCGACAAGGCCCACCCGGCGGCCAGCCGCACCGACATCGACTACGTGCTCGCCCACGTCAACACGATCCTGCGCGAGCCCCTCGACCACGACGACGTCGAGGGCGTGTACGCCGGCCTCCGCCCGTTGCTCACCGGCGAGTCCGAGCCGACCTCCAAGATCTCGCGGGAGCACACCGTCGTCACCCCGGTCCCGGGGCTGGTGATGATCGCCGGCGGCAAGCTCACCACCTACCGCGTGATGGCCCGGGACGCGATCGACGCGGCGGGACACTCCCTGCGGACCACGGTGAACATCACCGTGCGTGACTCGATCACCGACCGGGTGCCGCTGGTCGGGGCCGATGACTTCGAGACCCGGTCCAACCAGCGGGTCCTGCTCGCCCGGCGGTCCGGGCTGCACGTGGCCAGGATCGACCACCTGCTCGGCCGGTTCGGCGGGATGGTCGACGACGTCCTCGACCTGATCGCGTCCCGCCGCGTGCTGGGCCTGCCGCTCGAGGGCGCCGAGGACTACCTCGCGGCCGAGGTCGTCTACGCCGTCACCCACGAGGCGGCCCGCCACCTCGACGACGTGCTGACCCGCCGGACCCGGATCTCGATCGAGACCTTCGACCGCGGAGTGAAGGCGGCCGCGCCGGCCGCCCGGCTGATGGCCGAGGTGCTGGGCTGGTCGGAGGAGCGCACCGCCGAGGAGGTCGACCACTACCTGCGGCGGGTCGAGGCCGAGCGGGTCTCCCAGGAGCAGCGCACCGACCGGGAGGCCGACGAGGCGCGGGTGCAGGCGCCGGACATCGTGTAGCCCACCGGGTTTGCTTGACAGATCAAGCCCATGTGTCAATCGTCTCAGTTGGCTACCGGAGGGTAGTGAGCGAGACCCGGGTCACATACTCTCGGTACATGAATGACCCCACCCCCTCCTCCGGCCCCCTCGTCGAGGGCCCGCACGACCCCGAGCACGACCCGACGGCGTCGTACGCGCTGGAGCCCGCGCGCACCGCGGCCCTGACCAGCCGGGTGCTGTCCACCACGGGCGAGACGGTGGAGGTGCGCTCGCCGCTCAATGGCGCCCCGCTGGCGCACATCCCGCAGTCCAGCGACGCCGACGTCGAGGAGGCGTTCCGCCGGGCCCGGCGTGCGCAGGAGGCCTGGGCGCGGACCCCGATCGACCGGCGCAGCGCGATCCTGATGCGGCTGCACGACCTCGTGCTCGACCGCCAGGACGAGATCATCGACCTGATCGTGTGGGAGTCCGGCAAGGCCCGCAAGCACGCCTTCGACGAGCCGCTGCACATCGCGCTGACCGCCCGCTACTACGCGCGCACGGCCCACGACCACCTCGACACCCAGCGCAAGCTCGGCGTGGTCCCCGGCCTGACCAGGGTCGAGCTCAACCGGATCCCGAAGGGCGTCGTCGGCATCATCTCGCCGTGGAACTACCCCTTCACGATGGCGCTGTGCGACGGCCTCCCGGCCCTGCTCGCCGGCAACGCCGTGGTCGCCAAGCCCGATGCGCAGACGATGCTGTCCGCGCTGCTGGCCGCCGAGCTGCTCGAGCAGGCGGGCTTCCCGAAGGACCTCTGGCAGGTCGTCGCCGGACCCGGCTCCAAGGTCGGTACGTCGATCATCGGGCGCGCCGACTACGTCTGCTTCACCGGCTCCACGGCCACCGGCAAGATCGTGGCGAAGGGCTGCGCCGACCGGCTGATCGGCTGCTCGCTCGAACTCGGCGGCAAGAACCCCCTCCTCGTGCTCCGCGACGCAGACCTGGAGAAGGCCGCCGAGGGCGCCGTCCGGGCGAGCTTCTCCAACGCCGGCCAGCTGTGCGTCTCGGTGGAGCGGATGTTCGTCGCCGACCAGGTCTACGACCGGTTCGTCGAGCGGTTCGTCGCGCGCACGCAGGCGATGACGCTCGGCGCGACGCTCGACTGGGGCAACGACATGGGGTCGCTGATCTCCCAGGACCAGCTCGACACGGTGGTCGCCCACGTCGACGACGCCGTCGCCAAGGGCGCGCGGGTGCTCGCCGGCGGTCGGGCCCGACCCGACCTCGGGCCGTTCTTCTACGAGCCGACGATCCTCGAGGGCGTCACCCCCGACATGACCTGCTTCGGCCACGAGACGTTCGGGCCGGTCATCGCGCTCTACCGCTTCCACGACGAGGCCGACGCGGTCGCCCGCGCCAACGAGGGGTCCTACGGCCTGAACGCCTCGATCTACAGCCAGGACGGCGCCCGGGCCCGGGCGATCGCCCGTGAGATCAAGTGCGGCACGGTCAACATCAACGAGGCCTTCGGCGCGACCTTCGCCAGCATCGACAGCCCGATGGGCGGCATGCGCGAGTCCGGCATGGGCCGCCGCCAGGGCAGCGAGGGGATCCTGCGCTACACCGAGTCGCAGTCGGTCGCCACCCAGCGGCTGGTCCGCTTCGCCCCGATGCTGGGCATGTCCGACGAGACCTACGCGAAGGTGATGACCGCCAACCTCCGCCTGATGAAGAAGCTGGGACGAGCATGAGCGAGACCGAGTTCGACTACGACGTCATCGTCATCGGGTCCGGCTTCGGCGGGTCCGTGACCGCGCTGCGGCTCACCGAGAAGGGCTACCGGGTGGCCGTGCTCGAGGCCGGCGCGCGGTTCGAGGACAAGGACTTCTCCACCGGCACCACCGACCTCAAGAGCTACCTGTGGGCGCCCGCGATCGGCTGCTACGGCATCCAGCGCATCGACGCGGTCCGCGACACGATGATCGTGGCCGGCGCGGGTGTCGGTGGCGGCTCGCTGGTCTACGCCAACACGCTCTACGAGCCGCTCCCGGCGTTCTACACCGACCGCCAGTGGGCCCACATCACCGACTGGCGCTCCGAGCTCGCCCCGTTCTACGACCAGGCCAAGCGGATGCTCGGCGTCGTCGAGAACCCCGTCCACACCAACGCCGACAAGGTGATGAAGCAGGTCGCCGACGACATGGGCGTGGGGGAGACCTTCCACCCGACCCCCGTCGGCGTGTTCTTCGGCGGTCCCGGCCAGGCGCCGGGGGAGAAGGTCGAGGACCCGTTCTTCGGGGGCGAGGGCCCGGCCCGCAACACCTGCCTCAACTGCGGCGAGTGCATGTCGGGCTGCCGGCACAACGCCAAGAACACCCTGGTCAAGAACTACCTCTACCTCGCCGAGAAGAACGGCGCCCGGGTCCTGCCGATGACCACGGTCACCCGGCTCGTGCCGCGGGCCGAGTCGTCCGGGGGCGGCTACGACGTCCACGTCCGCTGGACCAAGGCCCGGCGCGCCACCGCCAAGAACACCCGGGTCCTCACCGCCCAGCACGTCGTGATGGCCGCCGCCTCGCTCGGCACCCAGAAGCTCCTGCACGCCATGAAGGCCGACGGGGACCTGCCCGGCCTCTCGGACCGCCTCGGCCACCTGACCCGCACCAACTCCGAGTCGATCCTGGGGGCGATCGCGCCCAAGTCCGACACCACGGACTACACCCAGGGCGTCGCGATCACCTCGAGCTTCCACCCCGACGAGCACACCCACATCGAGCCCGTGCGCTACGGCAAGGGCCACAACACGATGGCGATGATGCAGACCGTGCTCACCGACGGCGACGGCGACCGGCCTCGCTGGAAGACCTGGCTGCGCGAGCTGTGGACCCAACGCGGCAACGTCCGCGACCTCTACGACCTCAAGCACTGGTCCGAGCGGACCGTCATCGCGCTGGTCATGCAGAGCCTGGACAACTCGATCACGACGTACCCCAAGAAGAACCCGCTCACCGGCCGCTGGCGGATGACGTCCAAGCAGGGGCACGGCGCCCCCAACCCGACGTGGATCCCCGCCGGCAACGACGCCGTACGCCGGATGGCCGGTGTCTTCGGCGGCACCGCCGGCGGCAACATCGGCGAGCCCTTCAACATGCCGCTGACAGCCCACTTCATCGGCGGCTGCGCCATCGGCGACTCGGCCGAGACGGGCGTGATCGACCCCTACCAGCGCGTCTACGGACACCCCGGCCTGCACGTGGCCGACGGGTCGGCGATCACCGCCAACCTCGGGGTCAACCCGTCGCTGACGATCACCGCGCAGGCCGAGCGGGCGATGTCGTTCTGGCCCAACAAGGGTGACGCCGACCAGCGTCCGGAGCTGGGAGCGACGTACGTCCGGATCGAGCCGGTGGCGCCCGCGCGCCCGGCGGTGCCGGAGAGCGCGCCCGGCGCGCTGCGGCTGCCGATCGTCGGGGTCAGCTGAGGGGTCCGCGTGGCATGATCCCGCCCCATGGGGGACACGACTGACGCACGCCCGCTGCGACCGCTGCTCATGGCCGCCTGGGGCATGGGGCTGGTCGCGATCGATTTCAACATCAACGGGCTCGACCTGGTGCCGGACCCGATCGGGTGGGCGCTGGCGCTGATGGCGGCCCTGCGTCTCGCCTCCCGCCACGCCGGGTTCCGGTGGGCGGCCGGGGCCGCCGGGCTCGCGCTCCTCGTCTCGCTCCCGTCGTGGGTCGGGGTCAGTGGTGCGGTGCTCTCGGTGGCGTCGTACGTCGCCTCGACCGGCTTCGTCTTCGCGGTGTGCACGGCCCTGATCGCCCTCGTCCCGCACCGGGCTTCGGGGGCGCAGACCATCCGCTGGGCCGACGTGGCGCTGACGGTCCTGGTGCCGCTGGTCGCGTGGACGGCAGGCCCCGGATCGACCCCGGCCGTCGTCCTGCTCGTGCTCGCGGGGCTGACCGTCTTCGTCTGCTTCATCGTGCTGATGGTCCAGTCCTCGCGCGACCCGCTCGTGCCTGTCGGCTGACTCACACCCGTCACCGAAAACCTGTCTAGAACATCCCGTAACCCCCGTCCGGACGGCTCGTTGAGCCTGCGAACCCGGCAGTCATGCTCCCTCCCAGTAGGCCGGGTTCCCAGGTCCAGGCACTGTCCATCAGATGCGTGGACGATCAGGGCCCGACCACCCTCCCTCCCCGGTCGGGCCCTGATTAGTTTTCACGCCCCCTTGCCTGAGCGCGCCAGCGCACAGGCATGGACCAGGGCGGGAGGTTGAGGAGGCCCGGACAGGCCGGAGCGCAGCGACGGGCTGTCCAGGCCGTCTCGAAACCAATCGGTGGGGTCGGAGCGGCACGGATCACGCCGGGCGCGGTTCGAGGCGGAGCCACCCGCGCCGATAGAGTCGGCCCATGACGGACCTCCCCGACCATGACCTCGTCCTCGTGGTGGACTTCGGGGCGCAGTACGCCCAGCTGATCGCCCGCCGCGTCCGCGAGGCCCGCGTCTACTCCGAGATCGTGCCGCACACGATGCCCGTCGAGGAGATGCTGGCCCGCCGCCCGAAGGCGATCATCCTGTCGGGCGGACCCTCGAGCGTGTACGCCGAGGGCGCCCCGTCGATCGACCCCTCGATCTTCACGAGCGGCACCCCGGTGTTCGGCATGTGCTACGGCTTCCAGCTGATGGCCCGCGGCCTGGGCGGCGAGGTCTCCCACACCGGCGCGCGCGAGTACGGCCGCACCCCGGTCGCCGTCTCCGAGCCCGGCACGCTCCTGGCCGACATCCCCGCCGAGCACACCGTGTGGATGTCCCACGGCGACTCGGTCAGCGCGGCCCCCGAGGGCTTCACGGTCCTGGCCTCGACCACGGTCACCCCGGTGGCGGCGTTCGAGAACGTCGCGGCCGGACTGGCCGGCGTGCAGTGGCACCCCGAGGTCATGCACACCCAGCACGGCCAGCAGGTCCTCGAGCACTTCCTGCACCGGATCGCCGGCTGCCGCCAGACCTGGACGATGGTCAACATCGTCGAGGAGCAGATCGAGCGGATCCGCGAGCAGATCGGCACCGAGGGCCGGGCCATCTGCGGACTGTCCGGCGGCGTCGACTCCGCGGTCGCCGCGGCGGTCGTCCAGCGCGCGATCGGCGACCGGCTCGACTGCGTCTTCGTCGACCACGGCCTGCTCCGCAAGGGCGAGGCCGAGCAGGTCGAGCGCGACTTCGTCGCCGCGACCGGTGTGAAGCTCCACGTCGTGGAGTGCTCCGACCGCTTCCTCACGGCGCTGGCCGGCGTGACCGACCCGGAGGAGAAGCGGAAGGTCATCGGCCGCGAGTTCATCCGCGTCTTCGAGGCCGCCGAGGCCGAGGTGCTGGGCGCCGCGGCGCAGGAGGGCGAGAAGGTCGCGTTCCTCGTGCAGGGCACCCTCTACCCCGACGTGGTCGAGTCGGGCGGCGGCGCCGGCACCTCCAACATCAAGTCCCACCACAACGTCGGCGGCCTGCCCGAGGACCTCGAGTTCGAGCTCGTCGAGCCGCTGCGCACGCTCTTCAAGGACGAGGTCCGTCTCGTCGGGGAGCAGCTCGGCCTGCCCGCCGAGATCGTGCACCGCCAGCCGTTCCCCGGCCCCGGCCTGGGCATCCGGATCATCGGCGAGGTCACCCGCGACCGGCTCGACATCCTGCGCGAGGCCGACGCGATCGCCCGCGAGGAGCTCACGCGTGCCGGCCTGGACCGCGACATCTGGCAGATGCCGGTGGTGCTGCTGGCCGACGTACGCTCCGTCGGCGTGCAGGGTGACGGCCGCACCTACGGCCACCCGGTCGTGCTGCGGCCCGTCACCTCCGAGGACGCCATGACCGCCGACTGGGCCCGCCTGCCCTACGAGGTGATGGAGCGGATCTCCACGCGGATCACCAACGAGGTCGCCGAGATCAACCGCGTCACTGTCGACGTCACCTCCAAGCCGCCGGGCACCATCGAGTGGGAGTGACCCCCTCTCGGTCGGCCTAGTCGCCCTCGCCGACCACCTCCGGCGGGGTGCCGTCGTGGGTGAAGCCGACGGCGGTGACGGAGTACGCCGTGCCCGTCGGCGCGACCATCGTGACCCGGAACTGCAGGTAGCGGCCGGGGGAGCGGAAGGTCGAGCCGTCGGTCGCGACGGTCCGCCAGCCGGTCCACGAGCCGTTGGGCTCCGGTGAGCTGCCGGTGCGAACGGCCACGACGGTGCGCGCCCCGGTGGCGCCGGAGTCCTCGACGAGCGCCTGGCGCCAGTCGCCCTTCAGCCGCGAGTCCTGGGTGGTGGACTCGAACGTGCCGCGCCCGCCGCCCGGCAGGGTCAGCGCGCCGAACCCGCCGTCGCCGAGCCGCAGGTCGCCGCTGAGCGTCCCGGTGAGGAACTGGCTCGACTGCAGCGCGACCCCGGCCTTGCCGGTGTCCAGCGCGACCACCGAGGTGGAGGCGCTGTTCCCGGCGGCGTCGGCCGACTCCGCCGACAGCCAGTACGCCGCGCTCGGGTCGAGGCCGGTCAGCACGACCGTGTGCCGCCGCACCAGCTCGCCGTCGCGCCGGGTCTCGGCTCCCAGCAGCGGGAGCGCGGTCTGCCCGAAGCTGACCAGCGAGTCCGACGGCTCGGAGGTCTGCCAGCTGACCCGGGCCGTGCCGTCGGGCAGGGAGATCGTGCGCAGCCTGCTGATGGTGGGTGCGAGCGTGTCCACGGCCCTGGTGCGGAACGTCGCGGCGGGCCGGCCGTAGGCGGGCCAGGCGCGGGTCGTGCCGTTGGGCAGCCGCGAGACCACGCGGTAGCGGTAGGTGGCCCCGGGTCGCAGCCCGGAGAGGACGACCCGGTGCTGGGTGGTGCGGTCGGCCCGCTCCACCGGTGAGAGCGAGCCGGCGCCCGCGCCGACCAGCACGGTGGAGGTCGCGGCCCGAGTTGTCGACCAGGCAACGGTCGCCCCGGTCTCGCGCGTGGCGGTGACCCGGGCGGGGCCCGCCGTCAGGGAGCCGGTCGTCGTGTAGGTCGCCGTCCACGAGCCCGCGGAGGCCGGGAACACGGCGTACTCCTGACCCTTGACCGTCATCTTCGTGAAGGCGACGGACGTGCCGCCGCGCGACAGGGTGGCGATCTGGAGGCCACCGGGTCCGGTCGTCGGCAGCATCGCGGTCAACCGGGAAGCCCCGGTCCCGACGGCGATGGTGAAGGTCAGGTTGCCGCCGGACCAGGCGAGGTTGCCGAACGACGAGCCGTTGCGACCGTCGGTCCAGGTGAGCAGCTGGCGCGCCGTGATGACCGGCACGCCGTGGGCCTGGGCGGAGGCGAGCAGCTGGCTGTCCTCGTAGGTCGTGGAGTAGTCCGTGTGCACGTTGGCCGTGAATGCGCCGTAGTAGCCGAGCGGGCCGAGCGCCCGGTCGAGCAGGGCGTTGGGTGTGGCCGGGTAGCTCTGCTGCGACTCGTCGGTCATGAAGGTGTGTGCCTGGTAGACGTCGATGAGCGACCCGTCGGTGTCGGTGAGGCGCTGCGGGATGCCGGAGCCGGTCATGAAGCCCGGCCGGTCCTGCACCCACGTGCCGGGCCAGTAGTAGTAGTTCGTGTCCAGCCGGATGCCGTTGGCGAGCTCCGCCTTGGGCTGCGAGGACCAGTCGCTCCACACGATGCAGTGGTAGCGACTCGTGGTCGGCGAGGCGATGCCCGTGTACTTCGCACGCCAGGCGGCGAGGTCTGCGCTGTAGGTGCCCTGCAGGTCGGTCAGGGTCCCGTAGTCGTTGCACTGGTTCTGCGGGTGCAGGGCGACCTCGAAGCCCTGGGCGGTGTACGCCGATGCGTCGGCGCTGGTGAACGGGGTGGACGGGTAGATGTAGGACGTGAACCGCGGGCAGGTCCAGGCCGCCACCGAGCAGCCGGGCGGGCTGGCCGCCAGGTAGGCGTCGAAGCGACCCTTCGTGCCGCCGTTCCCGTGGTCGTCGCCGGTGGCCACGACGACGGCCTTGGTCGTGTCGGGGAAGTACCAGAAGCGCGGCATCGGCAGCTTGTCGCGGCTCATCACCGTGATCAGGTTGGCCAGCAGCCGCTGCTGCTCGTCCGCCTGGGGGATCTGCACCTTGGACAGGTTGACCCAGTCGGTGCTCGTACCGCCGAAGTACTGGTCGTCGGATCGCACCGGCGACGTTCCGTCCCGCTCCTGCCCCGCCCAGGCAGGGTTGCCCTGACGGGTCTGCACGATCGACTTGGCCAGGTCGAAGGCGAAGGTGGCGACCTGGCCCCCGCTGGTGCCGACGGTGCGCCAGGTGACGGCCGGCAGCCCGGTCGACGCGGTGGCCGTCGTGTAGAGGGTCGCGACGGTGGTGGCTCCCGAGAGCGCGTAGCGGTTGGCGGTCCCGTGGAACTGCATGGTGTCGGTCGTGATCCCGGCGCCGGGCGCGGTGCTGGCGTCGACGGCGAGGTAGCCGTCAGAGACGCTGCCGGTCTGCGCGGTCAGTCCGGCGAGAGACAGGAACCGGGGGTCCGGGCGCATCAGGATCAGGTCGCCGCCGGCCGTCACCCAGTCGCTCAGGGCGGTGACCTGCGCATCGGTGACGGGCACGTCGCCGAGGACCACCACCCGGAACGCGGCCAGGTTGGCGGCGGTGAGCGCGGCCGCGCCCATGGTCGAGAACTCGTTGAGACCCTCCCCGCGCATGATCTCGGCGAGGTAGGTCGAGATCGGCGCCGTGCTGCTCGTGACCACGGCGATCGGGCCACCCGGGCCCTGGTCGGGCGCCGGTGGGGCGGGTGCGGCCGTCTGGAACGACCAGCTCGCCGTCGGCGCCACGTTGTTGGCGGCATCCGAGACGCCGGTGACCTGCACGGAGTACGTCGTCGAGGCCTGCAGGGCGGTCCCCGGCTCGAAGACCACCCGGGTCCCGCTGGTGTCGTACGTCGTGGTGCCCGGGATGAGCGTTCCGGCCGGGTTGCGCAGCGCGACGGTGGCGCTGCCGACCTTGACCGGCTCGTTGTAGGTCGCGGTCACCTGCGTGTTGGTGGGCACGCCTGTTGCGGCCGGGGTCGGGGTCTGGGCCACCAGGCTCGGCGGGGTCGTGTCCGTCGCGCTGTCCTGGTAGACGACGTCGACCCAGTAGTTCTCGCTGTTGTAGGTGTTGTTGGGGAACGACCCGGCGGTGCTGCCGTAGCGGTAGAGCCCGTTGCCGCCGTCCGTCCCGTCCCGCAACGCTGTGAGGGGGCCACGCGTCGTGGCCGAGGTCGCGAAGTAGGCCCCGCTGACGACGTACCGCGAGGGGGTGAAGTAGGACGCGACGTAGGTGGTGTTCGCTGTCACCGGGACAGGGCTCGCGAACGTTGCCTGCTGCCAGCCGCTGGCCGTCTCCCCGGTGAACGTGACGGTGGCGAGCTTGGTGCCCGTGCCGGTCCAGAGGGTGCCGACGTGGGTGCCGGTCGATGCCGAGGCCTTGTAGTAGCGGATGCCCGTGATGAAGCCGTCCTGGGCGGCGCGGAACTTCACTCCGAGCTCGACGGAGCTGGTGTCGGGGTCGGTGCCCGCCGGGGTCGCGGTGCTGGGCCAGATCGTGCAGGGGCAGTTGTTGCTGCTCGGCGGCGCCGTCGTGAAGGTCCAGCTCACCGGGTCCATCACGTTGCCCGACGGGTCGGTCGCGCCGCTGACCGCGGCGGTGTAGGTCGTGCTCGTCGCCAGCGAGGCGCTCGGCGTGAGCGTCGCGGTCTGGGTGCCGGCGTTGTAGGAGGTCGTGGCCGCGACGGCGACGCCGGCCGGGTTCTTGAGCGTGAAGGTGATCGACCCGGCCGTGACCGGTTCGCTGAAGACCGCCGTCGCCGCCGTCGTCACCAGCACGTTGGCGGCGCCGGGAGCCGGCGTGCGGCCCGTGAGGGTGGGTTTCGTGGTGTCGGCGGCCGCCGTGGTGAACGTCCAGGTGGCCGGGTCCATCACGTTGCCCGCGGCGTCGCTCGCTCCGCTCACGGTGGCGGTGTAGGTGGTGGACGCCGCCAGGGCGGCGCTGGGCGTGAGCGTCGACGTGCGGGTCGCCGCGTCGTAGGCCGTCGTCGCGGCGATCGTGGTGCCCGCAGGGTTCTTGAGCGTGAAGGCGATCGACGCCTGCGTGACGTCCTCACTGAACGTGGCCGTCGGCGTGGCACCGACCGAGACGTTGGTCGCGCCGGCGGCAGGGGTCCGGCCGGTCAGCGTGGGCTTGGTGGTGTCGGTGCCCGGCTGGAAGACGACGTCGACCCAGTAGTTCTCGCTGTTGTAGGTGCTCGTGGGGAACTGGCCGGCGGTGCTGCCGTAGCGATAGAGCCCGTTGCCGCCGTCGGAGCCGTCGCGGAGCGCGGTCAGGGGCCCGTTGATGACCGGTGAGCTGGCGAAGTAGGCCCCGCTGACGACGTACCGCGAGGGGGTGAAGTAGGACGCGACGTAGGTGGTGTTCGCTGTCACCGGGACAGGGCTCGCGAACGTTGCCTGCTGCCAGCCGCTGGCCGTCTCCCCGGTGAACGTGACGGTGGCGAGCTTGGTGCCCGTGCCGGTCCAGAGGGTGCCGACGTGGGTGCCGGTCGATACCGAGGCCTTGTAGTAGCGGATGCCCGTGATGAAGCCGTCCTGGGCGGCGCGGAACTTCACTCCGAGCTCGACGGAGCTGGTGTCGGGGTCGGTGCCCGCCGGGGTCGCGGTGCTGGGCCAGATCGTGCAGGGGCAGTTGTTGCTGCTCGGCGGCGCCGTCGTGAAGGTCCAGCTCACCGGGTCCATCACGTTGCCCGACGGGTCGGTCGCGCCGCTGACCGCGGCGGTGTAGGTCGTGCTCGTCGCCAGCGAGGCGCTCGGCGTGAGCGTCGCGGTCTGGGTGCCGGCGTTGTAGGAGGTCGTGGCCGCGACGGCGACGCCGGCCGGGTTCTTGAGCGTGAAGGTGATCGACCCGGCCGTGACCGGTTCGCTGAAGACCGCCGTCGCCGCCGTCGTCACCAGCACGTTGGCGGCGCCGGGAGCCGGCGTACGGCCCGTGAGGGTGGGTTTGGTGGTGTCGGCGGCCGCCGTGGTGAACGTCCAGGTGGCCGGGTCCATCACGTTGCCCGCGGCGTCGCTCGCACCGCTCACGGTGGCGGTGTACGTGGTGGACGGTGCCAGGGCGGCGCTCGGCGTGAGCGTCGACGTGCGGGTCGCCGCGTCGTAGGCCGTCGTCGCGGCGATCGTGGTGCCCGCAGGGTTCTTGAGCGTGAAGGCGATCGACGCCTGCGTGACGTCCTCACTGAACGTGGCCGTCGGCGTGGCACCGACCGAGACGTTGGTCGCGCCGGCGGCAGGGGTCCGGCCGGTCAGCGTGGGCTTGGTGGTGTCGGTGCCCGGCTGGAAGACGACGTCGACCCAGTAGTTCTCGCTGTTGTAGGTGCTCGTGGGGAACTGGCCGGCGGTGCTGCCGTAGCGATAGAGCCCGTTGCCGCCGTCGGAGCCGTCGCGGAGCGCGGTCAGGGGCCCGTTGATGACCGGTGAGCTGGCGAAGTAGGCCCCGCTGACGACGTACCGCGAGGGGGTGAAGTAGGACGCGACGTAGGTGGTGTTGGCCGTGACCGGGACGGGGGAGGAGAACGTCGCCTGCTGCCAGCCGCTGGCCGTCTCCCCGGTGAACGTGACGGTGGCGAGCTTGGTGCCCGTGCCGCTCCAGAGGGTGCCGACGTGCGTGCCGGTGGATGCCGAGGCCTTGTAGTAGCGGATCCCGGTGATGAAGCCGTCCTGGGAGGCGCGGAACTTCACTCCGAGCTCGACCGAGCTGGTGTCGGGGTCGGTGCCCGCCGGGGTCGCGGTGCTGGGCCAGATCGAGCAGGGGCAACTGACCGGGCCGCCGCTGGACCCGACCGTCACGGTGATTCCGGCCTTGGGGGCCTCGATGTTGCCGCTGTCGTCCACGGCTCGGCTGCGGATGTTGAGTGTGCCTGCCGACGGCGGTGTGAACGAGTAGGTCCACGATTCCCGGCCCGTGGCGCGGTGCCACGTCGCCCCGTTGTCGCTGGAGACCTCGATGCCGCCCACGCGGCCGCCGCCCGTGTCAGCCGCGGTGCCGGTCACGGTGATCTGGGCGCCCACCGGCACGTTGGTGTTGTTGGCCGGTCCGGTGATCGTCGAGGTTGGCGCTGTCGTGTCGGACGAGGCCGTCGCGGCGACCAGGCCGCTCTGCAGGGTGGTGGGCTGGACGCCCATGTCGGCCAGCAGGTTGACCGTCGCCTGGCGGGCCGCGGTGTCGGCGGCCGCGGAGCCGCGGTCGTGGTTGGCGTCCAGGGCCCAGGGCCACTGGATGGTGCCGGCACCGAAGACGAGGGCGCCGCTCGGCGCCTTGTACATCGTCATCGCGTGGGTGGCGGTGCCGTTGCTGTAGTTGCTTCCGTAGTCCTGCAGCACCTGGGCGCTGCCGGTCGTCTGGGAGACGCGGAACAGACCCGCGGGGCGAGACCCGTTGTCGGCGTCCTCGTCCCACTCGTAGCCGATCACGCTGGACCCGATCGTCGTGGTCGCGTTGGTGCCCAGCGTTGCCACGCGCGTGTTGCGCCAGAAGCGCATCTTGCCGTCGGCCGACCCGACGACCATGTTGATCGCGCAGCAGTTGGCCGTGAAGATCGTCCCGCTCAGGGCGTTCTCCGGCCGCCCGCCGTCAGCGGGCGGGCTGAAGCGTGGATCGCGCCAGGTGCCCGTCCACGTGGTCGGGTCCTGCGGGTCGATGGGCGCGTTGGCGTGTGTCTCCTTGTAGGTCACCAGCGTCCGGTTCGGCGTGCTCGGCCCCGCGATGCTGGGCTCCCAGCGGGTCTTCCAGAAGATCTCGTTGCCGCTGAAGAACGCGAGGTTCACCCCGGCGGCGCGGGCCGCCTCGACGTTGGCGCGCTGCTGGCCGGACCAGTACTCGTCGTGCCCGACGGACATGAAGACCTTGTGCTCGAGGAGCTCGGCCCCGCGGGTGGCGGTGTCGACCCCGGAGGTGTAGCTGACGTCGTACCCGTTGGACTCCAGCCAGCGCACCATCGGGTACTCCGAGTTGAAGACGAAGTCCTCGGGGCTCGTGTCGCGGGTCGTGAACGGCCGGTTGTAGCTGACCTTGTAGGCGCGCCCGGCGGGGGAGCCGACGTACAGGCTGTTGCCGCCGTACTGGTTGTAGGCCTGCCAGGTCGTGTCGGAGGTCTGCACGAGGATCTTGGAGCTCGAGTTGTCGTTGCGCACCACGAAGAAGACGTGGCTCGCCCCGGCCGTCCCGTCGGTGCGGTTCAGCTTGGCGAAGTAGATGCCCGAGACCGCGGTGGCCGGCACGGTCCACGACGCGTTCTGGGTCCAGTTGCCGCAGTCGATCAGGCCGGTCGTGGTGTCGTTGAGGCAGTTGGGCTGGTTGGTCACGATCGTGGTCGGGTTGACCGTCGCGACCAGCCGGGCGCCCATGCCGCCGTAGTAGCCCATCCGGTAGATGTCGAGGCGGTACGACGTCGCCGGGGTGTCGATCTTGAAGCCCTCGGTCTCGCCCACGTTGACGCTCATCTGGGTGGCAAAGCCCTGGATCGAGCCGCTGCCCGCTCCGGTGATGCCCCACTCGCTCTGCGGGTTGCCGGTCTTGGTGTTCTCGCACGCCACGGGGCTGACGACCGGCGCGTCGCAGGGCGCCGCGACCGCGACCTGCGCGGGGATCACGGTGAGGAACGCCGTGACCAGGGCGCCGGCGAGGACGGCCAGCCAGGTCGCGGCCCGTCGGCGGGTGCGTCGTGGGGTGGTCCCTTGCCTGCGCGTCCGGGTCATGAGCATGTGCGCACCTACTGACTGACGGTCCCTCGGCTCCCCGCCCCGATGTGCGTCGTGAGCGTCGTCCGGCGTGCGCCGGCGGCGCGGGAAGAACTCCGCTGATCGCCGGAGCGTAGGAGCGGAAACGCCCTCGAAACGGGCTCGGCCGGTGGATTACCGAAGATGAAGGACAGTCTCCGTAGAGTGGCCCGCATGCGGGCCCTCCACCACCTCGACCTGTGGGTCGGCGACCCCGTCGTCGCTGCTGCCGAGTGGGGGTGGCTGCTCGGCGAGCTCGAGTGGGACGTCTCCGACGACGGCCGCTCCTGGGCGCACCCCGACGGGACCTACCTGTTCATGGAGCGCTCCCCGGACCAGGTCGACGCGCCGTTCGACCGGATGCGCGCCGGCATCAACCATCTCGCCTTCACCGTCGAGGACCGCACGCTCCTCGACCGGATGCGCGCGGAGTCCTCCTCGCACGGCTGGCACGAACTGTTCGCCGATCGCTACCCGCACGCCGGCGGCGACCAGCACACGGCGCTCTACCTCGAGAGCTCCGAGGGCTTCGAGGTCGAGATCGTTCTCGCTGGTTGAGGAGGTTGCGCAGCAACCGTCTCGAAACCCCCGCCTCAGGCGTGCTCGACGACGAGGACCGTCCGCTCCGCGGCCAGCAGCACGGCGCCCACGAGCGAGGCGCGTTCCCCGAGCTCGCTGGCCAGGATCGGGGTGAGCGCGACCGAGTCGAGCGCGTGCCGGCGCAGGCCGATCCGGGCGGACTCCAGCAGGAGGTCGCCTGCGCGCGCCATGTCGCCGCCGATGACGACGACCGAGGGATTGATCAGGTTGACCACCGAGGCGATGCCCTTGCCGAGGTGGAGCCCGGCATCCTCGAGGGCGCGCTGGGCCGACACGTTGCCGGTGCGGGCCGCGTCGAGCAGGTCGTCGAGCGTCGCGTCGGGAAGCTGGCCGGCCATCATGGCGAGCACGGTGCCGGTGGAGGCGTAGGCCTCGAGGCAGCCGCGGCTCCCGCAGCGGCACAGCGGGCCGGCGTCGTCGAGGGTGAGGTGGCCGATCTCGCCGGCGGTGCCTCCCGAGCCGTGGAACAGCTCGTTGTGGATGATGATGCCGGCGCCGACGCCGGAGGAGATCTTCACGAAGACCGAGCTGTCGTGGCCGCGCGCGACGCCCTGGCGGTGCTCGGCGAGCGCGCCGAGGTTGGCGTCGTTCTCGACGTGCACGGGGATCCCGAAGTGCTCCTCGGCGGCGGCCCGCGTGTTGACGCCGTCCCAGCCGGGGAAGATCGCGGAGGAGCGGACCACGTCGTTGGTGACCGGCGCGGGCAGGCCCAGGCCGATGTGGCGGATGGGTCCGGCAGGGTCGAACTTCGAGGTCATCGCGTCGAGCATGGACGAGGCGAGCCGGAGGGCCTCGATGTGGGCGTGGCCCTGCTCGAGGGGCTGGCGTTCCTCGGCGAGCAGACGTCCGGTCAGGTCGCCGATCGCCACGGCGACGTGGCTGTGCCCGAAGTCGACGCCTCCCACGATGCCCGCGGCGCGGGCCAGCCGGATCGCCGACCCCCGTCGGCCGCTGCCGGCCTCGGTCTCGACCAGCCCGGACGCGACCAGCTCCCGCACGATGTTGGAGACCGTGGCCGGGGCCAGGCCCGTCACCCGGGCCAGCTCGGCCTGGGTGAAGTCGCCCCCGGTGAGGTCCGCCGTGGGGCCCGGGGCGGACCCGCTGCGGAGTACGTCGAGCACCCGCTGCTGGTTCGCCGTACGCAGCGTGGAGGTCGACCCGGGCGCCGCGTCGGTGCGGTGATGACGCATGGCAGGAACCATGACGCACGACGGCCTTGTGGTCAAGACGTGATGAATAACTCGCTCCATGTACCGGAATGATCATTTTTGCGTTCACGTCTTGACGACAAGCATGTGACGGTCAACACTCGGACCCAGATCAGTCGGGCATGCGCCGCCGCGCCGGCCCCCAGTCGAGGAGAGATACGTGTCCACACCCCTTCACCGCGTCGCAGCCCTCGGGTTCGCGCTCATCATCGGCACCGGTGGGCTCGCGGCCTGCGGCGCCAACGACTCCACCAAGAGCGGCAGCAGCGACTCCGGCAAGACCATTGCCCTGCTCCTCCCCGAGTCCAAGACCACCCGCTACGAGGCGTTCGACAAGCCGCTCTTCGAGGCCGCGGTCAAGAAGCTCTGCAGCGACTGCAACGTGACCTACTACAACGCCGACCAGGACGAGACCAAGCAGTCCCAGCAGGTCGACACCGCCATCAGCGACGGCGCGAGCGTCATCGTCCTCGACCCGGTCAACGGTGCCGGCGCGGGCGCGATGGTCCAGTCCGCCCAGGACTCCGGCGCGAAGGTCATCGCCTACGACCGGTTCATCGAGGGCGCGGACTACTACATGTCCTTCGACAACGAGACCGTCGGCAAGATGCAGGGCCAGGCCCTCGTCGACGCGATGGGCAACAAGGGCAACATCCTGATGCTCAACGGTGCCCCCTCCGACCCCAACGCCGCGCAGTTCAAGGCCGGCGCCCACTCGGTGATCGACGCCAGCGGCGTGAAGATCCTCCAGGAGTACGACAACCCCGACTGGAGCCCGGAGAACGCCCAGAAGTTCGTCACCGACCAGCTCAGCAAGTACGACCCCAAGGAGATCAACGGGGTCTACGCCGCCAACGACGGCCAGGCCGGCGGCGTCGTCGCCGCGCTGACCGGTGCCAGCGTCCCCGCCGACGCGCTCCCGCCCATCACGGGTCAGGACGCCGAACTCGCTGCCGTGCAGCGGATCATCGCCGGTGAGCAGACCGTGACGATCTACAAGCCGATCCCGATCGAGGCCAACACGGCCGCCGAGGTGGCCGTCAAGCTCGCCAACGGCGACGACGTCGGCAGCACCACGGACACCGGCATCGACCAGAGCGACTACAACGGCGTCGCGTCGTTCATCTTCACCCCGATCGCGGTGACGAAGGACAACGTGGCGGACACCGTCATCAAGGACGGCTTCTACTCCGCCTCGGACATCTGCACGAGCGAGTACGCCGACGCCTGCAAGGCGGCTGGCATCTCCTGATGAGCACCATGACGGAAGCGCCGGTCGGGGACGTGGTCCTGTCCCTGACCGGCGTGAACAAGAGGTTCGGCGCCGTGCAGGCCCTGACCGACGTGCACATGGAGGTGCGGGCCGGTGAGGTCGTGGCCCTCGTGGGCGACAACGGTGCCGGCAAGTCCACGCTGGTCAAGGTGATCTCCGGCGTCTACCAGCCCGACGGCGGCGACATCACCTTCGCCGGCCGCAAGGTCTCGGTGGGAGGGCCCTCACAGGCCCAGGCGCTCGGGATCGCCACGGTCTTCCAGGACCTCGCCCTGTGCGACAACCTGGACGTGGTGGCCAACCTGTTCCTGGGCCAGGAGCGGGCCAACGCCCACGTCCTCAACGAGGTCGAGATGGAGAAGGAGGCGTGGCGCCTGCTGCGCACCCTGTCTGCCAAGATCCCCTCGGTCCGGATCCCGATCGCCGCACTGTCCGGTGGTCAGCGCCAGACCGTCGCCATCGCCCGCAGCCTCGTGGGCAACCCCAAGGTCGTCATGCTCGACGAGCCGACGGCCGCCCTGGGCGTCGCCCAGACCGCGGAGGTGCTCAACCTCGTGGAGCGGCTGCGCGAGACGGGGCTCGGGGTCATCCTGATCAGCCACAACATGGCCGACGTCCAGGCGGTCGCCGACCGCATCGTCGTCATGCGCCTGGGTCGCAACGCGGCGGAGTTCCGCGTCGAGGAGGCGTCTACCGAACAGCTGGTCGCCGCCATCACCGGCGCCTCGGACAACGTCGTGGCGGCTCGTGCCGAGCGCCGGAAGGAGAGCCACGATGGCTGACACGGACACCCCCGCCCCGGCGGTCGCGACCGACCTCACCGACGAGCGGCTGATCAAGGCCGAGGGCTTCGCGGGCTACGCCAAGGTGCTGCTCGACCGGCTCAAGTCCGGCGAGCTCGGCAGCCTGCCGGTCGTGGTCGGCCTGATCGTGATCTGCATCGGCTTCTACTCCGCCGAGCCGGTCTTCCTCTCCTCGCGGAGCCTGGTCTCGATCATGCAGTTCGCGGCGCCCGTCGGGACGATCTCCCTCGGCATCGTGCTCGTCCTGCTGCTGGGCGAGATCGACCTGTCGGTCGGCTCGGTCAGCGGCCTCGCAGCCGCCTCGATGGCCGTGCTGACGGTCGAGAAGGGCCACTCGGCGGTGCTGGGGCTGATCGCGGGAATCCTGATCGGCCTCGCGATCGGTGCGCTCTACGCCGTGCTCTACACGCGGGTCGGCGTCCCGTCGTTCGTCTTCTCCCTCGCGGGACTGCTGAGCTTCCAGGGCCTGCTGCTCTACGTGCTGGGCAAGAACGGCACCATCAACCTGCCCTCGGACGGGTTCCTGGTGCAGTGGACGCGCTTCAAGTTCGTCTCGCACCCGGTGTCGTACCTCCTGGTCGCGCTCATCACGCTGGCCTTCCTCGGCGCTCAGCTGTGGGGCTCGCGCACCCGCGCCCAGGCTGGCCTCAGCACTCCGTGGGTGCCGCTGATCGTGCTCAAGACGGTGCTCCTCGGTGCCGGGCTCGGGTTCCTGACCTACTACATCAACATCGATCGCGGCTGGAGCTACCTCTGGCTGTTCTTCGTGCTGCTCGTGGTGGCCATGGACTTCGCGCTGCGCCGGACCCGCTGGGGACGGCACGTCTTCGCGGTCGGCGGCAACGTCGAGGCGGCGCGCCGCTCGGGCATCAAGGTGGGCCGGGTCTACTTCTCGGTCTTCGCCCTGTGCTCGATGCTCGCGGCGGTGGGTGGCCTGCTGGCCGCCGGTCTGCAGACCTCGGTCTCGCAGGCGTCCGGCACGACTGACACCAACCTGACCGCCATCGCGGCGGCCGTCATCGGTGGCACCAGCCTCTTCGGTGGCCGCGGCTCGGCGTACTCCGCCCTGCTCGGCATCGTCGTGCTGCAGGCCATCCAGACCGGCCTCAACCTGGTCGGCGTGGACTCCTCGGTCCGGTTCATGGTGACCGGTGCCGTGCTCCTGCTGGCCGTGGCGATCGACTCGGTGTCGCGCCGGATCCGTTCCTCGAGCGGACGCGGCTGACCGACCCCGAGGTCATCAGTCCCGAGGCCACCCGTTGCTGCGAAGCGCGGGTGGCCTCGGTGCGTCCGGGCGGGTCAGGGGACGTAGACGACCTGGGTGACGCCGTCGATGGAGAGCGTGACGTTCCGCGCGAAGGCGCCCGGGGCGACCTGCCACTCGTGGACCTGCGCGCCGCGGCCGTCCTTGCCGATCCGGATCGGGTTGAACGTGCAGTCGCACCAGGGGTGACCCGGGCTGTCGTAGATGAACGCCTTGGGTGAGGTGCCGGAGGCGAAGCCCTCGGCGTAGACGTTGTACCAGTGGCAGCCGGTGCCGTTGCTGCACGCGTCGGCGGTGCGGACCAGCCGGACCACGCGGGGCGCGGCGGTGCCGCAGGCGCGCACCGGGTCGCTGGCCGCCTGCTGGTCGCCGTCGGCCACCGTCGTGCGCGCCGACAGGCAGCCGCGGTCGCCGCCCTGGCGGGTCGGGACCGTGACCCGCTTGCCGGAGGCGTCGGTCCAGCCGTCGCCGGTGTTGACCTGGACGACGGGGTGCAGCCCGGCCTTCGCCTTCGGCGCGGCCAGGACGAAGGCCACCGAGCGGTAGGCCGGGGCAGCCCGCACCTGCGGCGGCTTCGGAGCGGCGAGCGGGGTCACCGGCGTCGATGCCGAGGGCGACGGGGAGGTGCTGGTCGTCGGCTCGCTGGAGGTCGGAGCCTTCTCGTCGTCGCCACCCGCGGCGGCGACGACCGCGGTGGTCCCCACGGCCACGAGTGCCGCGGCGACCAGGGCGGGGACCAGCCAGCGGCGACCCCGCGACGCGGTCGCGGCGTGCTGCGCCGGCGGCCCGGGCGGGACGACCGGCGGCACTGCGGGGAGGTCGCGGATCACGGTGCTGTCGAGCGGCGGCTCGGCGGCCGGCTCGGCGGCAATCGGTGCGGCGGCCAGCTCGGCAATCGGCTCGGCCGGGACGTCGACCAGCGGCATCGAGGTGGCGCGGGTGCGGTCCTCGTCCTGGTCGACGGGTGCGCCGGCGGCCTGCTGGGGCGGGATCGGGAGCGGCACGACGGCGGCGTCGATGTCCTTGATGATCGCCAGCAGCTCGGCGCGCAGCTGGGCCGCCGACGGCGTACGGCGCTCCGGGTCCTTGTTGAGCGCGCCTGCCAGGACGGCGTCGATGCGGTCGTCGACGGGGTGGCCGGTGTCGAGCTGCGGGACCTGGCCGTTGATGTGGGCGTTCATCATCTGGAAGTCGGTGCCGCTGTAGGGCGCGTCGCCGGTCAACGCGGCCCAGAGCAGGCAGCCGATGGAGTAGATGTCGCCGCGCTCGTCGGCGGCGTGCCCGAAGTGCCGCTCCGGCGCCATGTAGGCGGGGCTGCCGATCAGGGTGCCGGTGCGGGTCAGGCTGGCGCGCTTCTCGTCCTGGCCGTCCACGGCGATGCCGAAGTCGCACAGGTAGGGGATCAGCCCCTCGGGCCGGCTCCACAGCAGCACGTTGCCGGGCTTGACGTCGCGGTGGATGACGCCGTGGGCGTGCGCGTCGGCGAGCGCCTCGCACACCTGGGCGACGAGGGAGAGGGCGGCGCGGCGGTCGAGCGGACCGTTCCGGGCGATCCAGCTGTGCAGGTCGCCGTCGGGGAAGAGCTCGGTCACGAAGAAGACGGTGTCGTCGTGCTCGCCGTACTCGTGGATGCCCACGATGTTGCGCGAGCGGATCCGGGCCAGCACGTTGGCCTCCCGGGCGAACCGCTGCTGGTAGTCCTCGCGGTCCGGCAACGAGGGGAGCACGATCTTCAGCGCCACCGACCGGTTGAGCACCTTGTCGACGGCCTCGTAGACCACGCCCATGCCGCCGTGCCCGAGCTGGCGCACGATGCGGTAGCGACCGCCGTACTCGTCGCCCGCCTTAGGAAATCCCGCCATCCCCGCCTCAGCCCCGTCGTCGGCGGCGTGCCGCCCCCATGTACCCGGCGGATTTTACGTTGTTTTCGCCGGGCTCCCGCATGATGCCCCGTTTCGACGCTCAGCGCGAGGGCAGCGACCCCGGCGAGCCGTAGGTCGTGGTGCGTTCGCGGACCGGGCGGCCGATGCCGGCGCCGATCTCGGTGAGCTCCTCGACGGTCTTGGCCGAGCCGTGCTCGGAGCCGGCCATCCGGGAGATGGTCTCCTCCATGAGGGTGCCGCCGACGTCGTTGGCGCCGGCGCGGAGCATGGCGCGGGTGCCGTCGACGCCGAGCTTGACCCAGCTGGTCTGGATGTTGTCGATCCGGCCGTGCAGCAGGATCCGGGCCAGGGCGTGGACGGCGAGGTTGTCGCGGTGGCCGGGGCCGGGGCGGGCGACGCCGGCGAGGTAGATCGGCGCGGAGTGGTGCACGAAGGGCAGCGGCACGAACTCGGTGAAGCCGGCGTTGCCGTGCTCGCGTGCGGTGTCCTGGATGCCGGAGAGCACCCGGAGGTGGCCGACCCAGTGGCGCGGGTTGTCGACGTGGCCGTACATCATCGTGCTGGTCGTGGGGATGCCCACCCGGTGGGCGGTGCTGATGATCTCGACCCAGGTCCGGGTGGGCAGCTTGCCCTTGGTGAGCACCCAGCGGACCTCGTCGTCGAGGATCTCGGCGGCGGTGCCCGGGATCGAGCCGAGGCCGGACTCGCGGGCCTTGATGAGGAAGTCCTCGAAGGACAGGCCGGTGCGGGTGGCGCCGTTGACGATCTCCATGGGGGAGAAGGCGTGCACGTGCATGCCGGGGACGCGCTGCTTCACGGCCGTGGCGAGGTCGAAGTAGGCGGTGCCGGGCAGCTCGGGGTCGATGCCGCCCTGCATGCAGACCTCGGTGGCGCCGAGCTGCCAGGCCTCCTCGGCGCGGTCGGCGACCTGCTCGAGCGACAGTGAGAACGCGTCGGCGTCGGTGCGGCGCTGGGCGAAGGCGCAGAAGCGGCAGCCGACGTAGCAGACGTTGGTGAAGTTGATGTTGCGGTTGACGACGTAGGTGACGTCGTCGCCCACGGTGTCGCGGCGCAGGTCGTCGGCCAGTCGGACCACCTGCTCCAGGAGGGCTCCCTCGGCGGTGATCAGGGTGAGGGCGTGCTCGTCGGCGAGGTTGCCCGGGTCGCGCTCGGCCGCGGCCAGGGCCTCGCGGCCCTCGGCGTGCAGCACGGCGGGTCCACCGGTCAGGGCGGCGGCGTCCTTGACCGAGTCCCAGTCGCCGTAGACGTTGCCGAAGTCCGAGCGGCGGTCCTCGGTGCGGCCCCCGCCGGGTCCTTCACGGTCGACGGCCTCGTGCAGGTCGGTGCGTCCGACGCTGGCGAACCCGCCGTCGGGCTCCTGCCAGGGCAGCCCGACCGGACGTACGCCGACCTGCGCGAGCCCGTCCTCGTCGGCCAGTGCGGCCACGTGCGCGGAGACCCGGGGGTCCAGCCACGGCTCGCCGCGGACGACGTACTCGGGGTGGACGGTGAGCCGGGGGCGCAGCTCGAAACCGCACTCGGCGGTGATGTCGCGGAGCCGGTCGAGGCTGGGCCAGGGCCGCTCGGGGTTGACGTGGTCAGGGGTCAGTGGGGAGACGCCGCCCCAGTCGTCGACGCCGGCACCGAGTAGGGCGCGGCACTCCGAGAGGTCGACCAGGTTGGGCGGCGCCTGGACGCGCGCCTTGGGCCCGAGGACGAGGCGGGTGACGGCGATGGCGGCGCGGTAGTCGTCGAGGGCGAGGTCGTCGGCGTGCCGCATGGCGGTGTCGGGCTTGGCCCGGAAGTTCTGGACGATCACCTCCTGCACCGCGCCGTAGCGCTTCAGCGTGGCGCGCAGCGCGAAGATCGTCTCGGCCCGCTCGGTCAGCGTCTCGCCGATGCCGACGAGCAGCCCGGTGGTGAAGGGGATCGAGAGCCGACCGGCGTCCTCCAGCACCTGCAGCCGGACGGCGGGATCCTTGTCGGGGGAACCGTGGTGGGCCTCGCCCTTCTCCTCGAAGAGCCGGCGCGAGGTGGTCTCGAGCATCATCCCCATCGAGGGGGAGACCGGCTTGAGGCGGTTCATCTCCTCCCAGGACATGACGCCGGGGTTGAGGTGGGGCAGGAGGCCGGTCTCCTCGAGCACCCGCACCGCCATCGCACGGACGTAGGCCAGCGTGGAGTCGTAGCCCTCCTCGTCGAGCCAGGCGCGGGCCTCGGGCCAGCGGTCCTCGGGGCGGTCGCCGAGGGTGAAGAGGGCCTCGAGGCAGCCGAGCTCGGCGCCCTGGCGGGCGATCTCGAGGATCTCGTCGGGGGAGAGGAACATCCCGTGCCCGGCCCGCTTCAGCTGGCCCGGCGACTCGACGAAGGTGCAGTAGTGGCAGCGGTCGCGGCACAGCTTCGTGACCGGGATGAAGACCTTGGGAGAGTAGGTGACGACCCCCGGGCGACCGGCCCCGGCCAGCCCGGCGTCACGGACCTGCGCGGCGGCCGCGGTCAGCCGGTCGAGGTCCTCACCGCGGGTGGCCAGCAGGACGGTGGCCTCGGCGACGTCCAGGGCGGCACCGCGCTCGGCGCGCGCCAACGCCCGGCGTACTTGCTGGGGAGTCGGCTGCTCGCTCATCGTGCTCAGGCTAACCGCGGGCCCGGGAGGTGGACCCCCGGGCCCGCAGGTTGGTCTGGTCAGCGGGAGGCGGGCTCCCACTCGTCGACGGGTGCGGTGACCTCGGTCGGCTGGTCGCCGCGATCGAGCTTGCTCGGCCACCAGATCTTGCTGCCCAGGTCGAGGTTGAGCGCGGTGACCAGGACCGACCGGACGATCATCGTGTCGAGGATGACGCCCAGCGCGACCGCGGTGCCCATCTCGGCGAGGAACACCAGCGGGATGGAGCCGAGGACGGCGAAGGTCGCCGCGAGCACCAGGCCGGCCGAGGTGATCACGCCACCGGTGGCCGACAGGGCGATCAGCGAGCCCTGGCGGGTGCCCTTGGTCATCGTCTCCTCGCGGACCCGGGTCATCAGGAAGATGTTGTAGTCGATGCCCAGGGCGACGAGGAAGACGAACACGAAGAGCGGGAACGAGGCGTCGGCGCCGTTGAAGCCGAAGACGTACTCGAACAGCAGCGTGGAGATGCCCAGCGCTGCCCCGAAGGACAGCACCACGGTCAGCATCAGCAGCAGCGGCGAGAGCAGGGCCCGCAGCAGCACCATCAGGATGAGCATCACGACGATCAGGACGACCGGGATGATCACCTTGTTGTCGCGGGTGGAGGCCTTCTCGATGTCGAGGTAGAGCGCGGACGTGCCGCCCACGAGGGCGTCGGCCCCGCTCACGCCGTGGACCGCGGTGCGGACCTCGGTGACCTTGTCGAAGGCCGCTTGCGCGGCGACGTCGCCCGGAACCGTGGCGGTCACGAGGGCGACCCCGTCGACCGGCGGGACCGAGGTGTCGGGGGTGCTCAGCCCGGGGACCGTGGCCATCGCGGCGGCGACGTCCTGGGCCTTGTCGGCGTTGGCGACGACCATGATCGGGGTCGAGGTGTCGACGAGACCGTGCTCGATGAGGACCTTCTGTCCCTTCACCGAGTCGAACTCCTTGGTGTACTGGTCCTCGGTGGACAGGCCGTGGGCGTCGAGCTTGAACAGGCCCAGGCAGGCCACGAGCAGCACCACGGTCGTGCCGACCCAGACCGCGCGCGGGCGCGGGGAGATCCGGCGTCCGACGCGTGCCCACAGGCCCGAGGCGGTCGGCTCGGCCGAGCCCATGTGGGGGCGCGCCGGCCAGAAGATCCAGCGGCCGCAGATGACCAGCAGCGCGGGCAGCAGGGTGACCATCACCAGCAGGGTGATGCCGACGCCGATCGCGTTGACCGGGCCGAGGCCGGCCGTGGAGTTCATCTCGGCCAGCATCAGGCAGAGCATGCCGACCACGACGGTGCCGGCGCTGGCGAAGATGGCCGGGGCCGCGCGGTGCAGCGCGAAGGCCATCGCTTCGTGCCGGTCCTCGTGGCGGCGCAGCTCCTCGCGGTAGCGGGCCACGAGAAGCAGGGCGTAGTCGGTGCCGGCGCCGACGACCAGGACGGTCAGGATGCCCTGGGACTGGCCGTTGACGGTGAGGTCGGCGTACTTGGCAAGGAAGTAGATGACCGCCTCGGAGGTGAACAGGGCGAAGACGGCGCTGATGATCGGCAGCAGCCAGAGGACCGGGCTGCGGTAGGTGAAGAGCAGGATCAGAATGACCACGCCGAGCGTGGCGAACAGCAGGGTGCCGTCGATGCCGGCGAAGGCCTCGGCCGAGTCGGCGGCCTGGCCACCGGGACCGGCGATGTGGGTGGTGACCCCGTCGATCGCCATGATCTCGCGGAGCTTGTCGGCGGTGGCGGGGAGGTCGTTCCAGCCGTTCTGGCCGAAGTTGTAGGTCACGACGGTCTGGGCGACCTCACCGTCCTGGGACGGGATCGGGCCCTGGACCTGGCCCACGACGCCCTTCATGTCCTGGATCTCGGCGACCTGCTCCTTGATCGCGGACAGGTCGCCGGGGGTCAGGCCGCCGGAGCGGGTGTAAACGAGGACGGTGGGGATGTCGTTCTGGTCCTGGAAGGGGGCGAGCTTCTCCAGCGCGCGCGTCGACTCGGCCGACGCGGGCAGCCAGGAGGAGGCCTCGTTGTTCTGGACATCGGTCAGCTTCGAGGCGAAGCCGCCGGCGACGCCGAAGATGATGATCCAGGCGACGAGGACGATCCACTTGGTGACTCTGCCGGTGAGCTTGCCGGCGATCTGACGATGCATGGGAGAACTCCATCACGGGGCGGGGACAGTCGGCATCGGGGTTTTCCCTGATCAGACCCGAACTGTGACCTCGACTCATCGGTGGAGCCGTTGCCGGCTCCCCGTCAGGAGGTCACCTCGCAGTTCTGGACGACGTTGGTGCCCGGACCGCCGCTGCAGACGTCGTTGTTGCCGCCGGGCGGGAAGGGCGGAGTGCCGGGGTTCGGGTTGTCGCCGTCGATGAAGTCGTCGCCCGGACCTCCGGCGATGTTGTCGCTGCCGAAGTTGCCGTAGAGGGTGTCGTTGTCCGGACCGCCGGCGATCACGTCGTTGAGCGGACCACCCAAGGCCTCGTCATCACCGGGACCGGCGTTGATCGTGTCGACACCACCGAACCCGATGATCTCGTCGGCGCCCATGCCACCGTCCAGTGTGTCGTTGCCGCCCAGGCCGGCCAGGAAGTCGTCACCCTGACCGCCGCTCAGCGTGTCGTCGTTCGCCCCGTTCGACGGGACCGACGGGTCCGTGGTGAGCGGGTCGTCCCCGATGAGGGTGTCGTTGCCCATGCCACCGCTGATCACGTCGTTGCCGCCCTGGCCGCACACGACGTCGTCGCCACCACCGGCGTTCACGACGTCGTTCCCGGCGCTCGCCACGATGACGTCGTCGCCGCTGGTGCCGTTGATGACGCCTGCCCCCACGATCGTGGCGGGGAGCTCACCACCGGGCGGTCCACAGACCGGTGTGCCCTCGGCGCTGGCGACCCCGGTGACGTGTGCGCTGAGCAGCAGCAGCGTCGCTGCGGCGAGTCCTGCGGCAACCTTGTGCATGAGCGTCTCCCTCTGTGATTCCTCCGTCATCCGCCACGTCCGTGGCCAAGCGCGACCTGTGACGCCTATCAGACATGAGGGGAGGCTGAGCGGCGATCGCTCGCGGGTGACCTGTTTTGGGGACGCGGTGACGTAGAGGGTCGGGTGCAGGTGGCCGCGCCTGCGGCGCGGTTCAGAGACTTACGTGGTCACCGCAGGGCTCGCACGAGGTGCCTCCGGGCCCTGCTTGCCGGCTTTCGGTCGCCTGGCTCGACCGTCGTGATCAAGGTTCACAGATTGGTCGTACGTCGGCCTATGTCCTTCGGTTGAAGGCGACCTTCCCGCCGGCCTGTTTGGTCATCGTGAACTTCGGGTCGTGCGCCCGGGCGTGGTGATGGGGGCAGAGGAGCATGCCCTTCTCCACGGAGGTCTCGCCGTCGAGGTGCCAGGGGATTTCGTGGTGGCCGTGGCACAGGCCTGGTGGCCAGTCGCATCCTTCCGCGTTGCAGCCGCCCTGTTCGATGGCCATCGCGATCCGTTGGGACTCGGTGTGGAAGCGGCGCTTGCGGCCCAGGTCCAACACCTGGGACTTCCCGCCGAGCACGGCGGGGATGATCCCGGCCTCGCACGCGAGCCGGCGGGCCTGGCCGGCGGTGATCCGCTCACCCGTGTCCAGCGACGCCGCCCTCAAGCCGCCCATCAAGGTGGAGATGTCCATCGTCACCACGACCGTGGCGGACACCCCGCCAGACTTGGGCAGGCGGTTGACCGGGTAGCGCTCGATGAGCTCGACGAACGCCTGCCCCATCCGCTCGGCACTGGGCCTGCGCTCACCGAGGCCGCCGTCGACGGCGGCCCGGTGCTTGGGTGCGGCGAACGCCAGCAGTGCCTTCTTCAGCATCGCGGCCTGCGCCGAGGGCAACGTGAACCGGCCGTGCACCTTGCCGTGTCCGTCGTCGGTCATGGTCAGCTTGGTGGACCGGGCCGCGTCGCGCTCCTCGTCCTCGAGCTGCTTGGCCTCGTGCGCCTCGGCGGCGTCGGGGTCCAGGAACTCCAGGATCCGCCGGCCCAGCTTCTTCAACGCCTGCGCGTCGTGCTCGGCGGCGAACGTGATCAACATCGCCTCCGCCTCGTCGCGATGCTCGACCGGGAGGACCTCCACGGCGTCCACGATCACCCGCGCCTGCTCGACCAACACGTCCCCAGCGGCGACCGCCGTCCGCAGAGCCGGCCGCGCCGCCAGCGCGACGGCTAGCCGCATCTTCCCGTGCGCGGCGGTCTGAGTCTGGTGGGTGGCGTGCGCCCAGAAGTTCGAAGGCGAGGTCGCCCCGACCGACTCACCAACCCCGACGGTCTTGGCGTGCTCGGCGACCCGCATCTCGATCTCCTGCGCCCGAGCGACCATCCGGGTGGCCTCAGCCAGAGTCGCGGCGGCCTCCTCCGTCGACATCGACCACAACGACGCATCCGAGACCTCGTCCAAGCTTGCGTGGACAGCGGCAACAGCGCGCGACACCTGGTGTCGAGGAGGCTGCTGGACCATCGCTGTCATGGATCAATTCCAGCAGGGACCACCGACAAAACCGCAGGCCAGAGCCCCTATTTGCGATCGAGAAAGGTAAAGAATCGAGAGAATTTTGAAACCTGGATCACGACGGTCGAGCCAGGCGGCCGAAAGCCAGGAATCAGGGCCCGGAGGCACCTCGTGCGAACCCTGCGGTGACCACCCAAATTCTGGAAATACGCGCCGAAGGCGCGACGTCCCGCAGCGAAGCGTCGGCGCGCTAGCCCCACTCAAGGCCCCACCTTGGCTCACCGGGTTTCGAGGCTCAGGCGTTGCACGCCTTCGCACCTCAACCAGCGAAAGTCAGATGCCGAGGGACCGGCCGATGATCTCCTTCTGGATCTCGGTGGTGCCGCCGTAGATGGTCTGGATGCGGCTGTCGACGTACGCCTTGGCGATGGGGTACTCCATCATGTAGCCGTAGCCGCCGTGGAGCTGGACGCCCTGGTCGACGATCTTCTTCTGCAGCTCGGTGGTCCACCACTTCGCCATCGAGGCGAGCGAGGTGTCGACCTCGCCGGCGTTGAGCTTGAGCACGCAGTCGTTGACGAAGACGCGGGCGATGTGGACCTCGGTGGCCATCTCGGCCAGCAGGAAGCGGTTGTGCTGGAACTTCCCGATCGGCCGGCCGAACGCCTCGCGCTCCTTGGCGTAGTCCAGGCAGAGCTGGAGGACGTGCTCGCAGGCGGCGACGGCGATCGCAGCGATCGAGATCCGCTCCTGCGGCAGGTTGACCATCAGGCTGATGAAGCCCGAGCCCTCCTCGCCGAGCAGGTTGGTCTTGGGCACCTCGACGTTGTCGAAGAACAGCTCGGAGGTGTCCTGGGCCTTGAGGCCCATCTTGTCGAGGTTGCGGCCGCGCTCGAAGCCGGCCATCCCGCGCTCGACGACGAGCAGGCTGATGCCCTGGTGGCCGGCGTCGGGGTTGGTGCGGCAGACCACGATGACCAGGTCGCTCATGATGCCGTTGGAGATGAAGGTCTTGGAGCCGTTGAGGACGTAGTGGTCGCCCTTGTCGACCGCGGTGGTCCGGATGCCCTGCAGGTCGGACCCGGCGCCCGGCTCGGTCATCGCGATCGCCGAGATCAGCTCGCCGCTGACCAGTCCGGGGAGCCAGCGCTGCTTCTGCTCCTCGGTGCCGAGGCTGCTGATGTAGGGGACGATGATGTCGGTGTGCACGGCGAAGCCGAGCCCGCTCGCCCCGACCCGCGAGATCTCCTCACTGACGACCATGTTGTAGCGGAAGTCTTTCGCGCCCATGCCGCCGTAGGCCTCGTCGACGTCGAAGCAGAGCAGCCCCGCCTCGCCCGCCTTGGTCCAGACCTCGCGGCTGACCTGGCCGTCGGCCTCCCACTGGTCGTGGAAGGGCACGACCTCCTTGTCGAGGAAGGCGCGGACGGTACGCCGGAAGTCCTCGTGCTCCTGCTCGAAGATCGACGTCGGCTTGCTCATGGGTCCTCCGGAGGATGCAGGGGTGGGCGGAACCACTGTGACAGTTCCACTGTCAGCATTCAAGGAGGTGTTCGGCCGCGTCGCCCTGCCGGGTCTACCGTGAAGGGGACATGGACCGGCGTCGTCCCTCGCGCGTCAGCCGGGCCGTCGCGGCAGCCACGGCCCTGCTCGCGGCGTCGTGCGCCTCGGACAGCTCGACGAGCTCGTGCCCGACCCCGCCGACACCGACCGGCCCCTGCGCCGACCTCCTGTTCGGAGGGCGGCTCTACGACGAGTGGCGCCCGGTCGACCGGCCGGCGATCCTCGCGGAGGTCGGCAACTCGACGTACCCGGCGTGCAACGTCACGACCTGCGGCGGTGACCCCTTCGAGGGGTTCGGCGCGACCGATGTGTGGCAGCTCGACGGGGTCGATCCCACGCGGGCTGTGATCGGGTTGCGCGAGGGGACGCACACCTACGTCGTCTTCGTACGCCGCGGCGTCGACCCGGAGTCGCTGCCGACCGGCGACTGACGACGCATCAGTCGATCGGGCGGGCGCGCCCGGCGAGGACCTCGGCGGTCGTGGTCACGTTGGCGAACTCCTCGTGGAGGCTCGCCGCCGTCGCCCGGCTGAGCTCGTCGGCCGACAGGAGGGTGCCGTCGGGGTGGCGCCGGTCGTGGCAGAAGGTCGCGTCGATGGGGAAGAGCACGGGATGGCCGAGGTTGGCGCCCATCCGGACGGTCGTCTCGCAGCAGTGGTTGGTGGTGATGCCGCAGACGACGATCCCCGCCGCCTCCTGCTCGAGCAGCCAGGCGTGCAGGTCAGGGCTGCCGAGGAAGGCCGAGTTGACCTGTTTGGAGACCAGCAGGTCGGGCTCGGCGCGGCCGAGGTAGTCGCGCAGGTCGTTACCCGGCGTGCCCGGGGTGAGCGCGGACCCCTCCTCCGTGCTGTCGTGGCGGACGTAGACGAGCGGCCGGCCGTGGCTGGACCAGTCGTCGACGAGAGCCGCGATGTTGTCGTCGCAGGCCGGGTTGTTGCGGGCGCCCCAGACCGGGTCGTCGAAGCCCTGCTGGGCGTCGACGACGATGAGTGCCCAGCCGGCGTACGGGTCGGTCACGCCCCCACTCTAGGCGTAATCTCGAGGCATCGACCCGCGCGTGAAGGGGGCGAAGAAGTGAGCGACTACGCCGTGACCGACCCGGCGACCGGCGAGGTCGTCCGGGAGTACCCGACCGCCACGGACGCCGAGATCGAGGTGGCCCTCGCCGCTGCGGCGGCCGCCTCGCGCGACTGGTCGCGGACGACGATCGTGGCCCAGCGCGCCGCGCTGGTACGGCGCGTCGCAGAGCTGCACCTCGAGCGCCAGGGCGAGCTCGCCGCGACCATCGTCCGGGAGATGGGCAAGCCGCTCCAGGACGCCCGCGGCGAGGTGGCCTTCAGCGCCGCCATCCACGCCTACTACGCCGACAACGCCGAGGCGCTCCTGGCCGACGAGCCGATCGCGCTGCTCCACGGGGAGGGGGACGCGCTGATCCGGAAGTCGTCGTACGGCGTGCTGCTCGGGATCATGCCGTGGAACTTCCCCTACTACCAGGTGGCCCGGTTCGCCGGGCCCAACCTGTGCATCGGCAACCCCGTGCTGCTCAAGCACGCACCGCAGTGTCCCGAGTCGGCGGCGGCGCTCCAGCGGATCTTCGACGACGCGGGCTTCCCGGCCGGCGCCTACGTCAACGTCTACGCCAGCAACGACCAGGCCGCCGCCATCATCGCGGACCACCGGGTCGCCGGGGTCTCGCTGACCGGCTCCCAGCGCGCGGGCGCCGCGGTCGCCGAGGTCGCGGGCCGGCACCTGAAGAAGGTCGTGCTCGAGCTCGGTGGGTCCGACCCGTTCATCCTGTTGTCGACCGACGACCTCGACGCGGTCGTGGAGCAGGCGGTGGCCGCGCGGATGGACAACACCGGGCAGTCCTGCAACGCCGCCAAGCGCTTCATCGTGGTCGACGACCTCTACGACGCGTTCGTGGAGAAGTTCACCGCCGCCGTCCTCGCGTACGCCGAGGGCATCGCGCCGCTGTCGTCGGTCGCCGCTGCCGAGCGCCTCCAGGAGCAGGTCGACCGGGCCGTCGCGCAGGGCGCGTCCCTGGCGTCGTCCGGAGCACGCCGGGGCGCGTTCTTCCCGACCGGGGTGCTCACCGGCGTCACCGCCGACAACGACGCCTACCGCGAGGAGCTCTTCGGCCCGGTCGCGACGGTGTTCCGGGCCGCGTCCGAGCAGGAGGCCGTCGCCATCGCCAACGACACCCCGTTCGGCCTCGGCTCCTACGTCTTCACCAGCGACGCCGAGCAGGCTGCCCGCGTCGCCGACGCGATCGACGCCGGCATGGTGTTCGTCAACGGGGTGCTGCTGGACGGCGCCGAGCTTCCGTTCGGCGGCGTCAAGCGCTCCGGCTTCGGCCGGGAGCTGGGCCGCTACGGCATCGACGAGTTCGTCAACAAGAAGCTGATCCGCACCGTCAGCTGATCCACTCCTTGACCTGCGCCACGGTGGCGGCCGGGTCGTCGGAGGCGGGGATGACGGAGAGCTCGGTGCAGCCGGCCTCCTGGAAGGCCGCGATCCGCTCCTTGACGTATGACGCGGGGCCGACCAGGTTGCCCGCCTCCAGCCACTCGAGCGGGACCTTGGCCTCGGCGTCCCGCTTGTTGCCGCCGAGGTAGAGGTCCTGGATCTCCTTGGCCTCCTTCTCGTAGCCGTACTGGCAGGCGAGCTCGTTGTAGAAGTTCTTGCCGCGGGCGCCCATGCCGCCGACGTAGAGCGCGTACATCGGGCGCATGAAGTCGAGCATCCCCTTCACGTCCTCGCCGATCGCGACCATGCCGCCGGCGCTGATCTGCAGCGGCCCGAGCTCGGGGGCGCGCTTGGCGACGCCGGCCGCGATGGCCTCGCCCCAGACGTCCTTGGCCTTGTCGGGGTGGAAGAGGAACGGCAGCCAGCCGTCGGCGCACTCGGCGGTCATCTCGACGTTCTTGCTGCCCAGGGCGGCGACCCAGAGCGGCACGTCGGCGCGCTCGGGCTTGTTGAGCAGCTTGAGGGGCTTGCCGAGGCCGAGACCCTGGTCGGCGGGCAGCGGGATCTTGTAAATGCCGTCGCTGGTCAGCGCCTCGCGGCGCAGGCCGCGGCGGAGCATGTCGAGGATCTCGCGGGTGCGGCCGAGCGGCTTGTCGTAGGGGAGTCCGTGGAAGCCCTCGATGACCTGCGGGCCCGAGGCACCGAGACCGATGACGGCGCGGCCGCCGGAGACGTTGTCGAGTCCGGCCGCGGTCTGCAGCAGGGCGCCCGGGGTGCGGGAGTAGATGTTCAGGATGCCGGCGGCGATCTCGACCGTCTCGGTCTTCGCGGCCAGGTAGCCCATCAGCGTGGGGGAGTCGAAGCCGTAGGGCTCGGCGACCCAGATCCGGTCGAGGCCGGCCTTCTCGAGTCCGGCCAGCTGGTCGGCGGTCTCGCGCGGGTTGCCGGCGTAGGTCAGGGGCATCGAGAGCTTCATGGCGGTCACTCTGACACCGGCGCTGTCACAGTGGCAATGGGTTCACCGGCTCCAGAGACCGAGGTCACGGCCGAGCGGCTCGGCCAGGGTGGCGGCGTACTCGGTGGTGAGGTGGTCGACGTCGCGGTAGGTGATCGTCGAGCCGACCACGATCGGGCAGGAGCCGTCCCAGCACAGCCAGCGGGTCGGGTCGGTGACCTCCACGCCGTGGGCGCGGGCGCGGCGGACCGGGACGGCGCCGAGGGTCCGGGACCGGTCCAGCGGCCGGAAGAGGCAGTCGCCGAGGTCGGGGTCGCCGGTGGTCAGGCAGGTCGCCGGGTCCTCGGGCGACTTGGGCACGTCGCGGATCAGGGCGACGTGGGGGGCCAGGTCGGTGAGCCGGTCGAAGAGCTCGTCGTAGCCGGCGGTCAGGACGCGGCTCACGGCGCCCTCCTCCAGCAGGTGGTTGCCGTCGACCCAGACGCCGTTGACCGGAGGAGAGGAGGCGACGACGACGAGGTCGGGGTCGAGGTCCGCGACCTGCTGCAGCACCCAGTCGTGGAACTCGTCGCAGTCGGCCCACGGCTTCCCCTCCTCGAGGTCGCCGACGGTCACGCGGGCGGCCGTGCACTGCGGCTTGACGAGGTAGTAGGCCTTCCAGCCGTCGTGCCGGGCGATCTCCTCGAAGGCGGGGATCCAGGCGCGGGCGTGCGAGTCACCCGTGACGACGAGGGTGCGCTCCCCGTCGGGGTTCCCGCGAGGGCACAGGTCCCGAGTGTCGGGGAAGTCCGTGTAGTCGCAGTCGCCGACGTCGGCCACGGAGTCGCGCAGGCTGAGCACGTCAGGCGTCAGGTCACTGGGCACGGGCCGGTGGTCGCGGGCGGCCAGGACGCTGGCCCGGACCAACGCGACGGTCCGGTCGGCGCCCGGCGGGGCGCCGTACTCCCCGACGGTGACGGCCGGGTCGTGCCCGAGCTCGCCGCCGCGCCACTCGGTCCACCACCACGAGCCGGTGCAGGCGACCGCGACCAGCGCGACGCAGGCGGGGTAGAGCGCGACGGCCCGCGGCACCGTCAGCACCCGGGCGGGGCGGCCGGTGCGGAACGGCGTCTCCACGAACGTGTACGTCGCTCCCGCGAGCGCGAACGTGGCCAGCAGCGCCGACGCGGTCTCGAGGCCGGTCAGGGAGCGGCCGAGGTGGCGCTCGGCGAGGACCAGCACCGGCCAGTGCCACAGGTAGAGCGAGTAGGACCAGTCCCCGACGGTCCGGAGCGGCTGGAGGCCGAGCCAGCGGTTGGGGGTCGGCTCGTGCCGTCCCGCGCCGGCGAGGAGCACCAGAGCGGTCCCGACGACGGGGAGGGCGGCCGCGGAGCCGGGGAACGGCGTGGCCGTGGTGAAGGTCAGGCAGGCGACCGCGATCGCGGCGAGCCCGGCGCCGGTGAGCAGGGCCAGCGCCCTCGGGCTGAGCGCGCGGACGAGCCGCGGCGCGACGAGCGCGGTGAGGGCGCCCAGGCCGAGCTCCCAGGCGCGCGTCAGCGTGGAGAAGTAGGCCGCCACCGGGTCGCTGCCGGTCTGCACGACCGACCACGTGAACGACGCGACGGTGGCGACGGCCAGCACGACGGCGAGGTCCCGGCGGGGCAGCGGGGTGCGGCGTCGTTCGCCCCGCGCGGTGAGCACGACCGCGGCGAGGAGCAACGGCCAGACGAGGTAGAACTGCTCCTCCACCGACAGCGACCAGTAGTGCTGGAGCGGTGAGGGGCCCTGGTCCTGGGCGAAGTAGTCGACCCCGTCGGCGGCGAAGTGCAGGTTGGCGGCGAAGGCCGTGGCCCAGCCCGCGTCGGTCACCACCTGGCGGGCGTCGACCAGGCTCAGGTAGACCAGCGAGGCGGCCAGGGTCACGACGGTCACCAGGGTCGCGGCGGGCAGGATCCGGCGGGCCCGGCGGGCCCAGAAGCCGGCGAGGCTCAGCCGGCCGGTGCGCTCGACCTCCGCGAAGAGCAGGCGCGAGATCAGGTAGCCCGAGACGACGAAGAAGACGTCGACGCCGACGTAGCCGCCGGTGAGGCCCGGGATGCCGGCGTGGGCAGCGATGACGGTCAGGACCGCGACCGCGCGCAGGCCCTGGATGTCTCCGCGCACCCGGTTCGCCACGCGCAGACCGTACCCAAGGGGGTCGGGTCAGGGTGTGGGGCAGGTCGAGCGGTAGGGCTCGTCCCCGAAGTACTCCTGCCACTCCGCACCGGACAGGTCGCGGCCCACGGCCCGGCACGCGAACGCGATGGCGTGCTGGGCGCTGGGGTCCCAGACGTAGACCGCGGGGTCGCCGGACCAGGGAGCGACCAGCAGAGAGTGGCCGTCGGGGCGGAACTCGGCGGACACCAGGAACCTGTTGGGGGCGGTGATCTCGCTGACCGGGGTGCCGGTCGCGCTGTCCCACACCACGACCGAGCCGTTGGCCCCGGTGGTCACCAGCTGGGAGCCGTCAGGCGAGAAGGCGCCCCAGAAGACACCTGCGTCGTGGACCCGCAGGGGTGGACGGACGGGCTGGTGGGTGTGGAGGTCGATCACCTCGACCTCGCCGTCGAAGCCGGTCGCCGCCGCGTAGCGACCATCGGGGGAGTACGCCGCCCAGATCCCGTTGCCCATCGAGAGGTGTCCGGTCGCGAGCCTGGTGCCGTGCTCGAGGTCGACGAGCGCCCACTCCGTCGAGGGGTCGTTCCACAGCGGGTCGGGACTGGGCCCACCCATGAGCACGAAGGCCGTCCAGTCGTCCGGCCCGGCGGCCACACAGCACACGTGCTTGCCCAGGTCGACCGGCTTGCCGAGCGGCGACAGCGTGTCGGCGCCGACCATCGAGATGCGTCCGTCGAGCTCGGCCACGACCAGGCGACTGCCGTCGGGGGAGAAGTCGGTCTCGACGACCCGCGGCCCGCCGGGACGGAAGGAACGGACGAGGCGGCCCCGGCGCCCGTCGAAGAGCTCGACCGTGCCCCCGTCGGCATTGACGTAGCGATCGTGCGACCAGCTGCCCCCACCGAAGGAGAAGCCCTCACGGGCGGCCCGGACCGTGTGGGCGCGTCGCCGGGCGACGTCGAGCAGCACGTAGGTCTGACGCGGCGCCGACCCACGGCACAGCGCGAAGGCGACGTACCCCCCGGAGGGTGACGGGGTGGCGAAGCAGGCGCCCTCCCGGTTGGTCGCGGTCCACGGCAGGCCTTGCACCGGGATGCGCCGGAGGAAGCGACGGTCGCCGTCGACGTCCCAGCTGCGCAGCGCGTGGTCGTGGCCACCGCTCACGACGGTGGCGCCGTCGGGAGTCAGCGCCACGGCCGGACCGGCGCCGAAGCCCAGCGGGAACTGGGCGACCCGTGCCCCGGAGCGGGTGTCCCACACGGTGGTCTCCCGATCCGGCCAGGTCGTCGTCAGCAGGCGCTCGCCGGACCGGTCGAAGCGGACGACGTCGACCTCGGCGGTGGTCCGGACCTGCCGCCGCACGCGGCCGGTCCGGGCGTCGACGAGGGCCACCGCCCGGGTCGTGCCCAGGGCGACCGCGAGGAACCGACCGTCGGGGCTGACCTCGAGACCGGAACCGTCACCGTCCCCCGGGTCGAAGTCCAGCGACGCGAGCGGGCGGACCGCGCCGGTGGTCAGGTCGTGCACCGCCAGACCGGGGGCGGAGTAGAGCAGCCGACCGTCCGGGCTGAGCGCCACCGAGGCCCAGCCCCAATGGCTCGTGAGGTCGACGAGCGTGGGCGGTCGTTGCGACCTCAGGTGCCAGACCACTGCGGTGACAGGACCGCCGCGGTCCCCGCGGGTGACCCGGACGAGGACGGCCGCGAGGGTGGTGCCGTCCCGGCTGAAGGTGAGGTCGGTGACCCGCCAGGGCCCGCCGGGCACCCGGGGGAGCGCGGGGGCGACAGGGGCGAGGCCGTTGCCGCGCAGGAGCACGACGGGGTGCCGGCTCAGGGCCGTGCTGGCGACGGCGACCATCTGGCCGTCGGGGGCGAACTCGACGTTGCGGATCTGCTCCATCTCGGTGCGCGGGGCCCCGACCTGGCGGGTGGCGACCTGGTGGCCGGTGGCCAGGTCCACGAGGCGCACTTCGTGGGTCGCGTCGACGGTCACGACGCGGCGGCCGTCGGGGCTGATGTCGACCGCGAGCGCCTCGGCGCCGTCCAGGTGCCAGGACCGCACCAACGCGGGTCGCCTGGCCAGGACCTGGGTGAGGCTGCTGAGGGTCTGAGGTGACGACTGCAGGCGGACTCCCGCGACGCCGAGCAGGAGCGCGAGGTCGATGTCCTCGGTCACCACGGCCTGGGCGCCGGCGCGCTGGGCGCGCGCCGAGAGCGCGGCCGCCTGTGCCGTGGCCTCCGCGCGTACGGCGGTGGTGGCGTTGCGGCCCGCACGGTCGGACTGGACGACGGCGACGCCGCCGGCCGCCAGCGCCAGCACGAGCAGGACGACGGCGCCGGCCAGGACCAGCCGCAGCCGACCGATGAGGCGCGCCTGCCGCCGCGCGTGCTCGGCGGCGAGGTCGGCCTCGGCCTCGGAGGTGGCCCGGGAGGCCTCCAGGAAGTCCCGCTCGACCTCCGTGAGGGCGATCGAACCACGTCGCCGCCAGTCCCGGGCCTGCACCAGGCGCACGCCGCGGTAGAGCTCGCTGTCCGGGCGGCCGAGCGTCTCCCACGCGTCGGCGGCGGCGGAGAGGTGGTGCAGGATCCGCTGCCCCTCGACGTCGTCGTCGAGCCAGGACCGGAGTCGCGGCCAGGCGCGGGCGAGTGCCTCGTGGGTGATCTCGAGGACCCCGTCGCCGCTCGTCACCAGACGGGCGGCGACGAGCATGTCGATGAGCCGCATCATGTCCGGGTCGGTCGCGACCTGACGGGTGGGGACGGGGCTGAGGACGGGCTCGCCCTGGTGGCCGGGGGCGACGAGCCGGAGCACCAGGTCGCGCATCAGGTGCCGGAGCCCCGGCTCGATCTGGCCGTAGAGCCGTTCGGCCGACTGGGCGACGGCTCCGTGGATGCCGCCGGACGCCCGGTAGCCGGCCACCGTGAGCGTGTTGCTCTCGCGCCGCTTCCAGGTCTCCAGGAGGGCGTGCGACATCAGGGGGAGGGCCCCGGGGTCGTCCTCGACCTCACGCACCAGCACGTCGACCAGGCCCGGCTCGATCATCAGCCCCGCCTGGCGGGCCGGGGCCTCGACCGCCTCGCGCAGCCCCGCCTCGCTGAGACCGCCGACGAGGTAGAGGCCCTGCTCCACGAGCCGCGCGAACGACGCGTGCGCGGCCAGGTCGGCGAGCCGGTCGGCCCGCAGCGCGAGGGCGATCGTCCGGTCGGCGGCCTCGTCGACGAGGGCCTGGAGGAAGTCCTGCTGCTCGTGCGGGTCCGCGCAGAGCGAGAAGACCTCCTCGAACTGGTCGATCAGCAGGACCGTCCCGCGGGGCAGTCCGTCGGCGGCCGTCAGTGCCCGCATCGGGTGCCGGCCCGGGGTGATCAGGCGGGTGGCGCGGCCGTCGCGGTGCAGAGCCGCTGCCACCCCGGCCCGGAGCAGCGACGACTTGCCCGACCCCGAGGGTCCGACCAGGGCGAGCACCGGGGTGCGGGCGAGCACGCCCAGACAGGCGGCCACGTCCTCGGCGCGGCCGAAGAACCGGTCCGCGTCGTCCACGTCGTACGGCATCAACCCCTGGTAGGGGCACTCGCCGTTGGTGACGACCGGTCCCTCCGTCAGCAGCGCCGCGTCCTGCCGGAGGATGGCCTGCTCCAGCGCCGCGACGTCGGGGCCGGGGTCGATGCCCAGCTGCTCGGCCAGGACCCTGCGGAGACGGTGGAGGGTGCGCAGCGCCTCGGCCTGCTGGCCGGCCTGGTACTGCGCGAGGGCGAGCAGCGTCCAGCGGCGCTCGCGCAGCGGGGCCGCCCGGACCATCGTCTGGGCCTCGGCCAGGACGTGCCCGTGGCGCCCGGACCGCAGGTGCGCGTCGACCCGGAGCTCCTCTGCCTCGAGGTGCAGCTCCACCAGCCGCCGGACCTCGGCCTCCGCAGGTGCCCAGCCGTCGAGGTCGGCGAAGGGGTCCCCGTTCCACAGGGCGAGCGCCTCGGTCAGCTGGAATCCGGCCCGGTCGCTCTCGCCCAGGGACAGCAGCTCCCGTGCACGGACCACGATCCGCTCGAAGCGTCGGGCGTCGACCTGGTCCGGCGGCAGGACGAGCACGTATCCGTGGTCGGAGGTGGTGATCGCGGTGGGGCCGAGCACCTTCCGTAGCCGCACGATGCAGCCCTGCAGGACCTTGTGGGCCGAGCTGGGAGGGGTGTCGCCCCACAGCGCGTCGATCAGCAGGTCGGCGCTGACCGGACGACCGAGGCGCGTCGCCATCGTCTCGAGGACGACCCGGTCGCGGCGGCCGATGCGCTCGGCACCGTCCACGGAGAGCGGGCCGAGAACCGCGATTCCCACTCGTCCACCGTCGACCCCGTCCAGACCGCCCGTCAATGACGCGGATGGGCGGCGATACCAGGGCGATACCGATGCGGCGAGGTCGTGGAACCGGGGGGTGTCAGACCAGTGGGTGAGGCCGGCCAGACCGTCCGGCCCGACAGAAACTCCGACAGGGGAAAGTCATGAACCGCTACTCACTCGCCGCCGAGTCCCGCACCTGGTGGTGCCCCTCGGCCGCAGCCGGATCGCTCGGGGCGACGGCGGTCGCCCTCGTCGCGCTCTCCACGCCGGTGGCCGTGGCCATGCCGGTCGAGACGACCCGCTCCGAGGCCCCGGCCTCGCTGGTGCCGTTCTCCTCCGCCGCCACGACCGGGGTCGAGCGTCCCTGCTTCATCCTCCAGCCGCACTGGAACACCGGGCTGGACGGCCCGCAGCCGACCTGCCTCACGCAGGTGTCGGACCCCGTGGCCGAGCGCGTGGCCACCGGCTCGCTCTCGGGCGGCTACCGGGACGAGCCGGACCACGTGATCCGGCTGAACCTCGACTACCTGCCTTGATGCCGACCCTCGCCCCGGGTCAGGCCTGGTGCTTGCCGTTCCAGCTGTCCCAGAGGGCGGCGTACGACCCGCCCGCCGCGACGAGCTCGTCGTGGGAGCCGAGCTCCGAGATCACGCCGTCCTCGACCACCGCGACCCGGTCGGCGTCGTGCGCCGAGAAGAGCCGGTGGGCGATCGCGATGACGGTGCGGCCGTGCAGCACCGCCGCCAGCGAGCGCTCGAGGTGGCGGGCGGCGCGCGGGTCGATCAGCGACGTCGCCTCGTCGAGGACGAGCGTGTGCGGGTCGGCGAGCACCAGTCGGGCCAGGGCGATCTGCTGGGCCTGCGCGGCCGTGACGGGTCGCCCGCCCGAGCCGACGACCTCGTCCAGGCCCTCCGGCATCGCGTCGACCCAGTCGAGGGCGTCCACGGCCGCGAGGGCGGCCCGGATGTCGTCGTCCGTGGCTCCCGGGGGAGCCGCGAGCGCGAGGTTCTCGCGGAGCGTCCCGACGAAGACGTGGTGCTCCTGGGTGACCAGCGCGACGTGCCCGCGCAGGTCGGCCAGGGGCAGCTCGACCAGGCCGACCCCGCCGACGGTCACCTGGCCGGTCCGCGGGGGATGGATGCCGGCGAGCAGCCGGCCGAGGGTCGACTTGCCCGCACCCGACGGGCCGACCATGGCGATGCGCTCGCCGACGCCGACCGACAGGTCCACGCCGTGCAGGACGTCGCGCCCGTCGACGTACGAGAACCGGACGTCGGAGGCGTCGAGCTGCTCGCCGTCGGGGGTCGAGCCCGAGACCTCGCGGTCGTCGGGCACCTGCGCGACGCCGAGCAGGCGCGCCAGCGACGCCGCACCCATCTGGAGCTCGTCGAGGATCGAGACGATCCGGTCGACCGGGTCGATCAGCATCTGCACGTAGAGCGTCGCGGCCGTGACGTCGCCCAGCGACGCGTGGCCGTGCATGTGCAGCCAGCCGCCGAAGAGCAGCGTGGCGACCGTGGGGATCAGGTAGGCGATCTCCATGTTGGGGAAGAACACCGTGCGCAGGAACAGCGTGTAGCGCTCCGCCGCGTAGGACTCCCGGATGTCGTCGTCGATGGCGCGGACCCGCTCGTCGCCCAGGCCCAGCGCCTCGACCGTGCGGGCGCCCTCGACGGTCTCGGTGAGGGTGGCGTTGATGGCGGAGTACGACGCGCTCTCCCGGAGGTAGCCGTCCTTGGCGCGAGCGAGGTACCAGCGCAGCCCGATCACGAGCGGCGGGACGCCGAGCAGGCAGGGGAGGGCTACCCACCAGCCGACACTGATCGCGGCCACGAAGGTGACGATCGCGGTGATCACGGCGATCACCCACTCGGGCAGCGCCATCCGCACCGACCAGCCGAGCTGGTCGACGTCGCGGCTGGTGCGCGTGAGCAGGTCGCCCGACCCGGCGGACTCCACGACCCCGACGGGCAGGGCCAGGGTGTTGCCGACGAAGTCCTCGCGCAGCTCGGCCAGGACCTGCTCGCCCAGCACCGTGCTGACGTAGCGGGCGTAGCGGGTGAGCACCGTCTGCGCGACGAGGAAGCCGGCCAGCCACAGCATGATCCGGTCGACGTGGCCGGTGGTCGTGCCGCTCTGGACCTCCTGGACCAGGTTGCCGAGCAGCCGCGGGGCGGCCAGCCCGGTCAGGGCGGCCGCGACGTGCAGGACGACCGCGCCCCAGAGCATCCGCGGGTGCTGGCGGGCCAGCCGGGCGGCGTACCGCCGGACGGCGCGGGTGTCCGCGACGGGGAGCTTGGTGCCCACGCTCATCGGACCGCCTCCATCTGGTCGGCGGACTCGCGGGTGACGACCATCCGGTAGTCGGGGTTGGTCGCGAGCAGGTCGCCGTGGGTGCCCGTGGCGACGATCCGCCCGTCGCGCAGGAACGCGACCTCGTCGACGGCGTCCAGCATCAGCGGGCTCGACGTCGTCACGACGGTCGTGCGGCCGGCGCGGTGCGCGCGCAGCCGTGAGGCGATCCGGGCCTCGGTGTGCGCGTCGACCGCGGACGTCGGCTCGACCAGCACGAGGATCTCGGGGTCCGCCGTGAGCACGCGCGCGAGCACGAGCCGCTGCCGCTGGCCGCCCGAGAACGTCCGGCCGCGTTCGGCGACCAGGGTGTCCAGGCCGTCGGGCAGGGCCTCGAGGATGTCGTCGGCCGAGGCGGTGTCGAGCGCGCGGTCGACCGTGCCGGTGCCCGTGGTGTCCAGCCGGTCGCCGAGGCGTCCGGAGAAGAGGATGGCGCCGGTGTCGGAGACGACGACCCGGTCGCGGACCTCGGCCCGCAGCAGCGACGTGAGCGGCACCCCGCCGAGCGTGACCTCGTCGTCGACCACGGCGGCGCACAGGCCGAGACGGTCGGCCAGCGCGGCCGACTCGTCGGGCTGCTCGCTGACTACGGCGGTCAGGCGGCCGGCGCGGACGTGGAGGCCGGTGCGCGCGTCGAGCAGGTCGGAGCCGGGCGGCGGCGACGCGGCCGGGACCTCCGGGTCGACCACGTCGGGGGTCAGGGCGAGGACCCGGCAGACGCGCCGCGCCGAGACCCGGGCGCGGATGATCTTGTTGGCGTACTCGGTGGCGGTGCGCAGCGGGATCATCAGGAACGCCGAGTAGCCGTAGAACGCGACCAGCTCGCCGGGCGTGATCCGGCCCTCGACGGCGTAGCGGGCGCCGAGCCAGACGACCAGCACGACGAACACGCCGGGCAGGAAGACCTGCAGCGCGTCGAGCACCGACTGGAGCCGGGCGACCTCGACGCCGGCGCGTCGTACGGTCTGGGACTCGCGGCGGTAGCGGTCGTGGAAGACCTGCTCGCCGCCGATCCCGCGCAGCACACGCAGGCCGCCGACGATGTCGCTGGCGGTGTTGGAGAGCTCGCCCATCAGGTGGCGCTGGGTGGCCGAGCGCTCCTGGAGAGGGGAGAGCAGGGGCCCGACGAGCAGCATCAGGAGGGGTACGCCGACCAGGACCACCAGGCCGAGCGTGACCGAGGTGGACAGCAGGATCACCGACACGAGCAGGAACGACACGACGGCGCCGGCGAACCGTGCGGACACGTCCATGACCTGGCCCAGGTGGGACAGGTCGCTGGTGCCGATCGCGACGACCTCGCCGGTGGAGACCTTGCGGGGGAGCGTGCCGCCGAGGTGGACGGTCTGGCGACCGACGAGCTGCACGGTCCGGTAGGCGGCGGTGAGCCAGTTGGTCACCGCGAACCGGTGCCGGATGATGCCGCTGACCGCCTGGACCAGTCCGATCGCGAACATCACCGTCGCCCACTTGAGCAGCTCGGAGCCGTCCCGGGCGGCGACGCCGCGGTCGATCGCGCGGCCGATGACGGCCGGCAGCACCGCCTGCGAGCTCATCCAGACGATGCCGAAGAACATGCCGAGGGCAAGGGTGTGCCACTGCCCCTTCGCCATCCACAGCAGGAACCGCCCCGGCGACCGGTGGTCGGCGGTGCCGGGATGGTCGAGGGGGAGCTGGCGCACCCTCGAACGGTACGGATCTCCAGGTGGTCGGAGCGAATCGTTTATCGCCGACCGGTCGGCGGTGGGGTCAGAACTTCTCGTCCGACAGCCGTGCGGGCAGCAGCACGAGGACCGTGACCAGGTAGGCCAGGAGGGCGCCGGCCACCGCGACCGCGACCCAGCGGTCCACCACGACGTCGAAGATCAGCAGCGCCATGCCGGCGATCAGGGTCGAGACGCCGAGCAGCACGACGTGGACGAGCCGGTGCGCGGTGACGACGACGCGCTCCTTGACGTGCTCACCGGAGAGTCGCCGGTGCACGGCCACCGGCCCCATGACGGTGGCGGTGGTGAGGGCGGCGACCGCGACAAGGAAGAGGTAGAGGGTGCGCTGGAAGTCGTCGAGCGTGGCGAACTTCTGCTGGAACGGCAGCGTGAGCAGGAAGCCAGCCGTCAGCTGTGCCCCGGTCTGCATCACCCGGAGCTCCTGGAGGAGCTCCTCCCACTTGCGGTCCAGACGTTCCTTGTCGGTCTCCTCGGCATCACCCTGGTCGTCACTCATGGCGACAGTCTGGACCTGATCGGGCTCCGCCGCGGGTCACACGCCGAGGTCGGTGACCACCTCGGCGCCGGGGATCTCGGCGAGCAGCCGCCCGGGCAGGAGGAGCTTGGAGCTCCGGACCCCGGCACCGACGATCGCCACGTCGATGTCGACGCACCGCGCGTCTACGAGCAGCCGCCAGTCGTCGGGCAGGCCGACCGGCGTGATGCCGCCGTACTCCATGCCGGACTCCTCGACGGCGCGGTCGGTGGACAGGAACGACGCCTTGCGCACGTCGAGGGTCCGCTTGACGAGGCTGTTGACGTCGGCGCGCGTGTCGGCGCGTACGACGCAGGCCGCGACCCGCTCCTCGCCACCGCGGCGGCCGGCGACGACCACGCAGTTGGCGCTGTCGAGCATCGACAGGCCGTAGGCCTCGGTCATCGCGGCCGTGTCGGCGAGGTCGGGGTCGATCTCGACCACCGCCACCTCCGCGGCGCCGGGCCAGGTGCGGAGCGCGGCCGCGACGGGTGCACCGACGAGGTCGAGGTGCTCGAGGACGGGCAGGGACGTCAGGGTGCCGAGGCTCGGGATCGTCACCCGCCCATCCTGACGGGCTCGTCCCCCGATGGTCACCCGGGGTTCACGTGCACCCCGTCGCACCGTCACGATGCCCCCGGACGCTGGAGGTCATGACGACCCGCCGTCTCCCCGAGCAGCTGCCCCTGGTGATCGGCCACCGTGGGGCCTGCGGCTACCGGCCCGAGCACACCCTCGCCTCCTACCGGCTCGCGATCGCGCTCGGCTGCGACTACGTCGAGCCCGACCTCGTCTCCACGCGCGACGGGGTGCTCGTCGCGCGTCACGAGAACAACATCGCGGCCACGACCGACGTGGCCGAGCACCCGGAGTTCGCCGACCGCTGGGCGACCCGCAGCGTCGACGGGGTCGTGGTGTCCGGCTGGTTCACCGAGGACTTCACGCTCGCCGAGCTCAAGACCCTGCGCGCCACCGAGCGGCTGCCCGAGCTGCGCCCCGGCAACACCCGGTACGACGGGCTGTTCGAGGTCCCGACCTTCGACGAGATCCTGGAGCTGGTCGCCGCGGAGTCCCGTCGCACCGGCCGCCGGATCGGCGTCTACCCGGAGACCAAGCACCCGTCGTACTTCGCCGGTCTGGGGCTGGCGCTCGAGGAGCCGATGCTCGCGGCATTGCGACGCCACGGCCTGGACCACCCGGGCTCGCGGGTCTTCCTGCAGTCGTTCGAGGAGGGCAACCTGCGGGCTCTGGCCCGGCGCACCGAGCTGCCGCTGATCCAGCTGGTCGACGCGCCGGACGCCGGGATGCTCACCCGCGCGGGCCTGGCCACGATCGCGACGTACGCCGCCGGCGTGGGCGTCCACAAGGACCTCGTGCTGCCGCGTGACCCGGCGACGGGGGCGACGGGGGAGCCGTCGACGTTGGTGGGCAACGCGCACGCCGCGGGGCTGGTCGTGCACGTGTGGACGCTCCGCGACGAGAACCACTTCCTCGGCACCAACTTCCGGGTGCCGGGCTCCGCGGGAGTCCGCGGCAACGCCCTCGGCGAGGCCCGGGCGTTCCTCGAGGCGGGTGTCGACGGCGTGTTCACCGACGCCAGCGACACCGTGGCGGAAGCGCGCCGCCTCTGGGTCGAGGCGGCACGCGTCCTGGTCTGACCGGGCTCACTCCTCGGGCAGCAGCAGCCACATGACGGCGTAGGCCACGACGAGCGAGCCCATGCCGAAGATCGCGCCGAGCACGGTCAGCACCCGCACGAGCGTGACGTCGATGCCGAGGTAGTCCGCGACGCCGGAGCAGACGCCGCCGATCATCCGGTTGTCGGTGCGGCGTACGAGCCGCCGCGTGGGGATCGGGGACGGCTGGGGCTGGGTGGTCATCGGGTCTCCTCGTGGGTGATGGGGGTGGTCTCGGTGGTCGGGTCGGTGGTGTCGTTCGTGCCCACCCAACCCGTGCTGCGGCTGGACCAGCGGTCGCGGCTGGTCATGGTCGTGGCGATGAGTCCGGCGAAGCCGGCGACCACCCACGGGACCGGCAGCAGCCAGCGGATGTCGTCGCCCTGGACGACGTCGCCCTGGACCAGCGCCCAGACGCCGATGAGTCCGACGAAGGCCAGGCCCATGACGAGGTGGCCGATGCTGACGGGGTGGCGGCCGGAGATGCGCTCGGGCTGCCCGAGCTGGTCGGTGTCCATGGTCTGCTCCTTCATCACTGGTGCACCTCGATCGAGCCGACGCTGAGCTCGGCGTCGATGGTCAGCTGGGGCGCACCCTGGCGGGCGGCCTCGTGGGTGCGGGACATCTGGACGTCGATGCCGCCCGACTCCTCGCCGAAGAGCTGGATGTCGCCGGGGCCGTGGACACGGGCGGTGACGGAGGTGCTCAGGCCCGGAGGCACGATGACCTCGATCCGGCCGAACTTCGCGTCCAGGAAGATGGTGCGGCCGTCCAGGGCTCCGAGGTCACGCACCTGCCGGAGGTCGAGGACCACCTCGCCGTTGGAGATCTCGTAGCCGTCCGGGAGGGCGACCGACGACGTCGGCGTCGGGTGCAGCTGGGTGCCGTCGAACTCACCGGCCGCGGTGGTGCCGGCGAGGGCGGCCGCACCGATCAGGCCGACCAGGATCAGGCCCCCGGCCCGTCCGAAGAACGCACCGACCAGCAGCATCACGCCGGTGATCGCGACGGCCAGCGCCGGGTAGGCCGACGGCACGACGTGCAGGCCGGCGACGTCCACGATCCCCAGGGTCCCCTCGGCCAGGGCGATCAGCGCGAGCGTGAACCAGAAGAGGATCGGCCCACGCCGCTTCGGCGGCCACGGCCGCACCGGGGCGACGGTGGAGGCCGGCGGCACCCAGCGGATGTCGGAGTACTGCGGGGCGCTCGGCGGGACGGCGTACTGCGCGGTGTACGGCGCGGGGCTGGGGGCCTCGTACGGCGCTGCGTACGGCGTGGGCCCGGCCGCGGGCGGCACCGACGGCCGGCGGTTCTTCCGGGTGAGGAAGAAGAGCACCGCGAGGGCGATGATGACGAGCGGCCACGGGTACCAGACGCCCGACCAGGTGTTGCCCATCAGCGTCAGCGCCGCGATGACGCCACCGATGATGAGCGCGACGGCGCGGCTGCGGTCGTCGAGGCCGAAGGGCCGGCGCGGGCTGCCCTCCTCGGGCAGCAGCAGCCAGCAGGCGCCGTAGAAGATCAGCCCGGCGCCGAAGAACGCCGTCACGACGAACGTCACCCGCACGACCAGGGGGTCGATGTCGAGGTGACGTGCGATGCCGCCCGCCACGCCGGCGACCTTGCGGTCGTCGACCGTGCGGCGCAGGCGGCTCAGGTCACGGACGTCGTCGCGGTTGACGCGGGGTCCGTGGTCGGCGCCGGGCGCCGGGCCGGAGGGTGCATCGGGCGGTGTCGTTGTCATGGCACCAGCCTCGTCCGCCGCGGGTCCGCGCACCATCGGGGAAATACCTGATCTGTGGGCCGTTCGGCCCGGCTCGACCCCGGGAGGCGGTCAGGGTCGTCTCGGGGTCATGCCTCATGGTTGGCGGCCCCGCGCTGTGTGACGATTGCGGCGAGATGACGACCACCGCACCCACCGCGGCCGACGCGAACCGCGCCACCCGCCGCGCCACGCGCAACGCGCAGGACCCCATGATCGGCGGCGTCGCCGGGGGCCTCGCGCGGCACCTCGCCGTGCCGGTGCTCTGGGTGCGGATCTTCTTCGTCGTCTCCGGCGTGCTCGGCGGCCTCGGCATCGCGCTGTACGCCGGCCTCTGGCTCGTGCTGCCGTCCGACAGCCGCTTCGACACCGGGGCCCCGGGCCTGGAGAGCGCCAGCCGTGCCGGCATGCGGCCGGGCCGGATCCGCCGGCTCGCCGACGCCGGTCCGGCGGTCGCGGTCGCGGCGCTGTGCTTCGGCCTGATCCTGCTGGCCGAGGCGGTGCTGGGCCAGGGGGCGGTCTTCTGGCCGCTCTTCATCGGCGTCGTCGGCGTCGCGCTGCTGTGGCGGCAGGCCGACGAGGCACAGCGGGAGCGGTGGCTCGACACGACCGGCCGGATCGACCCGGTGCGCGTGGTCCTCGGCTCGGGCGGCTGGGCCGCCTGGGCGCGGCTCGCCGCCGGGGTCGGCATGGTCATCACGGCGCTCTCGCTGTTCGCCTTCCGCGGTGGCTCGCTCGCGATGGCGCGCGACGTCACGGTCGCGGCGGCGCTCGGGGTCGTCGGCATCGGCATCGTGGTGGGTCCCTGGGTCTACCGCCTCGCCTCCGACCTGACGGCGGAGCGGGCCGAGCGCGTGCGCACCCAGGAGCGGGCCGACGTGGCGGCGCACCTGCACGACTCGGTCCTCCAGACCCTGGCGCTGATCCAGAAGAACGCGTACGACGGCACGACCGTCGCCCGTCTCGCCCGCGCCCAGGAGCGGGACCTCCGGTCCTGGCTCTACGCCGGCGAGTCGACCGACGACTCGACCCTGGCCAGCGCGCTGCGGGGCGCAGCGGCCGCGATCGAGGACGCCCACGGCGTCACCGTCGACGTGGTCACGGTCGGCGACTGCGACTTCGACGAGAGCCTGCGGGCGGTGGTCTCGGCCGCCCGCGAGGCCGTCACCAACGCTGCCAAGCACGCTGGCACCGGCCGGGTCGACGTCTACGCCGAGGTGACGCCCACCGCCGTCGACGTGTTCGTGCGAGACCGGGGCCACGGCTTCGACCCCGCGGACACCCCCGCCGACCGCTACGGCGTCCGCCACAGCATCATCGACCGCATGGACCGACACGGCGGCAGTGCCGAGGTGCGGTCCACCCCGGGCGAGGGCACCGAGGTGCGCCTGCACCTGCCCCGCCACCCCGGCGCCGAGGCGCCCCGACAGGAGGACTCCGATGACTGACGCACCGACCCCGGTGGGCCCGGTGACGATCGTGATCGTCGACGACCACGGCATGTTCCGCCGCGGCGTCCGGGCCGAGCTCGAGTCAGCCGGGGCATCGGAGATCGACGTACGCGCCGAGGCGGCGGACGTCGACGAGGCCGTCGCCGCGATCGCCGAGCACCACCCCGACGTCGTCCTCCTCGACGTGCACCTGCCCGGGGGCGGCGGTGTCGAGGTGATGCGGAGGTTGGCGACGTCCCCGACGATGTCGACGTCCGGGGTTCCGCCGCGTTTCTTGGCTCTCAGCGTGTCCGACGCCGCCGAGGACGTGATCGGCACGATCCGCGGGGGAGCCCGCGGCTACGTCACCAAGACCATCACCGGCCCCGAGCTCGTCCAGGCGATCCAGCGGGTCGCGACCGGCGACGCCGTCTTCAGCCCCCGGCTGGCGGGCTTCGTGCTCGACGCCTTCGCCGGCACCATCGAGGTCTCCGCCGTCGACGAGGACCTCGACCGCCTGACGGAGCGGGAGCGCGAGGTGATGCGGCTGATCGCGCGCGGCTACGCCTACAAGGAGGTCGCGAAGGAGCTGTTCATCTCCATCAAGACCGTCGAGACCCACATGTCCAACGTGCTGCGCAAGCTCCAGCTGTCCTCGCGCCACGAGCTCACCCGCTGGGCCTCGGACCGGCGGCTCCTCTGATCCCCGCTGCTACGGGGTCGTGAACTGGCGCAGGTCGGCGCAGAAGTCACGCGTCGAGAAGTCGGAGTTCCCGGTCGACGGCTTCACGATCCGGAACGTGCCGGGCACCTCGGTGTCGTCGTCGGGGTTGCCCGGCGTCCCGTGGTAGTCCATGACGACGGAGATCCGGATCATGCCGGGGTCCTTGAGCACGAAGTTGCCGTACTGGTCGTAGTAACGGGAGCTCCCCTGGGACTGGCCGGTGATCGTGATGGTGCCGTCGCCGTTGTCGACGATCTTCTGGTCGATGTTGTTGACGGCGAAGATGTTGGTGTAGGTGCCACCCGTGTCGGTGTTGGTGGTCACCCCGGTGCCGGCGACGTGCAGCCGGAAGAACGGGAACTTGCTGTTCCCCTTCAGGACTGCCGTCACGTGGCCGACGACGTCGCCGGAGTCGATGGCGGGGGTGCCGTCGCAGTCGTAGGGGTCGGACACATAGACGTCGTGGAAGCGGTCCTTGGCGAAGATCTTGGCCTCCGCCTGGATGGGCAGGAGTGCGGGGGCGGCGGCAACAGTTGCGATCGTGGCGACGACGGCCACGCGGATTCTGGTCATGGCTCTACCTCCTTCGACCCTTCCTACACGCGCCGTCCCGGACGGGGACATGGCCTGATCTGACCCGGCCGGCGCCCGGACGGGTCCCGCGAAAGATCGCCCTTCTGGACCAGAGCGGCGCTCAGTCGAGGACGCCGTGCACCGACGCGCGCGGGGTCCAGCCGTTCACCATGCCGTTGTCGGCGACCACGTGAGGACAGGGGGAGAGCGGTCTATGTCCGCCTGGTGAAGGCGACCTTCCCGCCGGCCTGTTTGGTCATCGTGAACTTCGGATCATGGGCCCGGGCGTGGTGGTGGGGGCAGAGGAGCATGCCCTTCTCCACGGAGGTCTCGCCGTCGAGGTGCCAGGGGATTTCGTGGTGGCAGTGGCACAGGCCTGGTGGCCAGTCGCATCCTTCGGCGTTGCAGCCGCCCTGTTCGATGGCCATCGCGATCCGTTGGGACTCGGTGTGGAAGCGGCGCTTGCGGCCCAGGTCCAGCACCTGGGACTTGCCGCCGAGCACGGCGGGGATGATCCCGGCCTCACAGGCCAGCCGCCGCGCCTGGCCGGCGGTGATCCGCTCAACGGTGTCCAAGGAGGCTGCTTTGAGGCCGCCCATCAGGGTGGAGATGTCCATCGTCACCACGACGGTTGCGTTGACGCCGCCCGCCTTGGGGAGCTTCTTGGTCGGGTAGCGCTCGATCAGCTCGACGAACGCCTGCCCCATCCGCTCCGCACTGGGCCGCCGTTCGCCAACTGAACCGTCGACGGCGGCCCGGTGCTTCGGGGCGGCGAACGCGAGCAGCGCCTTCTTCAACATCGCGGCCTGCGCGGACGGCAGCGTGAACCGGCCATGGACCTTGCCGTGCCCGTCGTCGGTCATGGTGAGTTTCGTGGACCGGGCGGCCTCGCGTTCTTCGTCCTCGAGTTGCTTGGCCTCGTGGGCCTCGGCGGCCTCGGGGTCCAGCAGCTCCAGGATCCGTCGGCCCAGCCTCTTCAACGCCTTGGCGTCGTGCTCGGCGGCGAACTTGATCAGCATCGCCTCGGCCTCGTCGCGGTGCTCGACCGGGAGGACCTCGACCGCATCGACGATCACCCTCGCCTGCTCCACGAGGACGTCGCCCGCGGCCACCGCCGTACGCAACGCGGGCCGCGCCGCGAGCGCGACCGCGAGGCGCATCTTCCCGTGCGCCGCAGTACGGGTCTGGTTGGTCGCGTGCGCCCAGAAGTTCGAGGTTGAGGTCGCCCCGACGGACTCCCCAACCCCGACGGTCTTGGCGTGCTCGGCGACCCGCATCTCCAGCTCCGCGAGCTGGGCGGACAGCCGGGTCGCCGCCGTGAGGGTGGCAGCGGACTCGTCCGGCGACATCGACCACAACGAGACATCCGCCAGCTCCGCAAGCTGCGACTGCATGGCCTCGACAGCTCGCGACACCTGGTGTCGAGGCGGCTGGGTGACCATCGCTGTCATGGGTCAATTCCAGCAGGGACCACCGACAAAACCGCAGGCCAGAGCCTCTATTTCGACTAGAGAAAGGTAAAGAATCGAGAGAATCTTGAAGCCTCGATCGAACGGTCGAGTGAAGAAGCCGAAAGCAAGGAATCAGGGCCCGGAGGCACCTCGTGCGAACCCTGCGGTGACCACGGAAGTCAAAGAAATACGCGCCGAAGGCGCGAGGCCCCGCACCCAACGTCGGCGAACAGGTCCCCACGTCAACCAGCGAAGCGAGAATGTCGGGATGGACGTGCACCACCTGACCCGCGCCGACGCCCGGCGCATCGCGGTCCGCGCCCAGCTGCTCGACCTGCCCCGCCCCACCGGTCTGCACGAGGTGGCTCGCCACCTGACGGTGCTCCAGGCCGACCCGACGGCGGCGGTGGCGCCGAGCGCCGACCTGGTGGTGTGGTCGCGGCTGGGGGCGGAGCACCGGCGCGGTGACCTCGAGGACGCGGTGGCCGCGGGCTCGTTGATCGAGCTGCAGGGGATGCTCCGGCCGGCCGAGGACATCGCGCTCTTCCGGGCGGAGATGGCGGTGTGGCCGGGGACCGGGGACCTGATCGAGTGGCAGCGCGACGCCCGAGACTGGCTGGAGACCAACGACGGGTGTCGCCGCGACATCCTCGACAAGCTGTACGACGAGGGGCCGCTGCCCTCGAGCGCGCTGCCCGACACGACCGTGCTGCCGTGGGAGTCGAGCGGCTGGAACAACGACCGCAACGTGCGGATGCTGCTCGGACTGCTGGTCCGCCGCGGGGAGGTGGCGGCCGCCGGCTACGAGGGTCGCGACCGGCTCTGGGACCTCGCCGAGCGGGTCTATCCGGACGTACCGGTGGTCCCGCTCGACAAGGCGCTGCGGATCCGGGACGAGCGCCACCTGCGCTCGCTGGGGATCGCCCGGCGCGCCGGACAGGCGGGGGAGCGTGCCGTCGTCGAGGGGCTGCGCGGGACGTGGCGCGTCGACCCGTCGTACCTCGACGACGCCTTCACCGGGCGCACCGTCCTGCTGTCCCCGCTCGACCGGCTGGTCTTCGACCGCAAGCGGATGGAGGACCTGTTCGAGTTCGACTACCAGCTCGAGATGTACAAGCCGGCGGCCAAGCGGCGCTTCGGATACTGGGCGATGCCGATCCTGCACGGCGACCGGCTGGTCGGGAAGCTGGACGCGACAGCGGACCGCCGGGCCGGGGTCCTGCGCGTCGATGCGGTGCACGAGGACGAGCCGTTCGGCAAGCGGCTGGCGGCCGAGGTGCGTGAGGAGATCGAGGACCTCGCCGACTGGCTCGAGCTGGAGCTGGAGATCAGCTGCGGGTGAGGTGGGCGCTCCACCGCTCGTCGATCCGCCCGAGCTTCCAGATGGCGACCGAGGCGGCCCAGGTGACGACGAAGAGCAGCACGATGCCGTAGCCGACGTACTCGAGGTCGACGTGGGCGACCGCGGCGAGGGGGCCGTGGGTGACGCCCGCCTTGTCGGCGAGGAGGCCGACGATCTCGATGCCGCCGATGATGAGGGCGACGGCGACCGAGAGGGCCGTGACGGTCATGTTGTAGTAGATCTTGCGCACCGGGCGGGCGAAGGCCCAGCCGTAGGCGACGGTCATGAAGGCGCCGTCGAGGGTGTCGAGCAGGCTCATGCCGGCCGCGAACAGGATCGGCAGCGTGATCACGGCCCACCACGGCAGGCTGGCCGCGACCGCGCCGCCGGCGATGACCAGCAGGCCGATCTCGGTGACGGTGTCGAAGCCGAGGCCGAAGAGGAAGCCGGTGGGGTACATGTGCCACGGCTTGGTGACCGCCCGGGTGACGCGACCCAGGATGCGGTTGAGGAAGCCGCGCTGGTCGAGCTGGCGGTCGAGCTCGGCCTCGTCGAAGTGGCCGCGGCGCATCGACCGGAAGACCTGCACGATGCCGATGAGCGCGGCGAGGTTGATCAGGCCGATGGCGAGCAGGAACCCGCCGCTGATCAGCGTGCCCCAGACGCCGCTGAGCTGCTGGAGCGCGGAGTTCTGGTCGTTGATGCCCGAGGAGAGGGCGCGGACGCCGAGCGCCACCCCCATCACCATCACGAACACGACCGACGAGTGGCCAAGGCTGAACCAGAAGCCGACGCTCATCGGGCGCTTGCCCTCGGCCATCAGCTTGCGGGTGGTGTTGTCGATCGCGGCGATGTGGTCGGCGTCGAAGGCGTGCCGCATGCCGAGCGTGTAGGCAGTGAGGCCCAGGCCGACGCCGAGGACCTTGCCCCCGACCTCGTAGTCGTGCGGCGCGACGACGCCCACCAGCAGGCCCCAGCCCACGACGTGGAGCAGGAGCACGAAGCCGAGGGTGCGGACGAGACTGCGCTTCTCGCCGGCCGAGAGCGGCCGACGGACCGGGCGGTCGATCGTCGTGGGCGTCATGTTGCCCAGCGTACCCACTTGCAAACAATGTGCAATAAGGAGGTCGGCGTACCCCTAGGATCTGGCCATGGAAACGCTCCGGCTGGTGCTGCTCTTCCTCCACATCGTCGGCTTCGCCGCACTCCTCGGTGGGTTGCTGGTCCAGGCCCGGCTCCCCGAGAAGGTCGTCAACGCCCCCATGCGCGACGGCATCGGCACGGCGTTCCTCGCCGGCCTGCTGCTCGTCGGCGTGCTCGAGTCCGGTGACGACCCGGTCAACCACGCCAAGATCGCGGTGAAGTTCGCGATCGGCCTGGTGATCCTGGTGCTGGTCATGGCCAACATGCGCAAGGAGCGGATCCCGCAGGGCCTGTGGGCCGGGATCCTCCTGCTCACGCTGGCCAACATCGCCGTCGCGCTCTTCTGGTCGCCGGTCCACTCGTCCTGACGGACAGGAGCGCGGTCAGCCTCCCGGGCAGAAGGCCGTGCCCGGATCCAGGTCCGGGTGGATCGGGCCCTCACGGCCGCTGATCGCGCCCGCGCCGGCGGCGCCCCGTCGTACGGCGACGATCTCGGCGAGGATCGAGACCGCGATCTCGCCCGGCTCGTCGGCGCCGATGTCGAGACCGATCGGCGCCCGCAGCGTGGCCAGGTCCGCCTCGGTCACGCCGTGCTCCGTGAGCCACTCCCGGCGGCGGGCCTGGGTCTTGCGGGAGCCCATCGCCCCGACGTACGCCGTCCCGGACGTCAGTGCCGCCTTGATGGCCGGCGCGTCCACCTCGTCGTGGTGACTGAGCACGACGACGGCATCGACGCCCGCGAGGCCCGTCCACACCTCCTCCATCGTGGTCGCGACGACGGGTGACCAGCCGAGGGTCTCCAGCATCGGCACGAGCGCGGTGGCGACGGGTCCGTCGCCGACCACCAGCACGTTCGTCGCTTGCGTCATACGGGGCAGTATCCGCCCGATCCGGCTGTCCGTCATGGCACGTAGGGTTGGGCGGGAGATGAGCACCCCCTTCCCGATCCCCGGCCTCGAGCACCTGACCGCGACCGACGAGCCCCGGACCACGCGCCGCGGTCCGTCCCGCGAGGAGCTGCTCGAGGGGCTCAACGAGCCGCAGCGTGCCGCGGTCGTCCACGAGGGGGCGCCGCTGCTGGTCGTCGCCGGTGCCGGCTCGGGCAAGACCCGGGTGCTCACCCGCCGCATCGCGTGGCTGATCTCCGAGCGCCGGGCCCACCCCGGCTCGATCCTGGCGATCACCTTCACCAACAAGGCCGCGGCTGAGATGAAGGAGCGCGTCGAGGATCTCGTCGGCAAGCGCGCCCGGATCATGTGGGTCTCGACGTTCCACTCCGCGTGCGTGCGGATCCTGCGCAAGGAGATCGACAAGTTCGGCTTCAAGTCCAACTTCTCGATCTACGACGCCGCCGACCAGAAGCGGTTGATGGCCCTGGTCGCCAAGGACCTCGACCTCGACCCCAAGCGCTACCAGCCCAACGCGCTGCTGCACTGGGTCTCCAACCACAAGAACGAGCTGCGCGACGCCGAGGAGGCGACCAAGGACGCGCACAACAAGCTCGAGGAGACGTACGCCGCGGCGTACACCCTCTACCAGCGCCGGCTGACCGAGGCCAACGCGCTGGACTTCGACGACCTGATCATGATGACCGTCCACCTCTTCCAGCAGTTCCCGGAGGTGCGCGAGACCTATCGGCGCCGCTTCCGGCACGTGCTCGTCGACGAGTACCAGGACACCAACCACGCGCAGTACGCCCTCATCCACCAGCTCTGTGCCGACCAGATGGAGGAGCCGGTCGCCGCCGGCGACGAGCCCCAGGAGCGGGTCGAGCCGGCCGAGCTGATGGTCGTGGGTGACGCCGACCAGTCGATCTACGCCTTCCGCGGCGCCAACATCCGCAACATCCTCGACTTCGAGCAGGACTTCCCCAACGCGACGTCGATCCTGCTGGAGCAGAACTACCGCTCCACCCAGACGATCCTCAACGCCGCCAACTCCGTGATCGGGCACAACAAGGGCCGCAAGCCCAAGCGGCTGTGGTCCGAGGCCGGCGACGGGGAGCGGATCGTCGGCTACGTCGCCGACGACGAGCACGACGAGGCCCGCTTCGTCTCCGAGGAGATCGACAAGCTCACCGACGAGGGCGCCCACAAGGCCGCCGACGTCGCGGTCTTCTACCGCACCAACGCCCAGTCACGCGTGTTCGAGGAGGTGTTCATCCGCACCGGCCAGCCCTACAAGGTCGTCGGCGGGGTGCGCTTCTACGAGCGTCGCGAGGTGCGCGACGCGCTGGCCTACCTCCGGATGCTGGTCAACCCGGCCGACCAGGTCTCGCTGCGCCGGATCCTCAACACCCCCAAGCGCGGCATCGGCGACCGCGCCGTGGAGTGCGTGCAGGCGCTGGCTGAGCGCGAGCGGCTGACCTTCTGGGAGGCGCTGCGCCGTGCCGACGACGCCCCGGGTCTGGCGACCCGGTCGCTGACCAACATCCGCGGCTTCGTCGCGATGGTCGAGGAGCTCCAGTCGATGGTCGACGCGGGGGAGCGTGCCGACGTGGTGCTCGAGAGCGTGCTGTCCCGCTCGGGCTACCTCGCCGAGCTCGAGGCCTCCGACGACCCGCAGGACGAGACCCGCGTCGAGAACCTCGCCGAGCTCGTGGCCGTCGCCCGCGAGTTCTCCGACGACCCCGTCGCCGGCCCGTCCGCCGACCCCTCGGACGTCGACGCCGGTCAGGTCGCGCCCGGGCTCTCGGACTTCCTCGAGCGGGTCGCCCTGGTCGCCGACACCGACCAGATCCCCGACGACGACGCCGGTGTGGTCACCCTGATGACCCTGCACACCGCCAAGGGCCTGGAGTTCCCGGTCGTCTTCCTGACCGGTCTCGAGGACGGCGTCTTCCCGCACGCGCGGGCGCTCGGCGACCAGCCCGAGCTGGAGGAGGAGCGCCGGCTCGCCTACGTCGGCGTCACCCGCGCCCGCGAGCGCCTCTACATCTCCCGCGCGGTCGTCCGCTCCGCCTGGGGCGCGCCCTCGCACAACCCCGGCTCACGCTTCCTCGACGAGCTCCCCATCGACCTCGTGGACTGGCGCCGCACCGAGGCCTCCCAGACCCGCTGGGGCCGGCCCGACCTGTCCGGCTCGGTCCGGATGGGCGAGCCCACCGCCGCCGGCCGCCGCAACTTCTCCTCCGCGGCCCTGCGTGCGGACGCTGCCTCGAAGGCCAAGCCGGCCCGGGCGATCCCGTCGCTGGAGCCCGGAGACCGGGTCATCCACGACTCGTTCGGCATGGGCACCGTCGTCGCGCTCGAGGGGGTCGCCGAGAAGGCCGTCGCGTCGATCGACTTCGGGTCCGAGGGCGTCAAGCGGCTGCTGCTGCGCTACGCGCCGGTGGAGAAGTTGTAGCGGTCACCGCCCCGGGCATCCCACCGGGTTTCGACACGCTCCGTCGCGGCTTCGCAAGCTCAGCCGCGGTCGCTGCTCAACCACCAACGATCTGATCCGCTGGCGCGGCTCAGATCAGGGCTGGAGGCCGTGGACGACCAGCGCCTGGTACGGGTCCACCGGGTCGCCTCCGCCGGGGCGGACCTCGAGGTGGAGGTGCGGGCCGGTGACGTTGCCCGTGGAGCCGACGTAGCCGATGAGCTGGCCGGCGCGGACGGTCTCGCCCTCGCTCACGGCGTACGACGTCTGGTGGCAGAACCACAGCTCGGTGCCGTCGTCGAGGGTGATGACGGTCTTGTTGCCGTAGGAGCCGTCGTAGCCGGTGGAGGTGACGACGCCGCCGGCGACCGCGACGATCGGGGTGCCGCTGGGCGCCGCGAAGTCGAGGCCGGTGTGGAAGTGGGACCACAGGCCGCTGTACTCGCCGAAGCGGGCGGTCAGGTGGTAGCCCTGCACCGGCAGCACCCAGGCGTTGAGCTTGAGCTTGGCGGCCTGCGCCTCGGCCAGCTTGGCGAACTGCGCGAGCGCGGCGTTGCGCTGCTTCATCTGCGCCTCGGCCTGCTGCACGAGCTCGGCGTTGGCGGCGTCGGCCTGCGCATCGCGGCGCGAGTCACGGCTGACGGTGGCCTTGCGGCCGTCGAGGAGGCTGCTGGAGTCGGTGCCGCTCAGGCCGCTCAGCGCGCTGGCCTGGCTCAGGCGCGCGGTGTCCGAGCCGGTCAGGGCCGGGTCGGCTGCGACGACCGCGCCGCCGGCCGAGACGGCCAGGGCGGTGATGCCGATGAGGATGGGGGCGGACGGCAGCCCGCGGAAAAGGGGGCCGCGCGAGCCGGAGCGGCGCGGGGAGACCTTCTCGGCACGGCGCTTGCCCGCGGCCGGCCTGGCAGGAGCCTGCTCGGTGGCGCGGCGGCTGGCGGTGGTGGCCTCGACGGCGGCCCGACGGGACCGCGCGGGGGCGGCCGGAGCGACCGCCTCGACCACCGGGAGCTCAGCGGTCGGGGTCTCCGAGGGACGGCGGCTGGAGCCGCGGCGTTCCGCTCGGTGGTTGCCCATGAAGAGTGCTCCGCTGGTCGTCGGGGGGGTCATTTCAGCGAGCCATGACTGTAACGGACGGGTCACGACCCTGAAAATCAGGACCAGTCGAGGAGTGTGCCCGACGAGGGGCCCGATCGGGCCATTTCCGGCGATCTGAGGCAAATTCAGGCGGAATGCGGCGTGTCCGGAGGTGCCGTCATCGCCCAGCGGACACGCCTCGTGGCGAGACTCACGCCCGCCTGGCGCGTTCGAACTAGTCCGTTCGGGTGGTGTCAACCAACACGGGTAGTCCGTCCGGGGACCTGTTGCTCAGGAGCCGCGCACGACGTCGAGGACCAGTCGCACCCGCTGGCCCGCCTGGTGCACGCTGCGGAACGACATCCGCGCCGAGGTGATGCGCCGCGGCAGCAGCGGGGCTCCCGCGCCGAGCGTGACCGGCGTGAGTCCGAGGTGCAGCTCGTCGAGCAGGCCGGCGTCGTCGAACTGGCCGACCAGGTCGCCGCCGCCGACCACCCAGATGTCGCTGCCCGGGCCGTCCGCGGGGAGCCGGGCGCAGATCTCGTCGTACACCGGTCGGACGTCCCCGGACACGAGCGTCGTCAGCCCCGGAGCCATCGGCAGGTCGCGGTGGCTGAAGACCCAGCCGGGACGGTCGTCGTAGTAGGTGCGCCACGCGGAGGGACCTCGTACGCCGAGGACGTCCTCGTGTGCCAGCAGCCACTCCCAGGTGGTCGCCCCCATGACGAGCGCACCGATCCGGGAGATGAAGGCGTCCCAGTCGCCGTCGTCCTCGGCGTGCGGCACCTCGAAGAGCCAGTCCAGCCCGTTGTCGGCGTCGGCGATGAAGCCGTCCAGGGTGCAGGCGGTGAAGTAGACGACCCGGGCCATGCGCCGACGCTACGCCGATTCGACGGCCGTATGCCGTGCGTCACGTCGACAGTCCCGGCCTCGTCGCCCGCGAGCGGTCGGGACTAAGGTGCCGGGGAGATACGTGCGGTCGCAGTCCAACGACCGGCAGCTTCGAACAGAACTGGGTGAATCAGTGGATCTGATGGAATTCCAGGCGAAGGAGCTCTTCGCCAAGCATGACGTGCCGGGTACCCCTGGCATTGTCGCGACCACGCCCGCCGAGGCCCGCGCCGCCGCCGAGAAGCTCGGTGTGTGCGTCGTCAAGGCCCAGGTCAAGGCCGGCGGCCGCGGCAAGGCCGGCGGTGTCAAGCTCGCCAAGACCCCCGACGAGGCCGAGGCGCACGCCACGGCCATCCTCGGGATGGAGATCAAGGGCCTCACGGTCCACCGGGTGCTCATCGCGCCCGCCGCCAGCATCGAGGAGGAGTACTACTTCTCCTTCCTGCTCGACCGCGCGAACCGCCAGTACCTCTGCATCGCGAGCGTCGAGGGCGGTGTCGAGATCGAGGAGGTCGCGAAGACCAACCCCGACGCCGTCAAGCAGATCCCGATCGACCCGGGCACCGGCGTCGACGAGGAGAAGGCCCGCGCCATCGTGGCCGAGGCCGGCTTCCCCGAGGTCCTCACCGAGCAGGCCGTCACGACCGTGCTCAACCTGTGGAAGGTCTTCGTCGAGGAGGACGCCACCCTCGTCGAGGTCAACCCGCTGGCCCGCCTGGCCGGTGACAAGCTCGAGGCGCTCGACGGCAAGGTCTCGCTCGACGAGAACGCCGAGTTCCGGCACGCCGACCACGCCGAGTTCGAGGACAAGGCCGCGGCCGACCCGCTCGAGGCGAAGGCCAAGGCCAAGGGGCTCAACTACGTGAAGCTCGACGGCGCCGTCGGCATCATCGGCAACGGCGCGGGTCTCGTGATGAGCACCCTCGACGTCGTCGCGTACGCCGGCGAGGCCCACGGCGGCGTCAAGCCCGCCAACTTCCTCGACATCGGTGGCGGCGCGTCCGCCCAGGTGATGGCCGACGGCCTCGACGTGATCCTGCACGACCCGCAGGTCAAGTCCGTGTTCGTCAACGTCTTCGGTGGCATCACGTCCTGCGACGCGGTCGCCAACGGCATCGTCGGCGCGCTGGACATCCTCGGCGACGAGGCCACCAAGCCGCTGGTCGTGCGCCTCGACGGCAACAACGTGGAGGAGGGTCGTCGCATCCTCGAGGAGCGGAACCACCCGCTGGTCACCCTCGTGGCGACGATGGACGGTGCGGCCGACAAGGCCGCCGAGCTGGCGAACGCCTGAGAACGGGACTGAGAACAACATGTCTATCTACCTGAACAAGGACTCCAAGGTCATCGTCCAGGGCATCACCGGCGGCGAAGGCACCAAGCACACCGCCCTGATGCTCAAGTGCGGCACCCAGGTCGTCGGCGGCGTCAACGCCCGCAAGGCCGGCACGACCGTCACCCACCAGGACGCCGACGGCAACGACGTCGAGCTCCCCGTGTTCGGCTCCGTCAAGGAGGCCATGAGCGAGACCGGTGCGGACGTGTCCGTGGCGTTCGTGCCCCCGGCCTTCACCAAGGACGCCTGCATCGAGGCGATCGACGCCGGCATCGGCCTGCTCGTGGTCATCACCGAGGGCGTGCCCGTCCAGGACACCGCCGAGGTGTGGTCCTACCTGCAGGGCAAGTCCACCCGGATGATCGGCCCCAACTGCCCCGGCATCATCACGCCGGGCGAGGCGCTGGCCGGCATCACGCCCGCCACCATCTCGGGCTCGGGTCCGGTCGGCCTCGTGTCGAAGTCCGGCACGCTGACCTACCAGATGATGTTCGAGCTGCGTGACTTCGGCTTCTCGACCGCCATCGGCATCGGCGGCGACCCGATCGTCGGCACCACGCACATCGACGCCCTCGAGGCGTTCGAGGCGGACCCCGACACCAAGGCGATCGTGATGATCGGCGAGATCGGCGGCGACGCCGAGGAGCGGGCCGCGGCGTACATCAAGGACCACGTCACCAAGCCGGTCGTCGGCTACGTCGCGGGCTTCACCGCCCCCGAGGGCAAGACGATGGGCCACGCCGGTGCGATCGTGTCGGGCTCGTCCGGCACCGCGCAGGCCAAGAAGGAGGCCCTCGAGGCCGTCGGCGTGAAGGTCGGCAAGACGCCGTCCGAGACCGCGGCCCTGATGCGGGAGATCCTGCAGAACCTCTGATCCACGCGTGAGAGGGCGTTCGCGTCGACTCTCAACGCACCGAGAGGGCACTTCCTGCGGCTGATGCCGCACGAAGTGCCCTCTCGGCCATTTCAGAGTCCCTCCCAGTGCCCTGTCAGCAGCCCCGGTCGATGTAGAGGCACATCGCGTCGACGATGCCCTGCACCGACGAGAGGCCCTCGTCGACCTGGAAGTTGACCTCCTGGTCGGGGTGCTGGCCGGCGCCGCCCTCGTTGTAGGTCTCCGAGAGGAGTACGGCGTTGCCGCGCTGCACGAGGGTGGTCACCATGAGACCCGGGGTGAAGCCGCCCTGCTGCCGGTACTGCGTGACGAGCGTGGCGTGCTCCTCGCCCTCGAGGACCGTGCGGACCGTGGTGTAGCCGTCGCTGGTCTGCTCCTCGGGGCAGTCGGCCCACAGCCCGGTCAGCGACCGCACCCACGCGGCGGCGGCGGCCGGCGTCGCGAAGGTGACCAGCTGGCGGGTCCGGAAGTCCTCGGGGTTGGTCCAGCCGCCGGTCAGCGTCGCGGTGGCCTCCGGCGCCGGGGACTTCGTCCCGCAGGCCTCGAGACGGAGCGCGGGCTGCGCGGTGTCCGGGCCGGAGCGCCCGTAGGACTCGCTCTCAGCCTGGCTGTCCTCCGGGTAGCCGTCGAGGATCGGGAAGTCCGCGGGGATGGCCGTGGCGCCCTGGGGCGGCTCGGCGCAGGGGTTCGCGGCGAAGATGCACAGGTCGCTGAGCACCGGCGCCGAGTCGGTGGCCATCAGCTGGCGGGTGTAGTCGATGACCTGCTGGGTCGCACCGCCGGCCCCGTAGTAGGACAGCGCGTGGATCGCGTTGCCGACCCGCACGTTCTGCACGACCGTGAGCTCCGAGCTGAGCTCGCCGCCCTGCTCGACCCGCGCGATCCAGGTGAAGGACTGGTCACCGTAGTCGGAGGGGACGGCGTCGAAGAGGTACGTCGTGCCCTGGTGGGTCTGGCTCGGGCAGCCGGCGACGTCGTCCTCGAGCTGCTGCATCGCTGCGATCGCGGCGTCCTCGTCGTCATAGACCGCGAGCACCGCCTCGCGACGGTCCTCGGACTCGCCGAGGTAGGTCACGCTGGCCCGGTCGGCCGTCGGCGCCGGGGCCGAGCGCTGGGTGCCGTAGCCCAGGCAGGGCGGGAACACCTCGACGTCGGTCGGCTTCTGGACGGTGACGGGCGAGCCGTCGTTGCCGTTGGTCTTCGGGAAGCCCTGGGTCAGCGGGAAGTCGGCCGGGATGCTCTGGCGCCAGGAGACCTTGGCGCCGGCGTCGGCCGAGGCCGAGGGACTGGTGGTGGCAGGGCCGGGCTGGGGCGCGGAGTGGTTGCTGCCGCCCGCGGCGATGGACAGCGGGACGGCGACCAGGGCGATCGCGGCGATGCCGCCGGCGACGGCCACGGCCGTGTTGCGGCGCCGCATCCGGTCACCCCGGCGGCGCACCTCGGAGGCGGGGAGCGGGTTCACGTCGATTCCTTGCTGGAGGTGGCGGAGCTCTTCGAAGGGGTCAGACATGGCTTGCTCCTTCCTGGAGGCCACCGTTGGTGTCGTCGGAGAGCAGAGCGGCCAGCGCCGCGCGGCCGCGGCTGAGGCGGGCCTTCACGGTGCCCTCGGGCACCCCCATCTCGTGTGCCACGGCCTGCACGGGCAGGTCGCACATGTGGTGCAGCACCAGCGCACGGCGTTGCGGCTCGGGCAGCTTCTTCAGCGCCGCGACGACGGCCACGTGCGCCTCGCTCGGCGGTGCGGCGGCCGTGGGCAGCGCGACGGCGCGGTCGGCGGGGCGGCGGCCACGCGTCGTACGCCGCCAGCGGCTCACCGCCAGGCGGTACGCCGTGGTGCGCACCCACGCCTCGGGGTACTCGGCCTTCTTCAGCGTGCGCCGATGGGCCCAGGCCCGCACGAAGGCCTCCTGGACGCACTCCTGCGCCTCGTCGCGGTTGCCGATCATGGCGTAGACCTGGGCCGTGATCCGCTCGAACGACGCGGTGTAGAAGTCGTCGAACTCGCGCTCGTCCATCTCCTCGTTCCCCGTCCGGTGTGTGGTGTCGGGAGGGATACGCACCGGGTGCACCCACGGTTGCACGGAATCGGCAGAAATCTTCCGCACCCGGGCGGGGTCGTGCGAGCGGGGTCCGTCAGGACTTCGGCGCGGGGAGCTCCGGGAGCCGCTCGAGGGCGCGGCGGACCAGGTTGACGAACGTCGCCGGCGGCATGGTGGCCCGGCCGTCCGGGACGAAGCCGACCTGGGCGACCGACGTGCCGTCGCGGGCGATGCCCATGAAGAAGTCGACCTTGGACTTGTCGCTGAGCTCGGTCGTCACCCGCCACACCGTGAGGTCCTGGCCCTTCGTGGCGGCCTGGGCGATCCGGGTGACGTCGGTGCCGAGGTTCTTGTCGTGGCAGGCGGCGAGCCGGGTGCGGACCTGCTCGACGAAGGCCCGGGCGCGCCTCTCGGGCAGCGAGCCCACGGTCTCGGTGAGCCCGAAGGCGTCGGCGAGCTTCGCGCCCGGGACGAGGAAGGTCCGGGTCACGTTGTTGGAGATGCCGGCGGAGTTGAAGTCGGCCTGGTCGCAGCCGGTCGAGGCCGCGTTGGAGACGGCCTTGCGCGGCTCCGTGCCGACCCACGGCTTGTCGATCCCGTTGACCGGCGGCAGGTCGACCTCGCCCAGCATGGCCTGGACCTGGCCGACCGGCAGCGGGGCGACGACCTCGAGCTTCGGGCCGTCCTCGGCGCACGCGCCGGCACCGGGCAGGTGACAGAGGCCGCCGACGGCCGTCGCGAGCATCCGGGCGCTGGCGCCGAAGTCCGGCGTCGCGTCGCCGGGGACGCTGGTCAGCGTCGTGGTGGTGAGCACGCCGGTGCGGGCGACGCCGACGACCGTCGTGGTGACCGGGGCGTCCCAGTCGCGCAGCACGAACAGCATGGCCTCGTCGCCGACCTGGCCGACCCGGCGGGTGGACAGCAGCTGGGCGCGCTCGTCGGTGCACCCGGCGTACCAGCCGAGCGCACTGTCGTAGGCGGCCTTCGCGCGGTCCTCCGTCGCGGAGACCTCGGCCTCCTGGCCGGCCGTGGAGCCGGGGGCCTTGCCCTTGCCCGGGGCCTGGAAGCGGCGGAAGAGGGCGGCGGTGCCCTTTGGGTCGGCGTACCGCTCCTGCTGGCAGGGCAGCACGATCCCGTCGCCGGCGGTGTTGTCGTCGGTGGAGGTGACCTTCCAGTGCCGGCTGTGGGCGAACGACCCGACCTCGTCGGCGGTCAGCATCGCCTCCTGGGGCACCTCCGCGCGCGGGGCGTCCGCGGAGGGGGCGCGGTGGTCGAAGGTCGCGTCGGTGAGGCCCGCCCCGTCGCGCGACAGCGTCGGGTGCACACCGGCGGTGTCGGTGATCAGGCTCCCGGAGACGACGAGCACGGCGACGGCGAGGGCCGCCCCGACGGCGGTGTGCGTACGCCGGCGCGCGGCCCCGGCCCGCCGGATGATCGTGGCCCGCGGCCAGCGGGTGTCCTCGACGTGCTCGCGGAGCGGCTCGAAGAGGGGCTGGATGCCGGTGGTGAGCACGTCGCGGTGCACCGCGAACTGCGCGGCGGCGTTCTGGAGGGTGCGCTCGGCCTCGTCGAGGGGGAGCCCGACCTCGCGGGCCATCTCGCCCATCGGCAGGTTGGTCAGGTGGTTGAGCAGCAGCGCCTTGCGCTGGGTGACCGGCAGCTTGCCGAGCGCGTCGAGGGTGGCCTTGACCTCGGGGTCCAGGCCCTTCTCGCGGTGCCAGATGCGGGCGGTGTGCCGACGCTGCGCGTGCGCCCAGGCGTGCGGCCGGGCCCAGGTCTCCGGGTCGGACTGACGGGTGATCTTGCGCCAGTGGTGCCAGGCGACGACGAAGGAGTCCCGGACGGCGGACCGGCTGGCGCCGAGGTCTCCGGTGAGCGCGTAGGTCTGCAGGAGCAGCCGCGAACGGGCGTCCTTGTAGAACGCGTCGAACTGGTCGGGATTCCTCATGGCCCGTCCACGGTACGGGAGTTGCGGGGGGCCGGGCCAACCGGCGTGGGAGCGCGGATCGCCTTCCAGCCCGGGTCATGATGGCGGGGCCATGACTTCGCTGCTCCCTCGGTCGACCACGGCGTCCACCCGTCCCTCCCGCGACTCCGGGACCGACGCGGGACACCGCCGACCACTGGTCCTGCTGGCCACGCTGGGCGGGGTGGCTGCGGCCGCGAGCCTGCTCCTGGTCTGCCTGGCCGTGGGCGTCGTCGGCTGGTTCGTCACCGACGCCGGCGCCCACGGGACGCCCCGGGACGGCCTGCGGACCGGCGCCCTCGGGTGGCTGATGGCGCACGGCTCGGGCATCCACGTCGAGCACGTCGCGATCACCGCCGTGCCGCTCGGCCTGACCCTGCTCTGCGCGTGGGCGGTCTGGCGGATCGGCCACCGCGTGGGCGACTCGGTCTCCGGCCACGGGCCCGACGCCGACCGCATCGCCGACGGCGAACGCGACTGGACGGTGCCCGTGGCCACCGCCTTCTTCACCATCGGGTACGTCGCCACCGCGATCGTCACGGCCCGCCTCGCCTCCTCGCCCGACACAGCACCCTCGATCGGCCGCGTCGTGCTCTGGGCGATCCTCCTGTGCCTGCTGCTCGGCGGACCCGCCATCGCGATCGGCTCCGGCCGCGCCGCGATCTGGGCGTCGTTCCTGCCGATGTCGCTGCGCGCCGGAGCCTCGACGGCGCTCCGCATCCTGGGCGCCTACCTGCTCGTCTCGGCCGTCGTCTTCGTGGCCGCGTTGGCTGTCGACTTCGGCTCCGCGGCCAACGTGCTCTCGCAGCTTCACGCCGACGCCGGCGACGCCACCCTGCTGATCGGCCTCATGTCGGTGGTGGTGCCCAACGCCGTCGCCTTCTCCGGCTCCTACCTGCTCGGCCCGGGCTTCGCGGTCGGGGCGCAGACGCTCGTCTCGCCCGCGGTCGTGGTGCTCGGCCCGCTGCCGATGTTCCCGATGCTGGCCGCCCTCCCCGACGCGGGCAGCAGCGCGTGGACGCCGTACCTCATGGCCCTGCCCCCGCTCACCGCCGCGGTGGCGGCGGCCCGCACCCAGCGCCGCCTGCCCACCCTGCGCTGGGAGGAGGGCGCCCTGCGCGGCTGTGTCGGCGGGGTCGTGGCCGGTGTCCTGTTCGCCTGCCTCGCCGGGCTGTCCGGTGGCGCGGTCGGGCCGGGGCGGATGCGTGACATCGGGCCGCTGGCCTTCGACGTGCTCGTCCACGCGATCACCGCGTTCGGCATCGGCGGCCTCCTCGGCGGCCTCGCCATGACGTGGTGGCAGCGTCGCGCGGCCCGGCTGTCGGCGGCCGAGACCGCGTAGACCGGGGCGACCCGCGCCGTCGCTAGACTGCCGGGCGTGTCGACCTCTCCCGCGCGCCTCGTCGTGCTCGTCTCCGGCGCCGGCACCAACCTCCAGGCCCTGCTCGACGCGTGCGCGGACCCCTCCTACGGCGCCCGCGTGGTCGCCGTCGGCGCCGACCGTGACGACATCGAGGGACTGGCCCGGGCCGAGCGGGCCGGCGTCCCGACGTTCGTGAAGAAGGTCGGGCAGTTCTCCAGCCGCGAGAGCTGGGACAGGGCCATGGCCGAGACCGTGGCCGGCTTCGAGCCGGACCTCGTCGTCTCCGCGGGCTTCATGAAGCTGGCCGGCGAGCACTTCCTGGCGCGGTTCGGGGGCCGCTACGTCAACACCCACCCGGCGCTGCTGCCGTCGTTCCCGGGCATGCACGGGGCCGCGGACGCGCTGGACTACGGCGTGCGCGTCACCGGCGCCACGCTCTTCATCGTCGACGCCGGGGTCGACACCGGGCCGATCCTGGCCCAGACGGTCGTCGCCGTCGAGGACGACGACACCGTCGAGTCGCTGCACGAACGCATCAAGGGCGCCGAGCGGGAGATGCTCGTCGACGCCGTGGGCCGGATGTCCCGCGAGGGATTCCGGATCGAGGGCCGCAAGGTGAGGTACGGCGCCCCCGTCCACTAGGCTGGGGCTTCACGACTGGCGCAGGTGGGCCACCACCAGGGAGTGCCCCGGGAGACCGGGGAAGAGCGCGCATCGAACGCCTGGGTGCCCTCATCGACAACGAACCACTCGATGAGGAGAAGTACATGACTGCCACCGACGCACGCATCCCGATCAAGCGGGCGCTCGTCTCGGTCTACGACAAGGCCGGCCTCGAGGGCCTGGTCCGCGGGCTGCACGACGCCGGTGTCGAGCTGGTCTCCACCGGCGGCTCCGCGAAGCTGATCGAGGGCCTGGGCCTGCCGGTCACCAAGGTCGAGGACCTCACCGGCTTTCCCGAGTGCCTCGACGGCCGGGTCAAGACGCTGCACCCGCGCGTGCACGCCGGCATCCTCGCCGACCGCCGCCTGGAGTCCCACGTCAAGCAGCTGGCCGACCTCGGCGTCGAGCCCTTCGACCTCGTCGTGTCCAACCTCTACCCGTTCACGGCGACCGTCGCCTCCGGCGCGACGCCTGACGAGTGCGTGGAGCAGATCGACATCGGCGGCCCCTCCATGGTCCGCGCCGCCGCCAAGAACCACCCCTCGGTCGCGATCGTGACCTCGCCCGACCGCTACGACGACGTGCTCGCGGCCGCGGCCGCCGGCGGCTTCACGCTCGAGCAGCGCAAGGGCCTGGCCGCCGAGGCCTTCGCCCACACCGCGGCGTACGACGTCGCGGTGGCCTCGTGGATGGGCTCGACCCTGATGGAGCCCGAGGGCGAGTCGTGCTTCCCGGAGTTCGCAGGCGCCACCTTCACCAAGTCCGCGGACCTGCGCTACGGCGAGAACCCCCACCAGGTGGCTGCCCTCTACACCGACGGCACGGGCGGGCTCGCGGGCGCCGAGCAGCTGCACGGCAAGGAGATGTCCTACAACAACTACGTCGACACCGACGCCGCACGCCGTGCCGCCAACGACTTCGACGAGCCGGCCGTGGCGATCATCAAGCACGCCAACCCGTGCGGCATCGCGGTCGGCGCCGACGTCGCGGAGGCGCACCGCCGGGCCCATGAGTGCGACCCCGTGTCGGCCTTCGGCGGCGTGATCGCGGTCAACCGCCCGGTGTCGGTCGAGATGGCCCGGCAGGTGGCCGAGGTGTTCACCGAGGTGATCGTGGCGCCGGCGTACGAGGACGGCGCCGTCGAGGTGCTCCAGGGCAAGAAGAACATCCGGATCCTGGTCTGTGCGGCGGAGCGGTCCGAGGGGCCCGCCTTCGAGTTCCGCCAGGTCAGTGGGGGAGTGCTGCAGCAGCAGGTCGACCGCGTCGACGCCCCTGGCGATGACCCCTCCTCCTGGACCCTGGCCGCCGGCGAGGCGGCCTCGCCGGAGGTGCTCGCCGACCTCGCCTTCGCCTGGAAGGCGTGCCGTGCGGTGAAGTCCAACGCGATCCTGCTCGCGAAGGACGGCGCCTCGGTCGGTGTCGGCATGGGCCAGGTCAACCGCGTCGACTCCTGCAAGCTCGCGGTCTCGCGGGCGGGGGAGCGGGCCGCCGGCTCGGTCGCGGCCTCGGACGCCTTCTTCCCCTTCGAGGACGGCCCGCAGATCCTCATGGACGCCGGCGTGACGGCCATCGTCCAGCCGGGTGGGTCGGTGCGCGACGAGCTCACGATCGAGGCCGCCAAGGCCGCGGGCGTGACGATGTACTTCACCGGCACCCGGCACTTCTTCCACTGAGCGACTGACAGGATGACCCCCGTGACTGCACAGAAGCTCGACGGCACCGCGACCCTCAAGGCGATCAAGGCTGAGCTCACCGAACGCGTCGCCAAGCTGCGCGAGCAGGGCATCGTGCCCGGGCTCGGCACCGTGCTGGTGGGCGACGACCCGGGCTCGCACTGGTACGTCGGCGCCAAGCACAAGGACTGCGCCGAGATCGGCGTGGAGTCCATCCGGGTCGACCTCCCCGCCACGGCCACCCAGGCCGAGGTCGAGGCCGAGATCGACCGCCTCAACGCCGACCCCGCCTGCACCGGCTTCCTCGTGCAGCAGCCGACCGGGCTCGACGAGTTCGCCCTGCTGTCCCGCGTCGACCCCGACAAGGACGTCGACGGGCTCCACCCGGTGAGCCTCGGCAAGCTCGTGCTCGGCGAGGAGGGCTCGCTGCCCTGCACGCCGGTCGGCTGCATCGAGCTGCTCCGTCGGCACGGCGTGGAGATCGCCGGGGCCGAGGTCGTCGTGGTCGGTCGCGGCCTGACCGTGGGCCGCCCGCTCGGCCTGCTGCTCACGCGTCGCTCCGAGAACGCCACGGTGACCCTCTGCCACACCGGCACCCGCGACCTGGCCGCCCACGTGCGCACCGCCGACATAGTCGTCGCCGCCGCCGGCGTGCCCGGCATCATCCGCGGCGACATGGTCAAGCCGGGCGCCGCGGTGCTCGACGTCGGGGTCTCGCGGGTCGACGGCAAGATCGCCGGTGACGTCGCCGACGACGTGTGGGAGACCGCGGGCTGGGTCTCGCCCAACCCGGGCGGCGTCGGTCCGATGACGCGCGCCATGCTGCTGTCCAACATCGTGCAGATGGCCGAGAAGGCCGCAGGCTGACCCGCCCGTGACCGATCCCGAGGAGTCACCCGAACCCGTGGAGCAGACCGAGCCCGACCTGGTCCCACCGCTCGACGTACCCCTCGACGAGCCCGAGCTGTTCCCGATCGACGGGCGGCGCTACCCCTCCACGATCGGCGGCATCTTCTACCTCGTGGTCCTCGCGATCACCGCGGTCGGCATCGGGATCGTGTGGACCGGCAACTGGCGGCTCGGCACGCGCTGGGTCGCCGGTGCGCTGATCTTCGCGGCCCTGCTCCGGCTCGTGCTGCCCAGCAAGGACGCCGGCATGCTCGCCGTCCGGCACCGGGCCTTCGACTGCATCCTGCTGGCCGGGGTCGGGGCGGCGCTGATCTTCCTCGCCACGACGATCCCCAACCAGCCCGGCCTCTGACCGACCCGTCGTCGAGCCGGCGCAACTGCTCGCGCTCGGTTGGCGCCCGCGCGCGTAGCCGGCCGTCTCCCGGGGGCGGTGTGTTGTGAACCGAACGTGGGCGGGATCGCGGGGGAGCGGTGAGCTGTGAACCGAAACCGACGCTCGGACGGTTGCTGTCTCACCGCTCCCGAGCGGGCTCGCGCGGAAACGGTTCACAGCTCACCGCCACGCGGTCGACCGGCCCTGGGTCGCGGTCGCAATCGTTCCATTGCTGGCGTAGGGACCACCCCGGACGCACAACAGGACCGTCACCGTTCAATTGATCGGTGACGGCCCTGTCGCGTCAGAGCGGACGAACCTAGATCAGGCCGAGCTCCGTGACCGCGGCGCGCTCGTCGGCGAGCTCGGCGGTGGAGGCGTCGATCTTGGCGCGCGAGAAGTCGTCGATGTCGAGACCCTGGACGATCGACCAGTCGCCGTCCTTGGTCGTGACCGGGAACGACGAGATGAGGCCCTCGGGCACGCCGTAGGAGCCGTCGGAGACGACCGCCATCGAGACCCAGTCACCCTCGGGGGTGCCGTGCAGCCAGTCGCGGGCGGCGTCGACGGTGGCGGACGCGGCCGAGGCGGCCGAGGACGAGCCCCGGGCCTCGATGATCGCGGCGCCGCGCTTGGCGACGGTCGGGATGAAGGTGTTCTCCAGCCAGTCCTGGTCGCCCACGACCTCGGCGGCGTTCTTGCCGCCGATCTCGGCGTGGAACAGGTCGGGGTACTGCGTGGCCGAGTGGTTGCCCCAGATCGTCATCTTCTTGATGTCGGTCACGGACGCGCCGGTCTTGGCCGCCAGCTGCGAGATCGCGCGGTTGTGGTCGAGGCGGGTCAGCGCCGAGAACCGCTCCTGCGGGATGTCGGGGGCGTTGGTCATCGCGATGAGCGCGTTGGTGTTGGCCGGGTTGCCGGTGACACCGATGCGTACGTCGTCGGCGGCCACGTTGTTGAGGGCCTTGCCCTGCGCGGTGAAGATCGCGCCGTTGGCCGAGAGCAGGTCGCCACGCTCCATGCCCGGGCCGCGCGGACGCGCGCCGACGAGCAGGGCGAGGTTGACGCCGTCGAAGATCTTCTCGGCGTCGTCACCGATCTCGACGCCGGCGAGCGTCGGGAAGGCGCAGTCGTCGAGCTCCATCACGACACCCTCGAGTGCCTTCAGCGCGGGGGTGATCTCCAGGAGGCGCAGCTCGATCGGGCGGTCGGCCCCGAGCAGCGAACCGCTCGCGAGGCGGAAGAGGAGGCTGTAACCGATCTGGCCGGCGGCGCCGGTCACGGCCACCTTGAGGGGGGTAGAGCTCACGACGACTCCTTGTCGACAAAGGCTGGGTGGTTCCCCGGCGACGCTAGCAGCGTGTCGCGCCCCCGGCGACGGAGGGTTCGACAGGTGTGCATGCGCCATGCTGGCGCCCATGAACGGCTCCGGCGTACGACGCGTGCTGGCTGCGCTGTCCCTCCTCCTCGTGCTGCCCGCCGGCCTCGCGGCGTGCGCGGGCGGGCCGCCGACGGTCGCACCGACGGGCGTGGACGAGCTGACGATCCCGACCCCGATGCCGGACCCCTCGGACTTCGTGGACCCCGACGCCGACGAGTCCGCGGCCAACCCGTGGTTCCCGCTCGAGCCCGGACGGGTGTGGACCTACCGCCGCCACGAGCTCCAGGACACCTACGTCGAGCGGGTCACGGTCACCGACCGGACCCGCGTCGTCGACGGGGTCACCACCCGGGTGGTGAGCGACGAGCTCGTCGACACCGCGCAGCGGGTCGTGTCCTCCCACGAGCGCTACTACGCCCGGGACAACTTGGGCAACGTGTGGTTCTTCGGGATCGCCGGGGACTGGGAGGCCGGTGTCGCCGGCGCCGAGGCGGGCCTCGCGATGCCCGCGCACCCCCGGCTCGGCGACGGGTTCGTCGTGGACGCCGGCCCCGGCACTGCCGAGGACCGGGCGGAGGTGCTGGCGCTGGACGCGAAGCGCGACGTGCCCGCCGGCTCGTTCGACGACCTGCTCGAGGTGGAGCAGACGACGCCGCACCAGACCGGCCTGGTCCGGCGCGCCTACTACGCGGCCGGGGTCGGGCTGGTCTTCCAGGAGACCGTGGCCGGCGGCACCGAGCTCGTGGAGCTCGTCGCCAGCGGCTGAGCGCTACTCCGCGGGCGGACGGACTTGCGTGCCGCCGTCACCCTCGCCGGGCCAGACCTCGTCGTAGCCCGGGATGCGCTCCCACTGGTGGGCGGCGGCGTTCCACTGCCAGCCGGCCGCGGCGGCCTGCTCGACCGTCCACGCCTGCTCCTGCTGGGTCACCGGCGCGGCGGCCTGCTGGTTCCACTCCTGCTGGTAGGCGTCGGGAGCGCCGTACCCGGGCACGGCCGCCGGCGCCCGCCGGCCGAACGTGAGCCCGGAGCCCGGCACCGGCTCGTCGACCTGCCCGAACAACATCGCGTACGTCGCTCCCGCGGCCGCGGCGCCGAGCAGCGGGGCCAGGATGAAGAGCCACAGCTGGACGATCGCGTCGGTCCCGGCGAAGACGCCGACCCCGATCGAGCGGGCCGGGTTGACCGACGTGCCGGTCAGCGGGATCGAGGCGAAGTGGATGATCGCCAGGGTGAGGCCGATCGTCAGCGGGGCCATCGAGGGGTGCTCGTTGCGGGCGTCGGTGACCGCGAGGATCACCCAGACGAAGATCGCGGTCAGCACGGCCTCGAGCAGGAACGCCGCCCACCAGGCGTAGCCGCTGCCCTGGTCGCCGTAGGAGTTCTGCGCGAAGTGGCCCTCGGCGGTGAAGCCCTCCAGCCCCTGCAGCAGCGTGAAGAGGACGGTGCCGGCGAGGAGTGCGCCGGCGAGCTGCGCCGCGACGTACACGACGACCTCGCTCCACGCGATCCGCCCGCCCATCGCGGCGCCGACCGAGACGGCGGGGTTGAAGTGGCCGCCCGAGACCCGGCCGACGGCGTAGGCCATGACCAGCACGGCCACGCCGAAGGCGAGGCCGGTGGCGACGTAGTCGCCGCTGACGATGGCGGTGCCGCAGCCGATGAACACGAGGACGAAGGTGCCGAGGACCTCGGCCGCGACCTTCTGCGCTGTGGTGGACGTGGTTGCCATGCCGACCCCCTGTGACCGGGTCCCCGCGAGTCCGGGGAACACCTCGGATCGTAGTCCCGTGAACGGCCCGTTGCCGGGATCACGCCCGGGTGCGAGGCTGGGCGGGTCCGGCCTCCGGACCACCCGTCAGGTATCTTGACGTCAAGCAACTTTTTAGGCATCCGCAGACCGTTCAGGAGTCGCGAAACCCATGGCCAAGATCATCTACACGCACACGGACGAGGCGCCCCTGCTGGCGACGTACTCCTTCCTGCCGATCATCCAGGCGTACGCCGCCAAGGCCGGTGTGGAGGTCGAGACGCGCGACATCTCCCTCGCCGGGCGCATCCTCGCCCAGTTCCCCGAGCGCCTCACCGACGAGCAGCGTGTCGAGGACGCCCTCGCCGAGCTCGGCGAGCTCGCCACCAAGCCCGAGGCGAACATCATCAAGCTGCCCAACATCTCCGCCTCCATCCCGCAGCTCAAGGCCGCGGTCAAGGAGCTGCAGGAGAAGGGCTACGACCTCCCCGACTACCCGGAGAACCCGCAGTCGGAGGAGGACAAGGAGACCCGCGCGAAGTACGACAAGGTCAAGGGCTCCGCGGTCAACCCGGTCCTGCGCGAGGGCAACTCCGACCGCCGCGCGCCGGCGTCGGTGAAGAACTACGCCAAGGCCCACCCGCACCGCATGGGTGCCTGGAGCAGCGACTCGAAGACCAACGTCGCCACCATGGGCAAGGACGACTTCTTCTCCAACGAGAAGTCCGTCGTGATCCCCGCCGACGACTCCCTGACGATCAAGCACGTCGCCGCCGACGGCACCGAGACCGTCCTCAAGGAGGGCGTGAAGGTGCTGGCCGGCGAGGTCGTGGACGGCACGTTCATGAACGTCGCCGCCCTGCGCCGCTTCCTCACCGAGCAGATCGCCCGCGCGAAGGCCGAGGACGTGCTGTTCTCGGTGCACCTCAAGGCCACGATGATGAAGGTCTCCGACCCGATCATCTTCGGCCACGTGGTGCAGGCGTTCTTCCCGACGCTGTTCGAGCAGTACGGCGAGCAGCTGGCCGCCGCGGGCATCTCGCCCAACGACGGGCTCGGCGCCCTGCTCGGCTCGGTCGCCTCGCTCCCCGAGGGCGACGCGATCAAGGCGGCGATCGAGGCGGGCCTGGCCGACGGCCCGGCGATGGCCATGGTCGACTCCGACAAGGGCATCACCAACCTGCACGTCCCCTCCGACGTCATCATCGACGCCTCGATGCCGGCCATGATCCGCACCAGCGGCCACATGTGGGGCCCCGACGGCGAGGAGGCCGACACCCTCGCGGTGATCCCGGACTCCTCCTACGCCGGCGTCTACCAGACCGTCATCGACGACTGCCGCGCCCACGGCGCCTTCGACCCGTCGACGATGGGCTCGGTGCCCAACGTCGGCCTGATGGCCAAGGCGGCCGAGGAGTACGGCTCGCACGACAAGACCTTCGAGGTCCCGGCCGCCGGCCAGGTCCAGGTCGTGGCGTCCAACGGCGACGTGCTCATCCAGCACGACGTGGAGCCCGGCGACATCTGGCGCGCCTGCCAGACCAAGGACGCCTCGATCCGCGACTGGGTCAAGCTCGCCGTCACCCGCGCCCGCGCCACCGGCTCGCCGGCCGTCTTCTGGCTCGACGAGCACCGCGCCCACGACGCCAACCTGATCGCCAAGATCAACGAATACCTCCCGGAGCACGACACCGACGGGCTCACGATCGAGATCATGGCGCCGGCCGAGGCCACGGCGTACTCCCTGGAGCGGATCCGCAAGGGCGAGGACACCATCTCGGTCACCGGCAACGTGCTGCGCGACTACAACACCGACCTCTTCCCGATCCTCGAGCTCGGCACCTCGGCGAAGATGCTCTCCGTCGTCCCGCTGATGAACGGCGGCGGCCTGTTCGAGACCGGCGCCGGCGGCTCGGCGCCCAAGCACGTGCAGCAGCTGGTCAAGGAGAACTACCTGCGCTGGGACAGCCTGGGCGAGTTCTTCGCGCTGGCCGCGTCGTTCGAGCACCTCGCCGGCTACGCCGACAACGCGCGGGCCAAGGTCCTCGCTGACACGCTCGACAAGGCGACCGGCACGTTCCTGGAGAAGGACAAGTCGCCGACGCGTCGCATCGGCGGCATCGACAACCGCGGCTCTCACTTCTACCTCGCGACCTACTGGGCCCAGGAGCTCGCGGCGCAGTCCGAGGACGCCGAGCTGGCCGCCGACTTCAAGGCGCTGGCCGAGCGGCTCGCCGGTGACGAGGAGACGATCGTCGCGGAGCTCAACGGCGTGCAGGGCTCGCCCGCGGACATCGGTGGCTACTACCAGCCCGACGACGCCAAGGCCGACAAGGTCATGCGCCCGTCGCAGACGCTGAACGAGGCGCTCGCCAGCCTCTGAGCACCACGTCGATGAACACGCAAGCGGGCCCGGGAACCATTTCCCGGGCCCGCTTCGTCTCGTGGGCATGATCGGGACCTTCGAGGAGTACGCCGCGGCCCGCTGGTCGCGCCTGGTCCGGTCGGCGGTGCTGATGGGGGCAGACCCCCACGCTGCCGAGGACCTCGTCCAGACCGCCCTCGCCAAGTGCTACTTCGCGTGGGCGCGGGTGAGTCGCGCCCAGGACCCGGATGCCTACGTGCACCGGGTCCTGATCAACACGCTGACCGACAGCCGACGCCGGCGCTGGTGGGGCGAGAGCCCCGCGGCGGAGCTCCCCGAGCCGTCGGTCGCGGACGGCGCGGAGGAGCGCGCGAGCGGCGACGCCCTGCGCGCCGCGCTGCGGCAGCTCGCCCTGCCCCAGCGACAGGTGCTGGTGCTGCGCTACTACGCCGACCTGACCGAGGCACAGGTCGCCGCGGCGCTCGGCATCCCCGTGGGGACCGTGAAGAGCCGGGCCGCGCGCGGCCTGGCCGTCCTGGAGGCGGACCCGTCCCTGGGCCAGCTCGTGAGAGGAGAGGGACGATGAGCGAGGACACGCTGCGCCGGCTGCTGGACGAGGGCGCCTCGGGCGTCGAGGTCGGGCCGGTCCCGCTGGCCGCGATCGGGCGTCGCGCGCGGAGGCGTCGTACGTCGTTCGTCGCCGGGGCCGCGGCCGCGGTCGTCCTCTCCGCTGGCGTCGGCGTGGGAGTCGCGCAGGTGGTCGCGGGCCACCACGGGGCCGGGCCGGCCGCGCCGACGAAGGACTACCGGCGCGACGAGGTGCCGGTGTTCCTGCCGACCGGGCCGGAGGTGCTCGGCGGCGCCCACGACCTGAAGCTCACCGTCCTCACCGGACGGCTGGTCGCCACCCACGACGACCGCTGCCTGGTCCTCGAGAGCGGCGACGCCGTGGTGCCGGTGTTCTGGCCGGACGGCTACGAGGGTCTGGTCCACGACGGGTCCGGCTTCTCGCTCCTGGACGGCCGCGGCGAGGTCGTGGCGGAGGTCGGCGACCGGGTAGAGCTGGGCGGGACCTTCCTCGACCCCGCGTCCTGGTCGGGCGACGACCTCTGCATCCCGGCGGACCAGAAGTCGTTCCTGGTCCGGCAGGCGCCGACCGTCGTCGACTGACCGACCCCGGTCGCGACCGCCCTCAGGGCAGCTGCGGCACCGGCCAGGACGGGTCCGGTCGGAAGGTCTCCCAACCGTCGCAGAACGGCGGCCCCCAGGCGCGGATGACCGCCTCGACCTCGGCAGCCATGGCGGTGATCCGGGCGGCCTCGTCGGGGGAGTAGCGGCCCTGCTCGACGGCGAGCACCAGCTCGTCCTCGTCCTTGCGGCTGTGGGTGCGGTCGGGATCGACCCAGACGTCGAGGACGTGGTCCCTGGAGTACGTCGTGTCCGCGTCGCGGACGTGCGGGTCCTCGAGGTTGACGTACCACCCCTCGAACGACGCCTCGCCCGCCGGGAAGAACGCCCACACCGACCAGGGCCGGCCGGTCGGCGCGACCCGGAGGACGTCGTAGTCGTCCCACGTGCCGACGGCCTGGGCGCGTTCGGCGGTGAACATGGTCGAGGGGTGCCCGCGGAAGTCGAGCCCGTCGGCCCTGGCCACCTTGAGGATCGGCGTCCCGGCCGGCAGCCACGCGACGAGCGCGTCCGCGTCGTCGCGGACCACCGTCATCGGCGTCGCCCAGTGGGGGGCGGTCGGGTCGCCGTAGCGCCACATGATCTGCGTGCCGGGCTCCCAGAACGGGGGCGTGCCGGAGGGGCGGGCGTCCGAGAGGCTCACGCCCGCGGACGATAGTCGAACGCGGTCATCCGCGGACTAGTGGTCGTTGTGGTCACACGGCAGCTGTCCGAGGAATAGGCCGGCGGCGCCGCTCCTTGGAGACTGGTGACGCCCCAGAGACAAGCCGAGAGTGACGATGACGACGACCGCGACCACCGAGCTGGCCCCCACCGAGACCCGGCAGCCGCGCGCGTCCCACTTCCTCCTCGCGGTGCTCGCGCTCGCGATGGGCGGCTTCGCGATCGGCACGACGGAGTTCGTGACGATGGGGCTGCTGCCCGAGATCGCCGACGGCGTCGGTGCCTCCATCCCGTCGACCGGCCACGTCATCTCGGCGTACGCGCTGGGCGTGGTCGTGGGCGCCCCGGTGCTCGCCTTCTTCGGCGCCAAGTGGCCGCGACGCGGGCTGCTGGTGGCGCTGATGCTGGCCTACGCGGTCTTCAACGCGGCCAGCGCGCTGGCCACCGACTACCACCTGCTCTTCGCGGCCCGCTTCCTCGACGGCCTGCCCCACGGCGCCTACTTCGGCGTCGCGTCGTTGGTCGCGGCCAGCCTGGCCCCGCCCGAGCGCAAGGGCCGCGCCGTCGCGCTGGTCATGCTCGGCCTCTCGGTCGCCAACGTGGTCGGCGTCCCCGCCGCGACCTGGATGGGCCAGCACCTCGGCTGGCGCTCGGCCTTCTGGGGCGTCGCGGCGCTGTCGCTGCTGACCGTGGCGCTCGTGCTCGCCTTCGTGCCGGCCTGCCCCGGGGACCCCGAGGCGACCGGGCGCCGTGAGCTCAAGGCGTTCTCCACGCCGCAGGTCTGGCTGACCCTGCTGGCCGGCGCGGTCGGCTTCGGCGGCATGTTCGCGGTCTACACCTACATCAGCCCGACGCTGACGGGCGTGGGCGGCCTGTCGGAGTCCTCGATCCCGGTCGCGCTGTTCGTCTTCGGCCTCGGCATGGTCGCCGGCACCTGGGTGGCCGGCGAGCTCGCCGACTGGTCGATCTTCCGCTCGCTGCTGATCGGCTCGGTGGGCATGGGCGCCGTCCTGCTGCTGTTCTGGTTCGCCGCGCCCCACGGCTGGTGGTCGCTGCCCGTCGTCTTCCTCATCACCGTGCTCGGCTCGGTGCTCGTCGTGAACCTCCAGCTCCGCCTCATGGACGTCGCCGGCGAGGCCCAGACCCTGGGCGCGGCGATGAACCACGCCTCCCTCAACGTCGCCAACGCGCTGGGCGCCTGGCTCGGCGGGCTCGTGATCGCCGGCGGCTACGGCTACCGGGCCCCGGCGCTGGTCGGTGTCGCGCTGTCCGTCGGGGGGCTCGTCGTCATCCTGGCCTCGGCCGCCCTCCACTCCCGCGACAGCAGGTCGTAGCCCGCCAGGTCCACGACCTCACCGGCCCCGGTCCTTGCCGCATCACGCAGTACGCCGGTGGGTCGCATGCCGACGGCCTCCAGGACGCGCCGCGAGGCGACGTTGGGGGCCGAGGCGTAGGCCACGAGCCGGTCGAGGCCGAGGGTGCCGAAGGCGTGGTCGACGGCCAGGGCGGCCGCCCGCTGGGTCAGGCCGCGGCCGCGGGCGTCCGGGTGCGTCCAGTAGCCCAGCTCGGGATCCTCCATGCGGTAGAGCCCCACGACGCCGAGCAGCAGGTCGTCGGCCGGGTCGCAGAAGGCCCACGTGATCGTGTGGTTGGTGGCGAGCCGCTCGGTCACCCGGTCGACGTAGGCGCGGCCGGCGGCCTCGTCGGGGTCGCGCGGCATGAACGCCAGCCAGTACTGCACCTGCGGGTCGCCGATGCCCTCGACCACCCGCGGCACGTCGGCCTCGGTGAAGGGCCGCAGCCGGACGCTCTCGCCCTCGACCACGGGGTTGTCGAGCCACGTGGTGCGCGGCGCCATCGCCTCGCCGCGGAGCAGGGTGCCGACCCACGCGTCGGTCAGCTCACCGCGGTGGTCCAGCCACTGGCGGACCGTCCCGTCGACGGAGAAGCCCAGTCGCCAGGCGACCTTGCGCGAGGCCCAGTTGCCGTGGTTGGCCCACCAGACGACCGTGTCCAGGCTCTTCTCCGCGAAGCCCCACTCGAGGAGCAGCCGCAGCCCGCGCTCCATCGCCCCGGTGCCGCGGGCGGCCGGGTGCGAGCCGTAGGCGATCTCGGCTCGGCCGGAGTCCCGGTTGCGCAGCGAGATCGTGCCGGCGTACCGGCCCTCGTGCTCGACCGCGAAGCCCCACTCGGTGTCCTCGCGCCAGCCGGCGGGCAGCACCTCCTCGACGAAGCCCGCGGCGTGCTGGTGCTCGTAGGGCACCGGCACCGTCGTCCACCGCTGTGACAAGGGGTCCGTGCCCTGCTCGTAGACGCCCGGGATGTCGTCGGCCCGGTGCGCGCGGAGGGTCACGGTGCCGTCGGTGAGCGTGGGGGCGGTCGTCATGGCCGAACCCTGCCAACGCCGGGGGTTCGGGGCAAACCGATAACCCCGCGGGGTCCCCGCTCGTTGGCTGCCCATGCGCCCAGTCCGTCTCGCCCTCGCTGCCCTGGTGGCCGGCCTCCTCGCCCTCACAGCGGTGCCGGCCCACGCCGACGGCGGTCCGTCGCGCGCACGGCCGCACGGCCGCTTCATCCTCGACCCCGCGGGACGCGTGCTGGTCCTGCACGGGCTCAACATGGTCTACAAGCGCGGCTCCTACGCCCCCGACGAGACCGGCTTCGGCCGTGACGACGCACGCTTCCTCGCCCACCACGGCTTCACCACGGTCCGGCTCGGCCTGATCTGGAAGGCCGTGGAGCCGCAGCCGGGGCAGTACGACGACGCCTACCTCGCGCGGGTCCGGCACACCACCCGCCTGCTGGCCGACGCCGGGATCTGGACCCTGCTCGACTTCCACCAGGACCTGTTCAACGAGCGCTTCCAGGGCGAGGGCGCTCCCGACTGGGCCGTCCAGGACGACGGCCTGCCGGCGCAGCCGCAGACCGGCTTCCCCTACAACTACTTCGGCATGCAGGCCCTCAACCGCGCCTTCGACCACTTCTGGGCCAACGACCCGGGTCCCGGCGGCGTCGGGCTCCAGGACCGGTACGCCGCGGCCTGGGCCCACGTGACGTCGTACTTCTCCGGGACACCGCGGGTCCTGGGTGTCGACCTCTTCAACGAGCCGTGGCCCGGCACCGGCTGGCAGCAGTGCGCCAACCCCGCCGGGTGCCCCGCCTTCGACGCCACCCTGCAGACCTTCACGCAGCGCTCGATCGACGCGATCCGCGCGGTCGACCGGCGCACGGCGGTCTTCTACGAGCCGCAGGTCCTGTTCAACAACGGCTCCCAGACCTCGGTCACCCCGACCGGGAGCCGGCTCGGCTTCTCCTTTCACGACTACTGCCTCACCGCCGACGCCGGCACGGGGGAGAGCGGCGGCCAGGAGGGCTGCAGCACCTTCGACGACCTGGTCTTCACCAACGCCGACGACCACGTGGCCGCGAGCGGGGACGCGCCGCTGCTGACGGAGTTCGGCGCGACGACCAAGCAGTCGACGATCACGACCATGGTCGACCGGGCGGCCGCGCACCTGACCGGCTGGCAGTACTGGGCCTACTGCGGGTGCGAGGACCCGACCACCACCGGCCCGGGCGCCACCCAGGCGCTGGTCCTCGACCCGTCGAAGGCGCCGCGGGGAGGCAACGTCGACTGGGCCAAGATGCGCTCCCTGGTCGTCCCGCACCCCCTCGCGGTGGCCGGCACGCCGACGGCGTACTCGTTCGCGCGGCAGTCCCGGGTCTTCCGCGCCGCGTGGTCGACCGCGCGGGCAGGCGGCTCCGGCAGCTTCGCCGCCGGCAGCCGCACCACGATCTCGGTGCCGGCGTACGTCTACAGGAGCGGGTACGCCGTGCGCGTCACCGGCGGGCACGTCGTCTCGCGCGCCGGGGCCCGCACGCTCGTGGTGGCGCAGGATGCCGGCGCCGAGGCGGTGCGCGTGGTCGTGCACCCGGCCTGAGTCGGGCACCACCCGATCGGGGTGGCACGTTCGGGTCATTGCCGGGCCTTCGCGCCACGCCCTGCAATGGAGGCCGACCCCGACCCGGAGGAGAGCCCCATGGAGATCCCGACCACGCGCCCGACCCTGACCCCCGACGACGAGGGCTACGACGAGGCGAGGAGGGTCTTCAACGGCATGATCGACCGCCGGCCGGCACGGATCGTTCGCTGCACGAACGCGCACGAGGTGGCCGCGGGGCTGATGGCCGCCCGGGCCGAGGGCCTCCCGGTCTCGGTCTACGGCGGCGGGCACAGTGTCACCGGCTCCGCCGTCATCGACGACGGCGTCTGCCTCGACCTGCGGCTGATCGACGACATCGCGGTCGACGCGGAGCGGCGCGAGCTCCGGGTCGGCGGTGGCGCCCGCTGGGGCGAGGTGGACGCGGCGACCCAGGAGCACGGCCTCGCGGTCACCGGGGGCCGGGTGTCCACGACCGGTGTCGGGGGGCTCGCGCTCGGCTCGGGCAGCGGCTGGATCGAGCGCTACGCCGGCCTGACCTGCGACAGCCTGCTCGAGGCCGAGATCGTGACCGCCGACGGCCGGATCGTGATGGCCTCGGAGAAGGAGAACCCCGACCTGTTCTGGGCGATCCGCGGAGGCGGCGGCAACTTCGGGATCGTCACCCACTTCACGTTCCGCCTGCACGAGGTCGGCCCGATCGTGCTCGGCGGCATGCTGCTCTACCCCGGCCACATGGCTCGCGAGGTGCTCGCGTTCTGGCGCGACTTCGTCACCGACGGCCCCGACGCGCTCGGCAGCGGCGTCGCCCTCATCACCGCCCCGCCGGCCGACTTCGTGCCCGAGCCCGCCCGCGGCAAGCCGGCCGTCGGCGTGATCATCTGCTACGCCGGCCCGCTCGACGAGGCCGAGCACGTGCTGGCCCCGATGCGCGAGTTCGGGCCCCCGGCGGTCGACCTGCTCCAGCCGATGCCGTACGTCGCGGTGCAGCAGCTGCTCGACCCCGGGAACCCGGCGGGCATGCACAACTACTGGAGCGGCGACTTCCTCGCCGAGTTCCCCGACGAGGCCATCGACGCGTTCGTCTCCCACTCCCAGCCGCCGGTCTCCCCGATGAGCCAGATGATCGTCGTCGCCGGGGGCGGCGTGCTGGCCCGTGTCGAGGAGGACGCGATGGCCTTCGGCCAGCGGCAGGCGCCGTTCAACCTGCACCTGCTCTCGATGTGGGAGCCGGACCACGCCCAGGACCAGGCCAACATCGACTTCACCCGGCGCCTCGTGGCCGCGATGCAGCCCTGGACGACCGGCAACGCCTACCTGAACTTCATCGGTGACGAGGGGGTCGGCCGCGTCGAGGCGGCCTTCGGGCCCGAGAAGTACGCCCGGCTCCAGCAGATCAAGGCCGTCTGGGACCCCACCAACGTGTTCTGCCACAACCAGAACATCGTCCCCGCGACGGCACCCGCCGCGTCCACCGTCTGACCCCGCCGCCGAGACCGTCGCGCGCGCCCGCGCCCGCGCCAGACCCCGCACGGGTCGGGCGCGGCCGGATCGTGAACAATGGCGGCCATGTCCACCACGACCGAAACCCAGGTCGCCGTGTCCGCGGCAGCCTCCGCGACGGCCCGGCCGCGTGTGCTCTCCGGGATCCAGCCGACCGCGGACTCGTTCCACTTCGGCAACTACCTCGGCGCGCTGCGCCAGTGGGTGGACCTCCAGCAGGACTACCAGCCCTTCTTCTTCATCGCCGACCTGCACGCGATCACCGTCGAGCAGGATCCCAAGGTGCTGCGCGAGCGGTGCCTGCGCGCCGCGGCCCAGCTGCTCGCCATGGGCATCGACCCGGACCGCTCGGCGATCTTCATCCAGAGCCAGGTCCCGGCCCACGCCCAGCTCGGCTGGGTGCTGCAGTGCCTGACCGGCTTCGGCGAGGCGCGGCGGATGACCCAGTTCAAGGACAAGTCGGCCAAGGGCGGCGAGGGCGCGGCCTCCGTCGGGCTGTTCACCTACCCCGTCCTCCAGGCGGCCGACATCCTGCTCTACCGCCCGCACTTCGTGCCCGTGGGCGAGGACCAGCGCCAGCACCTCGAGCTGACCCGCGACCTCGCGCAGCGCTTCAACCACCGCTACAAGAAGACCTTCCGGCTGCCCGAGCCCTACATCCTCAAGGCCACGGCCAAGATCGCCGACCTGCAGGATCCGACGTCGAAGATGTCGAAGTCCGCGTCCTCGCCCGCCGGCATCGTGGAGATGCTCGACGAGCCCAAGGTCAGCGCCAAGAAGATCCGGTCGGCCGTCACCGACTCCGAGGCCGAGGTCCGCTTCGACACCGACAAGAAGCCGGGCGTCAGCAACCTGCTCACGATCTACTCCGCCCTCACGGGCGAGGCGATCAGCGACCTCGAGGAGCAGTACGCCGGCCGCGGCTACGGCGACCTCAAGGGCGACCTGTCGGAGATCGTCGTCAACTTCGTGACGCCCTTCCGCGAGCGCACCCTCGAGCTGCTGGACGACCAGGCCTACCTCACCGAGGTGCTCAAGCGTGGCGCCCAGCAGGCCGGGGAGGTGGCTGAGGCCACCCTGCGCGACGTCTACCAGCGGGTCGGCTTCGTCGCCGCGAGCCAGTAGGGTCTTCCAGATGCCGACCATCGGAGTAGCCGTCGCGATCCCGGAGCCCTGGGCCACCGAGCTCCAGGACTACCGCACGGCTGTCGGCGACACGACCGCGGCGATGATCCCCACGCACATCACGTTGGTCCCGCCGACCGACGTGACCGACGACGACCTCACCGAGATCGAGAAGCACCTCGCCGACGTCGCGGGGGAGACCGAGGGCTTCTGCGTGCACCTGCGCGGCACCGGCACCTTCCGCCCGGTCTCGCCGGTCGTCTTCGTGACCCTGGTCGAGGGCATCTCCCAGTGCGAGCAGCTCGCGGCCGCCGTACGCCGTGGTCCGCTCGACGTCGAGATCTCCTTCCCCTACCACCCCCACGTCACCGTCGCCCACCACCTGGCGGACGACCTGCTCGACCGGGCCTTCGAGGAGCTCGCGGGCTTCGACTGCACCTTCGACGTCGACGACTTCCACCTCTACGTGCACGACGAGGAGATCGGCTGGCAGCCGACGCGTGACTTCCCGCTCTGCGGGGCACGCTCCTGACATGGCATCACTCAAGGAACGGGCCACCGCCCGACTGGCCGAGCTGCGCCGCCGTCGACCTTCCGTCGACCACGCGGTGCGGATGCAGCAGCACTACGGCGCGGTGAAGGCCGGCCAGCAGGCGGGCGCGGTGACCTACTTCGGCTTCCTGTCCTTCTTCCCGATCCTGGCCCTCGCGGTGTTCGTGGTCGGCTACGTGTCGTGGGTCTACCCGGCGGCCAACCACAACCTCCGCGACGCGATCGAGTCCGTGCTGCCCGGTCTGATCGGCGACCAGAAGGGCCAGATCTCACTGGCCAACATCCGCACCTTCTCCGGCTGGGCCGGGCTCGTCGGCGTGCTCGGTGTCCTCTACTCCGGCCTCGGCTGGGTCTCGGCGCTGCGCGACGCCCTGACCGTGGTGTTCGAGCTGCCGGCCAAGCAACAGCCCGGGTTCGTGCGCGGCAAGGCGCGTGACCTGCTCACCCTGGTCGCGATCGGGCTGGTGCTGCTGGTCACGGTCGCGGTGGCCGGCTTCGCCCGCGGCTTCTCGGGCAACCTGCTGGACTGGCTGGGCCTCGGCACCGAGCTCGGCTGGCTGGTCGGACTGGTCACCGTCGTCCTCGGCCTGGCCGCCAACACCCTGCTGTTCTTCCTCATGTTCAAGCTGCTCGCCGAGCCGCCCACGCCGAGCCGCTCCCTGTGGCGGGGCGCCCTGCTCGGGGCGGTGCTGTTCGAGGTGCTGAAGCAGGCCTCGCAGTACCTCCTCGCCTCGACCAAGGGCCAGCCGGCCTTCCAGGCCTTCGGGATCGCGCTGATCCTGCTCGTCTGGATCAACTACTTCTCGCGCGTCGTCCTCTACGCCGCCGCCTTCGCGCACACGACGCCCGAGGCGCGCGCCCAGCGCGTCGCCGACCCGGCCGAGCCCGTGCAGGGCCCGCCGTCGCCGCCGGTGACCGTCGACCACGTCCCGCAGGAGGCCACGATGGCGGCGCCCGGCCGGTCCTGGGTCGGCCCCTTCGCGGCCGGGAGCGTGACCGCGCTCGGACTCGTCGCCGCACTCCGGAAGAAGGACTCGTGAAGTTCGAACGCAAGCACGCCTGGCTGCTCCTCGTGGTGGCCCTCTGGAACGTCCTCATCTGGCTGACGTTCGCCAAGAACCTCTCGGCGGCGCACTCCCGCGGCGAGTCCCACCCCACCGGCTACTGGGTCGCCCACACGATCCTGATCGTCGTGGACCTCGTCATCGCTGGCGTCCTCGGCGCCCTCGCCGCGAAGGCCTTCCGGGCGACGCGGTCCTCCTGATTCCTGCCGACTCCGGCGCTCTCCGGCGCCGCGCGGTCGCGGGTGAGGTGGCTGGGGGAGCTGTGTGGGTCGGAATCGCCGGTTCACCGGCGATTCCTCCCTCCTGCGTGCGCAGGATCATCACGGGGCGCGCGGAAATGATGATCGTGCGCACTCGGGCCCTTGGCCGTGATGTCGTCGCAGTCAGGACATGTGAGATGTCTTAGCGGTGTAAGTCTATGTAGTTGATATACATTGGTCGCATGTCCGACCTCACCGTCACGCTTCCCCTGCTCGAGACCCTGCGCGCCCAGGCCCGGGACCCCGGCCTCCTCGACCTGGTCCAGCGCCACCCGACCGAGAGGTCCTGGCTCCAGCTGCCGTCACACGACGACGTGACCATGTGGCTGATCGCCTGGCCCGCCGGATCCAGCACCGACTGGCACGACCACGGACCGGCGTCCGGGGCCTTCGTCGTGCTGGAGGGGACGCTGGTCGAGCACAGCTGGCTGGGGGCGCTCCGGGTCTGCCGCCTGGGCGTGGGCGACGCCCGCGAGTTCGCCCCCGACCACGTCCACGACGTGCGCAACACCTCCGCGAGGCCGGCGGTGTCCCTGCACGCCTACTCCCCGCGGCTGGAGGCGATGACGCGCTACCGTTTCCTGGGGGACCGCATCGAGGCGATCGGGGTCGAGAGGGCCGGTGAGGGCTGGTGAGCGGTGACGAGACGCCCCGCTACGACGGCGTGGACGAGATGCTGGCCGACGCCCGCTCCCACCTCGACCGCGTCGACGCGGCCGAGGCGCACCGGGAGCTGCTCGCCGGAGACGCCCTCCTCGTCGACATCCGGCCCGCCGCCCAGCGCCGGGCGGAGGGCGAGGTGGACCCTGGGCTGCCGGTGCAGGTGATCGAGCGCAACGTGCTCGAGTGGCGGTTCGACCCGCGCAGCGACGCGCGGGTCCCGGAGGCGTCGTACGACGCCCGGGTGATCGTGCTGTGCCAGGAGGGCTACACCTCGTCGCTGGCCGCCCATGCGCTGCAGCAGCTGGGGATCCACCGGGCCACCGATGTGGTCGGGGGCTTCGCCGCGTGGCGGGAGGCGGGCCTGCCCGTCGCAGCCGACCCCCACCCATGACCTGACTCGTTGACGGCGGCATTCGCGCGTGGAACCGTGAGACGGGTCCGGAAGGGGGAGTGCGATGCCCCGACAGGGTCTGCCTCGTGTGGCACTGGTGATCCTCGGATTCGTGACGCTGCTCGCGTGCACCGAGTCGCCGCCGTCTGCCCGACCGCTGCCGAGCCACGCGGAGATCGCCGACGGGATCGCCGAGTTCGCGCCGCTGATCGACGGCTTCGACCAGGTGCGGGCCATCGTCGTGCATGCCGACGGTGACATGGTCTTCGAGGAGTACTACGGGACGTCGGGGGAGGCCTACTGGAACACGCAGTCCGTCACCAAGAGCGTGATGTCGACCCTGGTCGGCATTGCCATCGGCGAAGGACTGATCCAGAGCGTCGACCAGACTCTGGGCGAGCTGCTGCCCGCGTATGCCTCCGACATGTCGCCAGCGATCGCCGCCACCACCCTCCGGCAGGTGCTCACGATGACCGCGGGCTTCGGCAACCCCATGAGCCCGACGGTCACCGACTTCACCGGATCGAAGGATTGGGTGCGGAGCATCCTGGCCAACCCCGTCTCCCCGCCGGGGGCGGACTTCGCCTATTCCAACGGGGACGCTCACCTGCTGTCGGCCGTCCTCCGGGAGGCGACCGGCATGTCCGTCCTGACCTACGCACGTTCGAGGCTCTTCGACCCCTTGGGCATCGACAGCAGGCCGGCTGCCCAGCTACCCCCGAAGGCATCCAGCGTGGCTGCCTACGACAAGGCCGATTTCGCCTGGCCGGTCGATCCGCAGGACCTCAACCTGGGATGGGCGTTGCTCAAGCTTCGTCCGAAGGACATGGTGAACCTGGGGCTGCTGTACCTCGCTGAGGGCCGTTGGAAGGACAGGCAGCTGGTTCCCGCCGATTGGGTGCACGACGCCACCACGACGCAGGTGCCTGCCCAGGGCTCAGGAGAGGGCTACGGCTACCTGTGGTGGACCGGGGAGGTCGACGGTGACCCCGTGTTCCGGGCGGTGGGAAGCGGCGGTCAACTGATCGAAGTCGTCCCGAGCCGCCACCTGGTGGTGGCCGTTGCCACCGAGCTGCGGCTCGCCGACCCGACCAGTCTCGGCGTGGCCGACAGCGCGCTGATCAGCCTCGTCGAGGACGGCATCGTGGCCACCTTCGACTGACGACGACTGACCCCCTGAAATGAGTCGAGTCGGCGCAACTGCCGGAGGAGTCCCGGGCAGGTGCGCCGACTCGAAGGTCTTGAGCGCGGCAGGTGCGCCGACTCGACCTACAGGCCGTGACGCATGGCGGCGTGCAGGTCCCAGTTGAGGCGGGAGATCACGTCGAGCGGGATCTCCTTGGGGCACGCGGCGGTGCACTCGCCGATGTTGGTGCAGCCACCGAAGCCCTCGTGGTCGTGCTGGCCGACCATCTCCACGACGCGGGTGTCGCGCTCGGGCTGGCCCTGGGGCAGCTCGCCGAGGTGGGTGATCTTGGCACCCATGAACAGCGAGGCCGAGCCGTTGGGGCAGGCGGCGACGCAGGCGCCGCAGCCGATGCAGGTCGCCACGTTGAACGCGCGCAGCGCGTCGTCGCGGGGGACCGGGGTGGCGTGTGCCTCGGGCGCCGAACCGGTGTTGACCGAGATGTAGCCGCCGGCCTGGATGATCCGGTCGAACGCGCCGCGGTCGACGCAGAGGTCCTTGACCACCGGGAACGCGTCGGCGCGCCACGGCTCGATGACGATCTCGTCGCCGTCCTTGAAGGAGCGCATGTGCAGCTGGCAGGTCGTGGTGACCTCGGGGCCGTGGGCCTGGCCGTTGATCATCAGGCCGCACATGCCGCAGATGCCCTCGCGACAGTCGGAGTCGAACGCGACCGGCTCCTCGCCCTTGGCCTGAAGCTCCTCGTTGAGGACGTCGAGCATCTCGAGGAACGACATGTCCTCGGACACGTCATCGATCTCGTAGGTGTGCATGGCGCCCTCGGAAGCCGCGTCGGCCTGGCGCCAGATCTTGAGGGTGAGTCTCACTTGTAGCTCCGCTGCTTCATCTCGATGGCCGTGTAGATCAGTTCTTCCTTGTGCAGAATCGGCGCCTCGCCGTCGCCGGCGAACTCCCAGGCCGCGACGTAGGCGAACTCGTCGTCGTGGCGCAGCGCCTCGCCGTCCTCGGTCTGCGACTCGCCACGGAAGTGGCCGCCACAGGACTCGCGACGGTTGAGCGCGTCGATGCACATGAGCTCACCGAGCTCGATGAAGTCGGCCACGCGGCCGGCCTTCTCCAGCGACTGGTTGAGGCTCTCGGCGCTGCCGAGGACCTTCACGTTGCGCCAGAAGTCGTCCTTGAGGGTGCGGATGAGGTCGATGGCCTTCTTCAGGCCCTCCTCGGTCCGCTCCATGCCGCAGTACTCCCACATGATGTTGCCGAGCTCGCGGTGGTAGGAGTCGACGCTGCGGGTGCCGTTGCTGTTCATGAACGTGTCGATGCGGGTGCGCACCGCCTGCTCGGCCTCGACGACCGCCGGGTGGTCGGCCGGGACCGGCTCGAACGGGCCGTCCGCGAGGTAGTCGCGGATCGTGTGGGGGAGGACGAAGTAGCCGTCCGCGAGGCCCTGCATCAGCGCCGAGGCACCGAGGCGGTTGGCGCCGTGGTCGGAGAAGTTCGCCTCGCCGGTGACGAAGAGGCCCTCGATGCTCGACATCAGGTCGTAGTCGACCCACAGGCCGCCCATGACGTAGTGCACGGCCGGGTAGATGCGCATCGGCGTGGAGTAGGGGTCCTCGCCGGTGATCCGGGCGTACATGTCGAAGAGGTTGTCGTACTTCTCCTCGATGCCGTCGCGGCCCAGGCGCTCGATCGCGGCGCTGAAGTCGAGGTAGACACCCCGGCGCACGCCCTCGACGGCCGGGCCGACGCCGCGGCCCTCGTCGCAGACGTTCTTCGCGGCCCGCGAGGCGATGTCGCGGGGGACCAGGTTGCCGAAGGAGGGGTAGATCCGCTCCAGGTAGTAGTCGCGGTCCTCCTCGGGGATGTCGCGCGGGTCCTTCTCGCAGTCCGAGGCCTTCTTGGGCACCCAGATCCGGCCGTCGTTGCGCAGCGACTCCGACATCAGGGTCAGCTTCGACTGGTGCGCGCCCGAGACCGGGATGCAGGTCGGGTGGATCTGCGTGTAGCAGGGGTTGGCCATGTAGGCGCCCTTGCGGTGTGCACGCCACGACGCGGTGACGTTGCAGCCCATCGCGTTGGTGGAGAGGTAGAAGACGTTGCCGTAGCCGCCGCTGGCGAGCACGACCACGTCGGCCAGGTGGGTCTCGATCTCGCCGGTGACCATGTCGCGGGCGATGATGCCGCGGGCCTTGCCGTCCACGATGATCACTTCGAGCATCTCGTGGCGGGTGAAGGTCTCCACCGTGCCGGCCGCGACCTGGCGCTCGAGGGCCTGGTAGGCGCCGAGCAGCAGCTGCTGGCCCGTCTGGCCGCGGGCGTAGAACGTGCGGGAGACCTGGACGCCGCCGAAGGAGCGGTTGTCCAGCAGGCCGCCGTACTCGCGGGCGAAGGGGACGCCCTGCGCGACGCACTGGTCGATGATGTTCGTCGAGACCTCGGCGAGGCGGTAGACGTTGGACTCCCGCGAGCGGTAGTCGCCGCCCTTGACGGTGTCGTAGAAGAGGCGGTGGACGGAGTCGCCGTCCTCCTTGTAGTTCTTCGCGGCGTTGATGCCGCCCTGGGCCGCGATCGAGTGCGCGCGGCGCGGGGAGTCCTGGTAGCAGAAGGACTTCACGTTGTAGCCGGCCTCGCCGAGCGTGGCCGCGGCGGAGCCGCCGGCCAGGCCGGTGCCGACAATGATGATCGACAGCTTGCGGCGGTTGGACGGGTTGACCAGGCGGGCCTCGAACTTGCGGGTCTGCCAGCGGTCGGCGATCGGGCCGCCCGGCGCCTTGGTGTCGGCGATCGGGGCACCGGGGGTGTAGTAGCCCGCGGCGTCGTCGCTCTGGGCGCCCGGTCCGTCGTGCGAGGGGTCGGACGTGAGGGTGGTGTCCGGCATGTCGGTCATGTGCGAGTCCTTACTTGGAGATGACGCCGACGAGGACGAAGATCGGCACGAGCGAGAAGCCGCCGGCGATCAGCACGGCGATGATCCAGCCGAGGCCCTTGGCGTTGCGCCGTGCCTTCGCGTTGTTGGTCAGGCCGAGGGTCTGCGCGGAGCTCCACACACCGTGGTGCAGGTGCAGGCCGAGCGCGGCCATCGCGACCAGGTAGATCAGCGTCAGCCACCACGTGTCGAAGCTGTCCACGAGCAGGTTGTAGGGGTCGTTGGTCGGACCGCCCTGCACGTTGACCTTGCCGACGGTGAAGTTCAGCAGGTGCCAGATGATGAACAGCAGCAGCGTCAGGCCGCCCCAGCGCATCATGCGCGAGGAGAACGACGACGCGAGGTTCTTCTTCACCTGGTAGCGGACCGTGCGGGCGCGCTTGGCGCGCTTCCACAGGGCCGCTGCCGAGTAGACGTGCACCACGAGCGCCACGATCAGCACCAGCCGGATCACCCACAGGAGACCCGAGTGCGGAAGCATCGGCTCGCCGATGGTCCGCAGGTGCTCGGCGTACTCGTTGTAGGCGTCATGGCCGGCAAAGGCCTTGAGGTTGCCGTACATGTGCAGGAGCACGAACCCGATGAAGATGATGCCGCTGACGGCCATCAGGAGCTTGAGTGCGATGGTCGAGCGCGTCGAGCGCGCTCCCTTGACAAGGGTCGTCGTTGCCACGAAAGGCCACGCTACCGTCCGGGGGCCGTGCCCCATGCCGCGGGGAGTGTGACATATGCCCGGTTACCGGGCGGTTGCCGCGGTTTTGTCACGCGTGGGCGTCGGCAAGGGGCCGTACGACGGGTGCCAGCCGGGCGTAGGTGCCCGCCACGAGCTCGTCCACGGCGTCGTGCCAGGTGCGTCCGGAGGCCAGCTCGCGGGCCCGGTCGCCGAGCAGCCCGCGGTGCGGGTCCGCAGCCACCGCGGCCACGGCCCGGCGGAGCCCGTGCGGGTCCGTGGGGTCGTAGAGCAGCCCGGTCTCCAGGCTGCGCACGACGTCGGGCGCGCCGCCCGAGCGCGGCGCCACGACGGGCACACCGCTCGCCGCGGCCTCGCGCAGCGCGTGGCTGCAGGTCTCGTGGCGGCCCGGGTGGACCAGGACGTCGAGCGAGGGCATCGCGACGGTCAGGTCGCCGGTCTCGAGAGCGCCGGTGAAGCGGGCCCGGGGGAGCCGGCCCTGCAGCCAGCCGCGCTGCGGGCCGTCGCCGACGATCACCGGCCGGATGCCGGGCACGGCCGCGAGCTCGGCCAGCCGGCGTACGTCGTGGCGCCGGTGCAGCGAGCCGACGTACCCCACGACGACCAGCGGGCCGCTGGCCGAGCGGGCGCGGGACCAGCTGGCGTGCAGCCACGGGTCGCGGAGCTGCGGGGCGAACGCGGCGGTGTCCACGCCCGGCGTCCAGAGGTCGGCGGCGACGCCGAACTCCGTCATCCGCTGCACCATCCACGGCGAGGTGACCACGACGGCGTCGGCGCGGTCGGCGACCTTGCTGCGCCAGTGGTCCGCGGTCTCGTCGAGGACCGAGGACTGCTCGACCACGACCGAGGGGATGCCCAGCCGGCGGGCGTGCTTGAGGGCCTTGCGGCCGATCGTGCCCGGCGAGGTCACGTGGACCAGGTCGGGGGCGAAGTCGACGAGCGCGTCGCGCACCTGGCTGCCCGGCTTCTCCAGCGGGCGGGTGCGCACGACGGGGCAGCGCCGGTAGGTCGACAGACCCGGCCCGGGCGCGATGATCCGCACCTCGTGACCGGTGTCGATGAGGTGATCGGCCACGGCCTTCACGGTCGTCGTGGTGCCGTCCACCGCCGGGTAGAAGGTCTCGGTGACCAGTGCGATCCTCATGCTCCCAGCGTGGGCGGTGCAGGCGACGCGCACGCTGCTTCGCCGTGACGTCGGCGTGAACTGTCGCTGAGACGGGGCGGTGTGGCCCCTTTCACATTGGCCCCAACCTGTGCAGACTCACCTCCAGCACCCGACCAGCGGAGGTGGCGATGGCGTCGACAGACGCTCGTACGGCTACAGGAGTGAACGGGCCCACCAGGGCCCGTATCGGCGTCAAGACCCTGCGGACGGACCGGTGGTGGCTCACGCCGCTGGCGACCTTCGTGGTGTTCACGGCCTTCGTCGTCTACGCGACGTGGCGGGCCTTCGCCGGGCACCACTACTACGCCGAGCCCTACCTCTCGCCGTTCTACTCGCCCTGCCTGACCGACTCCTGCGTGAGCGGGTCCTCGGACTTCGGGCAGCCGCTGAGCCTGTGGAGCCTGTCGCCAGCGCTGGTCATCCTGATCTTCCCGCTGGGCTTCCGGATGACCTGCTACTACTACCGCAAGGCCTACTACCGGGCCTTCTGGCTCTCCCCGCCGGCCTGCGCGGTGGCCGAGCCGCACGGCGCCTACTCGGGCGAGACGCGGTTCCCGCTGATCCTCCAGAACATCCACCGCTACTTCTGGTACGCCGCCGTGGTGGTCGCGCTGATCCTCAGCTACGACGCGATCCTGGCCTTCGGGCCGGCCGAGGGCGAGTCCGACGGCATCCACATGGGCCTCGGCACCGTGCTGATGGTCGCCAACGTGGTGCTGATCTGGCTCTACACGCTGTCGTGCCACTCCTGCCGGCACATCACCGGCGGCCGGCTGCGGCACTTCTCCAGGCACCCGGTCCGCTACCGGATGTGGACCTTCGTCTCGAAGCTCAACACCAACCACGCCCGCTACGCGTGGTACTCCCTGTTCTCCGTCGCGCTGGTCGACCTCTACATCTACCTGCTCGCGACCAACGTCTTCGACGACCCGAGGTTCTTCTGACATGACCGAGTCCTCCACGCGGCACCCCATGACCGGCAACGAGATGTCCGGCGAGTCGGCCGGCGGCATGGAGCGCCACCAGTACGACGTCGTGGTGGTCGGGGCCGGCGGTGCCGGCCTGCGGGCCGCGATCGCGGCCCACGAGTCCGGTGCCCGGACGGCCATCGTCTGCAAGTCCCTGCTGGGCAAGGCGCACACCGTGATGGCCGAGGGCGGCATCGCGGCCGCCATGGGCAACCGGTGGCCCGAGGACAACTGGGAGGTGCACTTCCGCGACACGATGCGTGGCGGGAAGATGCTCAACAACTGGCGGATGGCGCAGCTGCACGCGCAGGAGGCCCCCGAGCGGGTGATGGAGCTCGAGGACTGGGGCGCCCTGTTCGACCGCACCGACGACGGGCTGATCTCCCAGCGCGACTTCGGCGGCCACAAGTACGCCCGCCTCGCCCACGTCGGCGACCGCACCGGCCTGGAGATGATCCGCACGCTCCAGCAGCGGGCGGTGGCGCTGGGCATCGACGTCTTCATGGAGCTGACGGTCACCGACCTGATGAAGGACCCTTCGACAGGCTCAGGGCAGGCGGGGAGAATTGCCGGCGCGTTCGGCTACTGGCGCGAGTCCGGCCGGTTCGTGCTCTTCGAGGCGCCGTCGGTGATCCTGGCGACCGGCGGTATCGGCAAGTCCTTCAAGGTGACCTCCAACTCCTGGGAGTACACCGGCGACGGCCACGCGCTCGCGATGCGGGCCGGCGCGAGCCTGATCAACATGGAGTTCGTGCAGTTCCACCCGACCGGCATGGTCTGGCCGCCGTCGGTGAAGGGGCTGCTCGTCACGGAGTCGGTGCGCGGCGACGGCGGCATCCTGAAGAACTCCGAGGGCAAGCGGTTCATGTTCGACTACATCCCGGAGTTCTTCAAGGCGGAGACGGCCGACACCGTCGAGGAGGCCGACCGGTGGTACGACGACAAGAAGAACAACCGCAGACCTCCCGAGCTGCTGCCCCGTGACGAGGTCGCGCGGGCGATCAACTCCGAGATCAAGGCCGGCCGCGGCACACCGCACGGCGGCATCTACCTCGACATCGCCTCGCGGCGTATGCCCGAGTTCATCCGCAAGCGGCTGCCGTCGATGTACCACCAGTTCAAGGAGCTGGCCGACGTCGACATCACCGCGGAGCCGATGGAGATCGGCCCGACCTGCCACTACGTGATGGGCGGTGTCGAGGTCGACGCCGACACTCAGGAGAGCGCGGTCACCGGCCTGTACGCCGTGGGGGAGTGCTCCGGCGGCATGCACGGCTCCAACCGGCTCGGCGGCAACTCGCTCGGCGACCTGCTGGTCTTCGGCAAGCGGGCCGGCGAGGCGGCCACGGCGTACGCCTCCTCGCTGGGCGACAACCGGCCGCGGGTCGACGAGGCCGACGTGAAGGCGGCCGAGCGGAGCGCGCTCGCCCCCTTCGAGGTCGAGGGCGGGGAGAACCCCTACACGATCCAGTCCGACCTCCAGCAGTCCATGAACGACCTGGTCGGCATCATCCGGACCGCCGCGGAGCTCGAGGAGTCGCTCACCGAGGTCGAGGCGTTCAAGGTGCGCGCGAAGTCGATGAAGGTCGAGGGGCACCGGCAGTACAACCCCGGCTGGCACCTCGCGATCGACCTGCGCAACATGCTGATCGTCAGTGAGTGCATCGCCAAGGCCGCGCTGGCCCGCGAGGAGTCCCGCGGCGGCCACACCCGCGACGACTTCCCCGGCCCGAACGCCGAGTGGGGCACCAAGAACCTCGTGGTCAACCTCAACGCCGAGGGGACCGGGGTCGACCTGCACGAGAAGCCGCTCCCGGTGATGCCGGACGAGCTCAAGAAGTACTTCGAGGAGAAGAGCTGACATGGGCTACGACCTGAAGATGCGGATCTGGCGCGGCGACCAGACGGGCGGCGACCTCGGCGACTACACCGTGGCGGTGTCCGAGGGGGAGGTCGTCCTCGACGCGCTGCACCGGGTGCAGGCCACCCAGGCCGGGGACCTCGCGATCCGGTGGAACTGCAAGGCCGGCAAGTGCGGCTCGTGCAGCGCCGAGATCAACGGCCGGCCGCGACTGCTGTGCATGACCCGGCTCTCCGACTTCGACCCGGCCGAGACGATCACGGTCACGCCGATGCGGACCTTCCCGGTCATCCGCGACCTGGTCACCGACGTCTCGTTCAACTACGAGAAGGCCAAGGAGCTGCCGTCGTTCGCGCCGCCGCCGCGCGACGCCGACAACAAGCGCCGGATGGCCCAGGTCGACGTCGAGCGCGGGCAGGAGTTCCGCAAGTGCATCGAGTGCTTCCTGTGCCAGAACACCTGCCACGTCGTGCGTGACCACGACGAGAACAAGCCGGCCTTCGCGGGCCCGCGCTTCTTCCTCCGGTACGCCGAGCTCGACATGCACCCGCTCGACACCCACGACCGGCGCGAGCTCGCGCAGGGCGCGGCCGGGCTGGGGATGTGCAACATCACCAAGTGCTGCACCGAGGTCTGCCCCGAGGGCATCAAGATCACCGACAACGCGATCATCCCGATGAAGGAGCGCGTGGTGGACCGGAAGTTCGACCCGCTGGTCTGGCTCGGGGCCAGGATCGGGATCCGCAGCAAGGACAACGACGGGCGCACCGAGGTCTGAGGGGGAGCCAGCGATCTGGCTCGGCAGCGTCAGACGCGCCGCGGGACGCCCCGGGGTGCCACCGCGCGGATGACCTCGTCGGCGTCGAGGGTGGTCATGGTGGCCCCGACCGTGGCCAGCAGCTCGACGAGCTGTCGGCGTTGTGGCTCGGTGAGTGTGGCCAGCGCGGCCGTCTGGAGCGCGACGACCTCCGGCAGGAACTGGTCGACGATGGCCTTCCCGTCCTGCGTGATCACGATCAGCAGCCTTCGCCGGTCGGTGGGGTCGGGCCGGCGTTCGACCAGCCCACGGCGTTCCAGGGTGTCGAGCAGGGAAGTGATGCTCGCCGTCGTCACGATGAGCCGCTCCGCGATGGCGGTCGGCGACAGGGGTTGCCCGGCCCCGTCGAGGACGGCGAGGGCCTCGCGCCCGGCCCTGGACAGCCGGTGGTGCCGGAGGGCCTGGTCGATGAGCGCGAGAAGTCTGTCCCCCGTGTGGACCAGAGCCATGGCGCAGGAGTTCGCTGACTCGCTGCCCCCCGGGAACTCGCGCTCGAAGTCGGTCGCGACGTGACGCTGTGAAGGGCTCCCGGACCGGGAGCCCTTCTGGCCGGAGGTTCGCCCCGTGCTCAGTACATCTCCCGGGATGCCTCGGACCAGGTGCTGATGTCCGGTGCCCCGATGACGCCGGCGCTGGCCATGACCTCGCCCAGCTTCGGGTCGGTCTGGAAGGCCTGCGCGGCCGCCGCGTCGGGGAACTCGATCAGGGCCAGCACGCTGTTGCCGTCCTGGAGCACTCGGTAGCCGGTTGACCCGTGGCTACGACGCGCTTGGTCATGCCCGTCGAACCCGGCCTTCCAGGTGGTGAAGTCCTGCACCGTGTGTCGCACTGCGAGTGTGGTCATGTCGGTCCTTCCTCTCTCTCGGTGGTGATTGCCCGACACGTTTATTACTAGACCTCTAGTTACTAGAAGTCAAGTAAAACTCCCGGGCAGCAGGTCCACCACCCGCCGGACCGTGTCGAGACCGCGCGAGGTGACCCGGACGCCGGTGAGGTCCTGGAGCACGACGGTGGCGTTGCTGCCGCGCCCGGAGTCGTCGTGGAACGTCGTGACCGCGTGGCGGCCGTCGCCCGCCACGATCCGCAGCCGGCCGTCGGGCGAGGTCCACGGGAGCGGGACCGGCAGGACCCGGCCCGCGTCGAAGAACGCGACCTCCACCGGCACGTCCTCCGGCAGCCCGAGGGCGAGGGTGTGCCGGACGAGCTCCCGCAGCCACGCGGCACGACGTACGACGACCACGTCGTCGTAGCCGGTGAGCTCCCGCAGCCGTGTCCGGACCTCCCGGGCGGCCCGTGCGGGCGCCGGGTGGGTCAGGACGACGGTGCCGTTGCTCCGCACGCTGCGCACCCCGGTGGCGCCCGTCGCGGCGAATGCGTCCTCGAGCTGGGTCCGGTTGGGCGCCCAGCCCTGCCCGAGGTTGAGGTTGCGGAAGAACGCGACGGCGGTGGCCATGGCGGCCACGCTAGAGGTCGGTGAACCGGTCGGACAGGGCGTAGCGGAGCAGCACGACGTCGTAGATCTGCCGGGTCTCGACCAGCCGGGCGCGGCGGTCGGGGGACCAGGGGAACTGGCCGTCGCCGACGAAGTGGTGTGCCCGCGAGTCGCCCACGAAGAACGGGGCGATGACGAGGTGCAGCTCGTCGGCGAGGCCGGCGGTCAGGAACTGCGTGTGCACCGACGACCCGCCCTCGACCATGAGCCGGCGTACCCCGCGGTCGTGGAGGTCTTCGCTGAGGCCGACCATGTCGACGTGCCGCCCGCCGTCGACGACGGTGGCGACGTCCCCCAGCCGGGCGCGTGCCCCGGCGGTGGCTCCGGTGGGGCAGAAGACGAGCTTCTCGGCCTCGCCGGCGGTGAAGAACGCGGCGCAGGGGTCGAGCCGGGCGTGCTCGCTCACGGTCACCTTGACGGGGGAGGGCGACATCCCGTGAGCCGTCCGCTGGGCGATGCGTTCGGGGGCGCGTACGAGCAGGCGCGGGTTGTCGCGACGGATGGTGCGCGCGCCGACGAGGATCGCGTCGCACCGGGCCCGCAGGGCGTCGACCCGGTCGAAGTCCGCGTCGTTGGAGAGCATCAGCCGGGGTCCCGACGCGCGGTCGAGGTAGCCGTCGAGCGAGATGGCGCAGCTGAGCAGCGTGTAGGGGCGCTCACGCACGGGAGCCCACCTCCACCACCGGCCGGGCCGGGGCGGCCAGCAGCGGCAGCAGCCCCGGCAGGGTCGCGACGAAGGCCATGACGCCGAAGACGACGGCCGTGGTGACCCCGGCTGCCGCTCCCAGACCGGCGGCCCCGAACGCCCAGGCGGCCATCCCTTCACGCGGTCCCCACCCGGCGACGTTGATCGGGATCGAGGCGGCGAGCAGGACCAGCATGGCGAGCGGCAGCAGGGTCGTCAGCGGCGCGGTGACGCCGGCCGCGCGTGCGGCCAGGAGGAAGACCACGACGTGCCCCACCACGGCGAGGACCGACGCCAGCAGGACCGGACCCGCTGTGCGCCAGCCGGCCCGGAGGCCGCCGACGACCACGATGAGGAGGAGGAGCACGAGCAGCGCCGAGGGGACGACGCCCAGCACAGCCACGGCGACGAGGACCTGCACGCCCTGCCCGGCCGCCCGCTCCACGGCCACGGAGGCAAGTCCGCGGCGCCGGTCGCCGACATCGCGACCGTGCCGCACCGCCCGGTGCACGTCGCCGACGACACCACCCGGCAGCGTCGCGTTGAGGAGCTGGGAGCGGTAGTAGGCGGCCAGTCCGTCGCGCATGGGGACGTCGACGCCGAGACGACGGGCGACGGCCCGCCACCGCCAGACGCAGCAGAGCGTGGTGAGCAGGGTCAGCGCGACGGCGCAGGCCAGCGTGACGGGGTCGGCCCTGCTCAGCCCCTCGAGGAACGGGCCGGTGCCGACCCGGACGACGAGGGCGGCCAGGACCAGGGCGCCGCCGAGCAGGCGGGCCCGGCGCCACCATCGCGCGTCGATCGTCATCGGTCCTCCCACCAGTGGTACGTCGCTGCGCCGGTCCGGGTTCACCCCGACCCGCTCCGGGCCTGGGCCAGGGCCTCGGCGACCCGGGCGGTGGTCGTGGACCAGCGCGGGAGCGATCCCGCCCGCAGCCGGGCCGCGGAGCGCCAGCGGTCCCGGGTGCCGGGCTCGGTCAGCCAGCGACGCAGGACCCCGGCCAGGGCATCGGGATCGTCGGCGGGCACGAGCGCGCCCGGCCGGGTCGCCGCGTCGGCGCCGCCGAGGGCCTCGGGCACCCCGCCCACCCCGGCGGCCACCACGGGGATCCCATGGGCGAGCGCCTCGGTGACGACCATGCCGTAGCTCTCGGCACGGGAGGCGCTCACGAGCAGGTCGCTGCCGGCGTACGCCTCGTCGAGGTCGGGCTCCGTGAGCGGGCCGGTGAACCTCACCCGGTCGCCGATCCCGTCACCTGCCGCCTGAGCCCGCAGGCGGTCCACCAGGCCGGTCTCCAGGTCGAGCGCTCCCACCACCCGCAGGCTCCAGGGGAGGTCCGCGACCCGGGCCAGGGCAGCGAGCAGGACCTCGTGGCCCTTCGCGGTGGTGATGGCGCCGACGCACAGCAACCGCCCGCCGTCCGGGGTGCCCGGGGCCGCCGGCGCGGCGTCGACGCCGGGCTCCGCGACGTGGACCCGGCCGGGATCGAGGCCGTCACGCGCGAGGAGGTGCCCCCGGGTCCAGCTGCTCGTCGTGACCACGACCGCGCGACGGAGGAGCTCGGCCGCCCCGCCGTCGAACGGCATGTGCAGCAGCAGGACCAGCCGCAGCCGGTCGGCCTCGGCCACCAGCGCGTCCGGCGTCGCGCAGCCGACCAGGCCGTCCACCAGGACGACCTCGCCGTCGGCGATGCGGGACAGCGCCGACGCCAAGGCCCCGTCGACGGCCTGCTCGCGGACCCGCCAGCCGAGGGCCTCCAGCCCCTCGCAGACGCGCCGGTCGTAGCGGTTGCCGCCACTTGGTCGCCGCGGGTCGGCGACCCCCGGCGGCATCAGCACGTGGACCGTCGTCACAGCGCCCGCTCGTAGCTCGCCCACGCGACGTGCGACTCGTGCAGGGTCACCACCAGCCGGGTCAGGTGCCCGGTCGCGCCGAGTGCGCCCGCGGCCACCCGCTCGGCGAGCCGGTCGGCGACCACGCGGGCCATCACCTCGGTCGTGGTGGGGGTGCCGGCGAGGTCGGGCAGGTCGTCGAGGTTGCGGTAGGTGAAGGCGGAGAGCACCTCGCGCAGCTGCTCGGTGGCGAGCCCGATGTCGACCACGAGGCCGTCCGCGTCCAGGGTCGGGCTGCACCAGGTCGTGTCGACGACGTACGTCGCCCCGTGCAGGCGCTGGGCGGGTCCGAACACCTCGCCGGGCAGGCTGTGGGCGACCATCATGTGGTCGCGGACGGTCACGCTGAACATGGCTCCTCCTCGGGGCAGTCGTAGGCGATGCCGTGGCAGAGCCCGGGCAGGTCGCCGGCCGCGATTCGCGCGAGCACGTCGGGCAGCTCGTCGAAGAGCGAGCTGCCGGTGAGCAGCACGTCGAAGGCCGGGTCGCGGAGCAGGTCCAGCGCGAGGGCGACCCGTTCCGATGTCGTACGACGGCCGCGCACCGCGGGCGAGACGGTGCCGACCTGGCTGGCGCGCAGGGTGAGCCGCCGCGTGTGGAACGCGCCCCCGAGCGCCACCTCGACCGGTGCGTCGCCGTACCAGCTGAGCTCGACGACCGTGCCCTCCGGCGCCAGGAGGTCGATCGCCGTCCGCAGCCCGGCGGCGGTCGCGCTGGCGTGCAGGACGAGGTCGCGCTCGCCGGCGGCCTCACCGGGACCGGCGAAGCCCACGCCGAGCGCGTCGGCAACGCCCCGCCTTCCCGCGTCCACGTCGACCAGCGTCACCTCGACGCCGGGGATCCCCGTGAGCAGCCGGGCGACGCAGCAGCCGAGCAGCCCCGCGCCGACGACCGCGACCCGGTCGCCGACGAGCGGGGCGGCGTCCCACAGGGCGTTGACGGCCGTCTCGACCATGCCGGCCAGCACCGCCCGGGCCGGGGGCACGTCGTCGGGGACGACCGTCACCGCCTCGACCGGGACGACGTACGCCGTCTGGTGGGGGTGCAGGCAGAACACCGTCCGGCCGAGCAGCGCCGGCGGACCCTCCTCGACCCGTCCCACGCTGAGGTAGCCGTACTTCACCGGGCCCGGGAAGTCGCCGTCCTGGAAGGGGGCGCGCATCACGGCGTGCTGGTCCGGCGGGACACCGCCCCGGAAGACCAGGCTCTCGGTGCCGCGGCTCACCGCCGACCGGAGGGTGCGCACGCGGACCTCGCCGGGGCCGGCGGGCGGCACGGACACCGGCCGGATCTCGCCGTGGCCGGGCTCGCGCACCCAGAACGCCCGCTCCCCGCTCGTCATCGGCGTCATCGATGCCCTCCGCTCCCGCCCGGGTGAACCGGGACGCCATCCTCCTCGTAGTGACAGTCGTACCCCTGGGAGACACGGAGGACCAGTGCATCGGGTTCACACCACCCCCGCGAGTCCCGCGAGCGCGCTCGCGGGACTGGTCGTGCTCCTCGGCGGGCTCACCGCGACCGTCGGTCTGGGCCCGGTCGCCTGGAGCGTGGGCCTGGCGTGCGGCGTGGGCCTCCTGGGTCTCCTCGCCGCGGCCATGGGACGGCACGACCGGCCGGGGCTGATGCCGGCCGACCGGGTGACGCTGGCGCGCGGGCTGCTCGCCGCCGCGGTGGCCGCCCTCGTGGCGGAGGCGGCGACGGGGCGCGACGCCGCCCCCCTCCGGATCACCCTGGTGGCACTCGCGGCCACGGCGCTCGTCCTCGACGGCGTCGACGGCCCGGTGGCCCGGCGGACCGGGACCGCGTCGGACTTCGGGGCCCGTTTCGACATGGAGGTCGACGCGTTCCTGATCCTGGTGCTCAGCCTCCACGTGGCGCGGACGTCGGGCTGGTGGGTGCTGGGGATCGGCCTGGCCCGCTACGCGTTGGTGGCGGCCACGTGGGTCTGGCCGTGGCTGCGGGCGCCGCTCCCGCGCCGGAGCTGGGCGCGGGTCGTGGCGGCGGTCCAGGGCGTCGTGCTGGCCGTCGCGGCGGCCGAGGTGCTGCCCGACCGGGTGACCCTGGTGGCGCTCGCGGTCGCGGCAATGCTGCTCGCCGAGTCCTTCGGCCGCCAGGTGCACGACCTGCGCCGGCTGGCGCTCCGGCCACCGGCGACCGACCGCGTGGTCACCGGGTTCGCGTTCCTCGTGGTCTGGGCGGCCCTGGTGCTGCCCGACACCGTCGACCTGCTCACCCCGGCCGGGCTGCTGCGGGTCCCGATCGAGGGCCTCGTGGTCGTGGTGGTGGCCCTGCTCCTTCCGGGCGTCGCACGCCGGCCGGTGGCCGTCGTCGTGGGGCTCATCCTGGCCGCGCTGGTCGTCCTCCGGCTCCTCGACATGGGGTTCCGCGTGGTCTTCGACCGTCCCTTCGACGTGCTCAACGACTGGTACTACCTCGGCCCCGGCCTCGGCGTGCTCCGCGACTCGATCGGCGGCTCCGCCGCCCTGGCGGTGACCGTCGGGGCGGGGGCGCTGCTGGTCGCCCTCGCGGTCGGCCTCCCCGCCAGCACGCTGCGCGTCGCCGGGTCGGTCCACCGGCACCGCCGAGGATCGGCGCGTGCGGTCCTCGCGCTCGGTGTCGCGTGGGCGTTGCTCGCGGTCGCGGGCGTCCAGCTCGCCTCGACCAGCGCTGCGCACCAGGCCGTCGACGCCGTCGCCCAGGTGCGGGCCGACCTGGCCGACCGGCGCACGTTCGCGCGGGAGATCGGCTCGGACTCCTTCGCGACGGAGAACGACGGGATGCTGGCCGGCCTGCGCGACAAGGACGTGCTGCTGGTGTTCGTCGAGAGCTACGGCCGGGTCGCGGTCCAGGGCACGACGTACGCGCCCGGGGTCGACGCCGTCCTCGACGCCGGGACCCGGCGGCTGCGAGCGGCCGGCTTCTCCGCCCGCAGCGCCTTCCTCACCTCACCCACGTTCGGCGCGGGCAGCTGGCTGGCGCACGCGAGCCTCCAGTCGGGCCTGTGGGTCGACAGCCAGCAGCGCTACGACCAGCTGATGACCTCCGACCGGCTGACCCTGAGCGACGCGTTCCGCCGCGCCGGGTGGCGGACGGTCTCCGACGTCCCCGCCGACACCCACGAGTGGGCGCAGGGGCAGGCGTTCTACCACTTCGACCAGATGTACGACTCCCGGGACGTGGGCTATCGGGGGCCCACGTTCGGGTATGCCTCGATGCCCGACCAGTACACCCTGGCGGCCCTGCGCCGCCTGGAGCTGACGGGATCGGACCGGCGGCCGGTGATGGCCGAGGTCGACCTCGTCTCCAGCCACCATCCCTGGACGCCGCTGCCGCGGATGGTGCCGTGGGCACGGGTCGGGGACGGGTCGGTGTACGCCGGGATGCCGGAGCAGGGCCCCTCCGCGGACGTCCTCTTCCGCGACCCCGAGCGGGTGCGCGCGGCGTACGGCCGGTCGGTCGAGTACTCCCTGAGGGCGCTGGTGTCCTTCGTCGCGGACCAGCCCGACCCCGACCTGGTCCTGGTCGTGCTGGGCGACCACCAGCCCCACTCCTACGTCACGGGCGCGGACCCCGGCCGCGACGTGCCTGTCTCGATCGTCGCGCACGACCCCGCCGTGCTGGACCGGATCGCCGGCTGGGGCTGGCAGGACGGGCTGCGACCCTCGCCCACTGCCCCGGTCTGGCGGATGGACGCCTTCCGGGACCGCTTCCTCACCGCCTACGGCCGGTGACCGGCACCCGAACGCACCGACGAAAAAGTCACACAGTGTGGCCGCGCCCAGCAGGCCCTCCTATCGTTCGCACCATGACTGACGACTCCGCCGTCGAGGGCGGCCTCGCCGAGCCCACGGAGCTCGAGCCCGACCAGGGTTCGCTCCGGCTCGCGTCGCCCGAGGACGACTGGTCCGTCACCGACTGGGAGCGCAGCACCGCCGCGGTGCTGCGCAAGTCGCGACGGATGACCGACGAGGACCCCGACGACCTGGTCTGGCAGAAGCTGACCCGCACGACGCTGGACGGCATCGCCGTCACCCCGCTCGGGACCCCGGACCTGCTGCAGGACCTGCAGACCTCCGGACGCCCCGAGCGCAGCGGGGACTGGGACATCCGCGCCCACCTCTCGGGTGCGGACGCCAAGGCGGCCAACGAGGCGGCGCTGGTCGACCTCAACGGCGGGGTCTCCTCGCTGTGGCTCACGGTCGACGCCGACACCGACCTCAGGACGCTGCTCAACGAGGTCCTGCTCGACCTCGCGCCGGTCGTCCTCGACGCGCCGTCGGCGCCGCTCGTCGCGGCCGGGGCCCTGCTCTCGCTGCTCAAGGAGCGCGGCACCACGCCGGCTCCGGGCACCAACCTCGGCGCCGACGCCGGGGCGGACGAGGCCGAGCTGGTCGCCGTCGCCCGCCTGGCCCTCGACGCCGGCGTGCTCGGGGTCGTCGTCGACGCCACCAAGGTCCACGACCGCGGGGCCTCGGACGCCCAGGAGCTCGCGCACTCGCTGGTGGCGGGCGTGCGGGTGCTGCGGGCCCTGACCGACGCCGGGATCTCGGCCGAGGACGCCGCCGGCCTGGTCGAGTTCCGCTACGCCGCCACGGCCGAGCAGTTCCCCACGATCGCCAAGCTGCGCGCGGCCCGGCGCCTCTGGGCGCGGGTGCTCGAGCTCAGCGAGGTCTCGGCAGGCTCGACCACCGGCTCGGGCGGGCGGGTGCAGCGGCAGCACGCGGTGACCAGCCGCCCGATGATGAGCAAGTACGACCCCTGGGTCAACATGCTCCGCACCACCGTCGCCGCGTTCGCCGCAGGCGTCGGGGGAGCGGACGCCGTCACCGTGCTGCCCTTCGACAGCCCCCTGGGCGTGCCCGACGCGTTCGGCCGCCGGATCGCGCGCAACACCAGCGCACTGCTGATCTCGGAGTCCCACGTCGCCACGGTCGCCGACCCGGCCGGCGGCTCCTACGCCGTCGAGAAGCTCACCGACGACCTGGCCCGCGCGGCCTGGGAGATCTTCGGGCGCCTGGAGGACGGTGAGTCCCTCGACGCGATGGTCGAGCAGACCGTCGCCCGCCGCGAGCAGGAGATCGCCCGCCGCAAGCGCCCGATCACCGGCGTCACCGAGTTCCCCAACCTCGGCGAGACGCTCCCCGAGCGGCCCGCCGACACCATGGCGCCGAACGTCCGCCGCTACGGCGCGAGCTTCGAGGCGCTGCGCGACGAGCCGATCGCCCAGCACGTCTTCCTGGCCACCCTCGGCCCGATCGCGGCCCACACCGCCCGCGCGACCTTCGCGTCCAACCTGCTGGCCGCCGGCGGCATCGCCGTCGACGTCGCCGGCGCGACCGCCGACGTGGCCGAGCTCGTGGCGGCGTACGCCGGACAGCCGGTCGTGTGCCTGGCCGGCAGCGACGCGGCGTACGCCGAGTGGGGCGCCGAGGCCGCCGCCGCGCTGCGCGGTGCCGGGGCCACCCACGTGGTGATCGCCGGCAAGCCGACCGACTACGCGGACGACGCGGCCGCCATGGGCGTGGACGCCCTCGACTTCCTGACCCGCACGAGGGGACACCTGCAGTGACGATCCCGAAGAGCTTCAGCGGACTGCCCCTGGGTTTCGAGACAGGCGCTGGCGCGCCTTCCTCAACCAACGATGGCAGTGGGCAGGCGTGGACGAGCCCGGAGGGGATCGACATCCTCCCGGTCTACGGCCCCGAGCACCTCGAGGGCCTGGACGCCCTGGACACCTTCCCGGGCCTGAGCCCGTTCCTGCGCGGGCCCTACCCGACGATGTACACCACGCAGCCCTGGACGATCCGCCAGTACGCCGGCTTCAGCACCGCCGAGGAGTCCAACGCGTTCTACCGGCGCAACCTCGCGGCCGGCCAGAAGGGCCTGAGCGTCGCCTTCGACCTCGCGACCCACCGCGGCTACGACTCCGACCACCCGCGGGTCCGCGGCGACGTCGGCATGGCCGGCGTGGCGATCGACTCGATCTACGACACCCGCACCCTCTTCGACGGCATCCCGCTCGACGAGATGTCGGTGTCGATGACCATGAACGGCGCGGTCCTGCCCGTGCTGGCGCTCTACATCGCGGCGGCCGAGGAGCAGGGGGTGAAGCCGGAACAGCTCGCGGGGACGATCCAGAACGACATCCTCAAGGAGTTCATGGTCCGCAACACCTACATCTACCCGCCGGCGCCGTCGATGCGGATCATCTCCGACATCTTCAGCTACACCGCCGCGAAGATGCCGCGCTTCAACTCCATCTCGATCTCCGGCTACCACATCCAGGAGGCCGGAGCCACGGCCGACCTGGAGCTGGCCTACACGCTGGCCGACGGCGTCGAGTACATCCGCGCGGGCCTGGACACCGGCATGACGATCGACCAGTTCGCGCCGCGGCTGTCGTTCTTCTGGGCGATCGGCATGAACTTCTTCATGGAGGTCGCCAAGATGCGCGCCGCTCGCGCCCTGTGGGCCCGGCTGGTGCGCGACTTCGAGCCGCAGAACCCCAAGTCGCTCAGCCTGCGCACCCACAGCCAGACCTCGGGCTGGTCGCTGACGGCCCAGGACGTCTTCAACAACGTGGGCCGCACCGCGATCGAGGCGATGGCCGCGACCCAGGGCCACACCCAGTCGCTGCACACCAACGCCCTCGACGAGGCGATCGCGCTGCCGACCGACTTCTCGGCGCGGATCGCCCGCAACACCCAGCTCATGCTCCAGCAGGAGAGCGGCACCACCGGGACGATCGACCCGTGGGCCGGCTCCTACTACGTCGAGCGCCTGACCCACGACCTCGCCGAGCGTGCCTGGGCCCACATCCAGGAGGCCGAGCAGGCCGGCGGCATGGCCAAGGCGATCGAGCAGGGCATCCCCAAGATGCGCATCGAGGAGGCCGCGGCCCGCACCCAGGCCCGGATCGACTCCGGCACGCAGAAGGTCATCGGCGTCAACACCTACCGGCTCGCCGCCGAGGACAAGCTCGAGGTCCTCAAGGTCGACAACGACGACGTCTACCGCCAGCAGGTCGCCAAGCTCGAGCGGCTGCGGGCCGAGCGCAACGACGACGACGTCCGCCGCGCGCTGGAGGCGTTGACCAACTCCGCCGACCGCGGCGCGGTCTCGACAGGCTCGACCACCGGGGCGTCCCTCGACGGCAACCTGCTCGCCCTGGCCGTCGACGCGGCCCGTGCGAAGGCCACCGTCGGTGAGATCTCCGACGCGCTGGAGAAGGTCTACGGCCGCCACCAGGCCACGATCCGTACGATCAGCGGCGTGTTCAGGGACGAGGCGGGATCCGCGGGCAGCACGCTGGTGCAGCAGGTCCTCGACGCCACCGACGAGTTCGCCGAGGCCGAGGGCCGCCGGCCGCGCATCCTGGTCGCCAAGATGGGCCAGGACGGCCACGACCGCGGCCAGAAGGTCGTGGTCTCCGCCTTCGCCGACATGGGCTTCGACGTCGACGTGGGCCCGCTGTTCTCCACGCCCGAGGAGGTCGCGCAGCAGGCGGTCGACGCCGACGTCCACATCGTCGGTGTCTCCTCGCTCGCCGCGGGCCACCTCACGCTGCTCCCCGCGCTGAAGGCGGCGCTGGAGGAGCAGGGCCGTCCCGACATCATGGTCGTGATCGGTGGCGTGATCCCGCCCGACGACGTCCCGACGCTGCAGGAGATGGGTGCGGCCGCGGTCTTCCTGCCCGGCACGGTCATCGCCGAGTCCGCGCTCGACCTCCTGGCCAAGCTGCGGGAGCAGCTCCGTCACTGATGACTGACGACAAGGTCGCCGGCCTCGTCGAGGGCATCCGGGCGGGGCGGCGCGCCGCCGTGTCCCAGGCGATCACGCTCGTGGAGTCCTCGAGCGCGAAGCACCGGGAGCAGGCACGCGCGCTGCTCACCGAGCTGAGCACCGCCGCGACGTCGCGGGACGTCGTGCGGGTCGGGATCTCCGGCGTGCCCGGCGTCGGGAAGTCGACGTTCATCGAGGCGCTCGGCTCGCGGCTGACCGCCGCCGGGCACCGGGTCGGCGTGCTCGCGGTCGACCCGTCCAGCGTGCGCACCGGCGGCTCCGTGCTCGGCGACAAGACCCGGATGGCTCGGCTCGCCGCCGACCCGAACGCCTTCATCAGGCCGTCGCCGTCGGCCGGCACCCTCGGCGGCGTCGCCCGCGCGACCGTGCAGGCGATGACGGTCCTCGAGGCGGCGTCGTACGACGTGGTGCTGGTCGAGACCGTCGGCGTCGGCCAGTCCGAGGTCACCGTCGCCGGGATGGTCGACACGTTCCTCTTCCTCACCCTCGCGCGCACCGGCGACCAGCTCCAGGGCATCAAGAAGGGCATCCTCGAGCTCGCCGACGTGATCGCGGTCAACAAGGCGGACGGTGACCGCGAGCAGGAGGCCCGCGCCGCGGCCCGCGAGCTGGCCGGCGCGCTGCGTCTCGTGCGCGGCAAGGGGGAGTGGGCGCCACCGGTCGTCACCTGCTCCGGGCTCAACGACGTCGGGGTGGACGACCTCTGGGAGCGCGTCATCGCGCACCGCGAGCACCTCGGGGCCGAGGGGCTGCACGACAAGCGGGCCCGCCAGCAGCTGGAGTTCACCTGGGCGCTGGTCCGCGACGAGCTCGCCCAGCGGCTCCGCGACTCCCCGGGTGTGCGCGCGATCCGCGACGAGGTGCGCGACGGCGTCCTGGCGGGGGAGCTGCCCGCCACGGTCGCCGCCGACCGGATCCTCGCGGCCTACGACACCGGCGGCACCAGCCGGTAGGCGCCGCCGGGCAGCTGCTCGATCCACCGTGGGTCGGGCCGGTTGTCGGCCAGCCGCGCGACCAGGCTGGCCATCGCGTGGGTGACGAGCCGCCGGTCGTGCTCGGCCACCTGGCTGGAGTCGAGGTAGGTCTCGCCGCGCAGGCTCATCGCGAGGTCGCCGGACGAGCGGGCCCGGTCGCCGGAGTAGAGCAGGATCTCGAGCAGGTCGAACTCGAGGCGGTCCAGCTCGAGCGCCCGCCCGTCGACGGTGAGCAGGCCCTGGTGCGGGTTGAGCGCCAGCCCGCGCAGCTCGACCCACTCGCCGGTGAAGCGCACGCCCGCGAGAGGGGCCGGCTCGGGGGAGGGGTTCGCCGTGGCCGGAGCGGGCTCCGGCTCCGGCTCAGGAGCGCCGGTGCCGAGTCGTCCGGGTGGCCGCCGCAGCCCGGCCATGAAGCGGGCGCGGAGCTCGCGGGGCCGGAACGGCTTGGCGACGTAGTCGTCGGCGCCGGCGCCGAATCCGCCGATGATGTCGTCCTCGCCGGCCAGCCCGGTGACCATGACGATGTAGGTGCTGCTGAACTCCCGGATCCGGCGGGTCGCCTCGAGACCGTCGACGCCGGGCAGCGAGATGTCGACGGTCGTGAGCTGCGGCCGGTAGGTCCGCACGGCCTCGACCCCGGCGTCCCCGTCGTGGGTGACCACGACCCGGAAGCCGGCCTGGCTCAGGATCACCTCGAGCAGGTGGGCGACGTCGTGCTCGTCCTCGATGACGACCGCGACGGGCAGCACGACCCCCGGCTCAGCGACAGCGGACATTGCTGTTCTCCCCTCCGGCGGCACCGGCCACCTGTGCACACCCCACGACGTTGCCATGGTCCCGGGCCGCTCCGACCAGGGACACGGCGTACCGCGGTGCGGTCATCTCATTGCCGACGATCCGGTTGTCCCGGCCCCAGCCGTCGAGCACCACGTGGACCTGGACCGCGTCACCGTGCCCGGTCACGACCCGGTTGCCGCGCACCGTCCAGCCGTTGCCCTTCAGGTCGACCGCCGAGTCCGCGCCGGGGCCGGTCAGCCGGTTGCCGGCCAGGGTGCCGCCGGTGGTGCCCTCCTTGACGTCGACCGCCTCCGCGCTGGTGCGCGTGACGGTGTTGCCGACCAGCCGGTTGCCGTCGCTCCGGTCGGGCTCGCACGCCGACACGTCGCACCAGTTGCCCTCGGCGGACCCGACGTAGATGCCCTCGCCGTACGCCGGCTCCCGCAGCCCGGTGTCGGCGATGAACGACCGCTCGAGCAGGTTGTCGCTGCTGCCGGACCGCAGGTGCACGGCCTCGTCGCCGACACCGGTCACGCGCAGCCCGGAGAGCACGTTGCCCGACGAGCCGTCCAGCACCACGCCCTTCTGGCCGCCGGTCACGGCGAAGCCGCGCAGCTCCCAGTGCGAGGCCCCGTCGAGGTGCAGCGTGTAGCCGTGGTCCGTGCCGCCACCGTCGAGCACCGAGTCGCGCGTCCCGCAGAGGCGGATCGGGGACGCCCCGGTGCCGGAGCGGGTGACGTCGAAGTTCCCGTCGTAGTGGCCGGGCGCCAGCGCGAAGGCGTCGCCGGGACCGGCCGTGGCCAGCGCCCGGCGCAGCCCCTCGGCCGAGGACAGGACCTCGGCGCCGGAGGGACAGCCCCGCACGGCCGATGGCCCGGCCGACGGCGGAGTGGCGTCCCCGGCGGAGCAGGCAGCCGTGGCCCCGAGGAACAGGGCGAGGGGCACCACTAGCCGGCGACGGGGCACGCGGTGCAGTCTCACAGCCCACGACGCGGTCCGCGTGCATCTGGCTGAAATCCTGAAGGCTGCCCCTGTCGCGCCCTACGATCTCCCCTGGAGGGGCGCGGGTCGTCCCGCCGCGCTCGGGGTCGAAAACCGCTCGGGACCGTGGTCGGTCCCCACAGGGGAGGGCTGGGGCGCGATGCATGCTGTGCCCTCGCTCGCCGAGGACCCGACGTGGTTCCTGCCGTTCGGCATCATCGGGATGGTCTCCTGGGGCTTCTGGCTGGTCCGCAAGCTCCTGTCCGCGACCGCCCGGCCCACCGTGAACGACTACCGCACCACGACCACGGTGGTGGTGCCGTCGTACCACGAGGACCCCGCCGTCCTCGTGCGCTGCCTCGGCACCTGGCTGCGGCAGGACCCCTCGCGGGTCATCATCGTGCTCGACGTGGCCGACACCGAGGCTCAGGAGCGGATCGAGGCGATCGGCGACCCGCGGGTCGAGGTGGTGATGTTCCGGCACCGGGGCAAGCGCTCCGCGCTCGGCTGTGGCATGCGGATGGTCGACACCGACCTGGTGATCTTCGTCGACTCCGACACGGTGTGGGACGACGGGATGCACGACGCCATCCAGATGCCGTTCCTGGACCCCGTGGTCGGCGCCGTCAGCACCCGGCAGAACGTCTACCTGCCCAAGACCAGCATCTGGCGCCGCGTCGCCGACTGGATCATCGACCTGCGCTACTACGACTACGCGCCGGCGATGGGCCGCTTCGGCGGCGTCATCTGCGCGTCCGGGCGCACGAGCGCCTACCGCTGGTCGGTGATCAAGGACCGGATCGAGGACCTCGAGCACGAGGTCTTCCTCGGCCGCGAGTGCGTGGCCGGGGACGACGGCCGGCTCACGTGGCTGGTGCTCTCGCAGGGCTTCCGCGTCGCCCACCAGGACAGTGCCCGGGCGCTGTCGATGTTCCCCGACACGTTCCGCGCCTTCGTCAAGCAGCGCGTGCGGTGGAGCCGCAACTCCTACCGCTGCTACCTCACCGCGATCCGCAACGGCTGGATCTTCAAGGTCCCGATCATCTCGCAGATCACCGTCATGCAGATCCTGCTGACCCCGGTCAGCAGCACGCTCGCCGTCGCATACGTCGTCGTCGCCGTCGACTGGGGCAGCAACTGGACCGCGCTCGGGGTCGCGGTCGTCTGGCTGTTCGTCGGCCGCGGCATCCGCGGCCTCTCCCACCTGTGGCGCCGGCCCGAGGACCTCTGGATCCTGCCGTTGATCACGCTCGTCGTCCTCTTCATCGCCGGCCCGATCAAGCTCTACGCCTTCTGCACGATGAACAGGCAGGGCTGGCTGACCCGGTCTGCCGACAGCATCGGCGGCGAGGGCCAGAGCGAGGCCAGCCTGTCGAGGGAGCCGGTCGGGGAGCAGGTCGAGGAGCAGGTCGGGGAGTCGGTGGCCGTCCCGTGACCGCGCAGGAGCCGGTGCTGTTCACCCACGACGAGCGGGGTGACACCGTCCCGCGGTGGGTCCGCCACGTCATCCGGTTCGTCGCCCTCGCGCTGCTGCTCTCGCTCGCCGCCGCCATCGCGCTGGCGCGGCAGCAGATGGCGCCCCCCGACAAGGTTCCCGCCGCCTCGACTCCCCGGGTCGACGCCCCGGTCGACCTCGGCCACGAGGCCGACCTGCTCGGCCGGGAGGACGCCCGGCTCCGCGCGATCAGCGTCGGCCGGACGGACCTCGTGCGCTGGGTCGACGGGACGCTCGTGCTCGGCACCCGGCGGGCGCCGTACGGCGTGCAGGACCTGGTCGACCGCGGCGCGATGGTGCGCACCTCGCCCACCGGGCTGGTGCTCGTGCGTCCGGTCGTCGCGCGCCGCGGCGCGCACCTCGTGCTGCACGCGCCCGGGACCACGCTGCGGATGGTCAGCGGCCACGACCGCTTCACCAGCCTGGTCGCGTGGGGCGGCTCCATCGCGCTGTCCGGGGAGCCCGGCGCTCCACTCACCGTCGAGGGGTGGGACGCGCGCGCCAAGGCGGCCGACGACGAGACCGCGGACGGCCGCGCCTACGTGCTGGTCAAGGACGGCACGCTGCAGGTCGACCGGGTGCGCGTGGACCACCTGGGCTTCTGGAGCGGACGCACGTCCGGGCTCGCGCTGACCGGGACCGCCGAGACCGTGGCCTCCGGTCGCGTGACGCACGTGCGCGCGGGCGACGTGCACATGGGCTTCTACGCCTCGGGGGCGCACCACGTGGTGGTGCGCGACCTCGACGTGGTGCGACCCGAGCGCCACGGCGTCGAGATCACCAACCGCTCGGCGTCCGCCGTGCTGCGGGGCGTCACGGTGACCCGGCCGGGTGAGGACGGGGTCAGCGTCTCCAACGGCACCTCCGACGTGACCCTCGTCGGGCTGACGGTGCACCGCTCGGGGGAGTACGGCCTGCGCGTGGACGGTTCCCCGCTCGCCGACGGCCCGAACTCCGCCGGCTACGCGATCGGCAACTACGGCGGCCTGCGCGTGACCCGGGCGCGCCTGGCCGGCAACGCCTGGGGAGCGGCCCTGGTGCGGTCGATGGACCACGTCAGCCTGGAGGACAGCACGCTCACGGGCGACCGCTCCGCACTGGTCGTCGAGGGCGCGTCCAACGGGCTCGACGTGCGCGACTCCACCCTCGACTCCCGCGAGCGGTCGGGCCTCGTGCTCACCGGGGGTGTCCGGGGCGCCCGGCTCAGCGGCTCCACGGTCACCGGGGCCTCCGTGGCCGTCGACGTCACCGACAGCACGCTCGCGCTGGACGACAACGCCATCACGGTCGGCACCGGGCACGGCGTGCGGGCGTCTGGCCGGCACGCCGAGATCGTGCTCGGGGCCAACACCATCGACGGTCGTGGCTCCGGCGCGGTCGACGGGCGCGACGGCGCCACCGTGACGATGGACGAGCAGCCCGGCGGCTCGTGGACCTACCGCCCCACCGCCTTCCTGTGGGCCGAGGCCCACTCCGCCGCGCTCCCCATGCTCGGCGTGCTGGTCCTGCCCCTGCTCGGCCTCGCCTTCGTGCTGCGCCGCCGGCGCCAGCAGGGCGAGCTGCGCCGGCTCTTCGAGCGCGCGCTGGTCTCCCAGGGCCGGGTCGCCATCGCGTCGTACGACGCCGCCTCGGGCGGCACGGCTCGCGCCGGACCGGACATCCCGGCCCCGGCACCTCGACCGGCGGCCCCCCGGCCCGCACCGGCCGCCGGCGAAAGCCGACCCGGCGTGCTCGCGGGCCGCCACTTCGCCGACGCCCGCGCGTTCGCGGTGGCGGCGGCCACCGAGGCCGGCTACTCGCCCGCCCAGGTGGCGCGCGCCCTGCGGCTGCCCACGTCGCGGGTGTCGGAGTGGCTCGCCGAAGCGGTCGACGCCGACCGGGAGCTCGCGGACGCGGTCACCTGAGACACACCGGGGCGTGGTGGCCCCGACCGTCAACTAACCTTCCCGTGATGCCTGCCGATGCCCCCGTGAACGTTCCGGCCCTGATCGACTCCGTCGTGGAGAAGTACGACGCGGAGCTGGTCGAGCTGCGCCGCGACCTGCACGCGCACCCCGAGCTGTCCTGGGCCGAGACCCGCACGACCGCGCTCGTGGCCGACCGGCTCGAGGAGGCCGGCTGGCGGGTGTCCCGGCTCCCGCAGACCGGAGTCGTCGCAGAGATCGGCGAGGGTCCCCGCGTGGTCGCGCTCCGGGCCGACCTCGACGCCCTCCCGGTCGACGACGCCACCGACGACCCCTGGCGCAGCACCGTCCCGGGCGTGGCCCACGCCTGCGGCCACGACGTGCACACCTCCGCCCTGGTCGGGGCCGCGCTGGCGTTGTCCGAGGTCCACGCCCGGGGACTGCTGCCCGGACGGGTGCGCCTGCTCTTCCAGCCCGCCGAGGAGGTCATGCCCGGCGGTGCCCTGCACCTGATGAGCCTGGGCGCCCTCGACGACGTGGAGCGCGTCTTCGCCCTGCACTGCGACCCCGGCGTCGAGCTCGGCCAGGTCGGTCTCCGGCTGGGCCCGCTCACGAGCGCCGCCGACCGCCTCGAGGTGCGCCTCGAGGGGACCGGCGGGCACACGTCGCGGCCGCACCTCACCGGTGACCTGACCTTCGCGCTGGCGAAGGTCATCACCGAGCTGCCGGCGATGCTCTCGCGCCGCCTCGACCCCCGCTCGGGCGTCAGCCTCGTGTGGGGCATCGTCACGGCCGGCGCGGCCGCCAACGTCATCCCCGACCGCGGCCTCGTCGCCGGCACGGTCCGGATCCTCGACGCGGTCGTCTGGGCCGAGTGCGAGTCGCTGGTCCGCGAGCTGGTCCACGACATCGTGCGCCCCTACGGCGTGGTCGCGCACGTCGACTACCAGCAGGGCGTCCCGCCGGTGGTCAACGAGATGGTCGCCCACCAGGTCTTCTCCCAGGCCGTCCACGACGTGCTGGGGGAGGACGGCCACGTGATCGCCCACCAGAGCCTGGGCGGCGAGGACTTCGGCTGGTACCTCGACCAGGTGCCCGGGGCGATGGCCCGGCTCGGCACCCGCACGCCCGGCGGGCCGTCGTACGACCTCCACCAGGGCAACCTCCGCGTCGACGAGCGGGCCACCGGCATCGGCGCGAAGGTGCTGGCTGGCGCCGCCGTCCATGCGTTGGTCACTGACAGGTAACGGTTCGGGTTTCGTCACCTTTTGCCCATACGTGTCCCGAACATGGCCATTAGGGTGACTCGGCGTGCGTCGGGAACGGCTGACGCACCATCACCCACATTTCAGGAGGCCGCCGTGAAGCACACGGCACGCACCGCCGCGATGGTTGGCATCGCTGCACTCGTCCTTGCCGGTTGTGGCAGCCGTCCGTCGGACAACGCCAGCGACAGCCCCAGTGCTTCGCCGACGGAGTCGACCAGCAGCTCCGCCCCGGCGGAGAGCCACCCCGACTTCAAGGCCTGCGAGGTCTCCGACTCGGGCGGCTTCGACGACAAGTCGTTCAACCAGACCTCGCTCAAGGGCCTGACGGACGCCAAGGCCGACCTCGGCGTGCAGACCGCCCAGGTCGAGTCCAACTCCGACTCCGAGTACGCCGACAACATCGACGCGCTGGTCAAGCAGGGCTGCAACTCCATCACCACCGTCGGCTTCCTGCTCGGTGACGCCACCGAGGCGGCCGCCAAGGCCAACCCGAAGGTCGACTTCTCGATCGTCGACTACGGCTACGCCAAGCCCGCCAAGAACCTCAAGGGCCTGACGTTCAACACCGCCGAGCCCTCCTTCCTGGCCGGCTACCTCGCCGCGTCGCAGTCCGAGTCCGGCATCGTCGGCACCTTCGGTGGCCTCAACATCCCCACCGTCTCCATCTTCATGGAGGGCTTCCGCCAGGGCATCGAGAAGTACAACGCCGACAACGGCGCGGACGTCAAGCTGCTCGGCTGGAACGGCAAGGACGGCTCGTTCCTGAACACCTTCGACGACAAGTCCAAGGGCCAGTCGGTCGCCGAGGGCATGATCCAGCAGGGCGCTGACATCATCTTCCCGGTCGCCGGTCCCGCCGGCCTCGGTGGCCTCCAGGCCGCCAAGGACAAGGGCATCCACGCGATCTGGGTCGACACCGACGGCTGCGTCTCGGCCGCCGAGTACTGCGACGTGCTGCTGACCTCGGTCATGAAGGGCATGGACGTCGCCGTCGAGCAGGCCATCAAGGACGCCGTGGACGGCAACTTCTCCAACGAGGTCTTCGTGGGCACGCTGGCCAACGGTGGTGTGGGCCTGGCCCCCTACCACGACGCCGACTCGCTGATCGACGACAGCACCAAGAGCGCGATCGATGACCTCAAGCAGCAGATCATCGACGGTTCGCTGAAGGTCGGCTGACCCTCACCCGATCACACACGCTGAGAGCCGGGTCGGTAAGTTACCGACCCGGCTTTCCGCGTCTAGGCTCAGCGAGAGCACACCGGGGTGGCGAGCCACCCCACCACCGTTCAAAGGAGAGCGATGAAGCTGGAGATCCGGGGGCTGACGAAGAGGTTCGGGTCCTTCACTGCGAACGACCACATCGACCTCACGATCGAACCGGGGGAGATCCACTGCCTGCTCGGGGAGAACGGCGCAGGCAAGTCCACCCTCATGAACATGCTCTACGGGCTCCTCGAGCCGAGCGAGGGTGAGCTGCTGATCGACGGTGAGCCGGTGAGCTTCAGCTCGCCGGGCGACGCCATCGCCGCCGGCATCGGGATGGTCCACCAGCACTTCATGCTGATCCCCGTCTTCACCGTCGCCGAGAACGTCATGCTCGGCCGCGAGCAGACGCGCGGCCTGGGGTTCCTCAACCGCAAGGCCGCCGCCTCGCTGGTCCGGGACCTCTCCTCGACCTACCGCCTCGCCGTCGACCCCGACGTCCTCGTGGAGGACATCCCGGTCGGCGTGCAGCAGCGCGTCGAGATCATCAAGGCCCTGGCCAACCACGCGAAGGTGCTGATCCTCGACGAGCCGACCGCGGTGCTGACGCCGCAGGAGATCGACGAGCTGATGGGCATCATGCGCGAGCTCAAGGCGCAGGGCACCTCGATCATCTTCATCACCCACAAGCTCCGTGAGGTCAAGGCGATCGGCGACCGGATCAGCGTGATCCGGCGCGGCAAGGTCGTCGGCACCGCCGACCCCAGCGCCTCCGAGGCCGAGCTCGCCGAGATGATGGTCGGCCGCTCGGTGAAGCTGACCGTCGACAAGGCCGCCGCCGAGCCCGGCGAGTCGGTCTTCCAGGTCAAGAACGTCACCGTCGTCGACCCCCGCGGCGTGCAGGTCGTCAAGGACGTCTCCTTCGAGGCCCGCGCCGGTGAGGTCCTCGGCATCGCCGGGGTCCAGGGCAACGGCCAGACCGAGCTGATCAAGTCGCTGCTCGGCCTGATGAAGCCCGACGCCGGCGAGATCACCCTCGAGGGCAAGGACATCCGCAAGCACGGCCCGCGCGAGAGCCTCGAGGACGGCATCGGCTACATCCCCGAGGACCGCTCGCACGACGGCTACGTCGGCGCGTTCAGCGTCCGCGAGAACCTCGTCCTCGACCTCTACCGCAACGACGAGTTCTCCCGCGGGCTCGCCCTCAAGCTCGACGCGCTCGAGGCCAACGCGGCCGCGCGCATCGAGGAGTTCGACATCCGCACGGAGTCGATGGAGTCCTCGGTCAGCTCGCTGTCCGGCGGCAACCAGCAGAAGGTCGTCGTGGCGCGGGAGTTCTCCCGCCCGCTGAAGGTCCTGATCGCCTCCCAGCCGACGCGTGGCGTCGACGTGGGCTCGATCGAGTTCATCCACAAGCGCATCATCGCCGCGCGCGACAACGGGACCGCCGTGATCATCGTGTCGACCGAGCTCGACGAGATCTTCGCGCTCTCCGACCGGATCGCGGTGATGTACGACGGCCGCATCGTCGGCACCGTCACCCCCGACATCGCCCGCGAGGACATCGGCCTGATGATGGCCGGCGCCCACGGCCCGGCCGAGGCCGAGGAGGTTTCCGCATGAGCACCGACACGACCACCCCCGAGCCGGCGAAGGCCCCGGAGCAGCCGAAGGCGCCCGCCAAGCGGCCGCCGATGGCGGCCGCCGACTGGCTGCCCTCGGTCCGGACGACGCTCGCCGCGATCGCGCTGGCCCTGGTGATCGGCGCGGTGCTGATCGCCTTCTCCAACGAGGCCGTCATCAAGTCGCTGCCCTACTTCTTCTCCTACCCGTGGGACTTCTTCCGCGAGGCGGGCTCGGCCGTCGGCAACTCCTACTGGGCGCTGCTGACCGGCTCGGTCGGCTCCGGCCACGCCATCGGCATCACGCTGGTCCGCTCGGCGCCGCTGATCTGCGCCGGCCTCGGCGTCACGCTGGCCTTCCGCGCCGGCCTGTTCAACATCGGCGCCCAGGGCCAGCTGCTGCTCGGTGCCCTCGCGGCCGGCTACGTCGGCTTCACCTGGCACCTGCCGCCGGGCATCCACCTGCTCGTCGCGCTGCTCGCCGGCGTCGCGGGCGGCGCCCTGTGGGGCGCGATCGCGGGTGTCCTCAAGGCCCGCACCGGCGCCCACGAGGTGATCACCACGATCATGCTCAACTACCTCGCCTCGGCCCTGCTGATCTACTGCCTGGGCAAGAACGCCTTCCAGCGCCCGGGCAGCGACAACACCCAGTCGCCGCCGGTCTTCGACTCCGCGACCTTCCCGACCGTGGGCAACCTGCACCTCGGCGTGATCGTGGCCTTCCTCGCCGCCGGCCTGGTGTGGTGGTTGCTCAACCGCTCGACGCTCGGCTTCGAGATGCGCGCCGTGGGCGCCAACCCCGACGCCTCGCGCACCGCCGGCATGAACGTCCCGGCCGTCTACACGACCGCGATGGTCATCGCGGGTGGCCTCGCCGGCCTCGCCGCGACCATGGGCATCCTGGGTCACCACGACTCGCTGAGCCCGACGATGGCCGGCACCATCGGCTTCGACGCGATCACGGTCGCGCTGCTCGGCCGGGCCACGCCGCTCGGCACCGTGCTCGCGGGCCTGCTCTTCGGCGCGCTGAGCGTCGGCGGCGTCGCCATGCAGGCCAGCGCCGCGTCCACGCCCAAGGAGCTCACCCAGGTGCTCCAGGCGCTGATCGTCCTCTTCGTCGCCGCTCCCGCCCTCGTGCAGGGGATGCTGCGGATGAAGGACACCGACTCCAACAAGACCGTGATGGCGAAGGGATGGGGCGGATGAGCGCCGCAGTCGTGACCGAGCAGGACAGCCCGGGAGAGGTCGACGTCGTCGACGTCCGCGACCGGGCCGACGTCCGGCGCCAGGTCAAGCTCGTCGTGGTCTTCGCGATCGTGGCCGCGCTGCTGCTGTGGTTCGCGCTCGACATCAACGACCCGACGGTCAAGTACATCACCGGTGAGCGGGTCACCGCCGACGACCGGGGCACCGAGCTCAACGGCCTCAACCTCGTGTGGGGCTGCCTGGGCATCTCGGTGATCGCGCTGCTGCTGGCCGCGGTCAACCGGATCCCGCGCGGGGTCCTCGGGACCGTCATCTCGATCCTCGTCGGCATCGCCTTCTTCGTGGGCTTCATCGTCTGGTCCTATGCCGACCAGACGACGCTGGTCATCGCCAACCCCCTGCCCGGCACGGTCAAGCTCGCCACACCCCTGGTGTTCGGCGCCCTGGCCGGCTGCCTGTGCGAGCGCGCCGGCGTCATCAACATCGCCATCGAGGGCCAGTTCCTCACCGGCGCCTTCTTCGCCTCGGTCTTCTCCAGCATGTTCTACAGCGCCGAGATGGGCCTGGTCGGCGGCATCCTCGCCGGCGTCGCCATCGCCTCGCTGCTGGCCGTCTTCGCGATGCGCTACCACGTCAACCAGGTCGTGCTGGGCGTCGTGCTGATCGCGCTGGCGACCGGTCTGACGAGCTTCCTCCTCAGCCAGATCCCCGACGACCCGAAGATCAAGGGCTACCTCAACGAGCCGCTGATCCTCGCGCCGATGCCGGACGCCAACATGCCGATCCTGTCGCCGGTCGCGGAGACGCTGACGAAGATCCCCGTGCTCGGTCCGACGCTGTTCAACCAGACGCTGCTCGTCTACATCATGTACGTCTCGGTCGTCTTCGTGACCGTGCTGATGTTCCAGACCAAGTGGGGCCTGCGGGTCCGCTCGGTCGGCGAGCACCCCAAGGCCGCCGACACCGTCGGCATCAAGGTCAACCGGGTGCGCTGGCAGGCCGTCCTCCTGGGCGGCGTGTTCGCCGGCCTCGGTGGCGCATGGTTCACCGTCGGCTCGACCGGGTCCTTCGACCAGGACGCCTCGGCCGGCAACGGCTTCATCGCGCTGGCCGCGGTGATCATGGGCCGCTGGCACCCCGTGTGGGCGTCGCTGTCCGCGCTGTTCTTCGGCTTCATGTGGACCCTGCAGAGCCAGCTGGCCTTCCTCGGGAAGATGCCGCCGGAGCTGCTGCGCGCTTCCCCGTACCTCGCCACGATCATCGCGGTCGCCGGTTTCGTCGGTCGGGTCCGCCCGCCGGCCGCCGACGGCGAGCCCTACACCAAGAGCTGACGACGTGCCGGACACAGGGCCCGCCGTCGGCGACGTCGACTGGGACGAGCTCAAGGCCGCGGCGGTGGTGGTCGCCGCCCGCGCCTACGCGCCCTACAGCAAGTTCCACGTCGGCGCCGCGGCGCTGGCCGACGACGGGCGCCTGCTGGTCGGCTGCAACGTCGAGAACGCGGCGTACGGCGTCGTGCTGTGTGCGGAGTGCGGGGTCGTCTCGCAGCTGCACGCAACGGGCGGCGGGCGGTTGACGCACTTCGTGTGCGTCAACGGCGCCGGTGACGTGATCATGCCGTGCGGCCGCTGCCGCCAGCTGCTGTTCGAGCAGGGCGGGCGCGACCTGCTGCTGCTGACCGTGTCGGGCGTGCGCCGGATGGACGAGGTCCTCCCCGACGCGTTCGGGCCCGACGACCTGACCTGAACCACCTTCGAGAGGGAACCATGCCGCAGCACGACGCCGTCGAGGTGATCCTGGCCAAGCGTGACCGGGCCGAGCTGAGCGACAGCCAGATCGACTGGGTGATCGACGCCTACACGCGCGGTGCCGTCGACGACGCGCAGATGTCCGCGCTGGCGATGGCCATCCTGCTCAACGGGATGAACCGCCGCGAGATCTCGCGCTGGACCGACGCGATGATCGCGTCGGGGGAGCGGATGGACTTCTCCACGCTGTCCCGCCCGACCGCCGACAAGCACTCCACCGGCGGCGTGGGGGACAAGATCACCCTGCCGCTGGCACCACTCGTCGCCGCGTGCGGCGTGGCGGTCCCGCAGCTCTCGGGCCGCGGCCTGGGCCACACCGGTGGCACCCTCGACAAGCTCGAGTCGATCCCGGGCTGGCGCGCGCTGCTGAGCAACGACGAGATGTTCGCCCAGCTCGAGTCGGTAGGCGCGGTCATCTGTGCCGCCGGCGACGGGCTCGCCCCGGCCGACAAGAAGCTCTACGCGCTGCGTGACGTGACCGGCACCGTCGAGGCGATCCCGCTGATCGCCTCCTCGATCATGTCCAAGAAGATCGCCGAGGGCACGGGCTCGCTGGTGCTCGACGTCAAGGTCGGGACCGGCGCCTTCATGAAGGACGTCGACCGGGCCCGCGAGCTGGCCTCGACGATGGTCTCGCTCGGCCAGGACGCCGGGCTGCGCACGGTCGCGCTGCTCACCGACATGTCCACCCCGCTGGGCCACACCGCCGGCAACGCGATCGAGGTCGCCGAGTCGGTCGAGGTCCTCGCCGGTGGCGGCCCGGCCGACGTCGTCGAGCTGACCCTGGCCCTGGCCCGCGAGATGCTCGCCGGTGCCGGCGTGACCGACGTCGACCCGGCCGAGGTGCTCGCCTCCGGCCGCGCCATGGACTCCTGGAAGGCGATGATCCGCGCCCAGGACGGTGACCCCGACGCCCCGATGGCGACCGCGCGCGAGTCGCACGTCGTGGCCGCGCCGGCCTCCGGGGTGCTCACCCGTCTCGACGCGATGGCCGTCGGCATGGCCGCCTGGCGCCTCGGCGCCGGCCGCGCCAAGGCGGGCGACGCCGTGCAGGACGGTGCGGGTGTCATCTGGCACGCGCGCCCCGGCGACGACGTCACCGAAGGCGCGCCGCTGTTCACGCTGCTCACCGACGAGCCGGAGCGCTTCGAGCGGGCCCTGGCCTCGCTCGACGGCGGCTACGACATCTCGCCCGCCGGATCAACGTACACGCCGGGCCCGCTGGTCATCGACCGGATCGCCTGACCGCGGGCACACCGGGGCCACACATTCATCGCCCCGTTTCGCCGGTCGGCGATCTAGAGTGAGCGCATGAGCGAAGGGCACGACGGATCGAGCGCGTCCTTGGGCGCCCTCCCGCCGGGGACCCATCTGTGCGCCTTCCACCGCGACCCCGGGGAGCTGACCAGGATCGCCGCCACGTTCGTCGGGCACGGCCTCTCCGCCGGCGACCAGCTGCTCTACGTCACGACCGACGACGGCGCCCAGGCGCTCCTCGACGCTCTCCCGGACCTGGCTGCCCGCGACGCCGTCGCCTCCGGGCAGCTCCGACTCCTCTCGTTCGCAGACGCCTACGGCACCCGTCGGCCCGACGACCTCGACGCGGTTGCGGACGGCTTCCGGGCCGCGGCCGACCAGGCCCGCAAGGACGGCTTTCCGGGGCTGCGAGTGGCCGCCGAGATGGACGACCTGGCTCCGCTGCTCGGGTCCTCCGAGGAGGCCCTCAACTGGGAGCGCCTCTGCACGGGCCTGCAGCGCGAGCTGGGCGTGAGCTCGGTGTGCCTCTACGACGCCGGCACCCTCGACGAGGAATACCGGGAGCTGCTCACGCGTGAGCACGCCGGCCTCGCCCCCGAGGTGGCGGAGAGCCCGCTGGCCAGGTTCCTGGCCGTGGACGAGCCCTGGGGCGTCCGGATCAGTGGTGAGGTCGACATCTCCAACCACGAGCTGCTCCACCGGGTGCTCGTGTCGCGCGCGGCCGTCATGCCCCGGATGCACGTCGACCTGCACGGACTGGCCTTCGCCGACCTCGGCACCGTGTCCCGGCTGCGCTCGGTCGCGGCGAGCCTGCCCGAGACCGGGTGGCTGGCGCTGCACGGTGTCCCGGCCGTCGTCCGACGCATCCTGGACGTCGCAGGACTCCACCACGACCGATTGAGGCTGGAGTCATGAGCCCGTCTCCCGCCACGCACACGTCCCTGTTCTACGGCGACGCCCAGCAGTACGCCGCCGGTGCCGGCGCGTTCCTCCGCGAGGGGCTCGGCAAGGGGCACCGGGGCCTGGTCATGGCGCCCCCGCGTCGCGTCGACGCGCTGCGGGCCGTCCTGGGTCGGGATGCCGATGAGGTCAGGTTCGTCGAGGACACGGTCGCCTATGCGCCCCAGTGGAATGCCTACCGCGTCCTGATCGACTTCGCGGCCGATGCGCCCGGCGTCCGGTCGTCGGTGATCGCCGAGCAGACGCTGGTCGAGCGGACACCGGCCGAGCTGCTCGACTACCGACGGCTCGAGGCGGCCGTCAACGTCGTGTTCGCCGAGCACGACGTCGACCTGCTCTGCCCCTACGACGCGGGCTCGCTCCCGCCCCACCTGCTCGAGATCGGCTGGCGCACCCACGGCGCCGTGCGCGCCATGGACGGCCCGGAGCCCAACGCCAGCTTCGACGATCCGCGTGACCTGCTCGCCGACCTGGCCAGGGTCGTCCCACCGCCCCCGGGGGCCATCACGCTCGACTGCGCATCCCGCGCCGACGTCGCCGCTGCGCGACGGCTGGTCCACGCGCGTGGCACTGCGGCCGGCCTCGATTCCACTGTGGTCGACGACGTGGCGCTGGCCGTGACCGAGGTGCTGACCAACGCCCTGCTGCACGGCGCACCACCCGTCCGGCTGCACATGTACGACGAGGGAGCCACCTGGGTCTGCCACGTCCACGACGGCGGCCGGGGGCCGCTGGACCCGCTCACGGGCGTGCTGCCACCGGCCGAGCCCTCGGACCACGGCTACGGGCTGTGGCTGGCGCGGCAGCTGTGCACCGCCGTCGACGTCGGCAACGACCGCTCCGGCACCCACGTCCGGCTCCACACCCGACGGTGACGCCGCTCCACCATGAGAAGTGACGCTGCGACACCTTCACATGGTGGAGCGTCACCACCACACCCTCACGGCAGCAGCAGGACGACGCTCTCCGCGACGCACGCCGGCTTGGACTCGCCGTCGATCTCGATGACGTGCTTGAGGGTGAGCTGCTTGCCGGCGGGCAGGTCGGTGACCTCGCCGACGGTGATGGTGCTGCGGATCCGCGAGCCGACCCGGACCGGGTTGGGGAAGCGGACCTTGTTGACGCCGTAGTTGAGCTTGGCGCCGGGGGTCTCGAGGGAGAAGACGGTGCTGCCGAGCCACGGGACGAGCGAGAGGGTGAGGTAGCCGTGGGCGATCGTGCCGCCGAACGGGCCGTCCTTCGCGCGCTCCACGTCGACGTGGATCCACTGGTGGTCACCGGTCGCCTCGGCGAACTGGTCGACGCGCTCCTGGTCGATCGTCACCCACTCGGAGGTGCCGAGCTCCTCGCCGGTCGCGGCCGCGACCTCGTCCAGGGTGGTGAACACGCGCATGTTGACTCCGTCTCTTTCGGTCAGCAGGCGGGCCTCGATGGAAGGATGAGGCCATGAACGCCTCCACGACGGAACCTACCGTCCCCACCCGTGACCAGGTCCTGCGGGCGCCGAAGGTGCTGCTGCACGACCACCTCGACGGAGGGCTACGCCCCGCCACGGTCCTCGAGCTCGCCGCGGAGATCGGCCACGAGCTCCCGGCGAATGACGCGGAGTCGCTGGGCCGGTGGTTCCAGGAGGCGAGCGACTCGGGCTCCCTGGAGCGCTACCTCGAGACCTTCGACCACACCGTGGCGGTCATGCAGAACGGCCCGGCCATCACCCGCGTGGCCCGCGAGTGCGTCGAGGACCTCGTCGCCGACGGGGTGGTGTACGCCGAGGTGCGCTACGCCCCCGAGCAGCACGTCGAGCAGGGGATGACCCTCGACGAGGTCGTGGCGGCCGTGCAGCAGGGCTTCGACGAGGGAACGGCCGCAGCCGGTGGCCGGATCGTCGTACGCCAGCTGCTGACCGCGATGCGCCACCAGGCCCGCTCCATGGAGATCGCCGAGCTGGCCGTGGCGTGGCGCGACCGCGGCGTCGCCGGGTTCGACATCGCCGGCGCGGAGGCCGGCTTCCCTCCCACCCGCCACCTCGACGCCTTCGAGTACCTCCAGCGCGAGAACTCCCACTTCACCATCCACGCCGGCGAGGCCTTCGGCCTGCCGTCCATCTGGCAGGCGATCCAGTGGTGCGGCGCCGACCGGCTCGGCCACGGGGTCCGGATCATCGACGACATCAAGGTGGCCGAGGACGGGACCGTCGAGCTGGGCCGGCTGGCCGCCTACGTCCGCGACCAGCGGATCCCGCTCGAGATGTGCCCCGCCTCCAACATCCAGACGGGCGCCGCGACCTCGATCGCCGAGCACCCGATCGGGCTGCTGACGCGGCTGCGCTTCCGGGTCACCGTCAACACCGACAACCGGCTGATGAGCCAGACCTCGATGACCGACGAGATGTGGTCGCTGGTCGAGGCGTTCGGCTACACCCTGGACGACCTGCGCTGGTTCACCATCAACGCCATGAAGTCGGCCTTCCTGCCCTTCGACGAACGGCTCGCGATCATCGACGAGGTCGTCAAGCCCGGCTACGCGGCGTTGTCGGCGTTGTCGGCGTCATGACCCTCCACCCCGGGCCCGGTTACCTCACGCTGGCCGCCGCCGTCGTCGCGCTGGTGCTGGGGCTCGGGTTCGTGGTGCGGGGCTTCCTCCAGCGACGGGCGGCGACGGCCTTCGCGGACCGGGCCGTGGCGACGACGGCCGTGGTGACCGCCGTGCATCCCAAGGACGTCGCCGTCGCGGGGGAGCCGCTGACGATCTACTTCACCGAGGTCCGCTTCACCGTGGACGGCCAGGAGATCGAGACCGACACCATCACCGGCATCGAGCCGCCGACCCCGCGGGTCGACGACGAGGTGACGGTCCGCTACGACCCGAGGCGGCCGCGGCGCGTCGAGCTCGCCGACGTGGAGGGTGAGGCCCACGGCGCCGGCCTCACGTCGTTCGCGATCGCGCGGGTCCTGCTCGCCCTCGCCCTGCTCCTGCCGGCGGCATGGGGCGTGCTGACCCTCGTGGTGTTCACGGGCTGACGACCAACCACGCCTGGTCCCAGCCGGCCAGCCCCAGCCGGTGGGTCGCGAACGCAGCACGGTCCACGTCGACGAGCGCCCCGGCGGCCGGCTCGTAGCAGCGCAGCCGTCCCTGGACCTCGCCCAGGACGAGCACCACGTGCCGCGGCAGCCAGGCATTGCCGACGTACAGCGCGGCCGGCCGGTGGCCGGAGGTGGCGGCGACCAGGTCGTCGTACACCTCGGCTCCGGAGGTCCGGACCTGGTGGACCTCGTAGCGGACGGCCGAGTGGCCGGGCCCTGACGTGGCAGAGAGCTGGTGGGCCACCGCCCACGGCGGCGTCCCGATCGCGCGCGGCCACGGCAGCTGGAGGTGGCCGGCCGCGTCCACCATCCCGGTCACGCGCTCGTGCATCCCGAGCACCTCGTAGCGGAACCGGCTGGCCACCGTGCCCGGCAGCGCGAAGCCGGTGCCGGGGTGGCGGCCGGTCGCCACGAGCGCGGCGTACGCCGGGTCGAGGAGCATCCGCGCCACGACCAGCACGGACGCGCCGCACGAGCGCTGGTCCGGCTGCGCCAGGCGCTCCCGGAACAGCTCCGCGCCGGCGTCGGTCACCGGGTCACCAGGGGACGTCGGTCGCCGCGAGGTCGCGCAGCGCGTGGTAGGCCTCGTCGGGGGTGACGGCGACGCAGCCACGCTCGACCGCACCCGCCACCACCCGCCGCTGGTCGGCCAGCAGCGCCAGGCCGCGGCGGACCAGCACCAGCGGCGGCTTGCGGTGCTCGCGCAGGTCGCGGGTCAGCCGCCGCCAGAACGTGACGACGGGATGCTGGCGCACGCAGTAGGCCGCGGCGAGCAGCCCGGCGTCGCGGCAGGGCCCGACGACCTCCTGGGCGAAGATCCCCTCGGCCACGAAGAGCTCGTGGCCCTCGAGGTCGAGCTTCTGCCAGCCGCAGCGACCGTCGTGGGCGATGTCGTAGACCGGCACCTCGGCGACGCCGTCGCGGCACAGGTCGGTGATGGCGGCCATCGCGTCCTCCGGCAGCCAGGACTCCGGGACGTCCCAGTCGACGAGCCCGGCGTTGGCGCCCTCGGTGATGCGGGGGAGCGTGGGGTCGTCGCCGCTCTTGTAGAAGTCGTCGAGGCGCAGCACCGGCAGGCCGATCCGGTGAGCGAGACGGGACTTCCCGGCCCCGGAGGGGCCGGCGAGGACGATCACCCGGGCGCGCACCGGGACATTCTGCCCCAATCCGCACCCCCGGCACGACGACGGCCCCGGCAGGATCTGCCGGGGCCGTCGGTCGTGCGGGGTGGATCGGTCAGACGCCGATCGGGTGCCAGACCGTCTTGGTCTCCAGGAAGGTCGTCATCGCGTCGATGCCCGGGTCCACCGACCAGTCGGGCTCGGCCGCGGGGGCACGGCGCACGCGCTTGAGGTTGTCGGCCGCGGCCACCTCGAGCGCCGTCGCGAGCTCGACGTCACCGGCGACGCCGGTCAGGTCGATGGCGTTGACGTCCATGTGCGAGGCCAGCCACGGGGCGATGGTCGCCGCGGAGCCGGTCAGGATGTTGACCACGCCGCCGGGCACGTCGGAGGTGGCCAGCACCTCGGAGAACGTGACAGCGGGCAGCGGCCGCGCGTAGGACGACACGACGACCACGGTGTTGCCCGTGACGATCGCGGGCGCCACCACGCTGATCAGGCCGAGGAGCGAGGACTCCTGCGGGGCCAGGACGGCCACCACACCGGTCGGCTCGGGCGTCGAGAGGTTGAAGAACGGCCCGGCGACCGGGTTGGCGCCGCCGACCACCTGAGTGATCTTGTCGGCCCAGCCGGCGTACCAGACGAGCCGGTCGATGGCCTCGTCGAGCGCCTTCTGCGCGCGGGCCGCGGTGAGCCCCTCGGACTGGCGGAGCGCCTCCACGAACTGCGGGCGGCGGTCCTCCATGACCTCGGCGATCCGGTAGAGGATCTGCGCGCGGTTGTAGGCGGTCTTCGCCGACCAGCCGCCGAACGCCTTGCGAGCGGCGATGACGGCGTCACGGGCGTCCTTGCGCGAGGCGAGGGCGGCGTTGGCCACGAACGTCCCCTTCGTGTCGTTGACGACGTAGGAGTGGCCCGACTCCGAGCGGGGGAAGGCGCCACCGATGTAGAGCTTGTACGTCTTGCGGACGTCGATGCGAGTGTCGCTCACTTGAGGTAGGCCTCCAGACCGTGGCGGCCGCCCTCGCGGCCGTAGCCCGACTCCTTGTAGCCGCCGAAGGGGCTGGTCGGGTCGAACTTGTTGAACGTGTTGGCCCACACCACGCCGGCGCGCAGCTGGTTGGCCATGTGCAGGATGAGCGAGCCCTTGTCGGTCCACACGCCGGCCGACAGGCCGTACGGCGTGTTGTTGGCCTTCTCGATCGCCTCGGAGGGCGTGCGGAAGGTCAGGACGGACAGGACCGGGCCGAAGATCTCCTCGCGGGCGATCCGGTGGGCCTGGGTGACGCCGGTGAACAGCGTCGGCGGGAACCAGAAGCCGTTGCTCGGCAGGTCGCAGGCGGGCGACCAGCGGCCGGCGCCCTCGGCCTCACCGATGTCGCTGAGCTCGCGGATGCGGGCCAGCTGCTCGGCGGAGTTGATCGCGCCGATGTCGGTGTTCTTGTCCAGCGGGTCGCCCACGCGCAGCGTGGACATCCGGCGCTTGAGGCGCTCGAGCACCTCGTCGGCCACGGACTCCTGGACCAGCAGGCGCGAGCCCGCGCAGCAGACGTGGCCCTGGTTGAAGAAGATGCCGTTGACGATGCCCTCGACGGCCTGGTCGATGGGGGCGTCGTCGAACACGATGTTGGCGGCCTTGCCGCCGAGCTCGAGGGTGACCTTCTTGGCTGAGCCCGCGACGGCCTTGGCGATCGCGCGGCCGACATCGGTGGAGCCGGTGAACGCGACCTTGTTCACGTCGGGGTGGGAGACCAGCGCCCGGCCGGTCTCGCCCGCGCCGGTGACGATGTTGACGACACCCGGCGGCAGGTCGGCCTGCTGGCAGATCTCGGCGAAGAGCAGCGCCGTCAGCGGCGTCGTCTCAGCGGGCTTGAGGACGACGGTGTTGCCGCACGCCAGCGCCGGGGCGATCTTCCACGCGAGCATGAGCAGCGGGAAGTTCCACGGGATGACCTGGCCGGCGACGCCGAGGGGCTGGGGGTTGCCGTTGCCGAAGCCGGAGTACTCCAGCTTGTCGGCCCAGCCGGCGTAGTAGAAGAAGTGCGCGGCGACGGTCGGGACGTCGACGTCGCGGGACTCCTTGATCGGCTTGCCGTTGTCGATCGACTCCAGGACGGCCAGCTCGCGGCCGCGCTCCTGGATGATCCGGGCGATCCGGTAGAGGTACTTGGCGCGCTCACGGCCGGGCATCTTGGACCAGACGCGGGTGTAGGCGCGGCGGGCGGCCTTGACGGCGGCGTCGACGTCGGCCTCGTCGGCCTCGGCGACCTCGGAGAGGACCTCCTCGGTCGAGGGGCTGATGGTCTTGAACGCCTTGCCGTGGCCGTCGACGAACTCACCGTTGATGAACAGGCCGTAGGACGGCTTGATGTCGACGATGGAGCGCGACTCGGGGGCGGGGGCGTACTCGAAGGGGGAGCTCATGGGAATCAGTCCAGGGTGAAGTAGTCGGGACCGGAGTAGCGACCGGTCGTCATCTTGGTGCGCTGCATGAGCAGGTCGTTGAGCAGCGTGGAGGCGCCGAAGCGGAACCAGTCCGGGTCGAGCCAGTCCTGGCCCGCGACCTCGTTGACCATCACGAGGTACTTGATGGCGTCCTTGGTGGTGCGGATGCCGCCCGCGGGCTTGACGCCGATCATCTGCCCGGTCGCCTCGCGGAAGTCGCGAACGGCCTCGAGCATCACCAGCGTGACCGGGAGGGTCGCGGCGGGCTGCACCTTGCCGGTGGAGGTCTTGATGAAGTGGCCGCCGGCCATCATCGCGAGCCAGCTGGCGCGGCGTACGTTGTCGTAGGTCTGGAGCTCACCGGTCTCGAAGATGACCTTGAGGTGCGCGTCTCCACAGGCCTCGCGGACCGCGACGATCTCGTCGAAGACGGCCTTGTAGCGGCCCGACAGGAACGCGCCGCGGTCGATGACCATGTCGATCTCGTCGGCGCCGGCCTCGACGGCGTCCTGCGTGTCCGCCAGCTTGATGTCCAGGGCCGCACGGCCGCTGGGGAAGGCGGTCGCGACCGCGGCGACGTTGACGCCGCTGGTGCCGAGGACCTCCTTGGCCGTGGCGACCATGTCGGGGTAGACGCAGACGGCGGCCGTCATGGGGCAGGACGGGTCGGCCGGGTCGGGGTGCATCGCCTTGGCGGCGAGCGCACGGACCTTGCCGTGGGTGTCCTGGCCCTCGAGGGTCGTCAGGTCGACCATGCGGATCGCGAGGTCGATCGCGTAGTCCTTGGCCGTCGTCTTGATCGAGCGGGTGCCGAGGGCCGCGGCGCGTGCCTCGGCGCCGACCTGGTCGACGCCCGGCAGACCGTGCAGGAAGCGACGCAGCGTGGCATCCGAACGCGTGATGTCCGAGAAGTCCGCCTGCGGCGCCGTTGCCGTGGGGGTGGGGGTGCTTGTCACCGGTCCAGCATAGGGTTGTCGCGACGAGGGACAGAATCCACCAGTCGGACACCCCGGCGATCGACGGAGATCACGCATGACGCAGCACGAGGTCGAGAAGTTCGCCGCCACGAGTGGACGGATCCTCGGCGTGATCGCCCTCGTGGGCGTGCTCGCGATCGTCGTGATCGGCATCGTGGACCGTGACCACGGCTTCCCCGCGGCGGTCGTGACGGGCGCGCTCGTCTTCGGCGTGCTGGTGTGGGCCGCGATGCTCCGGCCCCGGGTGTGGGCGACCCCTGAGGCGCTGGTTCTGCGCAACATGCTCGACACCGTGTCGATCCCGCTCGCCGCCATCGACACCGTCGTCGTGCGCCAGGTCCTGGCGGTGGGCGTCGGCGACTCGCGCTACGTCTCGTCGGCCATCGGTCACTCATGGCGGCAGACGATCAAGTCCAACCGGTCCAGCGAGCGGCCCAGCGCCACCGAGTCCTACCCCGTCTTCGTGGAGGACCGGATCACCCGGCTCGTCGAGGATGCCCGGGCCCGCCACGGCATCCAGCGCTTCACGCCCGAGCAGGCCGCGCTCGCCGACGACGTCCACCGGGCGCTCGCCTGGCCGGAGATCGGCGTGCTCGTCGGCAGCCTGGTCGCCTTCGTGGCGACCCTCGTGGCCTGAGCGGTCGCGCTCAGATCCCGGCGGCGGCCTTGATGTCCCCGCGCAGGGCGTCGAGCCGGCCGACCGCGGCGAAGCGGGCGGCCTCGACCCCGTCGTCGGGGTTCACGGTGATGACCACCTCGAGGTAGCACTTCAGCTTGGGCTCGGTGCCGCTCGGCCGCACGATCACGCGCGCACCCTCGGCCAGGTGGTAGCGCAGGCCCTCGGTCGGCGGGAGGTCCGCCGAGCCGAGGGAGAGGTCGTCGACGCGCTCGACCGCGAGGCCCCCGAGCCGGGTCGGGGGAGTGCTGCGCAGCCGGTCCATGGCCGCGGCGATCTCGCCGAGGTCGGTGACTCGGACCGAGAGCTGGTCGGTGGCGTGCAGGCCGTGCTCGGCGGCGATGTCGTCGAGCAGGTCGAGCAGCGTGCGACCCTCGGCCTTGGCGCCGGCGGCCATCTCGCAGAGCAGCAGCAGCGCTGAGACGCCGTCCTTGTCCTTCACGTGCTCGGGGTCGCAGCAGTAGCCGAGCGCCTCCTCGTAGCCGAACGCGAGTCCGTCGACGCGGCCGATCCACTTGAAGCCGGTCAGCGTCTCGGCGTAGGGCTGTCCGGCCGCGGTGGCCATCTTGCCGAGCAGCGAGGAGGACACGATCGAGGTCGCGTAGGTGCCCTTCCGGCCGGAGCGGAGCAGGTGGTGGGCGAGCAGCGCACCGACCTCGTCGCCGCGCAGCATCCGCCACCCGTGCGGGCCGGGGACGGCGGCGGCGCAGCGGTCGGCGTCGGGGTCGTTGGCCACGACCAGGTCGGCCCCCTGGCGCTCGGCCAGCGCCATGGCGAGGTCCATCGCGCCCGGCTCCTCGGGGTTGGGGAACGCGACGGTCGGGAAGTCGGGGTCTGGGTGCTCCTGCTGCTCGACCACGCTCGGCGCGTCGAAGCCGGCGGTCTCGAGGACCTGGACGACCGAGGTGCCGCCCACGCCGTGCAGCGGGGTGTAGACGATCTCGAGGTCGCGCGGTCCGTCGCCGGCCAGCTCGGCGGCGGTGTCGAGGTAGCGGTCGACGATCTCGTCGCCCAGGACGGTGCCCGGGGCGCCGCGCGGGATGTCGGCGAGCGCCCCCACGGCCGCGATGCGGTCGGCGATGGCGGAGTCGGCGGGCGGCACGATCTGGGAGCCGTCGCCCAGGTAGACCTTGTAGCCGTTGTCCTGGGGTGGGTTGTGGCTCGCGGTGACCATGACGCCGGCGACGCAGCCGAGCTCGCGGATCGCGTAGGCGAGGATCGGGGTCGGCAGCGGGCGCGGCAGGACGTGGGCCCGGAAGCCCGCGCCGGTCATCACCTCGGCCGTGTCACGGGCGAAGACGTCGGAGTTGTGGCGGGCGTCGTACCCGATCACGACCGAGGGCTCGCGACCCTGGCCGGGCTCGCGGTCCTGGTCGCGGAGGTACGCCGCGAGGCCGGCCGCGGCGCGCAGCACGACGCTGCGGTTCATCCGGTTGGGACCGGCGCCGAGGGCGCCGCGCAGGCCGGCGGTGCCGAACTCGAGGGTGCCGTCGAAGCGGTCGGCGAGGTCGGCCGGGTCGCCGCCGGCCTCGACGTCGGCGATGACCCGCTCCAGCTCGGCGCGGGTGTGGCCGTCGGGGTCCTCGGCGGCCCAGGCGCGGGCACGGTCGAGCAGGACGTCGTTGTCCGGAGAGGTCATGGGGCGCACGCTACTGGGTGCGCCGGCCCTCGGAGGAAACCGCCGGCAGGGGCCCGCCATGATGGGGGAGTGAGCCCGTCGTACTCCTTCCGCGGCACCTGGACCGTGGCCGCCGATCCCGACCGCGTGCGCGACGTGCTGCTCGACCTCGAGCGCTACCCCGAGTGGTGGCCGCAGGTCCGGGCCGTGGCGAGCCTGGGCCCCGACGACGCGCGGGTGCTGTGCCGCTCGGCGCTGCCCTACACCCTCGACCTGGTGCTGCACGCCGTGCACCGCGAGCCGCGGCACCTGGAGATCGAGACGTCCGGGGACCTCACGGGCCGGGTGCGCTGGCTGCTGACGCCGATCGAGGGCGGCACCCGGATGGACTTCGAGCAGGACGTCCGCGTCGCGGGGCGCTGGCTGGGGATGGCGTCGCGGGTCGGGCGGCCGCTGCTCGCCTGGAACCACGATCGGATGATGGCCGGCTGCCTCGACGGCCTGCGGGACCGGCTGGCCGGCTGATCCGTCAGGCCACGCAGAACTCGTTGCCCTCGGGGTCCAGCATGGTGACGCCGTAGTGGTCGACGCCCTCGGGAGCCCTCGAGGTCCGTGCTGCGGTTGCGGACCCGGGCGCCGCGGCCGACGAGCTCGGCGACCTTGGCCTCGACGATCACCCGGCGCCGCTCGAGGGAGAGCGTCCGGTCCCGGCCGGTGGGGAAGATGTCGAGATGGAGGCGGTTCTTGCCGGCCTTCTCCTCCGGCACGATCTGGAACCAGATCCGCGGCCCAGCGCCCGTCGGGTCCCAGATCCGGTCGGACCAGTCGCTGTCGGGCAGCTCGTCGTCCGGGACCCCGAGGGAGAGGTAGTAGGCCTTCCAGGACGCATGGGGCTCGGGCGGGGGCTGCACCTCGTAGCCCAGCACCGGCGCCCAGAACTGCACCATGCGGGCGGGGTCGTTCGCGTCGATCGTCAGCTGCCAGTCCACCATGGCGGCAGGCTAGTGGGCGGTGGGGACGGTCAGTCCCGAGCGACGTCCGGCATGTTCTCGCCGGTGTAGTCGACCTCGGCGTTGGCGGGCCGGTTGGCGGGGTCGAGCCGGCGTTCGCGCTCGGCCTCGATCTCGGCGATCTCCTCCTCCGAGGGCTGGATCCGGCGGAACGCCGCACCCGGGTCGGAGCTGCCGGCGGCGCCCTCGACGTCCTCGCCCGCGTTGAGCTCCTTGAACTCCTCGACGGTCGGCAGCGTCTTGCCGGTGTTGTCCACCTCGGCGTTCTCCGGCCGGTTGGCGGGGTCGAGGCGGCGTTCGCGCTCGGCCTGGATGTCGGCCGGCACGGCTCCGTCGGTGCGCCCGTCGGGCTCGGGGGACTCGTCGTACGTGGCCATGGCGACCTTCCTCTCGCGGTTGCGTACCCCGGGCCCGTAACCGGTCGGGCCCGGGGCATGCATGCCGACCGGGTCAGGAGTCGATGTGGCTCATGTCGCCGTAGCGGTCGCCGGCGACGGCGTCGCGCGGCACGGCGGCCTCGAGCGCCGCGAGGTCGGCGGGGCTGAGGTCGACGTCGGTGGCGCCGACGTTCTCCTCGAGGTAGGCGACCCGCTTGGTGCCCGGGATCGGCGCCACGTCGTCGCCCTGGGCGAGCACCCACGCGAGGGCCAGCTGGCCCGGCGTGCAGCCGTGGGCGGCGGCGAGCTCGCGGACCTTGTCGACCAGCGCCAGGTTGGCGTCGAGGTTGTCGCCCGCGAACCGCGGGAAGTACGCCGAACGCCGGAAGTCGCCCTCGCCGACGGCGCCGGACTCCTTGGTGATCGCGCCGGTGAGCATCCCGCGACCGAGCGGGGAGTAGGGGACCAGGCCGATGCCGAGCTCGCGCACGGTCGGGAGGATCTCGTCCTCGAGGTCGCGGGTGAAGAGGGAGTACTCCGTCTGCAGGGCGGTGATGGGGTGCGTCGCGTGCGCCTTGCGGATGTTGGCCGGCGAGGCCTCGGACAGGCCGAGGTGGCGGACCTTGCCGGCCTCGACCAGCTCCGCCATGGCGCCGACCGTCTCCTCGATCGGGACGGACTGGTCGACGCGGTGCTGGTAGTAGAGGTCGATGTGGTCGACGCCGAGGCGCTGCAGGGAGGCGTCGCAGGCGGCCCGGACGTACTCCGGCTTGCCGTTGATGCCGACGCGGGTGCCGTCGGGGAGCCGCTCGTTGCCGAACTTCGTGGCGAGCTGGACCTCGTCGCGGCGGCCCCGGATGGCCTTGCCGACGAGCTGCTCGTTGGTGAAGGGGCCGTACATGTCGGCGGTGTCGAGGAAGGTCACGCCGAGGTCGAGCGCGCGGTGGATGGTCGCGATCCCGGTGGCCTCGTCACCGGTGCCGTAGAACTCCGACATGCCCATGCAGCCGAGGCCGAGGGTCGAGACGGTGAGGGGCGAGGCGGTGCCGAGAGTGCGCTGCTGGAGAGACGTCTGCTGGGTCATGCCCCCACTCAAACGCTTGGAGTGCGCTCCAGGTCAAGCCCCGTCTCGATCTTGTCGACGTAGATGCCGATCTTGCGGTCGATCGCGCCCAGGTGCTCCTGGACCTCGGCCAGCTGCGCGAGGACGTGCTGCCGGTGGGCGCGGAGCAGGTCGAGCCGCGCCTGCTCGTTGCCGTCGCCCTGCCGGACCAGGTCTGCGTAGCGGCGTACGTCGCGGATGGGCATGCCCGTGCCGCGCAGGCAGGTGAGCAGGTTGATCCAGCGCAGGTCGCCGTCGGTGTAGCGGCGGTGGCCCGTCGCGGAGCGCCCGACCGGGCGCAGCATCAGGCCGTCGCGTTCGTAGTAGCGCAGCGTGTCGGGCGTCAGGTCGCTGACCTGCGCCGCCTCGGCGATGGAGTAGCTCACGACCCCAGTGTCAGGGTTGGAGTGCACTCCAGGTCAAGACCGGTCGAACGCCGGCCGGTAGAACGTCTCGGTCGCGAACGCTCCGCCGACGTGCGCGGCCTCGCTCGCGTCCTCGTCGCGGGCCGCGATCCGGTCGGCCCAGTTCTCGGCGTCGTCCTGCGGCTCGTAGCCCAGCGCCCGACCGGGCTCGAGGTCCCACCAGGCGCGGGTGTTGGCGGAGATGCCGTAGAGCACCGCGAAGCCGGGGCTGGTGGCCGTCAGCGACGCCTCGACCATCCGCACGCAGTCGTCGTGGGAGAGCCACGTCGACAGGTTGCGGACCGTCTCCGGCTCGGGCAGGAAGGAGCCGATCCGGCAGGAGACCGCGTCGATGCCGTAGCGGTCGGCGTACAGGCTCATGACGGCCTCGGCCGCGACCTTGCCGACGCCGTAGAACGTGTCTGGCCGCGGGCGCTCGGCGGTGGTGAGCAGGTCGGTGCGCGGGGTCCGGCCGACGGCGTGGTTGGAGCCGGCGTACACGAGACGGGTCACGCCGTGCTCGACCATCGCGTCGAGGAGCGCCGCCGTGGTGACGGTGTGCGACCGCAGCGACTCGGCGAGGCTGCCCTCGCCGGGGTAGCCGGCCAGGTGCACGACGGCGTCGACGCGCTCCTCGGCGAAGACCGCGGCCACCGCGTCGGGGTCGGCGCAGTCGATGAGGTGCCACGGGCCGACGTACCCGTCGGGGGCGGGCACCCGGTCCAGGCCGACGACCTCGTGGCCGCGGTCGGTCAGGCCGTCGGTGAGGACGGTGCCGATGGACCCGGCGGCGCCGGTCACCAGGAGGCGCATCAGATCTGCGGGACGATCTGGCCGAGCAGGTCGCCCATGCGGGAGGCGGCGGCCTTGCCGGCCTCGAGGACCTCCTCGTGGTTGAGGGGCTCGCCGCTCATGCCGGCCGCGAGGTTGGTGACCAGGCTGATGCCGAGCACCTCCATGCCGGACTGGCGGGCCGCGATCGCCTCGAGGGTGGTGCTCATGCCGGCGAGGTCGCCGCCGATGTTGCGGACCATCCTGATCTCCGCCGGGGTCTCGTAGTGAGGGCCGGGGAACTGCACGTAGACGCCCTCGTCGAGCGACGGGTCGACCTGCTGGCACAGCGCGCGCAGGCGCGGCGAGTAGAGGTCGGTCAGGTCGACGAAGTTGGCGCCCTCGATCGGGGAGGTCGCGGTCAGGTTGATGTGGTCGCTGATCAGGACCGGGGTGCCGGGCGTCCAGGTCTCCTTGAGGCCGCCGCAGCCGTTGGTCAGCACGATCGCGCGGCAGCCGGCCGCGGCCGCGGTGCGGACCGGGTGGACGACGGCGCGGACGCCCTTGCCCTCGTAGAAGTGGGTGCGGCTCAGGAAGACCAGCAGGTTCTTGTCGCCCGAGCGGATCGAGCGGATCTTGCCCGAGTGGCCGGCCACGGCGGCCGCGTTGAAGCCGGGCAGGTCGGTCGTGTCGATCTCCGCGGTCGCCTCGCCCAGCGCGTCGACGGCCGGGAGCCAGCCCGACCCCAGGACGAGGGCCACGTCGTGGCTCTCCACACCGGTCAGCTCGGCGAGGCGGGCGGCGGCCTGCTGGGCCAGCTCGAAGGGATCCGTGGTCTGGGTCGCGATCGTCACGTCGGCCGACTCTAGTGGGCACGCGGCGTACTGCCGAGTCGGCGCAACTGCCGGCGTTGGAGACGTCGAGTCGGAGCAACTTCCGGGATCTCGGTGCAGGATCGGGACATGATCGATCACTTCGGCATCAACTGCTCCGACCTCGCCCGGTCGGCCGCGTTCTACGACGACGTGCTCGGCGTCCTGGGCTACCGACGCGTCCTCGACTTCGGCGTGGCCATCGGGTACGGCGACGAGGCGCCCGACTTCTGGATCAGCGCCCAGCCCGACGAGGGCCCTGCCTCGGGACCCAACCGCGAGATCCATGTCGGCTTCCGGGCCAAGGACGCGGAGGCCGTGCGCGAGTTCTTCGCCCACGCCGTCGCCCAGGGGGCCGAGGTGCTCCACGAGCCGCGCCTGTGGCCGGAGTACCACGAGGGGTACTTCGGTGCGTTCGTGCGCGATCCCGACGGCAACAACGTGGAGGCCGTCTGCCACACGGGGGAGTAGCCGGGCGGGCGGTGGTCGGGATCGCCGGTCCACCGGTGATCCCGGACGTTCTGGAGGGTTGCAACCCTCCAGAACGTCCTGCAAACCTCCAGAACCCGGCCACCGCGAGCGGTTCTCCACAGGGTCGAGACGTCGCTGGTTCGGCGGTCCGCCGGCCGGGGATCAGATCCTCATGATGCGACCACCCACTGCACCCGAGAAGTTCCGCGTGACCTTGCGTCGTGACTTCCTGGCGGACGGATGGAACGACAAGGCAATCGCCCGGGCCGTCCGTGAGGGCGCGCTGACACGGGTACGGCGCGGGGCCTACGCCGACGCCGCCCTGTGCCACTCGCTCGACCCGGTCGGGCGGCACGCCCTGGTCGCCCGCGCGGTGCTCAGGCAGGCCGAGACGGACGTGCTCCTCTCCCACTCCTCGGCCCTGCCGGAGTACGACGTGCCTGTCTGGAACATCGATCTGTCGACGGTGCACGTCACCCGGCGCGATCGCCGTTCGGGACGCCGGGAGCGCGGCGTCTGCCAGCACGCGGGACTCCTCCTGCCTGAAGACATCGTCGAGCGCAACGGCGTACCCGTGACCAGCCCGTGCAGGACGGTGCTCGACCTGACGACCGTGGCCGGGGCGGAGGAGTGTCTCGTCGTCGCCACACACCTCGTGCGTGCCGGCGAGACGAGCGTCGACGAGCTGCGGGGCCGCTACGAACGCGGCATGGAGATGTGGCCCCGAACGCTCCGCACCGACCTCGTGCTGCGGCTGATCGACGACCGGCTCGAGTCTCCTGGTGAGGTGCGTGCGTGGTACGCGATGTTCCGGCACGGCGTGCCGGCACCGGTGCCGCAGTACGAGATCCGCGACGGGGGACGTGTCGTCGCCCGGGTCGACTTCGCCTGGCCGGACCTCGGAGTGTTCCTGGAGTTCGATGGTCTGGTGAAGTACCAGGGCGGGGCGGATGGCCAGGACCCGTCGGGCGTCGTGGTCCGCGAGAAGCTCCGGGAAGACCGGATCCGGGAGCTGACGGGCTGGCGCTGCATCCGCATCACGTGGGCGGACCTTCAGGACCCCGAGCGTCTCGCCGCCCGCATCCTTCGGGCGCTCTACCCGGCTGCCGCTTGAGCCACATGAGTCACAGCGACCGGGCACTCCTGTACGTAATGGAGGGTTGCAACCCTCGGGAACGTCCGGGATCGCCGGTCCACCGGTGATCCCGACCGGTGGCCGGCCCGCCCTACAGGCCGGTCGAGCGACAGGGGCGCCGGCGCAGGGCGGCGACGTAGTCGGCCGGGGCGTCGGCGGCCTCGGCGGCGTCGGCGAGGACCCCGAGGTACGACGCGGAGGGCAGGCCGCCCTCGTAGGCGTCGAGGACGTAGGTCCAGACCACGATCTCGCCGGCCAGGGTCGAGACGCGGACCTTGGTCTTGCGGTAGAGCCCGAGGTCGGCGGCCTCCCAGCCGTCGAGCTGGGACTCGTCCTCGCGGGTGACGTCGTAGACCGCGACGAAGACCTGGTCGAAGGGGTCCTGGACGATGGTGGACAGGGCGCCGTCCCAGCCGTGCTCCTCGCCCCCGAACGTGAGCCGCCAGCCCTCCAGCCACCCCGTCGTCTGGAGCGGGGAGTGGGGGCAGCGCTCGCCCATCCGGGTGGGATCGAGGTTGGTCCCGTAGGCCGCGTACAGCGTCACGTGACCGAACGTTAGTCCCTGCCTTGGAGCAGGGTGGCCGCAACTCATAGGCTGATGGGCGTGACCCACTTCAACGTTCTCGTCCTTGGTGCCGGCCCCGGTGGATACGTGGCGGCCATCCGCGCAGCCCAGCTCGGCCAGTCCGTGGCCGTGATCGAGGAGAAGTACTGGGGTGGTGTCTGCCTCAACGTCGGGTGCATCCCGTCCAAGGCGCTGCTCAAGAACGCCGAGCTCGCCCACGTCCTGACCCACGAGAAGGACAAGTACGGCATCGAGGGCGACGCCTCCATGTCGTTCGGCCCGACGCACAAGCGCAGCCGTCAGGTGTCCGCCGGCATCGTCAAGGGCGTCCACTTCCTGATGAAGAAGAACAAGATCACCGAGATCGACGGCTGGGGCACGATGCACGGCGCCGTCGACGGCAAGCAGACCGTCGAGGTCCAGGACAAGGACGGCAAGACGACGTCCTACACCTGCGACAACCTGATCGTCGCCGCGGGCGCGAAGGTCCGGATGCTGCCCGGGATGAGCGCCAGCAAGAACGTCGTCACCTACGAGGAGCAGATCCTCGACGAGAACCTCCCCGGCTCGATCATCATCGGCGGCTCGGGCGCGATCGGCGTCGAGTTCGCCTACGTCATGAAGAACTTCGGCGTCGACGTGACGATCGTGGAGTTCCTCGACCGGATGGTCCCCACCGAGGACGCCGACGTGTCCAAGGAGCTGCTCAAGCACTACAAGAAGCTCGGCGTGAAGGTGCTGCTCTCGACCAAGGTCGAGAACGTCGAGGACACCGGCTCCGGCGTCAAGGTCACCGTGAGCAAGGACGGCAAGGAGGAGGTCCTCGAGGCCGACAAGATGCTGGCCGCCTTCGGCTTCGCCCCGCGGGTCGAGGGCTACGGCCTCGACAAGGCCGGCGTCGAGCTCACCGACCGCGGCGCCATCGCGGTCGACGCCCGCGGCCGCACCAACGTCGAGGGCGTCTACGCCATCGGCGACGTCACGGGCAAGATGATGCTGGCCCACGCCGCCGAGGCCATGGGCATCGTCGCGGCCGAGACGATCGCCGGCGCCGAGACGCAGGAGATCAACTTCGACATGATCCCGCGCGCCACCTACTGCCAGCCGCAGATCGGCTCCTTCGGCTACTCCGAGGCCCAGGCCAAGGAGAAGGGGTACGACGTCAAGACCGCGACCTTCCCGTTCTCGGCCAACGGCAAGGCGCAGGGGCTCGGCGACACCGCCGGCTTCGTCAAGATCGTGGCCGACGCGGAGTACAACGAGATCATCGGCGCCCACCTGATCGGCCCCGACGTCACCGAGCTGCTCCCGGCCCTGACGCTGGCGCAGCAGTGGGACCTGACGGCTGACGAGGTGGCGCGCAACATCTTCGCGCACCCGACCCTGGGTGAGTCCGTCAAGGAAGCCATCCACGGCATCGCCGGCCACATGATCAACTTCTGATGGGCCACACCAGCGACGAGCACGTCGTCATCGTCGGCGGCGGCCCGGGCGGCTACGAGTCCGCCCTGGTCGCGGCCCAGCTCGGCGCGCACGTCACGGTCGTCGACACCGACGGGCTCGGCGGCTCGGCCGTCCTCACCGACTGCGTGCCCAGCAAGACCCTGATCGCCACGGCCGAGCTGATGACCGACGTCTCGGCCGCCGCCGAGCTCGGGGTCAACTTCGAGGACCACGAGGGCGACGCGGCCACCACGATCCGCGTCGACCTGGCTCGCGTGAACGCCCGGGTCAAGAAGCTCGCCGCCGACCAGTCCGACGACATCGCGCGTCGCCTGGCGAAGGAGGGGGTCGAGGTCGTCCAGGGCCGCGGCCGCCTCGACGGGCCCGGCCGGGTCATCGCGACGAGGGTCGACGGCACCGAGCAGAGCCTCGACGCCGACGCGATCCTGGTCGCGACCGGTGCCGCGCCGCGCACCCTGCCCACCGCCCAGCCCGACGGCGAGCGGATCCTGACCTGGGAGCAGGTCTACGACCTCACCGAGGTGCCGACGTCGCTGATCGTGGTCGGCTCGGGCGTCACGGGTGCGGAGTTCGCCAGCGCCTACCTCGCCCTCGGCATCGACGTCACCCTCGTCTCCTCGCGCGACCGCGTGCTGCCCGGCGAGGACGCCGACGCCGCCGCCGTGCTGGAGGAGGTGCTCAAGCGTCGCGGCATGAACGTGCTCTCCAAGTCGCGCATGGAGTCGGTGACCCGCGACGGCGACGTCGTGACGGTCGCCCTGACCGACGGCCGCACCGTCCAGGGATCGCACTGCATCCTCGCCCTGGGCTCGATCCCGAACACTGCGGACCTCGGCCTCGAGGAGGCGGGCGTCGTCCTCAAGGACGGCGGCTTCGTCAACGTCGACCGGGTGTCCCGTACGTCGGCCCGCGGCGTCTACTCCGCCGGCGACTGCACCGGCGTGCTGATGCTCGCGAGCGTCGCCGCCATGCAGGGCCGGATCGCGATGTGGCACTTCCTCGGCGACACGGTGCACCCGCTGGACCTCAAGAAGGTCTCCTCCAACGTCTTCACCGCCCCCGAGATCGCGACGGTCGGCTGGTCGCAGCAGTCGGTCGACTCCGGCGAGATGGTGGCCGAGGTCGTGATGCTGCCGCTGTCGGGCAACCCGCGCGCCAAGATGCAGGGCGTCCGCGACGGCTTCGTCAAGCTGTTCTGCCGACCCGGCACCGGCATCGTCGTCGGGGGAGTGGTCGTCGGGCCGCGGGCCAGCGAGCTCATCCACCCGGTCTCGATCGCGGTGGCCGAGTCGCTGACGGCCGACCAGCTCGCCCAGGCGTTCACGGTGTACCCGTCGATGAGCGGGTCGGTGGCCGAGGCAGCCCGCCGCCTCCACCACGTCTGAGCCGCGCGCTCAGATCCCGAGGCCGCCGCCGGTCATCCCGGAGATGTTGTTGGAGGCGCGACGCGCGTCGACCTCCGCCATCAGGCCCGGCGGCACGCCCGTGACCGCCACGGAGGCGACCGCGGCGACGAAGAGCCCGCGCTCGTCGGTGGCGGCGTACCACGGCACGTAGCGGTCGCCGACCCGCACGAGGCGGACGTCGGGCTGCTCGCCGGCGCTCAGCCGGTTGGCGTCGAGCCGACAGACCGCGACCTCGCGCTCGACGCCGTGCGGCGGGGTCCAGGCCACGTCGGTGACGGCGGGGCCGTGCTGGGGGTTGAAGAAGCACGGCTCGCGGCGCTGCGGCAGCTCGGTGCCGTCGCGGCGGGCGAGCACGCAGGCCCGCGCGAACTGGCCGTCCTGGAGCAACGACGTCACGCGTACGACGTCCTGGGTCTCGGCCGCCTCGCGCAACGCGACCTTGGCCCGCTCGTAGGCGTCGAGGGCGTCCTGGTAGTCGCGGCGCATGTCGTCGTCGAGTTCCGTGGTCAACGTGTCGACGTGCAGCTCGGCGAGCTGCTCACCGAGGACCGTGACGTCCTCGTCGGCGAGCCTCCGGGCCTGCCGGAACTCCTCCATGATCGCGAGCCGGCGTTCCTTGCGGGCCGAGAGGAACCACACCATGCGCCCATCGTGCCCGATTGCCAAGCAGGCAAACGGCATGATCGGATCGACGCTCGCGTCCACTCTCGGGGGAGAACCACATGCCGCGCCGCCCACTCGTCCTGCTCACCACCACCCTGCTCCTGCTCGTCGGGGTCGCGCCCGCGCTCGCCGACGACCCGTGGACGGTGCCGAGCCCGGCCACGATCACGATCACCGGCGACGGCAGCGGCCACGGCAAGGGCCTGTCGCAGTACGGCGCCTACGGCGCGGCCCGGCAGGGACTGACCGCCCAGCAGATCCTCGACTTCTACTACCCCGGCACGCACGCCGGCTCGGCCGGCGGCACGATCACGGTCCTCATCAGCGGCGACCGCGACGCCGACCTGGTGGTCGAGGACCGCGACGGCCTTGAGGTGCGGGCGGTCCGGTCCGGCAAGGTCTTCGCCCTGACCGAGAAGGCCGCGCGGACGTGGCGGGTCAAGCAGACCGGCGGGAAGAGCCTCGTCGCCTACCGCGCGAGCGGGACCAGCCCCTGGCACACGGTGCGCACCATCAGCGGCGACGCCGAGCTCACCGCCGGGGGCAAGCCGGTGACGCTGCGCTCGCCGGTCGGCGCCCGGGCCTACCGCGGCGCCCTCCGCTCGACCCACCACGACGGCCGCCGGGTGACCGTCAACGTGCTGCCGCTGGAGGCCTACGTGCGCGGGGTGGTGCCCAGTGAGGTCGCGGCGTCGCGCTGGCCGCAGCAGGCGCTCCGGGCCCAGGCGGTCGCGGCACGCACCTACGCGGCGTACGAGCGTGCCCACACCGCCAACCCCGACTACGACCTGTGCGACACCGCGGCGTGCCAGGCCTACGGCGGCGCGACGGCGGAGTACCCCACCTCAGACGCCGCCGTCACCGCCACCGCGCACCGGGTGCTGACCTACCAGGGCGGGCTGGCCTTCGCGCAGTTCTCCGCCAGCAACGGTGGCTACACGGTGGCCGGGCAGTTCCCCTACCTGCCGGCGCAGCCCGACCCCTACGAGGGCACCTCGCCGGACTACTACGGCTGGACCGCGACCGTCACCGACGCGCAGATCGAGCAGGCCTACAACATCGAGCAGCTGACGGACCTCCAGATCAACACCCGCGACGGCAAGGGACCGCGGGGCGGCCGGGTCGAGACGGTGCTGCTGACCACGGCGAAAGGGGACACCTACTCCGTCACGGGGGAGAGCTTCCGCCGCAACCTCGGGCTGCGGTCCACCCTCTTCGAGATCACCGACGTCCAGCCGGGCTGAGAATTACAGATCAGTAGTTCTCCGGGAGGAATTGCGGCTCGCCGGACGGCCGTGGTGCGATTCATTGTTCACACCCGTCCCTGCCGTCACACACGCCACCGGAGCACCCTGATGCGACCCGTCCGCAGCCTCGCGCTGGTGCTCTCCGGCGCCCTGGCCGCCGCGGCGATCGGCGTCCCGGCGCACGCCGGCACCGGCGACACCTGGAAGGTCCCGGCCCAGGCCTGGATCACCATCAAGGGGCACGGCTACGGGCACGGCCACGGCATGTCGCAGTACGGCGCCGAGGGGGCCGCGCGGCAGGGCCTGGGCTACGCGAAGATCGTCGAGTTCTACTACCCCGGCACCGACTGGGGGCAGGCGACCGGCCGGGTCACCGTGCTGCTCACCGGCGCCACCAGCAACACCCTCGAGGTGCTGGCGCGACCGGGCCTGACCATCAAGGACGCCGCCACCGGCGACCGCGCGCCGCTGCCCGACAACGGGGCAAGCCGCTGGCGGATCGCGACGGCCCCGAACGGCGACAACCGCGTCTCCTACAAGACCAGTCGGTGGCACGGCTACGCCGACCTCCAGGGCGCCGGCGAGTTCTACGCCGGGGGCGACCCGATCAGCCTGGTCACTCCCGACGGCACCCGCGCCTACCGCGGCCGGCTCCGGGCCGCCATCCCGACGCCCGGCTCGACCGAGCGCGACATCGTCAACGACCTGACCCTGGAGAGCTACATCAAGGGCGTGGTGCCCCAAGAGATCCCGGCGTCGTGGAGCACCGAGGCCGTCCGGGCCCAGGCCGTCGCCGCCCGGACCTATGCGGCCTACGAGCGCGAGCACCCGCACGGGTCGACGTACCAGCTCTGCGACACCTACTCCTGCCAGGTCTACGGCGGGTACGACGCGGAGTACCCCGCCTCCAACAAGGCCGTCGACGACACCCGCGGCAAGATCCTGACCGCCGGCGGCGAGCCGGCGTTCACGCAGTTCGGCTCCAGCAGCGGCGGCTGGACCTCGGCCGGCTCGGTGTCCTACCTGCCCGCCCGCCAGGACCCCTACGACGGCTGGTCGGGCAACCCGGTCCACACCTGGTGCGAGAAGGTCCAGGACGACCTCCTCGAGCGGACCTGGCCGGCGATCGGCAACCTGACGAAGATCGTCGTGACCCGGCGCGACGGCAACGGCGACTGGGGCGGCCGGATCGTCTCGATCACCCTGGTCGGCTCGGCCGGCCGGGTGACCGTCTCCGGCGACACGTTCCGCGCCGAGCTCGGCCTGCGCTCGACCTGGGTGACGTTCCGGGTCGCGCCGCGCACCGCCGCGCGGCACGAGAGCCGGACCGACTTCTCGGTCGACCGGCTCGCCGCCTCGCGCCGCTGACCCCGGCTCAGGCCAGCACGAGCACCAGGTCGCCGCCGTCGACGGCCTGGGTGCCGGGCAGCGCGAGCCGCTCGACCTTCCCGGCGATCGGCGCGGTGATGGAGGCCTCCATCTTCATCGCCTCGATGGTGGCGACGGTGTCGCCCGCGGCCACCTGGTCGCCCTCGGCGACCACGATCGTCACGACGCCCTGGAACGGCGCGGCCACCTGCCCGGGCTTGGAGGTGTCGGCCTTCTCGGCGGCCGCCACCTCGGAGGCGACGCTGCGGTCGCGCACGCTGACCGGCCGGAGCTGGCCGTTGATGGTCGCCATGACCGTGCGGAAGCCGCGCTCGTCGGGGTCGCTGATGGCCTGCACGCCGAGGATGAGGGTCTTGCCCTCGTCGATCTCGACCTCGTGCTCCTCGCCCTGCTGGAGCCCGTAGAGGTAGTCCATGGTGGGCAGCACCGAGACGTCGCCGTAGGTCTCGCGGGCCTCGTTGAAGTCCCGCGTCGGGCCGGGGAACAACAGCTCGTTCAACGTACGCCGGCGGGTGCTGCTGCCGCCGGCGAGCCGTTCGGCCTGGTCGGCGGTGAGGTCGGCGGCGGGCGCCTTCCAGGTGCGGCCCTCGAGCGCCTTGGTGCGGAACGGCTCGGGCCAGCCACCGGGCGGGTCGCCGAGCTCGCCGTTGAGGAAGCCGATGACCGAGTCGGGGATGTCGAACTTGCCGGGGTTGTCCGCGAACTCCGCCGGGTCGGCGCCGACCGCCACCAGGTGCAGGGCCAGGTCGCCCACGACCTTGGAGGAGGGGGTCACCTTCACGACGTTGCCGAGGATGTCGTTGGCCGCGGCGTACATGTCCTCGATCTGCTCGAACTTCTCGCCCAGGCCCAGCGCGATCGCCTGCTGGCGCAGGTTGGAGAGCTGGCCGCCGGGGATCTCGTGGGTGTAGACCCGGCCGGTGGGCGACGGCAGTCCGGACTCGAAGGGCGCGTAGACGCGGCGGGTCGCCTCCCAGTAGGGCTCCAGCGCGCAGACCGCCTCCAGCGACAGGCCGGTCTCGCGGTCGGAGTGGTCGGTCGCGGAGACCAGCGCCGAGAGCGGCGGCTGGGAGGTGGTGCCGGCCATCGAGGCGCTGGCCGCGTCGACCGCGTCGACCCCGGCGTCGATCGCCGCGAGCAGCGTCGCGAGCTGGCCGCCGGGGGTGTCGTGGGTGTGCAGGTGCACCGGCAGGTCGAACTCCGCGCGCAGGGCCGTGACCAGCGTCCGCGCGGCCGGCACCCGCAGCAGGCCGGCCATGTCCTTGATCGCCAGCACGTGCGCGCCGGCGTCGACGATCCGCTCGGCCAGCCGCAGGTAGTAGTCGAGCGTGTAGAGCTTCTCGTCGGGGTCGGACAGGTCGCCGGTGTAGCAGAGCGCGACCTCCGCGACCGTGGTGCCGGTGGAGCGCACCGCCTCGATCGCCGGGCGCATCTGCTCGACGTCGTTGAGGGCGTCGAAGACCCGGAAGACGTCGATGCCGGTCGCCGCGGCCTCCTCGACGAAGGCCTGCGTCACCGCGGTCGGGTACGGCGTGTAGCCGACCGTGTTGCGCCCGCGCAGCAGCATCTGGAGGCAGATGTTGGGCACGGTCTGGCGCAGCGCGGCCAGCCGCTCCCACGGGTCCTCGGAGAGGAAGCGCAGCGCCACGTCGTACGTCGCCCCGCCCCAGGCCTCGACCGACCAGAGCTCGGGCGTGGTGCGGGCGACGTGGCCGGCGACCGAGAGCAGGTCACGGGTCCGGACCCGCGTCGCGAGCAGGGACTGGTGGGCGTCGCGGAACGTCGTGTCGGTGACCGCGACCCGGTCCTGGGCGCGCAGCCGCCGGGCGAACTCCTCGGGCCCGACCTCGAGCAGCAGCTGCCGCGACCCGTCGGGGGCCGGCACGTCGAGGTTGGTCGGGGGCAGCTTGGTGACCGGGTCGATGCTGACCGGCGCCGGGCCGTGCGGCTGGTTGACCGTGACGTCGGCGAGGTAGTTGAGCAGCTTGCTGCCGCGGTCGCCCTTGCCGCGGGCGTTCATCAGCTGCGGGTGGGTCTCGATGAACGACGTGGTGACGTTGCCGGCCGCGAAGTCGGGGTCCTCGAGCACCGCCTGGAGGAACGCGATGTTGGTGGAGACACCCCGGATCCGGAACTCCGCCACCGCCCGACGGGCCTTCTCCACGGCCTTCTCGAACGTCCGGCCGCGACAGGTCAGCTTGGCCAGCATCGAGTCGAAGTGGGCCGAGACCTCCGCGCCGGTGTAGACGGTGCCGCCGTCGACGCGGACCCCGCCGCCGCCGGGGGAGCGGTAGGTCGTGATCTTGCCGGTGTCGGGGCGGAAGTTGTTGGCCGGGTCCTCGGTGGTGATCCGGCACTGGAGCGCCGCGCCGCGCAGCGTCACGGTGTCCTGGGAGAGCCCGAGGTCGGCGAGCGTCTCGCCCGAGGCGATCCGCAGCTGCGACTGGACGAGGTCGACGTCGGTGACCTCCTCGGTGACCGTGTGCTCGACCTGGATGCGGGGGTTCATCTCGATGAAGACGTAGTTGCCGTCGGGGTCGAGCAGGAACTCCACGGTCCCGGCGTTGCGGTAGCCGATCTCGCGGGCGAAGCGCACCGCGTCGGCGCACATCCGGTCGCGGAGCTCCGGGTCGAGGTTGGGCGCCGGGGCGATCTCGACGACCTTCTGGTGGCGCCGCTGCACGGAGCAGTCGCGCTCAAAGAGGTGGATGACGTTGCCCTCGCCGTCGGCCAGGATCTGCACCTCGATGTGGCGGGGGTCGACCACGGCCTGCTCGATGAAGACGGTCGCGTCGCCGAAGGCGCCCTCGCCCTCGCGCATGCAGGTCTCGACCGCTTCGCGCAGGTCCTTCGGGTCGTCCACGCGCCGCATGCCCCGGCCACCGCCACCGGCGACGGCCTTCACGAAGAGCGGGTAGGGCAGCTCGTTCGCGGCCTCCACCAGGGCGTCCACGTCGGTCGACGGCTCGACGCTGGCCAGGGTCGGTACGCCGGCGGCCTTGGCCGCCGCGATCGCGCGGGCCTTGTTGCCGGTCAGCTCGAGCACCTCGCTGGTCGGGCCCACGAACGTGATCCCGGCGTTGGCGCACGCCTCGGCGAGGGCAGGGTTCTCCGACAGGAAGCCGTAGCCGGGGTAGACCGCGTCGGCACCGGCCCGCACCGCGACCGCGACGATCGCCTCGGGGTCGAGGTAGGCCCGCACCGGGTGGCCGCGCTCGCCGATCTCGTAGGCCTCGTCGGCCTTGAGCCGGTGCTCGGACCACCGGTCCTCGTGCGGGAAGACTGCCACGGTCCGCGCGCCGACCTCGTAGGCAGCGCGGAAGGCACGGATCGCGATCTCGCCGCGGTTGGCCACGAGCACCTTGGTGAACATGCGCACGAGGCTAGCGACGTACCTGCCGGTAGGGGACGGCGTACGCTCCTGCGAGACACCGGGAGGGGTGTCGATCCACGGGAGGAACCACACCGATGCTGCGCCGCGCCCTGTCCGCACTGATCCTGCTCGTCGTCTGGGCCGGCTACGCACCGCCCGCGGGCGGTGCCCAGGCCGCGGAGCCCGACCCGATCGACTACGTCGCGCTGGGCGACTCCTACAGCGCCGGCCCGCTGATCCCGGTGATCCGGCAGGACCCGGTCGGCTGCTTCAGGTCCACCAACAACTACCCGGCCTACCTCGCGGGCTTCCTCGGCGTCGCGACCTACCGCGACATGACCTGCTCCGGCGCCCGCACCGACGACTTCTTCACCCGTCAGGCCGTCGTGTTCGGCGACGCGCCCGCCGCGCAGCTGAGCGCGCTGTCGGCCGACACCGACCTGGTCACGATCGGCATCGGCGGCAACGACCACGGGCTGTTCGGCTCGATGATCTCCACCTGCCAGCAGGTGCGGCACCTCGACCCGACCGGCAGCCCCTGCCGCGAGCACTTCACCACCAGGGACGGGGTCGACACCAAGCTGCGCGACGCCCGCGACATCGAGCGGCTCGTCGCCCACGTGCTGATCGCCGTCCACCGGGCGGCCCCGAACGCCGCGGTGTACGTCGTGGGCTACCCGCGGCTGCTGCCGCTCACCGGCACCTGTGACGCCGTGCCCTTCGCCACCGGTGACTACGCCTGGGGCCGCCGCATCGAGTGGCTGCTCAACACGTCGCTGCAGCAGGCCGCGGCCGACCACCGGGCGACCTACGTCAACCTCTACCCGGCCACCCGCGGCCACGACGCCTGCGGCAGCGACGCGTGGATCAATGGCAGCGTCGCCAAGCTCAACGTGGCCCTGGACTTCCACCCCTTCCAGGTGGGCGAGCGCGAGATGGGCCGGGCGGTCTTCCGGTCGATCACCGGCCAGGTCGTCCCCGACGTCGCCGGCGACGCGGCGCCGCCCGCGGGCTCGGTGGTGCTCAACCCGGTGACGCCGTGAGCGGGCGGGCCATCCTGCTGGCCGCCGGCGTGCTGGCCGCCGGACTGCTGCTTCCTGTCGCGCCCACGATGGCGGCGACGGCGACCTGTGACGGGCTGACGGCCACGATCGTCGGGTCCGACGGTCCGGACATGATCGTCGGCACGGCGGGCGACGACGTGATCGCCGGCCTCGGCGGGGGAGACGCCATCGACGGCCTGGCGGGCGACGACGTGATCTGCGGCGACGACGGCGCCGACCAGCTGCGCGGCGGCCCCGGGGCCGACCGGCTCCTCGGCGGCCTGGAGGACTCCGACCCCGACGAGCACCTGGGCGGCGACGCGCTCTTCGGCGGGCCCGGGAACGACCACCTCGACCCGGGCTACGACTCCTCGGACCACCCGGACCGGGACAGCCTCCGCTTCGGCGACGCACCGCGCGGGGTCACGGTCGAGCTGGGCGACGGCGTCACCGGCAGCGCCACCGGGCTCGGCCACGACACCCTCGTGCTGACCGGGAGCCCGCTGGTCGTCGGGTCCCCGCACGCGGACACCTTCCAGGGCTCGCCGGGACGGGACCGGATCCATGCGGCCGGCGGCTCCGACGTCATCTACGCGGGTGCCGGCGACGACGACATCCATCCCGACCGGGGGACCAGCGACCAGCGCTCCGCCGACGTCGTGCAGACCGGCGCGGGATCCGACATGGTCACCGCGTGGTCGGGCCACGACCGGGTGCTGCTCGGATCGGGCCGCGACCAGTACGTCACGAACGGCACTGCCGGCGTCTCGGTGCGCGGCCAGCGCGGCAACGACTTCCTGCAGGTCGCGATGGCGCCCGGCGCGTTCGCGCGCGGCGACTCGGGGACCGACACCCTCGTCCTGCTGAGGCCGGACCCGAGCGGGACGCGACCCAGGGTCGTCGTCGACGCCGGCTCGGGGCCCGTTGCGGGGTTCGAGAAGTACTGGCTGGGTGCCAGCGCCCACTGGGACTTCCGGGGCACTGCGGGGCCCGACGTGGTGCAGGTCTTCGACCCGTTCGGTGCCCGGCTCACCGCGCACACCCTCGGCGGCGACGACTACCTCGAGGGCGGGGCCGAGGCCGACCTGCTCGACGGCGGGGCCGGCCATGACCGGGCCCTCGGCGGGCAGGGGCGCGACACGTGCGTCGGCGTCGAGCGACGTACGTCGTGCGAGGTCGTGCGCTAGACCCGCTCGAGCACCGCGACCAGCCGCTCCTCGAGCCGGAGACGCTCACCCGCGTCGGTGACGAAGCCTTCGCGGCCCGGTGGCGGGAGGAAGCCGACGACGTCCATCACGTCGAAGTACGGCTGGGGCTCGCGACCCGCGCGCCGGGCGTAGGCCTCGGCGAACCGGTCGGCCGCCGCGCTGCCGTGGCCGAGCGCGATGTTGGTGCAGCAGTGGGCCACGTCCAGCCAGGCCGGGCCGATGGACGTCTCCACCCAGTCGACGACCCCGGTGACCTCCTCGCCCGACCACAGGACGTTGCGGAGCTGGAAGTCCCGGTGGATGAAGCACGGCTCGTACGCCGGAGGGCCGGTGCGCAGCAGCGCGAACGCGTCCCGCCACGGCCCGGGGTCGGTCGCCCAGTCCGGCACGACGTACTTCGCCTGCCACGCCCAGGACTGGTAGGTGCGGACGTCGACGGTGGCGGGGACGTCGTGGATGGTGGCGAGCACGTCCGCGAGCCGCTCCAGCGAGCCGTCGTCCACGCGGTCGAGGTCGACGCGGCCGGGGAGCAGCGTCATCAGGTGTGCCGGGTGGCCGCAGGTGACGCCGGCGGCGTCGAGGGCCAGGCTGCGCGGGGCCCTCACCGGGGCGTCCTCGAGCAGGCGCTGGACGTCGTGCTCGCGCGTCGTGAGCCCCTCGGCGTGGGTGCGCCACGGCTCCCGGGTCATCAGCCTCAGGACGGCCGGATCTCCCTGGTCGGGGACCAGCCGGAGCATCGTCGAGGTCCAGCCGCCGGACAGCTCGCGCGTGTCGGCGAGGGGGCCCGTCGTGGTCGTGGCCCAGGCGAGTGCGGCGGTCAGGTCGAGGCCCTCGGCGGTCAGCACGCGGGCCATCCTGTCGCAGGTGCCCCGGACTCGTTGAGCGGGGCTCGGGGCCCTAGGATCTGCGCGCGCGGCCGCTCCGGTCGGCACCATTCCCGGGAGAACTCCATGGTCAACCGCGTCCTCGCGCTCGCCCTCGTCACCCCTGCCGTCGTCCCCGCAATCGTCCTGGCTGGCACCGCCGCCCAGGCCACCTCGACCCCGACCTGCCACGGCCATGCGGCGACCATGGTCGGCACCCCGGGCTCCGACCGGATCGTCGGCACCGACGGCCCCGACGTGATCGTCGGTCTCGACGGCAACGACCGGATCTTCGGGGGTCCCGGCGACGACATCGTCTGCGGCGGCGTGGGCTCCGACGTGCTCAGGGGAGGCGACGGCGACGACGCGCTCTACGGCGGCCTCGACCTGCGCCGGAAGGTCAAGCAGGGTGGCCTCACGATCGTCAAGGGCGACCTCGTCGACGGCGGCCGCGGCGACGACCTGCTGGCTCCCGGAGCCGGTGCCCGGACGGGGATGCTGGCGTTCGTGCGTCCCAACGCGGTCACCTTCAAGCACGCGGCGGGACCGGTCCGGGTCGACCTCGCGGCCGGCACGGCCACGGGGGCCGGCGAGGACACGATCCTGGGCGACGGCCCGCTCGGCGTCATCGGCTCGGCGTACGACGACGTACTGCTCGGCTCGGCACGTCCCGACTTCCTCGTGGGAGGCAAGGGCGACGACTCCGTCTCGGGTCGTGGCAGCAGCGACGTGCTGCTCGATGGCGGCGGTCAGGGCGACGACTCCCTCGACGGTGGACGCGGTGTCGACGTGGCCTTCGGGTTCGCAGGCGACGACGTGGTCGCCGGGGGCCCGGGTGGCGACATCCTCGCACCGTCGTCCGGCTCCGGGTCGATCGTGACCGGGGGCGCGGGCGCCGACCAGGTCTTCCTGCCCGCGGGGTTGGGCGCGCCGAGCCTCCTGGACGGTGGCGCCGGGCTCAACCTCCTCGAGGTCATCTCGGTGTCGTTCGGGGACAAGCGCCCGGTCGTCACGGCCGATCTCGGGACGGAGACCGTCAGCGTCGTCGGCACGGACCACGACGGCGTCACCCGCGCCGCGGGCTTCGACGGCGCGCAGCTCCTGGGCCGGGCCCGCTGGAACTACGTCGGCACCGACCTCAAGGACCTCGTCCTCGCCCAGGGCGGTCCGCTGAACGCCCGCACACTGGGCGGCGACGACGAGGTCTACGCCGACCGCTTCGACGACGTGATCGACGCCGGCGACGGCACCGACCGGGTCGAGGGCGGCGGCGGCGACGACACCTGCCTGAACTACGAGCAGGGCGAGTGCCCGGCGAAGGCCGACCCGGGGCCGTTCCGGACGGCCACGCGCGCCGCCGGTGTGCTCACCGGCGGGGTCTTCGCGGCGGTCCCCCAGCTGCGGCACCTGCTCGCGGCGCGCCACCTGCGCTGAGTCGGATCAGGCCCGGAACTGCGCGACCAGGTCGGGCAGGGCCGCCTCGGCCAGGTCGACCGCGACGTCCTCGGGGACGTCGAGGAGCGGCACGGCCTGGTCGCCGCCGGCGGTCGTGGCCACCAGTGAGGTGAGCCCGGCCCGCCGCTGGAACCAGGTCGCCCGGAAGTTCCACCCGATGACGTCCTCGGTGGCGAGCGCGCGGCGGTGCCGGTTGAGGCTGCCGGACTGCGCCACGACGTACCCGTCGACGAGCGTGTGCCCGAGCCCCGCCGCCCGGTCGGCGGCGAGCGGGACGGCCAGCGCCGGCGCTGCGAGGGAGACGACGAGCAGCCACCACGGGGCGCCGGCCGTCGCGACCAGCACGCCGGCTGTCGCCACCAGGGTGAGGGCCGGGAGCAGGGCCCGGGAGTAGCGGCGGGTCCGGGCGCGGGGACCGTGTCCCACCAGCGGCGCGTCGATGGGAGCCGTTCGCCCGATCACCTGCCGGGCGACCTCGCGCACGACGTCCCGAGGCGCGGGCGGCACCAGCACGGAGCTGCCCTGCTGCTTGCGGTCGAGACCGGTGACGATCGCGGCGACGCGACCGCCACCGACGGCGCGCAGGCCGAGCGGCTCGCACACGCTGACGCCGGCGACCCGCTCGTCGTCGAGGCTGGTCTCGCGGGTGGTGAGGAGTCCGCGGTGCAGGTGCCAGGCGCCGGCGGCGTGGCTGAGGGTGAAGCCGAAGTTGGTCACGACGTAGCCGCCCACCGACAGCAGCGAGACGAGCACGACGAAGACGACGACCCCCAGGGGGAGCGCCACCCAGGGGGAGAGGCGCGACGTCGTGTCGACGACGCCGCCGAGGTTGATCCGGTCCCAGCCGCCCAGCGCGTTGACGCCCTGGCTGGTCGCGCCGATCGCCGCGGCAGCGATGACCAGGCCCGAGCTCGTGAACGGCGCGAACCGCAGCCACGACGGGTCGAAGCGCACCACGATCCGCTCGCGCGGAGCCTCCTCGGGCGACGCCGTGTCCGCGCCGGTGGCGACGTGCAGCAGCGCCAGCCGCAGGTCCCGGGCTCGTCCGATCGGCAGCCCGTCGAGGTCGAGGCGATCCTCCTCGTCGGTCGAGGACGTGCCCGTCCCGATCCGCACGGTCGTCAGGCCGAGGACGCGGTGGATGGGGGAGGAGGTGAGGTCGACGGTGCGGACCCGGTCGAGCCGGGTGGAGAGCACGTGCCGGTTGAGGAGGCCGCGGCGCAGCTCGACCCGGCCAGCGGTGATCCGGAAGCTCGTCGTCAGGTAGCGCAGCACGCCGAGCCCGACCGGCACGCCGACGCCGACCAGGTGCCAGGGCGCGTCGCCGCCACCGGCGGCCGTGCCCGCGACGAAGATGCCGATGAGCACCGGCAGGAAGCGGACCAGCTCGCGGATCGGGTGCACGAGGAGCATCCGCGGGTCCAGCCGCTGCCAGTGGTCGTCGCGGGCGAGCTCGTCGCTCACGGGGCGCTCACGTCGCGTCGCCCGCGACCGCGTCGGCCTTGAGCGTCAGCTCGTCGACCAGCGCCCGCGCCCGCAGCCGGTCCAGCCCGGCGATCTCGAGCGCGCCCTTGGAGGAGGCCGTCGTCACCGTCACGCTGGCCAGCCCGAACAGCCGCGCGATCGCGCCCTCGGCGTAGTCGACGGTCTGGATCCGCGACATCGGCGCGATCCGCCGCTCGCGCGCCCACCAGCCGGTCTGGGTGTAGACCGCGGTGTCGGTGACCTCCCAGCGGTGGACGCGGTAGCGCCACGCGGGCACGACGCCGACGTACGTCGCCAGCACGGCGACGAGCACGGCGAGCTGCCACCAGCGCAGGTCGAACCAGCCCCACCACGTGCCGGCGCTGACGACCAGGAACAGGACCAGCGCGCTCTGCACGCAGGCCCCCAGCAACCACATGAGCCGGGCATTCGGGCTGACCCGTTGACCCGGCTCACGCAGGTTCGACTCCGTCATGCACCGGAGCCTAGAGACCTAGTCCTTGAGCTCGCAGATGACCGCGCCGTTGGTGACCGTGGCGCCGACCTCGGCCTGGAGGCCGGTGACGGTGCCGGCCTTGTGGGCCTTGAGGGGCTGCTCCATCTTCATGGCCTCCATGACCACGATGACGTCGCCCTCGGCGACCTGCTGGCCCTCCTCGACGGCGATCTTGACGATGGTGCCCTGCATCGGGCTGGTCACGGAGTCACCGGAGGCTGCGGCGCCGGACTTCTTGCCGCCGGCGCGCTTGGGCTTCCCCTTCGACCCACCACCACCGCCGCCACCGCTGGCGGAGATGCCGCCCAGTCCGGCGGGGAGGACGACCTCGAGGCGCCGGCCGCCGACCTCGACGACCACCTTGTGGCGCTCGCCGGGCTCGTCGGCCTCGGCGGTGTCGCCGGCGTAGGGCTCGATCTGGTTGTCGAAGTCGGTCTCGATCCACTGCGTGTAGACGGTGAACTCGCCCTCGCCGGTGGGGGTGGAGGCGCCGACGTAGGCCGGGTCGCGGGTCACCGCGCGGTGGAACGGGATGACGGTGGGCATGCCGTCGACGACGAACTCGTCCAGGGCGCGGCGCGACCGCTCGAGGGCCTGGGTGCGGTCGCGGCCGGTGACGATGAGCTTGGCGATGAGGGAGTCGAACGAGCCCGGGATCGTCTCGCCCTGGTCGTAGCCGCCGTCGAGGCGGACACCCGGGCCGGCGGGTGCGTGCCAGCGGGTCAGGGTGCCGGGGGCGGGCATGAAGTTGCGGCCGCCGTCCTCGGCGTTGATGCGGAACTCGATGGAGTGGCCGCGGATCTCGGGGTCGTCGTAGCCGAGCTCCTCGCCGGCCGCGATCCGGAACATCTCGCGGACCAGGTCGATGCCGGTGACCTCCTCGGAGACGCAGTGCTCGACCTGGAGGCGGGTGTTGACCTCGAGGAAGGAGATCGTGCCGTCCTGGGCGACCAGGAACTCGCACGTGCCGGCGCCGTAGTAGCCGGCCTCGCGCAGGATCCGCTTGGAGGACTCGTAGAGCTCGCTGACCTGTGCGTCGGTGAGGAACGGCGCGGGCGCCTCCTCGACGAGCTTCTGGTTGCGGCGCTGGAGCGAGCAGTCGCGGGTCGAGACGACCACGACGTTGCCGTGCTGGTCGGCCAGGCACTGGGTCTCGACGTGGCGCGGCTTGTCGAGGAACTTCTCCACCAGGCACTCGCCGCGGCCGAACGCGGTGACGGCCTCGCGGACCGCGGACTCGTAGGCGTCGGGGATCTCCTCGATCGTGCGGGCGACCTTGAGGCCGCGGCCGCCGCCGCCGAAGACCGCCTTGATGGCGACCGGCAGGCCGTTCTCCTTGGCGAACGCGACGACCTCGTCGGCGTCCTTGACCGGGTCCTTGGTGCCCGGCGCGAGCGGGGCGTTGGCCTTGTCGGCGATGTGCTTGGCCTTGGCCTTGTCGCCGAGCGCCTCGATCGCGGCAGGCGGGGGGCCGATCCAGATCAGCCCGGCGTCCATGACGGCCTGGGCGAAGTCGGCGTTCTCGGCGAGGAAGCCGTAGCCCGGGTGGACCGAGTCGGCGCCGGACTTCTCGGCGACCGCGATGATCTTGGCGATGTCGAGGTAGGACTCGGCCGGCGTCGCGCCGCCCAGGGAGTGCGCCTCGTCGGCGAGGCGGACGAAGAGCGCATCGCGGTCGGGATCGGCGTAGACCGCCACGCTCCCGATGCCTGCGTCCTTGCAGGCCCTGATCACGCGTACGGCGATCTCGCCGCGGTTGGCGATGAGGACCTTCTGCAGCGGCTTGCTCTCCGGCACCTGACACTCCTGCCCTGAAGGATCTACACGGAATGGACTCCGCGGGGCAGGGTATCGCCACCCCACTCCGCGACCTCGCCAGGTCTCACCACCCGCACCTGGCCCACGGGGTCCCGTGCCTCACACGTAGTGGTTGTCGTGCTCCTCGAGGAACGCCTGGAGCTCCTCGTGGCTCGGCTTCCAGCGGCCTTCCGAGAAGGCGACGAGACCCTCGAAGTAGGCCTCGCGGGGCGCGCCCGGCGCGAAGAGGATGAGCAGCGACGCCGGCTCGCCCGACTCGTTGCGGAAGCCGTGCAGCCCGCCCTCGGGGACGTAGTCGAAGTCGCCGGGGTGCGCGTCGACCCACTGTCTCCCGTCGTAGAGCCGGACCACGCCCGAGAGGACGAAGAAGGACTCGCTGATGGTCCGGTGGAAGTGTGGGTTGGCGCCGGCCGGCTCCGGACCCATGTCCCAGCGGTAGAGGCCGAAGCGTCCGTCGGTGGTCGCGCCGGTGGCGAGGTAGCTCGCGGCGCCGCCCGGGCGTGGCAGCTCGGGGGCGGTGTCGGCCGGCCGGAAGCGCGAGGTCGCCTCGCCGCCGCTGCCGAGGTAGACGGGGTCGGGATAGGACATGGAGCGACGTTAGGACCGCGGGGCCGAGCGCTCAACGGGTTTGGCCCACGGGGTTCAGGCACGTGCCATCCGGGCGTCTCCCGCGGTTCACCACGGGGAGGCAGGTTCGCGGCATGCGCCTGACTCGGACCCTCGTCGTGCTCCCCCTCCTGGCCCTCGCCGCGGTGGCCGCCCCGGCCGGCGCCGCCCCCGCCGACCCGCGCGCGGGCAGCGGCTCGGGCGACGCGGCGTACTCCTTCGCGGTGATCGGCGACGTCCCGTACGGCGACGCCCAGATCGCGGCGTTCCCGCGCTGGATCCAGCAGATCAACCGCGACCCGGCGGTCCGCTCGGTCGTCCACCTCGGCGACATCAAGAACGGCTCGACCGTCTGCAGCGACGACTACTTCGCGCTGATCCGCTCCGACTTCGACACGTTCGAGGACCCGCTCGTCTACACGCCGGGCGACAACGAGTGGACCGACTGCCACCGCACCAACAACGGCGCCTACAACCCGCTCGAGCGGCTCGCGAAGGTGCGCGCGGTCTTCTTCGACCACCCCGGCCGCACCCTCGGCCGGGAGACGTTCCCGGTGACCTCGCAGGCCGACCGCGGCTTCCCGGAGAACGTCCGCTACCGCCGCGCCGGGTTGACCTTCCTGACCGCCAACGTGACCGGCAGCAACAACGGGCTGCAGCCGTGGTCGGGCCTCGGCAACACCGAGCCGACGCCCGAGCAGCGGCAGGCGGTGCAGGGCCGCACGGCCGCCGACATCGACGAGCTGCGCCAGGCGTTCGCGACCGCGCGGGCCCGCCACGACCGCGGCGTCGTGGTGATGCAGCAGGCGGACATGTTCGACCCGACCTACACGCCGACCGACAACGACATCAGCGCCTTCCGCCCGTGGGTGCAGGCGCTCGTCGACGAGGCCGCGGCCTTCTCGGGCCCGGTCTACCTGCTCGACGGCGACAGCCACGCCTACAACACCGACCGGCCGCTGGCGACCGGCTCGGCCTGGCTCACGACGTACAACGTCCACGGCGCGGCCGACAACCTGACCCGGGTGACCGTCGACGGCTCGAGCAACAACACCGACTACCTGCGGGTGACGGTGGGGGCGCCGGGCACGCCGCTGCTCAGCTGGGAGCGGGTCCCCTACGCCTCCTGAGGCGGTTAACAACCGCTAACCATTCGGGCTAGCATGGGTGCCATGACGTTCGAGTTGTCCCGAGAGCACGAAGAGTTCCGCCGCAGCGTCCGCGAGTTCGCGGAGGCCGAGATCGGCCCGCACGCCGCGCAGTGGGACCGCGACCACCACTTCCCGGTGGACGTGGTGCAGAAGATGGGCAAGCTCGGGCTGTTCGGCCTCACCGCCCCTGAGGAGTACGGCGGTGCCGGCGAGGACGGCGACTTCACCAGCCTCTGCGTCGCGATCGAGGAGATCGGCCGCGTCGACCAGTCGATGGGGATCACGCTGCAGGCCGGCGTCGGCCTGGGCATCAACCCGATCCTGACCTACGGCACGGACGCGCAGAAGGAGCAGTGGCTCCCGGCGCTCGTCGCGGGCGAGCAGCTCGCCGGCTTCGGCCTGACCGAGCCCGGCGCCGGCTCCGACGCGGGCGCCACCAAGACCAAGGCCGAGCTCGTCGGCGACGAGTGGGTCGTCAACGGCTCCAAGCAGTTCATCACCAACTCGGGCTCGGAGATCACCAGCCTCGTCACGGTCACCGCCCGCACCGGCACGCGCGAGGACGGCCGGCCCGAGATCTCCGCGATCATGGTCCCCTCCGACACGCCGGGCTTCACCGCCGAGAAGGCCTACGACAAGCTCGGCTGGCACGCCTCGGACACCCACCCGCTCTCCTTCGAGGACGCCCACGTCCCGGCGGCCAACCTGCTCGGCGAGCAGGGCCGCGGCTACGCGCAGTTCCTCGCCACCCTCGACGACGGCCGGGTCGCGATCTCGGCCCTGTCGGTCGGCTGCATCCAGGCCTGCCTCGACATGTCCCTCCAGTACGCCGGGGAGCGCCAGACGTTCGGCGGCCCGATCGGGCGCAAGCAGGGCGTCGCGTTCCAGATCGCCGACCTCGAGACGATGCTGCACGCCGCCCGCCTGCTGACCTACCGCGCGGCCTCGATGAAGGACGCGGGGGCGCCGTACCAGCAGTTCAAGCAGGCTGCAGCGGTCGCCAAGCTCTACTCCACCGAGTCGGCGGTCACCGCGACCCGGATCGCGACCCAGGTCTTCGGCGGCTACGGCTTCATGGAGGAGTACCCCGTCGCACGCTTCTACCGCGACGCGAAGGTGCTCGAGGTCGGCGAGGGCACCTCCGAGGTGCAGCGGATGCTGATCGCGCGCGGGCTCGGCCTGCCCGTCGAGTGACGGGCCTGACAGATCTCGTGGGCCTGAGCGGCTAGCCTTCACCCCATGGGCAGCCGGTGGCAGCGAGTTCTCGCTGAGGTGGGCCGGTTCCTCGCAGTCGGAGGGCTGGCCACGGCGGTGGCGTTCGTGCTCTTCAACCTGCTGGTGCACGGCTTCAACACCGGCCACCGCGCGCTGCTCGCCGACCACGTGATCATCGCCTACGTCGTGGCCAACACCGTCGGCATGGTGATCAGCTACCGCGGCGCCCGCAACTGGGCCTTCCGCGACCGTCCGCCCCGCCAGGCCGACGGCGGCCGGCTGGCCTACGTGGTCATCAACGTGGCCACCATGTCGCTCCCGATCGGGTGCCTGTGGGTCAGCCGCAACCTGCTGGGCCTCGACGACCCGTTCTCCGACAACATCTCGGCCAACGTGGTCGGCCTGGCGCTCGGTCTCGGGGCGCGGTTCTACCTCTTCCGGACGTTCGTGTTCCGCCGGCCGGTGCACCTGCCGCACCTCTCGCTGCCGCACCACCCGCACACCAACCCGCACGAGGTCTTCGACACCCCGGCCGACGGGCTCCCGCTCAGCGAGACCACAGATCGGTCCACGAGTGGCCGAGCTCAGCCGCCAGCTCCCTGAGCAACGGCAGGCTGACGCCGACCACGTTGTGGTGGTCGCCCTCGATCTCGCGGACGAACGCCCCACCGAGTCCGTCGACGGTGAACGCGCCGGCGACCCACAGCGGCTCGCCGGTGGCGACGTAGGCGTGGATCTCCTCGTCGGTCACCTCGGCGAAGTGGACGGTCGTGGAGGCCGTGGCCGCGACGACCTTGCCGGTGGCGGTGTCGTGCAGGCAGTGACCCGTGCGCAGCACGCCGGAACGACCCCGCATGGCCCGCCAGCGGCGTACGGCGTCGTCGGCGTCGTCGGGCTTGCCGAGCGCGTCGCCGTCGAGCTCGAGGACGGAGTCGCAGCCGAGCACGAGGGCGTCCTCGGGGAGGTCCTCGCGGGCGGCGACGGTGGCGCACTTGAGCTCCGCGAGCTGGAGGGCCAGCTCGGCGGGCGGCAGCCCGTCGAGCTGGGACTCGTCGACGCCGGACACGATCACGACCGGCTCGACGCCGGCGCTGCGCAGCGTGGCGAGCCGGGCGGGGGAGGCCGAGGCCAGGACGAACGTCGTCACCGCGGGCACCTCAGATCCGGGCCAGCGCGGCGGTGAGCGGGTCCAGGCCGAGCGAGCCGAGGTCGAGCGCGGCGCGGTGGAAGGCCTTGAGGTCGAACGACGAGCCCTGCCGGGCCTTGGCGGCGTCGCGGGCCTCGAGCCAGATCCGCTCGCCGACCTTGTACGACGGAGCCTGGCCGGGCCAGCCGAGGTAGCGCTTGACCTCGAAGTCGATGAACGCCGGGTCCATCTGGCAGTGCTCGCCCATGAACTCGCGGCCGAGCGCCGGCGTCCAGGTCTCGCCCGGGTGGAAGCCGAACGGGTTGTCCCGGGGGATCTCCAGCTCGAGGTGCATCCCGATGTCGACGATGACCCGCGCGGCGCGGAAGCTCTGGCCGTCGAGCATGCCGAGCCGGTCGGCGGGGTCGGCGAGGTAGCCGAGGTCGTCCATCAGCCGCTCGGCGTAGAGCGCCCAGCCCTCGCCGTGGCCGCTGACCCAGCACATCAGCCGCTGCCAGCGGTTGAGCACGTCGCTGCGGTAGGCGGTCTGCGCGACCTGGAGGTGGTGGCCCGGGACGCCCTCGTGGAAGACGGTGGTCACCTCGCGCCAGGGGGCGAAGTCGTCGATGCCGTCGGGCACCGACCACCACATGCGACCGGGACGCTCGAAGTCCTCGGAGGGGCCGGTGTAGTAGATGCCGCCGTCGTTGGTGGGGGCCAGGCAGCACTCGATCCGGCGGACCGGGTCGGGGATGTCGAAGTGGACGCCCGCCATCTCCTCGATGGTGCGGTCGGCCAGCTGCTGCATCCAGTCGCGGAAGGCCTCGCGGCCGTGGATCCGGCGCGCCGGGTCGGCGTCGAGGTGGGCGACGGCCTCCGCGACCTTCGAGCCCGGCAGGATCCGGTCGGCGGTCGCGTCCATGTCGTCGGCGAGCCGCTTGAGCTCGTCCCAGCCCCACGCGTAGGTCTGCTCGAGGTCGACGGTCGCGCCGAGGAAGTAGCGCGAGGCCAGCGCGTAGTGCTCGCGGCCGACCGCCTCCTTCGCCCGCCCGCGCGGCTCCATCTCGTCCTCGAGGAAGAGCCCGAAGTCGGCGAACGCCCGGGCGGCGCCCGCGGCGTGCTGGTCGAGCTGGGCGCGCAGGGCGCCGTCGGTCCCGCTGCGGGCGATGAGACCCGCGAAGAAGTCGCCGCCCTCGCCGGTCTGCCCGGTCCAGTTGCTGACCTGGGTCGCGACCTCGGCGTACTGGCGCGCGGCGGCGACGTTGCCCTTCGACGCCTCCTCGGCCAGCGTGACCCGGTAGTCCTGCAGGGTGGCGGGGATCGCGGCGAGGCGTCCGTCGATGTTGACCCACGCCTCCTCGCCCTCGGTCGGCATCAGGTCGAAGATCTGGCGGATCTCGTGCAGCCCGCTGGTGAGCACGGAGAAGTCGGCGCGCACCAGCCCGGCGTCCATCCGGTCGACGTCGAGCCCGAGCCGCTCGAGGAACGCGTCGCGGGCCACGGCCTCGCGTTCGTCGACGGGTGTGGTGGCCGTGGCCTCGCCCAGCGCCCGCCGGGTGAGCTCCTCCCGGGCGGCGAAGCCGTCGGGGGAGAGGTCGGTGAGCCGGTCGTCCTGGCCCGCCACCCCGAAGTACGTCGCTGCGAGCGGGTCGAGGGCGGTGTAGTCGTCCACGAATCGGTCGGAGATCGCGTCCACGCGTCGGTCGTTCGTCACGCGGGCGAGCCTACGGGCTGTCACGGGCTGTCGGGCATGATGGCGGCCAGATCCAGCCGGCCCAGTGGGGGGACGACCGTGTGACCGACCGCGTGACCGACGCCGCGACGCCGCGTCGACGTCTGGCCGTCGCCCTCGCAGGAGTCCTCGTCCTCGCCCTGGTCGCCGGGTTCGGCGCGTTCCTCTTCGCGCGCAGCCACCATCTCGGGCCGTGGCGCCTCGGCGCCCAGGAGGTCAACCCCTTCGGCCAGCGCCCGCAGTACGTCGACCCGCAGTCCCGCGCCGCCCAGGCCGCCGCGCAGGCGACCGCCGACGGGGACACCGCCTCGGCGGCGGTGTTCGAGCGGCTCGCCGCCATCCCGGCGGGCATCTGGCTGACCCCCGAGCAGTACCCACCCGGCCGGGTCGGCGCCTACGTGACCGAGGTCGTGACGGCGGCCGACGCGGCCCGCAACGTCCCGGTGCTCGTCGTCTACGGCATCCCGGACCGCGACTGCAGCGGCCAGTACTCCAGCGGCGGGCTCAGCGAGGAGCAGTACGGCCCGTGGGTGCAGGAGATCGCGACGGCCGCGGCCGCCGCCGACCGGGTCGCGGTCGTCCTGGAGCCGGACGCACTGGCCGCGTCGATCGAGTGCCACGACGAGGACCAGCGGGTCCGCCTGATGAAGGACGCGGTGGGCCGGCTGCGCACCGCCGGCGTCACGACGTACGTCGATGCCGGCCACTCCGACTGGGTGCCCGCCGCCGCGGTCGCGCGGCTGCTGGAGCGGTCGGGCGTCGGGAGCGTCCGCGGCTTCGCCACCAACGTGGCCAACTACCAGACCGACGACGACGAGCGGGCCTACGCGACCCGGATCGCGAAGCTGCTCGGCGGAGCCCACTACGTCATCGACTCGGGCCGCAACGGCAACGGCTCCACGAAGAACTGGTGCAACCCGGCCCGTCGGGCGGTCGGCACCGATCCGGGATTCGTGGACGACGGCACCGGCCTCGATGCGTTCCTGTGGGTCAAGCCGCCCGGCGAGAGCGACGGCGACTGCGGGGGCGGACCACCCGCCGGCGAGTTCTGGCCGCAGCGCGCCCTGGAGATGGCCCGGCTCTCCGGGTGGTGAGGACTTCTCCACAGTTGGGTAACAGGCGGTGCTCAAGTAGCGGTGCCGCGCACGGTGCCCGCCCGCCATTGGTTAGCATCCCCCCATGGGAGTGGGGGAGGACTGGGTCGCCGTCATCATCGAGGACGACCCCGACGTGCGCGATCTCATCGACATCGTGCTCACGCAGTCCGGATTCCGGACGGTCGTCACCCAGGACGGCTACGAGGGTGTGGAGGCCGTCCGCACGCACAACCCCCTGATCACCACGCTGGACGTCAACATGCCGGGCATGGACGGCTTCGCTGCGGCCAAGCGGCTGCGCGAGTTCAGCAACACCTACCTGATCATGATCACTGCCTTGGGCGACGAGATCGACGTCGTGCAGGGCTTCGAGGCCGGCGCCGACGACTACCTCGTCAAGCCCTTCCGCCCGCGCGAGCTCCGGGCCCGCGCCGACTCGATGCTGCGCCGCCCCCGGGCCCGCCAGGAGACCCCCTCCGGCTGGTCCGAGGGAGCCGACGACAGCCCGGTGTCGCCCGTCGCCGCGCCGGCCGCCGTCCCGCCGCCGCCGGCTCCCGAGCCGGTGAAGGAGGAGTCGTGGGCGGCCCGTGCAGCCCGCGACCTGACGGCCAACGCGCCGCACCGTGCCGCGCCCGTTCCCGTGCCCGTTCCCGTGCAGCAGCCCGTCCAGCCGCCCGCTCCGCAGCCGGCGTACCAGCAGCCGCCGGCCCACCAGCCGCCCGCGCAGCCCGTCGTCCCCCAGCCGATCCCCCAGCCGATCCCGCAGTCGACCCCCCAGCCGGCGTACGCGCCTCCCGTGCCGGAGCAGGCGCCCCAGCCCACCCCGCCCGTGCAGGCCAGCCAGCCGGTGCCGCCCGCCCTGCAGGGCGAGGGCGTGCCGCGCCCCGACGGCTCGTGGGTGCGCTTCAACGGCCTGGCCCTCAACCAGGAGACCCGCGTCGTCACCGTGGGCGGCGGATCGATCGACCTCAACCGCACCGAGTTCGACCTGCTCGCCTCACTGCTCAGCACCGGCCGCCGCGTGCGCAGCAAGGCCGACCTGGTCCTGACGATGCGTGGCCAGCAGTACGTCACGTCCTACTTCGTCAACGAGGCCGACAAGCGCTCCGTCGAGGTCCACATCGCCAGCATGCGCCGCAAGCTGAACGACAACGACCAGAACCCGCGCTTCATCGAGACCGTGCGCGGCGTCGGCTACCGCCTCGCCGAGCCCGTCTGACCGACTCGACGTCGTACGGGCCGGCAGTTGCGCCAGTGAGACTTGTCTCGGTGTCGTGGAGGACGTGCTGACCCGAGTTGCGCCCTGTCGTCGCTGACTGACTTTGAGTCGATTCGATCGCGCGTTCTCCACGACCCAGCTCGATGCGCATTCAGGGCGCGCCGGCCGGGCTCGTGACTTGATAGGAGCCTGGCTGAGGTCTCATCACTGGTTTGTCCGTGACCCGGCTCGGCGCGCTGTCCCTGTTGAAAGGACGGCACCAGCATGACTCACAACCACACACAGATCGAGTCCGCCCAGGTCGGGATCTACGGCGGCGTGGACACCCACCTGGACTTCCACGTCGCGGCCGCGGTCAACGCACTCGGCGCGCTGCTGGGCACCGCGGTCTTCGCGACCACGGTCCAGGGCTATGCCGAACTACTGGCCTGGCTCCGCGCCTGGGGACCACTGGCCCAGGTCGGGGTCGAGGGAACCGGCTCCTACGGCGCCGGCCTGGCCCGTCACCTGCACCGCCACGATGTCGAGGTTCTCGAGATCAACCGGCCCGACCGGGCCAGCCGCCGACGCCGCGGGAAGACCGACGCCTACGACGCCGAGGCAGCCGCCCGGACCGCGTTGGCCGGTCACGCCCGAGCCGCCAAGATCAACACCGGGGCCGTGGAGTCGCTGCGGATGCTGAAGCTGCAACGCGACTCCGCGGTCAAGCAGCGCACCGCCACGCTCAACCAGATGCACCAGCTCAGGGTCACCGCGCCCCAAGAACTCCGCGAACAACTGACCGGCCTGACCAAACACACCCTGGCCACCCACTGCGTGCGGTTCCGCGTCACCCGCGACACCAACAGACTCACCGACCCCGTCCAGGCCGCCAAGAAGGCCCTGCATGGACTGGCCCGCCGAGTCCTGGCGCTCACCGCGGAGATCACCGAACTCGACGCCGACATCGCGGCCCTGACCAGGGCCATCGCCCCGGCCACCAGTGCCGCGGCCGGTGTCGGGGCCCAGACCGTGGCACAACTGCTGATCGCCATCGGCGAGCAACCCGAACGGTTCCACAGCGAGGCCGGCTTCGCCGCCCTCTGCGGCACCAGTCCAATCCCGGCCTCCTCGGGGAAGACCCAACGTCACCGCCTCAACCGCGGCGGGAACCGACAAGCCAACAGTGCCCTGCACATGGCCACCCTCAACCGGCTCTGCCACCACCCACCGACCAGGGCCTACATCGCCGCCCGCACCACCGATGCCAAGTCGGACCCCCACCTGCGCCGCAAGCTCAAGCGCTACCTCGCCCGCGAACTCTTCACCCTGCTGCGACAAGACCTACGAGCCCTCAACACCCCCGACATCGCGGCTTGACGCGTCATAGGAGCATCGACTCGATCAGTTGGCGTCGACCGGGATCGACGCGACCGAGGTCCGCTTCTTCGACTCGAAGATCGCGATCGGCACGGTCTGCTTGATCTCCCGGCGCGAGAAGTGCGCGGAGCCGGGGGCGTCCTGGACCCAGACCACGGCGGTGAACATCAGGTCCAGCCCGCGGGTGTCCAGCGACGTCGCCCTGATCCGCTGGTTGCGGAGCTCGAAGGCGCCCTTGGGTGAGGTGATGATCATGCCGTAGCGCGTGGTGACCGGCTCGGGGTCGAAGGTGATGTCCTTGGCGACCGCGTCGAGCCGGTAGGGGTGCTGGGTCCTGCCGCCGCCGGTGGTGATGGTCTTCGACGTGACGGCGATGTGCTCGAGGTAGACCTTGCGCTTCGTGGCGAACCGGTCGCGCAGCTTCCGGTTGAGGTCGTAGGCCTGGAAGGTGAACGAGAAGAACTTGTTGCCCCGCGGGTACCACTCGTTGGTGCGGGGCGTCGACTTGGTCGGGTAGAGCGTGTAGACGAAGTCCATCCCGTCGATCCGGATGTGCGACTGGAAGGTGCCGTCGCGCGTGAACTGCGAGTCGTACGGCGTGGGCGTGGCCGACGGGACCGCCGAGCTGGCGGCCACGGGCTCGGGCCCGGTCAGGTCGTTGACGACCGAGCAGCCGGACGCACCGAGGCTCAGGAGCAGGACACTGGCGGCGGCGATGCCGAGGCGCGCGCGGGGCATGGAGGGCTCCTGGGAGAGTCGGGGGGTCATGCCTTGAAGCCGCGGTAGCGCTTCATGGCCTTCATGATCATCCAGCAGGTCTGAAGGATGGTGATGACGCCGAGGATCGGCCAGCCGACGGCCAGGATGTCGGAGCGGGTCTGGATCGGGACGAACCGCCAGCCCACGGCCGCGCCGGCGAAGAAGACGGCGAGGGCGGCGAACGGGTAGAGCCACGCGGTGCCCTTGCCGCGCTCGGCCTTGGCCTGGGCGGCCCAGTTGTCGGTCTGCTGCCGGCTGAAGAACTTCAGCCAGGCGCGGACGAAGTGGCCCATCCGGATCAGCATGTAGAGCTCGGCCGGGAACACCAGCAGGGCGAAGAGATAGTCGCGCCTGTTGCGGAACTCCATCGAGTGCGCGACCCGGAAGTTCAGCCACACCGCCGCGGCCGGCGGGACCAGCCACCACGCCCGGAACACGAAGGCGTGGATCGACAGGGCGCCGAAGAGCAGCAGGAAGAACATCAGGCGGGTGGTCATGTTGATGACCATCGACATGTGCTCGAACCAGCGCAGGCGGAGGTTGGGGTGGAACGGCTGGCCCTTGGTGTCGCCGCGCTGGCCGGGCCACATCAGGTCGATGGCGCCGAAGTTCCACTTGACCTGCTGGGCGTCGAGCGAGCGGAGGGTGGTCATGCCGCCGACGTGGGCGCGGGCCCGGGCGGAGATCTTGGTGAGGTAGCCGGCGCTCTTGATCTGCAGCGAGAGCAGGGAATCCTCGACCTCGCTGTCGTTGACCCAGGGGGTGCGCTGGTGGCTGTCGCGCAGCACGTCGCGGAGCGCCTGGGTGGCGAAGATGGAGAACTGGCCGCCGAGGACCGCCATGTTGCGGCCCTTGAGCATGTTCTGCATGTTGAACGCCGAGAACTGCGCGCGCTGGCCGGCGATGAGGAACTTCGCGACCGGCCCGTCGATGGCCGAGTCGTCGATGGAGTAGATCGCGGAGATGCCGCCGATCCGGTCGTCGCTGGCGATCTCGTTGACGAGGTGCTCGACGGCGTCCGGCTCGGGGGTGGTGTCGCCGTCGACGCCCAGGACGTAGTCCATGTGCTCGACCAGGCTGTAGCCGTAGTTGAGGGCGCCGACCTTCTTGTCGGGGTTCTTGCCGATGTCGTGGACGTAGATGATCGTGCTCTGCTCGCCGAGCTCGGTCTTCCGCGTGTGCGGGCCGGCGTAGTGGCTGGCGATCTCCACGGAGTCGTCGGAGGTGTTGTTGACGATCAGGTGGATGACGTCGGGGAGCCGGGTCTGCTGGAGCAGCGAGTCGAGCACGCCCGCGATGGTTTCGGCCTCGTTGTAGGCCGGGATGATGCAGCCGACGGTGGGGCGGTACGTCGGGGAGCTGGCCAGCTCGTCGAGGAACTGGTCGGCGTAGGCGGCCAGGTGCGGGTCGGGCGTGCGCAGGTAGGCGTCCTCGCCCATCCCGGGCGGGGCGAGCTGCGGCCCCTGGTCGTACCGCGTCTCGTTCGCGTCCACGCTCTGATCTCCTCATCGACGCCCGGCCGTCCACGGTCGGAGTTCGTGGACACGAGTCTGCTGGGGCGACCTCAAGGGTCACCTCAACAAAGACGCAAGTTTCACGGTCATTATCCGCAAGCGGCGACCGCGGGGCCGGGTTTCCCGAGCGTCAGCGCGGCATGCCGCTGGAGCGCCAACCCCCGGGGCCGTGCGCGAAGGACGGCCGCACCTTGCGGTGGTGGGCCTGCCACTCGGGCGTACGCCGCTCCCGCGGCGCCTCCGGGCCGCCCAGCGAGGCGAAGACCGCGACGATCGCGGCGATCTCCTCGGGGGTGGCGTCGGCGTTGACGACCCGCAGCAGCGGGGTCTCGACAGGCTCGACCACCGGCTCGTCCCCGCTCACAGGGGGATGTTCCCGTGCTTCTTGGGCGGCAGCGTCTCCCTCTTGGAGCGCAGCAGCCGCAGCGACCGGACGATCTCGACCCGGGTCTCGTGGGGGGAGATGACGGCGTCGATGTAGCCGCGCTCGGCCGCGATGTAGGGGTTGGCCAGGGTGGTGTCGTACTCGTCGATCAGCTCGGCCCGCTTGGCCTCGACGTCCCCGCCCTCCTTCTCGATCTTGGCCAGGGTCTTGCGGTGCACGATGTTGGCCGCGCCCTGGGCACCCATGACCGCGATCTGGGCGGTTGGCCAGGCGACGTTGATGTCGGCGCCGAGGTGCTTGGAGCCCATCACGTCGTAGGCGCCGCCGTAGGCCTTGCGGGTGATGATCGTGACCAGCGGGACGGTGGCCTCGGCGTAGGCGTAGATCAGCTTGGCGCCGCGGCGGATGATGCCGTTCCACTCCTGGTCGGTGCCGGGCAGGAAGCCGGGCACGTCGACGAAGGTCAGGACCGGGATGTTGAAGGCGTCGCAGGTCCGCACGAAGCGGGCGGCCTTCTCCGAGGCGTCGATGTCCAGGGTGCCGGCGAACTGCATCGGCTGGTTGGCCACGATGCCGACCGAGCGGCCCTCGACCCGGCCGAAGCCGATCAGGATGTTGGGCGCGAACAGCGGCTGGACCTCGAGGAACTCCTGGTCGTCCAGCACGGTCTCGATGACCGTGTGCATGTCGTAGGGCTGGTTGGGGGAGTCCGGGATCAGGACGTCGAGCTCGCGGTCGAGGTCGGAGAAGTCGGTGTCGGCACTCTGCCCATCATTGGCGTCGTAGGTCGGGGGCTCGTCGAGGTTGTTCTGCGGCAGGTAGGACAGCAGCGCCTTGACGTACTCGATCGCGTCGGCCTCGTCGGCGCCCATGTAGTGGGCGTTGCCGGACTTGGTGTTGTGCGTGCGCGCGCCGCCGAGGTCCTCCATCGAGACGTCCTCGCCGGTGACGGTCTTGATGACGTCGGGGCCGGTGATGAACATGTTGGAGGTGCCGTCGACCATGATCGTGAAGTCGGTGACCGCGGGGGAGTAGACGTGCCCGCCGGCACACGAGCCCATGATCATCGAGATCTGCGGGATGACGCCCGAGGCGTGCACGTTGCGGCGGAAGATCTCGCCGTACAGGCCGAGCGAGACCACGCCCTCCTGGATGCGGGCGCCGGCGCCCTCGTTGATGCCGATGATCGGGCAGCCGGTCTTCATCGCCAGGTCCATGACCTTGGTGATCTTCTCGCCGTAGACCTCGCCCAGCGAGCCGCCGAAGACGGTGAAGTCCTGGGAGAACACGCACACCTGACGGCCGTCGATGGTGCCGTAGCCGGTCACCACGCCGTCGCCGTAGGGGCGGGTCTTCTCCAGGCCGAACGCCGTGGAGCGGTGCCGCGCCAGCTCGTCGAGCTCGACGAACGAGCCCTCGTCGAAGAGCTGCTCGATCCGCTCGCGGGCCGTCTGGCGGCCCTTGGCGTGCTGCTTCTCGACCGCCTTCGCCGATCCCGCGTGGACGGCCTCGTCGAGGCGTCGCTCGAGATCCGCGAGCTTGCCCGCGGTGGTGTGGAGATCGATGTCCGCGGGAACTTCGGTGCCCTCGCCCGGTGCTGCACTCACGTGATGTGGCCTCCTCGTCGACTCGTGGGCCAATGTAGTGCCCGTGACCGATGACCTCGCCGCACGCCCACCCCTCGACAGCCGACGCCTCGCCGACGGCGCCCCCGACTTCGACGTGGAGGTGGTCCCCGAGGCCGCCTCGACCAACGCGATCCTGGCCGACCGCGCCCGTGAGGGCGCCGCGGAGGGGCTGGTCGTCGTGGCCGAGCACCAGACCGCCGGCCGCGGCCGCCTCGACCGCACCTGGGAGACCCCGGCGCGCGCAGCCCTGACGTTCTCGGTGCTGCTGCGCCCCACCGTCGTGGTCGCCGAGTGGCCCTGGCTGCCGCTGCTGACCGGCCTGGCCGTCTCGGCCGCCGTGACGGCTGCCGGTGTCGAGGCCGGGCTGAAGTGGCCCAACGACGTGCTCGTGGACGACCTCAAGGTCGCCGGCATCCTGCTCGAGCGGGTCGAGACCCCGACCGGCGCGGCCGCCGTCGTCGGAATCGGCCTCAACGTCAGCACCACCGCCGACGAGCTCCCCGTCGACACCGCCACCTCCCTGGCCCTGGCCACCGGCGGCACCTTCGACCGGACCGAGCTGCTCGTCGGGCTGCTGGGCCAGCTGCGCCAGCAGTACGACGCGTGGCAGGCGGCGGGCTCGACGGTGCTGCGGCCGGCGTACGAGGCCGCCTGCGTGACCGTCGGCCGGGACGTCCGGGTCGACCTGCCGGGCGGACGGACGCTGACCGGGCGGGCCACGGGCGTCGACGACGCGGGACGTCTCGTGGTGGCCGGAGCGGACGGCGAGACCACCGTCGGCGCGGGTGACGTGATCCATGTGCGGGCGCTCGATCAGTGACATGATTCCGGCGTGGCCATCTCGCAGAAACTGCTCAACGACGGCGAGTCCGTCGTCATCAGCACCCGCACCCACCCCAAGGCACTGCTCGCGCCGCTCCTGTGGCTCGTCCTGATCCTCGCGGTGGTGGTGTTCGCCAACGTGAAGATCGACAACGACGTCGCCGGGTACGTCGCCTGGGGCATCGGCGCGGTGCTGGTCGTCTGGCTGGTGCTGCCTCCGGTGGTCCGCTGGCTCAGCGCGTCCTACACCATCACCAACCGACGCCTGATCACCCGCACCGGCGTGATCGTGCGCAAGGGCCACGACATCCCGCTGTCGCGGATCAGCGACGTGGCCTACGAGCTCGGGCTGGTCGACCGGATGCTCGGCTGCGGCACGCTGGTCATCAGCGACGCGAGCACCAACGGACGCGTCTCGCTGCCCGACATCCCGCACGTCGAGGAGACCCAGCGCCGCCTCAACCAGCTCCTGCACGACCTCAACGACCCGACGGGACACCATGACGGCACCTGAGCCGACGCCGTCCCGGGACCAGCTCGAACGCGCCATCCTCGGCGAGCAGCCGGTCTTCAACGCCCAGGAGGTCTCCCGCGAGACCGGGGTGACCATCCCGGAGACGCAACGGCTCTGGCGCGCGCTCGGCTTCCCCGAGCACGGCGCCGAGACCGCCTTCACCGAGTCCGACGTCGAGGCCGTCCGGACCCTCCAGGGTGTCGTGACCTCCGGGCTGATCGACTTCGACATGGCCGTCAACCTGACCCGGGCGGTCGGCCAGACGATGGCCCGGCTCGCCGACTGGGAGACCGCCTCGCTGGTCCAGCGGGTCGAGGAGCTCGAGAGCGGCGACCAGGCGACCGGGAGCCGGGTCGGGTCGGCACTCCGGTTCATCGAGGAGTTCAGCGAGCCCTTCGAGCAGCTGCTCCTCTACGCGTGGCGGCGACACCTGGCGGCCGCCGTCGCCCGGATGGAGGCACTCGGTGCCAACGAGGAGGACCTCCACACCACGCACATCACCGTCGGCTTCGCCGACATCGTGAGCTTCACGGCGCTGTCCAACCAGATCACCGAGGAGCGGATCGGCGACCTCGTCGAGCTCTTCGAGTCCCGCTGCGCCGACGTGGTCGCCATCCAGCGTGGCCGGATCATCAAGAGCATCGGCGACTCGGTGCTCTTCGTGAACGACGACCCGATCCGGGCCTACGACACCGCCGAGGGGATCATCAACGTCGTCGGCCGCGACTCCCGGATGCCCGACGTCCGGGTCGGTCTGGCCAGTGGCTCTGTGGTGATGCGGCTGGGCGACGTCTTCGGCCCGCCGGTCAACCTCGCCGCCCGGCTCACCGCGGTGGCCCGGCGCAACCGCGTGATCATCGACGCGGCCACTGCGGAGGCCCTCCCGGAGGACCAGTTCGAGACCCGACTGCTGCCCGCGCGACCGGTCCGGGGCTTCGGGATCGTGGAGCCGGTCGCCGTACGCCGCCACTGACGGGCGCTCGAACTGGTACGGAAAAGGTTGGGGATTTTACTCAATTAGCCTCCGCGCCTGCCGATGCGTTCCTACCTTGTCCTTGTGTTTCAGGTCCAGGACATCAAGGTCGACCCCGACAGCCGCCGTGCGTGGCGTGGGGACGACGAGATCGTCCTGTCCCGCAAGGAGTTCGACCTGGTGCTCGCGCTGATCTCGCGCGCCGGCGACATCGTGACCCGCGACGAGCTGATGCGCGACGTCTGGCACACGACGTTCTGGACCTCGTCCAAGACCATCGACGTGCACCTCGGCTGGGTCCGCCGCAAGCTCGGCGACGACAGCCGCCGGCCGCACCTGATCACCACGATCCGCGGCAAGGGGCTGCGCTTCGAGAAGGGTGACGGCGGCCGCCGCGCGGACGGCCACTAGCCTTTCCCCGTGCCCGAGCTCGCTCCGACCCTTGCCGTCATCGGTGGCGGCCAGCTCGCCCGGATGATGGCGCAGCCCGCGATCGCCCTGGGCCTGCCGCTCCGGCTGCTGGCCGAGGCCGAGGGCGTCTCCGCCGCCCAGGTCATCCCCGACCACCTCGTCGGCGACTACACCGACCTCGAGACGCTGCGGAAGGTGACCGACGGCTGTGCCGTCGTCACCTTCGACCACGAGCACGTCCCGACCGACCACCTGCACGCGCTCGAGGACTCCGGCCTCGCCGTGCGCCCCGGGCCCGAGGCGCTGGTGCACGCCCAGGACAAGGGCGCGATGCGCGAGCGGCTCGCCGACCTCGGCGTGCCCTGCCCGCGCAACGCGATCGTCACCACCGTCGCCGAGGTGGAGGCCTTCGGCTTCCCGTGCGTGCTCAAGACGACCCGGGGCGGCTACGACGGCAAGGGCGTCTGGTTCGCCCGCTCGGCGGACGACTGCGCCGACGCCTTCGCGACCGCCGCCGCGTCGGGCGTGCGGATCCTCGCCGAGGAGCTCGTCGACTTCCGGCGCGAGCTTTCCGCGCTCGTGGCCCGCTCGCCGAGCGGCCAGGCCGCGGCGTACCCCGTCGTCGCCTCCACCCAGACCGACGGCATCTGCCGCGAGGTCGTCGCCCCCGCGCCCGACCTGTCGCCCGAGCTGGCCGGGCAGGCGCAGGAGATCGCCCTGCGCGTCGCCGGCGCCCTCGGCGTCACCGGCATCCTCGCGGTCGAGATGTTCGAGACCAACGACGGACGCGTGCTCGTCAACGAGCTCGCCATGCGCCCGCACAACACCGGCCACTGGACGCAGGACGGCGCGGTCACCTCGCAGTTCGAGAACCACCTCCGTGCGGTCATGGACCTCCCGCTCGGCTCGCCGGCGCCGCGGGCCCGGTGGACGGTGATGGTCAACATCCTCGGCGGGCCGGACTCCTCGGTCGGCCGCCTGTACGACGGCTTCCCGCACGCCATGGCGCGCGACCCCCACCTGCGCGTGCACCTCTACGGCAAGGAGCTGCGCCCCGGCCGCAAGGTCGGCCACGTCAACGCCTACGGCGACGATCTCGAGGACTGCCTGGAGCGGGCGCGGCACGCCGCCGCCTGGTTCGCCGGCGACCTCGGCAACGAGAGCGAGTGACCATGTCTGACCTGCAGCCCCGGGTGGGCATCGTGATGGGCTCCGACTCCGACTGGCCGGTGATGAAGGCCGCCGGTGAGGCGCTGGCCGAGTTCGACATCGCGTTCGAGGCCGACGTGGTCTCCGCGCACCGGATGCCCGACGAGATGCTGGCCTACGGCCGCGACGCCGCCGGCCGCGGGATCTCCGTGATCATCGCGGGCGCCGGGGGAGCGGCCCACCTGCCCGGCATGCTCGCGGCCGTCACCCCGCTGCCGGTGATCGGTGTGCCGGTCCCGCTCAAGCACCTCGACGGCATGGACTCGCTGCTCTCCATCGTGCAGATGCCCGCCGGCGTGCCCGTCGCGACCGTCGCCGTCGGCAACGCCCGCAACGCCGGCCTGCTCGCCGTCCGGATCCTCGCCGCGACCGACCCGACCCTGCAGCAGCGGATGGTCGACTTCCAGGCCGAGCTCCGTACCATCGCCCAGGAGAAGGGCGCGGTCGTCCGCAGCGACTCCGCCCCGCGCAAGCTCGGCTTCTAGCGAGTCGCGTCGGGATAGTCCCCACCGCAGTTGCTGTCGTTCGGGCCATTTCACGACAACTGCGGTGGGGACTATCCCGATCTACTCGCCGCGGACCCGGCCGCGCAGCGACTTGGTCTGCCCCCGCTGCTTCTTCGCCTCGAGCCGCCGTCGCTGCGAGCCCCGCGTGGGCTTCGTGGGGCGTCGGGGCGGTGGCGGGGGAGCGAGCGCGGTCCGGAGCAGGTCGGCGAGCCGCTCGCGCGCCGCGACCCGGTTGCGGTGCTGCGAGCGGTGCTCGGAGGCGACCACCACGACCCGGCCGTCGACCAGCTGCCCGCCGAGGCGACGCAGGGCCCGCGACCGCTGGTGGTCGGACAGGGCCGAGGAGCCCAGGACGTCGTACACGAGCTCGACCCGGCTGTCGGTGGTGTTGACCGACTGCCCGCCCGGCCCGGCGGACTTCGAGAACCGCTCGACCAGCTCGGCGGCCGGGATCGTCAGGCCCTGCGGCAGGCCCGGTCCCGGCGTGACGGCGAGGTCGTCGCCGGGGCGGCTCACGTCCGCCGTCGGCGCCACTCGATGGCCGGACAGGCGTCCATGACCATCGGGACGCCGGCCTCGGCCGTGCGCAGGAAGGCGTCCTCGTCGATCACGCCGAGCTGGAACCACACGCCCCGCGCGCCCACGGCCACGGCCTGGTCAGCGAACTCGCCGGCCGACTCGCTGCGCCGGAACACGTCCACCACGTCGATCGGGAACGGCACGTCGGCGAGCGTCGCATAGCCCTGCTCGCCGAGCACGACGGGCGCGGACGGATGGATGGGCACGATGCGCTTGCCGCGCCGCTGCAGCAGCGCCGCGATCTCGTACGCCGTGCGGTCGGGGTTGCCCGACAGCCCGACGACCGCCCACGTCTCGCAGTCGTCGAGCATGAAGCGGACGTGCTCCGCGTCCTGCCACTCAGCCATGCCCCCAGCCTAGGGGCCGGCCATCTTGCGGAAGACTTGCCGAATTCTTGCCACACCCTTGGGAACCGTCCCGCATGCTTGGTCGAGTTGCGCCGAATCCACACATGGGGCCGGACTCGCCGGTTAGCGTGACGTGATTGCTACTGGGAGGTAGCGACACCTTGAGTGCTCGGGAGGGAGCATCCAGATGAAGATTTCTGCTATTTCAAAGCGCCTGGCGACCGTCGGTGTCGCCACTGCTCTCGCCGCGGGCGCCATGGTCGGGGCGACGGCCACGTCCGCCAGCGCGGCGTCGGCGTCCAACGACTACACGTGCACGGTGCCGCTGCTCGGCGCCCAGACGTTCCCGGTCACGATCTCGAGCACCCCGCTCGACCTCGTCAGCTCGCTTCCCGCCGGGCTGGCGTTCCCGGCCGGTGCGCTGGACGCGCTGAGCTCCACCGGTCACGCCATCGACATGACGATGACCGCGCCCGCGATCGTGGTCCAGACCCTGGCCGGCATCGGCACCCTGACCGGTGTCAGCGCCCCGGCCCTGGCCATCCCGCTCGGCTCGAGCTCCGTGCCGGTGTCGGGCCTGGCCCTGACGGGTCCCCCGGCCGTGCAGCCGGACGGCAGCGCCATCTTCAACCTCGCCGGCAGCAACGGTGCCTTCGCCGTCCCGGCCGCGGGTGAGTACGACATCACCATGCCGAGCGCGTTCCAGTTCATCGCCTCGACCACCAGCACCGACTTCCCGAACATCCCGGTCGACTGCACGACCGCGGCCCCGGCCACGATCAAGCACCTCACGGTGACCAAGAACAACGCCGCGTTCACCAGCATCAAGCCGGCCGTCACGCCCTACAAGGCGAGCAAGGCCGCCAAGCTGGTCACCAAGGTTGGCGCCGCCAACCACGTGCCCACCGGCATGGTCATCGTCAAGGAGGGCACCAAGACCCTCGGCAAGGCTGCGCTCAACAGCCTCGGCAAGGCCGTGGTCAACATGGGCAAGCTCTCCCCGGGCAAGCACGCGCTGAAGGTCCTCTACAAGGGCGACTCCTACTCCACCGCGGCGCCCACGCAGAAGCTGACGGTCAAGTCCGTCAAGTGACCTCGGCCTGATGGCCTGAATCACACCGTTCAACCCTGGACGCCCGTCCGGTGCCTCGCGCACCGGGCGGGCGTTCGGCGTCCCGTTACCCGGAAGTAGGATTCGGCCCATGAGCGCTGACTTCCCCCTCTACGCACTCTCCGAGGAGCACCAGGCGATCCGCGAGGCGGTGCGCGCGGTCTGCGACGCGAAGGTGGCGCCGTACGCCGCCGACGTCGACGAGAACGCCCGCTACCCCCAGGAGGCGCACGACGCGCTGCTGGCCGCGGACTTCCACGCCCCCCACGTGCCCGAGGAGTACGGCGGCGCCGGGGCCGATGCGCTCGCGACCGTGATCGTGATCGAGGAGGTCGCCCGCGCGTGCGTGAGCAGCAGCCTGATCCCGGCGGTCAACAAGCTGGGCTCGCTGCCGGTGCAGATCTCCGGCTCGGAGGAGCTCAAGAAGCACTACCTCGGCAAGCTCGCCGCGGGTGAGGGCGGCTTCTCCTACTGCCTGTCCGAGCCCGACGCCGGCTCGGACGCGGTGTCGATGAAGACCAAGGCCGTCCGCGACGGGGACCACTGGGTCCTCAACGGCGTGAAGCGCTGGATCACCAACGCCGGCGTCTCGGAGTACTACACCGTCATGGCCGTCACCGACCCCGACAAGCGCTCCAAGGGCATCTCCGCCTTCGTGGTGGAGAAGTCCGACGAGGGCGTCTCCTTCGGGGCCCCGGAGAAGAAGCTCGGCATCAAGGGCTCCCCGACCCGCGAGGTCTACCTCGACAACGTGCGGATCCCGGCCGACCGGATGATCGGCGCCGAGGGCACCGGCTTCGAGACCGCGATGAAGACCCTGGACCACACCCGCGTGACCATCGCCGCCCAGGCGGTCGGTGTCGCGCAGGGCGCGCTGGACTACGCGCTCGGCTACGCCAAGGAGCGGAAGCAGTTCGGCAAGTCGATCGCGGAGTTCCAGGGCCTGCAGTTCCTGCTGGCCGACATGGGCATGAAGGTCGAGGCCGCCCGGCAGATGACCTACGCCGCCGCCGGCCGCTCCGAGCGGGGCGACAAGGACCTGACGTTCTTCGGCGCGGCCGCGAAGTGCTTCGCCTCGGACGTGGCGATGGAGGTCACCACCAACGCGGTGCAGGTGCTCGGTGGCTACGGCTACACCCGCGAGTACCCCGTCGAGCGGATGATGCGCGACGCGAAGATCACCCAGATCTACGAGGGCACCAACCAGGTCCAGCGGATCGTGATGGCCCGCCAGCTCCTCGCCGGGATCCAGTCCGAGCTCTGACGCTCGGTCCGGCCGCCCTCAGGTCGCCGGACACGCCGACACGTACGGCCGGTCGCCGAAGCTGGCCCGCCACTCCTCGGCCGACAGCTGCCGGCCGGCCATCCGGCAGGCGGCGTCGACGGCGTGCTGCGGGTCGAGGTCCCAGGTCCACGCGCTGCCGGTGGACGGGTCGAGGATGCGGGCCGAGCCACCGTCGGGCAGGAACGCCGCGGCCAGGTAGGGGCGGCCCTCCACGGCGACGCTGGCCAGCGCCGACACGGTCCGCACGTCCCACAGCGTCACGGAGCCGTCGAAGCTCGACGTGAGCAGGCGGGTGCTGTCCGGCGAGAAGCTCGCCTGGCCGGGGATGCCGCCGTGGCCGGGCCCGGGCGGACGCACCGGACGACCGGACTCGAGGTCGAGGACCAGGACCTGCCCCGCGGCGCCGGTCGGTCCCGCCTCCTCCGAGCCGGTGCCACCGGTGACGGCGGCGTATCGCCCGTCGGGGGAGACCGCCAGCCAGAAGCTGTAGCGCAGGCCCAGCGGTCCCTCGCGGAGCACGGAGCCGGACTCGAGGTCCAGCAGCGCCCACCGGGTGTTCTGCCGGGTCCAGAAGACGTTCGGCCCCGGTCCGCCGATGAGGACGACCGCCGTCCGGTCGTCGGGGCGCATCGCCACCCAGGACACGCTCTCGCCGACCTCGATCGGCCGCCCCACCGGCGCCAGGGTCTCGCCGTCCAGCAGGCTGACCCGACCCGACAGCTCGGCCACGGCAAGCCGGGAGCCGTCGGGGGAGTAGGCGATCTCGGTGACCTTCCCGCTGCTGACCCGCGTGCTCCGGGCCCGGTGCCCGCTGGCGATGTCCCAGACGATCAGGTCCTTGCCGGTCGCGGTGGCGTAGTGCTCGCCGTCCGGGTGCCAGGCGCCGACGGTGTGCCGGTAGCCCGGCTGCATCGGGATCTCCGAGGTTGCGCCGGTCGTGTAGTCGCGGAAGCTCCAGGCATCCCCGGTGAGGACCGTCGACCAGCGCCCTCCGGGGGCCAGGACGCCCCACCCGCTGGGCGCCGGGGTCGGCAGGTCCACGACAGGGAGGTACTGCCGGTGGCCCGCGAGGTCCCACTGCCGCAGCAGCTCGCCGCCGGCGGCGGCGGCGAAGAGGTAGGAGCCGTCGGCCGCGTAGTCCACCGACCCGCCGTTGCCCCGGTCGAGGGTGAACTCGGCCTGCACCGACGGCCGCTCGTGGGCGATGTCCCACTCGGTCACGATCCGGTCGCCCCAGCAGATCCCGAGCAGCGAGCGACGGTCCGGCGAGATCCGCAGGTCGACCAGGTTGCCGCTCGAGGGCAGCGTCGACAGGGTCCGGCCCGTCCGGGTGTCGACGAGCTCGGCGCCCCAGTCCCGGATGCCCGCCAGTACGTCGGGGTCGCGGGTGACGGTCAGGCTGGTCAGCGGCGATCCTCCGTGGTCCACGACGGTGGCCGCCCCGGTGCGGAGGTCGTGCCGGGTCAGGGGATCGCTGGTCCACAGCGTCCCGCCGTCGTCGCTGAGCGCGACCGACGGGCCGTCGACGGCCGGGACGCGGACGGTGATCGGGGGCCGGCTGCCCGTGAGGTCCCACACCATCGCGCGCGTCGCCACGGGCTCGAGGCCGGTGCCCTCGACGCGGCTGCGCTGCAGGGCGACCGCCAGCCGGCTGCCGTCGGCGCTGAACCCGAGGTCGCGGACCTCCCAGCCCCGGTCGGGCAGCCCGCGGAGCCGGTCCTCGGGCGCCAGCGTGCGGGCGTCGAGGAGCTGGGCCGGTGGCCCCACGTTGGCGGTCGCGCCGACCGCCAGCAACGTGCTGTCGGGGCTGAAGGCGAGCAGGCGCCGTCCCCACTTGCGGCTCCACTCGACCCGCGGCACACCGGCCTGGTGCTCGGCGACGAACGCGCCGGTTCCCGCGTCGTACAGGCGCACGAGGCGGGCCTCGTCGAGGGTCGCGACCGACCGGCCGTCCGGGCTCGTCGCGACCTCCAGGATCTGATCACCCTCGCGCAGCGGGGTCGAGGCGATCAGCCGGGGGTTGCGCCCCATCGCGGCCAGCAGGCTGCTGCGGGTGTCGGGGGAGTCGTGCAGTGCCACGCCGCTCAGCGCGAGCAGGAGCGACTCGTCGATGTCGTCGCTCACCAGGGCAGCCGCACCGGCCCGGCGCGCGACCGCGGTCGTCTCGGCGTCGGTGGCGGCCACGGAGCTCTCGTCGGCGCTCCGCTTCTGCTGGACCGCGAGCATGCCGGCCACCACGGCCAGCACCGTCACCACGACGGCGCCCGTGAGCACCCCGCGCAGGCGGTGGATCAGCCGGGCCTGCTCCCGGGCCCGCTCGGCCGCGGACTGCTCCTCGAGCTCGGCCACCCGCCGGCCGGCGTCGAGGAACTCCTCCTCGGTGGCGGTCAGGGTGCTGCGGCTGCGGGCCTGCCACTCGACGGCGCGGGCCAGCCGCACCCCGCGGTAGAGCTCGCTGTCGGGCCGCCCGAGGGAGTCCCAGGCGTCGGCGGCGGCAGTGAGGTGGTGCAGGATCCGCTGGCCGTCGACGTCGTCGTCGAGCCAGGCGCGCAGCCGCGGCCAGGCGCGGGCGAGCGCCTCGTGGGTGATCTCGAGGATGCCGTCGTCGCTGGTGACCAGGCGGGCCGCCACGAGCATCTCGATGAGACGCTCGTGCTCGTCGTCGGTGGCGACCTGCCGGCGCGGCACCCGGCTGCGCACCGGCTCGCCCTCGCTGCCCGCGGCCACCAGGCGCAGCACCAGGTCGCGCAGCAGGTGACGGCGACCCGCGCCGACCTGGGCATAGAGGCGCTCGGCCGACTGCGCCACCGCACCGTGGATGCCGCCGGTCGACTGGTAGCCCGCGACCGTGAGCGTGTGGCCCTCGCGGCGCTTCCACGTCTCCAGCAGCGCGTGCGCCAGCAGCGGCAGCGCTCCCGGGTCGTCGCGCACCTCACGGACCAGCAGGTCCACCAGCCCGGGCTCGAGGAGCAACCCCGCCTGGCGCGCCGGGCCCTCGATCGCCGCCCGGAGCCCGTCGTCGTCCAGACCGCCCACGAGGTGCAGGCCGCGCTCGACGAGCCGGCCGAAGGACGGGTGCGAGGCGACGTCGGCCAGCCGGTCGGCGCGCAGGGCGATGGCAACGGTGCCGGTGGTCGCCTCGTGCACCAGCGCGGCGAGGAACTCGTGCCGCTCGGCCGGGTCGGCGCACAGGGTGAAGACCTCCTCGCACTGGTCGACGAGCAGCACCGGTCGCCGTCCGCCGGCCGCGGTCAACGCCGTGAGGGCCTGCATCGGATGCTCCCCGGGGGTGAGCACGACCACGGTCTGGCCCTGCCGGCGCAGCGCCGCCCCGATCCCCGCCCGCAGCAGCGACGACTTGCCGCAGCCGGACGGCCCGACCAGCGCCACGCTGGAGGTACGCCGCAGCACGTCCAGGCACGCAGCCACGTCGTCGTCGCGCCCGAAGAACGAGTCGGCGTCGCCGACGTCGTACGCCATCAGGCCCTGGTAGGGGCAGGCCTCGTCGCCGGCCGGGCGGGCGTCGTCGACGAGCAGCGACGCGTCCTGCCGCAGGATCGCCTGCTCGAGCGCGGCCAGGTCGGGGCTCGGGTCGATGCCGAGCTGCTCGGCCAGCAGCACCTTGACCTGGTGGATCGTCCGGAGGGCCTCGCCCTGACGCCCGGCGAGGTACTGCCCGTAGGCGAGCAGCGCCCACCGGCGCTCGCGCAGCGGAGCGGCCCGCACCAGCGACTGGCACTCCGCGAGCACCTCACGGTGCCGACCGGCCCGCAGCAGCGCGTCCACCCGCAGCTCCTCGGCCTCGAGCAGCAGCTCGCCCAGCCGCGCGGCCTCGGCGGTCGCCGGGTCCCACCCCTCGACGTCGGTGAACGGGTCGCCGCGCCACAGCGCCAGCGCCTCGCCCAGGACGTACGCCGCGCGGTCGGCCTCACCGAGGGTCAGCAGCTCCCGCCCCCGCTCGACGAGCACCTCGAACCGGCGGGCGTCCACGTCGTCCGCGGACAGCCGCAGCAGGTAGCCACCGGGCGAGGTCTGGATGGCGTCCGGCCCGAGAGCCTTGCGCAGCCGCACGATGCAGCCCTGGAGGATCTTCGTCCCCGACGGCGGCACCGTGTCGCCCCAGAGCGCGTCCTTGAGCTGGTCGGCGGTCACCGGCCGGTCACCACCCGTGGCCAGGGCGGCGAGGACCACCCGGTCGCGGGGGCTCAACCGCGGCTGGCCGTCGACGGTCAGGGGACCGAGGACCGTGATGCCCACCCGTCCAGAGTCGCAGGTTCCCGGGGGTCGTCAACCCGCCCGATACCGGGCCGATACCGCACGGCACCCGGTCCGGAACCGGGCGCTGGCACACCGGTGACATGCCCGGGGCATCCGGCCCCGCACCACCGAGGAGCACCGCCATGAACCACCACACCACCACCCGCCGCCACCCCCGCTGGAGCTGGACCTCCGCCTCGGCGGGAGCCGCCGCCGCGGCGATCACCGCCCTGCTGGCCGGATCCTTCTCCGGCACGCCGGCCGCGGCGATCCCCGTCGAGCAGAGCACGCCCCCGCCCGTGACCGCCCCCCTCGACCCCACCCGCTGCCCGTCCCTCCCCGACCCCCGCTTCGTCGGCGGCCCCTGGGCGCACACCGTCCCGGGCTGCCCGGAGGTGTCGCAGTGGTGGAAGCACGTTCAGCACAGGTGAGGCTCCGGGTGTCGCCCGCTTCGCGGGCGGTTTGCCGCTGCGCGGGGCTGCCTTCCCGGGAGGTCGGGCTTCGGGGTGGGGCCGACGGGGCGCTCCCACGGTCCCCTCGCGAGTCCCTGGGGTCGCCGTGTCGCCGCTACAGGCGGTTTCCTTCCGTGTTCGCCGTCGGCGGCGCCACGCCGACCTTTTACGGGACCTCGCGAGGGGCCCGCGTGCTCGCCCCGCCGTCCCCGGGCCGTCCCCGGGCTCTCGGGCGGGCGGGGGTGAAGGGTCGCCAGCTGACCCGTTCTGGGCTGACGCGGCATGTCCCTCGTCTTGCGGCAGCGCGGACCGGGTGGTCGACCGACCTTGTTTCCCGCCCGCCCGGGAGCCGGGCGGCGAGCCGTGGGGACGGGCGGGCGCGCACGCGGCGACGATGCGAGGTCCCGTCAAAGGGAGGCGCGGCGCCGCCCAGCGGCGGCCCGGCAGGAAACCACGCCGTGGCGAGCGACGCGGCGAGCATAGGGACTCGCATCGTCGACGTGGGAGCGACCGTCCGGCCCCACCACCCACGCGCCGAGACTGTTCCGGGAAGGCAGCCCCGCGCAGCGGCAACCCGCCCGCGAAGCGGGCGACACCCGCCCCGTTAAGTTGAACGACATGGGACACACGATCGAGATCGACACCCCCGCAGGCCCCGCCGAGGCCTACCTGACCCGCCCCGACGACGACTCGGAGCACCCGGGTGTCCTCTTCTACATCGACGCGATCGGGCTGCGGCCGCGGATCGAGGAGATGGCGGACCGGATCGCGTCGTGGGGGTACGTCGTGCTCGCGCCCAACGTCTTCCACCGTGACGGTCGGGCCGCCGATCTTGCCCCCACCACCGACCTCACCGTGCCGGCGAACCGCGAGAAGTTCTTCGAGGGCGTGATGCCGCGCGTGCGCGGGTTGACGCCGGACCTCTCCGACCCCGACGCGCTGCTCTGGCTCGACGCGCTCGCCGAGCACGCCACGGAGCCGTTCGGGGTGACCGGCTACTGCATGGGTGCCCGGCTGGCGACCCGGACCGCCGGCCTCGCGGGGGAGCGGGTCGCCGCGGTCGGCGGCTTCCACGGCGGCGGGCTCGTCACCGACGGACCCGACAGCCCGCACCGGATGCTCGCGGACGCCCGTGCCGAGTTCGTCTACGGCCACGCCGACCAGGACCGGTCGATGCCGCCCGAGGCGGTCGAGGCCCTCGGTGCCGCGCTGACGGAGGCGGGGCTGACGCACACCAACGAGGTGTACGCCGGCGCGGCGCACGGCTACACGATGGCCGACACCGCGCCGTACGACGAGGCGGCCACCGAGCGGCACTTCGAGGCGCTCCGGGACCTGTTCGGCCGCGTTCTCTGATCCGGGACCGTCACCCGCGCGGGTGAGCCGCTCCAGACCAGTGCGTGCGAGGGTCGGCAACGTGACTCTCCCTGTGGTCGAACGACCTCTCACCGCCCAGGAACGGCGGCGGGTCGAGACCACGCGGCTCCTCGTCGAGGCCCGCGCGGCCGAGGGGGACGCCCGCGCCGCCCTCGAGGACCAGGCGATCCGGCTCAACATGGAGGTCGCCACCGAGATCGCGCGGCGCTACCACGGCCGGGGCATCGCCAACGACGACCTCGACCAGGTGGCCTACCTCGGGCTGACCAAGGCCGTCCGCGGCTTCGACCCCACCAAGGGGACCGACTTCCTCAGCTTCGCCGTGCCGACGATGCGGGGCGAGATCCGGCGCTACTTCCGCGACTTCGGCTGGACGATCCGGCCGCCCCGGTCGGTCCAGGAGCTCCAGCCGCGCCTGACGGCCGCCGAGGCGGAGCTGATCCAGCAGCTCGGCCGGTCGCCGCGGCCCTCCGAGCTCGCCGCCCACCTCGGCGTCGACCTCGAGCTGGTCCTCGACGCGCTGAGCGCCAACGGCTGCTTCACCCCCCTGTCGCTGGACGCCCCGTCGCCCAGCGGTGACGGCGACCCCACCGACCGGCTGGGTGGGCCCGACGCCGCGTTCGGTGGTGCCGAGGCTCGCGTCGCGCTGCTCCCGCTGCTGCGCGACCTGAGCCCGCGTGAGCGTCGGATCCTCGAGCTCCGCTTCGGCAGCGGCCTCACGCAGTCCGAGATCGGCGCGCAGATCGGCGTCACCCAGATGCAGGTCTCCCGGCTCCTGGCTCGGGTGCTGGCCAAGCTCCGCGAGGGCCTCGAGCCCGACGCGGCGTGACACCTCTGCCGGCCGCCCCGACGCTAACCTGACCGCGTGACCCCGCAGGAGATCGCGCGCGCCAGCGCCGAGGCCATGTGGACCGGCGACCGGGCCAGCCAGGCCCTCGGCATGGTCGTGGACGACGTCGGCCCCGGCACCGCCACGGTGCGGATGACCGTTCGGCCCGACATGGTCAACGGCCACGACATCGGGCACGGCGGGCTGACCTTCAGCCTGGCCGACTCGGCGTTCGCCTTCGCCTGCAACTCCTACAACCGGGTCACCGTCGCAGCGGGCGCCGAGATCCGCTTTCGGGCGCCCACCCATCTCGGTGACGTGCTCGTCGCCCGCGCCGTCGAGCGCGAGCGCGAGGGCCGCGACGGCACGTACGACGTGACCGTGACCGCCGGCGACACCGTCGTCGCGACGTTCGTGGGGCGCTCCCGGGAGATCGGCGGCGCCTTCGCAGGAGGGGAGGCCTGATGGCCGGCGAGGTCCCGGACCTGGACCGGGCGGCCCTGGAGGCGCTCCAGCTCGAGCGGCTGCGCGCCACGCTCCGCCGCGCCGAGGCACACGTCCCGCACTACCGGCGGGCCTTCGAGGACGCCGGCGTCACCCCCGACGACCTGCACACCCTCGCCGACCTCGCGCGGTTCCCGTTCACCACCAAGGCGGACCTGCGCGACAACTACCCGTTCGGGATGTTCGCGGTGCCGCGCGGGCAGGTCGCTCGCGTGCACGCCAGCAGCGGCACGACCGGCAAGCCGACCGTCGTCGGCTACACCGCCGAGGACATCGACACGTGGGCCGAGGTGATGGCCCGATCGATCCGCGCCGCCGGCGGCCGGCCGGGGGACCTCGTGCACGTCGCCTACGGCTACGGGCTCTTCACCGGCGGCCTGGGCGCGCACTACGGCGCCGAGCGGCTCGGCTGCACCGTGGTCCCCGTCAGTGGCGGCATGACCGAGCGGCAGGTGCAGCTGATCCTGGACTTCGCGCCGCGCGTGATCATGGTGACGCCGTCGTACTTCCTGGCGATCCTCGACGAGATGGAGGCCCAGGGCGTCGACCCCCGGACCACCTCGCTCGAGGTCGGGATCTTCGGCGCCGAGCCGTGGACCGACGAGATGCGGCGGGCCGTCGAGGCGCGGTCGGGGATCCGCGCGGTCGACATCTACGGGCTCTCCGAGGTGATGGGCCCGGGCGTCTCGCAGGAGGCGGGGGAGACCCAGGACGGGCTGCACGTCTGGGAGGACCACTTCCTGCCCGAGGTCATCGACCCGGTCACCCTCGAGGTGCTGCCCGACGGCGAGGAGGGCGAGCTCGTCTTCACCTCCCTGACCAAGCAGGCGATGCCCGTCATCCGCTACCGCACCCGCGACCTGACCCGACTGCTGCCCGGCACGGCCTTCCCGGCGTTCCGGCGGATGCAGAAGGTCACCGGCCGCACCGACGACATGATGATCGTCCGCGGCGTCAACGTCTTCCCCAGCCAGGTCGAGGAGCAGATCCTCGCGGTCGAGGGGCTCACCCCGCACTACGTCTGCGTGCTGACGCGACCGGGCAACCTCGACGAGCTCACCGTCCAGGTCGAGGCTGCGACGCCGTTGTACGACGCGGCGCTGGGCGACGTGCTCGCCCGCCGCATCAAGGACCGCATCGGTGTGACCGCGCGCGTCGAGGTGATGTCGCCGCACGCGCTCGAGCGGTCGCTCGGCAAGGCCCGGCGGATCCGTGACGAGCGCTGATCAGCCCGGGAAGATGTCCGGCAGCTCGGACGCCCTGCCCGTGAAGGCGGGGGTGCGCTTCTCCAGGAAGGCCGCCACGCCCTCCTTCCCGTCGCCGATCGAGGTCCAGTACATCGCCAGCGAGTCGGACAGGTGCGCCTCGAGCGGGTCGGCAGCGGCACCGTTGCGGTAGATCATCTGCTTGGCCAGGGCGAGCGCGACGGGGGACCGGTCGACGACGAACTTCCGGGCCAGCTCGAGGGCAGCGGGCAGCAGGTCGTCGGGCTCGTGGACGGACCGGAGCAGCCGCCCGGCGTGTGCCTCCTCGGCGGTGAGGATGTCCGCGGCGTACACCCACTCCAGCGCCTGCTGGACGCCCACGATCCGCGGCAGGAACCACGACGAGCAGGCCTCGGGGACGATGCCGAGGCGGCCGAAGACGAAGCCGATCCGGGCCTTGGTCGACGCGAGCCGCAGGTCCATCGCCAGCGTCATCGTGGCGCCGATGCCGACGGCCGGGCCGTTGATCGCGGCGATGACGGGCTTCGGGAGGGCGTGTATCGCGAGCGTCACGCGGCCGCCGGTGTCGCGCACGCCGTCGTGGTACGGCGCCTCCGTGAGGTGCTCGCGCAGCTCGGCGGGCGTCGGCCGCACCGACTCGTCGAGCCCGAAGACGTTGCCCTCGGCGGAGAGGTCCATGCCGGCGCAGAACGCGCGACCGGCGCCGGTCACGACGACCGCCCGGACGTCGTCGCTACGGGCGTCGGTCAGGAACACCTGCTCCAGCTCCCGCGCCATCGTCACGTTGAACGCGTTGAGCGCGTCCGGACGGCTCAGCGTGAGGGTCGCGATGCCGTCGGGGTCGACGGACCAGTCGAGGGTCTCGTAGGAGGTCATCCCGTCACGCCTTTGGGCAGGCCGGTCGGCGTGCACAGGCTCTGGGGGATGTCGGACGTCTTGTCCTCGATGATGTACTTGAACATCTGCTTGCTGCGCGTCGGGTCCCAGCGCACCGACAGGTCCGCGATCGGGACCACGCAGCTGAGGCCGTTCTTGCCGTCGACGTGCGTCATCGCCGAGGCCCACATGGCCGCGCGCACCGTCGAGGTGCCCTCGCCGAAGGCGAAGAAGTCGGGCACGGACGTCAGCAGGTTCCAGTAGCGGAACGGGTTGAGGAACGTCCACGGCGACACGACCGCGTCGCCGACCGCGGAGACGACCTCGCGCTGGTGCTTCACGCGGTCGATGTCGCCGATGTTGGAGGTGTGCCGCGAGCGGGCGTAGCCCAGCGCGGTGGTGCCGTCGGCCTCCTGGCAGCCCTTCTTGACGTGCAGGTTGGCGAGCTTGTCGTCCATGTCCTCGGTCGGGCAGATGGTGATGCCGCCGACGGCGTCCACGACACCGGCCAGGCCGCCGAGACCGATCTCGACGTAGTCGTCGATGCGGATGCCGGTGTTCTGCTCGACGGTCCGGGTCAGCAGCTTGGCGCCGCCGTACGCGAACGCGGCGTTGATCTTGGTCGTGCCGTGCCCGGGGATCTCGACGATCGAGTCGCGCGGGATCGACATCAGCAGGTTGGGGCCCGAGCCGGTGTGCAGGATCAGGATCGTGTCGGTGCGCTGGCCCGCGGCGTTGCCGGTGCCGAGCTTCTTGCGCTCGGCCGCGCTGAGGCCGGCGCGCGAGTCGCTGCCGACGAGGAGGTACGTCGTGCCGGGCTGGTCGTCGGGACGCTTGCCGTCGGGCTCCCACGAGACCTTGTGCACCTTGCTCCACGCGAAGAACGGCACGATAACCAGGTAGGCGATGTAAAGCAGCACCAGCAGGATGACCCAGCGGACGGGCCGGATCCGGGGGCGACGCAGGCCCCCGCCGAACCGGCGGCCGGAGCCGCGGCCGGAGCCGCCGGACCCACCCGGCGCGGGCGCGACCGGAGGAGGGGTGGGGCGGGATGTCGGGCGGTACTGGCGCGGCGGGTCGGTCGGTCGCGGCGCCTGCTGGCCGCGGGCGTCCTTCGAGGCGGCCGGCATGACCTGGGTCTCGTCGGGGCGCGGCTGCTGCGGGACGGCGCGCGTCGCGTCGGCGTCGTTGGGCTGCTGGCCCTTCTTGCCGTAGAGCCAGTTGTACTCAGGAGTCCCGTCCTCGGGACCGCCATTGCCACGGGGACGGTCAGACATGGCGGTGACGCTACCGTGCCGCCATGCCGTCCGATACGAGTCCTCGATCACCCTCCTACGCGCGCGTGTCGCTGGCCATCATGACGTCGGGACGCGAGGCCAACCTGCTCGGCAACGTGCACGGCGGCGAGATCATGAAGCTCGCCGACTCCACGGCCGGGGCGGTCGCGCAGCGCCACAGCGGCGGTCCGGCGGTGACCGCCGCCATGGACGAGATGGCCTTCCTCGAGCCCGTCCACGTCGGTGACATCGTGCGCACGTTCGCCCAGGTCAACTGGGCCGGACGGTCCTCGATGGAGATCGGCGTGAGGGTCGAGACCCAGCCGTGGAACGACCCCTCGACCAGCGCGCTCCACGTCGCCTCGGCCTACTTCGTGTTCGTCGCGATCGACGCGGACGGCCGCGCGCGGGAGGTCCCGCCGCTCGTCCCGGAGACGCCCGACGAGGTGCGCCGGATGCGCGAGGCCGAGATCCGGCGGGCGCACCGGCTCGCCAAGCGGCAGGAGATCGAGTCGGGGCGCCACCGCGGGGACTGAGCCGATCGGTCGCCGTCGGCGCGTCGTACCTCTCTGTGACGCCTGTGACTGGTGATACTTGCCGGGCACGATCCCGACGCCCCGGCGTCCTCTTCCCCACAGCACGACCAGCAGAGAGGCATCTCGATGCCACCCGTTTCTTCCCCCGGGTTGCACGACCGCCACGGACAGTCCCGTTTCACGACGGGTGACCGCGCGGCCCGTGTGCGCTTCCGTCGGGCCATGGCCCTGATGCTGATGACCCTCGTCCTCCCGGGGTCGGCCCAGCTCGTGGCCGGCAACCGCAAGGTGGGGCGTACGGCGATCCGCATCTGGTTCGTGTCCGCGATCACGATCGTGCTGACGCTCGCCGTCGGACTGCTCTGGCACGAGCTCCTCTTCTACCTCGTCTCGAACACCGTGCTGCTCGGGCTGCTCCGCTTCGCGCTGATGCTCGTCGCGATCGGCTGGGCCGGGCTGTTCATGGACGCCTGGCGGATCGGGCAGCCGCTCAGCCTCGCGATCCAGCACCGCCGTGCGGCCGTCGGCCTCAACGGCGTGCTGTGCCTCTCCGTCGCCGGGTCGCTGCTGTTCGGCGCGCACCTCGTCGGCGTCCAGCGCGACTTCATGCTGACGATGTTCGGCGGCAACCACGTCACCGACGCCCACGACGGCCGCTTCAACGTGCTCCTGCTCGGTGGCGACTCCGGTGCCGGCCGCTGGGGCCTGCGTCCGGACTCGATGACCGTCGCCAGCATCGATGCGAAGACCGGTCGCACCGTCCTCATCGCGCTGCCGCGCAACATGGAGAACTTCCCGTTCCGCAAGGGGACGGTCATGGACGAGCAGTTCCCCGACGGCTTCGACGCCGACTACCTCAACGGCGTCAGCACCTGGGCCGGCGACAACACCGAGCTGTTCCCCAAGTCGGAGAACCCCGGCGTCGACGCCACGATCATGGCCATCGAGGGCATCACCGGCCTGCGCATCAACTACTGGGCCATGGTCAACCTCGAGGGCTTCAAGGACCTTGTCGACGCCGTCGGCGGCGTCACCCTCAACGTCCGCTCGCCGATCCCGGTCGGCGGCCTCGGCTCCGACGTCACCGGCTACATCCAGCCGGGCGTCCGCAAGCTCAACGGCCATGACACCCTCTGGTTCGCCCGGGCCCGCGACGGCTCGGACGACTACTCGCGGATGGCGCGCCAGAAGTGCGTCATGAACGCCATGCTCAACCAGATCAGCCCGCAGGTCGCGGTCCGGAACTTCGAGCAGATCGCCAAGGCGAGCTCCGCGATGATCTCCACCGACATCCCGGCCAGCGAGGTCGACACGTTCATGCAGCTGGCGCTGAAGGCCAAGGGCCAGAAGGTCTCGACCCTGTCGCTGGTGCCCCCGATGATCGTCACCTCCCAGCCGGACATCGGGCTGATCCACCGCAAGGTCAAGGAGGCGATCGCCCGCGCCGACGGCACCGCCCCCGCACCCACGAAGGCTCGCAGCCACTCCGGCGACGTCGTCACCGGCGGCTCGGTCGGCTCCCTCCACGACGGCTACGCCGCCAACCAGTCCGACGACCTCGGCGCCGCCTGCTGACCCTGGCTGCTGCCCTCGGTGGTTGAGGAGGTTGCGCTGGCAACCGTCTCGAAACCTCCGAGGGTGGGGGATCGCGATTCGGTGGTTGAGGAGGTTGCGCTGGCAACCGTCTCGAAACCACACCTGATCCACGCGGCCGTCCACAGGCGAGCCAGGGGTTGGTTGCCGCCGGTGCGGACGGGCAGCAGGGTCTGGGGCATGGCCGCATTCGTCTACATGCTCCGCTGCAGTGACGGGACCTACTACGTGGGCAGCACGCGCAACCTCGAGCACCGGGTGTGGCAGCACAACTGCACGGACGAAGGCGCGGCTTACACTCGCAAACGCCGGCCGGTGACGCTGGTCTGGTCGGGGGAGTTCGAGCACGTGGGCGCGGCCTTCGCCTTCGAGAAGCAGCTGGCCGGCTGGAGTCGGGCGAAGAAGGAAGCCCTCATCCGGGGTGACTTCGACGTGCTGCCGTTCCTTGCACGCCGTCGTACCTAGCGCTCGGAGGTTTCGAGACGCTCGCTGGCGCTCGCTCCTCAACCACCGAGTGGTGTGGTGCCGGGTGCTCGGGGGTTTCGAGACGCTCGCTGGCGCTCGCTCCTCACCACCGAGCACCAGCGGCGTCCGTGGTGAGGGTCTCCTCACCACGACTTCGGGGATGTCCGACGGTCCCCCTAGGGTGTGAGCCGTGACCGACCAGCCGACCGTGCGCCCGCGCATCGCCGCCGTCGTCGTCACCTTCAACCGGCTCGAGCTGCTCCAGCGGCTGGTCGCGCGGCTGCGCGAGGTGCCGGGGGTCGACGAGATCCTGGTGGTCGACAACGCCTCGACCGACGGCACGGGGGAGTGGCTGGCGGCCCAGGACGGTGTCCGGGCCCACACCCTGACCGAGAACCGCGGCGGCGCCGGCGGCTTCCACGACGGGCTCGCCTGGGCGATGGACGTCGGCGCCGACCTGGCCTGGCTGATGGACGACGACGGGCTCCCCGACGCCGACTCGCTGGGCACCCTGCTGGCCCACCGCGGGGACTTCGACTTCTGGGGCCCGGTCGTGGTCGACGAGGCCGACCCCGGCCGCCTGGTCTTCCCGATCCGGCTCCCGGGCGGCACCCGCGTCGTGCACCGGATGGCCGACGTCGCCGCCGCGGCCCCCGACGGCGTGATCCGGGACGTGGTGATCCCGTTCAACGGCGTGCTGGTCACCCGCGACCTGGTCGACCGGATCGGCCTGCCCCGCGAGGAGTTCTTCATCTGGGGCGACGACCACGAGTACCGCCTCCGCGCCGAGCGCGCCGGCGGTCGGATCGGCACGATCGTCGACGCCCGGGTGTGCCACCCCAGCGTGGGCGAGCTCGGCACGCCGATGATGTTCGGCAGGACGACGTACAACCACAGCCCGAGCGACCTCAAGCACTACTGCATGGCCCGCAACAACCTGCTCAACCTGCGCGACTACCGCGGCTGGCCGCACGCCCTGATGTTCGTCGCCAAGACCGTGTGGTTCTACACCTTCACCCGCCCGCGCCCCGCGCGTCTCGCCCTCAGCGCCCGCGCCATGTACGCCGGCCTCCGCGGCGACTTCACCGGCCACCGGAGGTTCCTGCGGTGACGCCCGGGACCCCCGAGAGCGTCGCGGTCGTCATCGTCACGTTCAACCGCGCCGACCTGCTGGTCGGGATGCTCGACGCGCTCGCCCAGCAGACGCACCCCCCGGATGCGGTGTTCGTCATCGACAACGCCAGCAGCGACCACACCGCCCAGGTGCTGGGCCGCAACGACCTGCCGCTGCGGATCACCACGATGCCGGAGAACCTCGGCGGCGCCGGCGGCTTCCACCTCGGCGTGCAGCAGGCCTACGAGGCCGGCTTCGACCGGATCTGGCTGGTCGACGACGACGTCGTGCCCGCGCCCGACTGCCTGGCCACGCTGATGGCCCAGGACGAGGCGTGCCTGATGTCGGTCCGCGAGGACACCCACGGACACCTGGTCGAGAAGGCCGCGACCCGCTTCGACCTGCGCAACCCGCTCGCGATCAAGCCCAAGACCGGCATGGTCGAGACGGAGTTCGGCACGCGCGCGGCGATGCCGGAGCGGGTCGAGATCCAGAACGTCGCCTTCGAGGGGTTCATGGTCCGCCGCGACGTGATCGACACGATCGGGTTCCCGGACCCGTCGTACTTCATCTTCTACGACGACGTGGACTTCGCCGTCCGCGCCCGCCGGGCCGGCTACCGGATCTGGGCGGTGCGCGACGCCGTGCTGGTCCGCCAGCTCGACTTCGACCAGCAGCACGACCTGGCCGGGTGGAAGGGGTTCTACATGTTCCGCAACCTCTTCGTCGTGCACTTCCGCTACGGGGAGAACCTCCTCGTGCGCCTCAAGCCCTACCTGATCGCGCTCGCCGTCGTCCTGCTGAGCCCGGTCCGGGGCGGCAGGGCCGAGGCGCGCAATGTGATCCGGGCCATCGGCTCCGCGCGGGGGATGCGTCGCGTGCCCGAGCCCCCGCCCCACCGTCGCTAGACTTGCCGCCGCGTCAATCCCGAGGGCCCAACCGTCAGGAGAGCACCCCTTGTCCGTGTCCGACACCCCCGACCTCGTCGTCGTCGGTTCCGGCTTCTTCGGCCTCACGGTCGCGGAGCGCTGCGCCAACGAGCTGGGCCTGAAGGTCCTGATCCTCGAGCGCCGCCACCACCTGGGCGGCAACGCCTACAGCGAGGCCGACCCCGAGACCGGCATCGAGATGCACGTCTACGGCGCGCACCTCTTCCACACCTCCAACGAGAAGGTCTGGGAGTACGTCAACAGGTTCACGTCGTTCACCAACTACCAGCACCGGGTCTTCGGCCAGTACGCCGGGCAGGTCTACTCCCTGCCGATGAACCTCGCGCTGATCAACACGTTCTTCGGCAAGAGCCACACGCCCGACGAGGCGCGCGCGCTGATCGCGGAGCAGGCCAGCGAGATCGACACCGCCGAGGCGACCAACCTGGAGGAGAAGGCGATCTCCCTGATCGGTCGCCCCCTCTACGAGGCGTTCATCAAGGGCTACACCGCCAAGCAGTGGCAGACCGACCCCACCAAGCTGAGCGCGGACATCATCACCAGGCTCCCGGTGCGCTACAACTTCGACAACCGGTGGTTCAACGACACCTACGAGGGCCTCCCGGTCGACGGCTACACCGCCTGGCTGACCAAGATGGCCGACCACCCCAACATCGAGGTCCGCCTCGAGACCGACTTCTTCGACGTCGCCGACGAGTTCAAGGGCAAGGTCCCGATCGTCTACACCGGCCCGGTCGACGAGTACTTCGGCAACTCCGAGGGGCGCCTGTCGTGGCGCACCGTCGACCTCGAGGCCGAGGTCAAGGAGGTCGACGACTTCCAGGGCTGCGCGGTGATGAACTACAACGACCAGGACGTGCCCTGGACCCGGATCCACGAGTTCAAGCACTTCCACCCCGAGCGCACCTACATCTCGGGCAAGACCGTCATCGTCCACGAGTACTCCCGGTTCGCCGAGGACGACGACGAGCCCTACTACCCGATCAACACCGCCGAGGACCGCGAGAAGCTGCTGAAGTACCGCGAGCTGGCCAAGGCCGAGCCGATGGTGCTGTTCGGCGGCCGCCTCGGCACCTACAAGTACCTCGACATGCACATGGCGATCGGTTCGGCGCTGTCGATGTACGAGAACAAGCTGAAGCCGCACTTCGCCGACGGCGCGGCCCTGACCAGCGGAGGCGTTGACGAATGAGCACCCGACTCCTGCAGCGACAGATCCTGCCCCTCGACCGTGACTACGACGTCCTCGCGCTGTACGTCGACCCCGAGGAGGCCCGGCTCGACGCCGACAAGTACGAGGTCGGCGGCAACCGCGCCGCCAAGGACCTCAACAACGCGGCGATCCGGCAGTCCACCTCGACCGGCCGGGCGATCCACCCGGACCAGATCGAGTCCCGCACCGCCATGCGCGTCAAGGCGGGGGAGCGGCTCTCGTTCGGCACCTACTTCAACGCGTTCCCCGCGAGCTACTGGCGCCGCTGGACCGTCGTCACCGACGTGACGCTGACGGTCAAGCTCGCCGGCCGCGGCGCGTCGGTGATCGTCTACAAGTCGATGGCCAACGGCCGCTCGCAGCGCGTCGACTCCGCCAGCACCGGAGACCAGGCCTCCGGCACGTTCACCTTCGAGCTGACGCTGAAGCCCTTCGTCGACGGCGGCTGGTACTGGTACAACGTCGTCTCCGGTGACGAGGACGCCGTCGTCGAGTCGGCCGAGTGGACCGCGGAGGTCCCCGAGGACCGCGCCCAGCACGGCACCGTCGACATCGCGATCACGACGATGAACCGCCCCGACTTCTGCGCCAAGCTGCTCGGCCAGCTCGGCGAGGACGAGGTGCTGCGTCCCTACCTCGACCAGGTGCTGGTCATGGAGCAGGGCACCCAGAAGGTCGTCGACTCCCCGGACTTCGCCAAGGCGGAGGCGTCCCTCGGCTCCACCCTGCGGATCATCGAGCAGGGCAACCTCGGCGGCTCGGGCGGCTACGCCCGCGGCCAGCTCGAGTCGGTCCGCAAGGGCACCGCGACCTACGCGATGATGATGGACGACGACGTCGTCTGCGAGCCCGAGGGCGTCATCCGCGCGGTCACCTTCGGCGACCTCGCCCGCCGGCCCACGATCGTGGGCGGTCACATGTTCTCGATCTACTCCCGCTCGCGGCTGCACAGCTTCGGCGAGATCGTCCAGCCGTGGCGCTTCTGGTGGCAGTCGCCGCTGGACACCTACTCCGACTGGGACTTCGCCGCCCGCAACCTGCGCTCGAGCCGCTGGCTGCACAAGCGCGTGGACGTCGACTTCAACGGCTGGTTCATGTGCCTGATCCCGCGCCAGGTGCTGGAGGAGATCGGCCTCTCCCTGCCGCTGTTCCTGAAGTGGGACGACTCGGAGTTCGGCCTGCGCGCCAAGGCTGCCGGCTACCCGACCGTCACGTTCCCCGGTGCCGCCGTGTGGCACGTCCCGTGGACCGACAAGAACGACGCGCTGGACTGGCAGGCCTACTTCCACCACCGCAACCGCCTCGTCGCGGCGCTGCTGCACTCGCCCTACCCCAAGGGCGGCCGGATGGTGCGCGAGAGCCTCAACCACCAGATCGCCCACCTGGTCTCGATGCAGTACTCCACCGCCGAGCTGCGGCTGATGGCGATGGAGGACGTGCTCGCCGGCCCGGAGGGGCTGCACGGGCTGCTCGCCACGCGCCTGGCCGACGTCAACGCCTTCCGCAAGCAGTTCTCCGACGCCCGGCTCGAGGCCGACCCCGACGCCTTCCCGGCCGTGCGCCGCGAGAAGCCCCCGCGCAAGGGCAAGGACGGCAACGAGATCCCGGGCCGCCTGTCCACCCTGGTCAGCGCCGGGCTCCAGCCGCTGCGCCAGCTGAAGCCGCCGCGGGCCCTGTCGCGCCAGCACCCCGAGGCCGAGGTCCGGGCGATGGACGCGAAGTGGTACCGGCTGGCGTCGTACGACTCGGCGATCGTCTCGATGAACGACGGCACCTCCGCGGCGTTCTACCAGCGTGACCCCGAGCTCTTCCGTGACCTGATGAAGCGCACGATCGCGATCCACGACCGCTACCGCCGTGAGTGGCCGCGCCTGGCCGAGCAGTACCGCGCCAGCCTGGCCCACATCACCTCGCCCGAGGCGTGGGACGAGACGTTCCGCCCCTGGACCGAGGGGAAGCCCGGCGCCGATGACTGACGTCGCGGGCGGCCACACCGTGCGGGTGGTCGACGCCGAGCTCGGCTCGCCGTCGGCCAACATGGGCCTGCTCTCGGTGTTCCAGCGCCGCTACCTGCTGCGGTTGCTCGTACGCCGTGAGGTCAGCGCGCGCTACTCCGGCTCGTTCCTCGGCCTGATCTGGTCCTACATCAACCCGCTGAGCCAGTTCTTCATCTACTGGTTCGTGATGGGCTACCTGCTCCAGCTGCACCAGTCGGTGCCGCACTTCGCGGTGCACGTCTTCTCCGCGCTGATCGTCGTGCACTTCTTCATCGAGACGTTCAACGCCGGCACCCGCTCGATCGTGCGCAACAAGGGGCTGGTGCAGAAGATGGCGATGCCCCGGGAGATGTTCCCCGTGGCCTCGATGCTGGTCTCGCTCTACCACGTCGTCCCGCAGGTCATCATCCTGCTGATCGTCGACCTGCTCTACGGCTGGCGGCCGGACGCGATCGGCCTGCTCGCGGGGCTCATGGCGATCTTCATCATCATGATGCTCGGCACCGCGCTGGCCCTGATGTTCAGCGCGGCCAACGTGTTCTTCCGCGACTTCGCGAGCGCGGTCAACATCCTGACCAACTTCGTGCGCTTCGGCGTGCCGATGATCTATCCCTTCTCGATCGTCCCGCAGCGCTTCCACGGGCACGTCGAGGCCTACCTCGCCAACCCGATCGCGGACGCGGTCATCCTCTTCCAGCGGGCCTTCTGGGTCGGCATCCCCAGCGACCAGGGCGAGCAGATCAAGCAGGCCAGCGGGGGACCGGCCATGCCGGACCACCTCTTCCAGCACGGTGCCTACGCGCTGGTGCTGTCGGCGGTGCTCCTGGTCGTGGCCCAGCTGATCTTCTCGCGGCTCGAGAACCGCATCCCGGAGCGCCTCTGATGACCTACTCCTCCGACACCTCCATCGTCGTCGACAACGTGACGAAGGAGTTCAAGCTCCGCTACCACCGCACCTTCAAGCAGGTGACCGTGGCGATGATGAAGGGCCAGGACGTCTCCGACACGTTCAAGGCGCTCGACGGCGTGAACTTCGAGGTCAAGCAGGGCGAGTCGATCGGCCTGATGGGGCTCAACGGCTCCGGCAAGAGCACCCTGCTCAAGCTCGTCCAGGGCGTCATGCGCCCCGACGGGGGACAGGTGCTCACCCGCGGCCGGATCTCCGGCCTGATCGCCACCGGCGCCGGCTTCCACCCGCAGCTGACCGGTCGCGAGAACGTCTTCCTGAACGCCGCCATCCTCGGCATGTCCGAGGCGGAGACCAAGCGGAAGTTCGACGACATCGTGGAGTTCGCCGACATCGGCCGCTTCCTCGAGACGCCCGTCGGCAACTACAGCTCCGGCATGTTCGCCCGCCTCGGCTTCGCGGTCGCCGTGCACGTCGACTCCGACATCTTCCTGGCCGACGAGGTGCTCGCCGTCGGCGACCGCCCGTTCAAGAAGAAGTGCATGGAGAAGATGCAGGAGATCCGCGACAGCGGTCGCACGCTCTTCTACGTCTCGCACGCCACCGCCTCGGTCCGCAAGATGTGCGACCGTGTGATCGTGCTCGAGCAGGGCAAGGTCGGCTTCGACGGCGACACCGACGCCGGCATCCGCTACCTGCACTACGACGAGGACGACGGCAACGAGCCGGACCAGACCGACGAGTTCGACGCCGACGAAGAGGTCGGCGCGGACATCTGACCTGCGGGTCGCCCCGTTCCAGCCCCGGTTCCAGCCCCCGTTCCAGCCTGCGTGCAGGTCACCGTTGGGCAACGGTTACCTGCACGTGAGCCTGAGCGGGATTGACAAATCTGAATAGTGGCGGCGTGTCGAGTGGAAATTACACGGTTGTAGTTACTCACTTTCCCTTCCGGTGCCTGTGTGACTCATGTGAAAGTTGCGCAACGTGTGAACTTCCCCCGCACTGGAGAACAGCCCATGCCACCGAGCAAGACCCGCTATGTCACCGCCTGTCAGCAGCTGCTGGCCCTCGGCCTGGTGCTGGCTGCCCTCACCCCTGCCGCCAGCGTCATCAGCCTCGACGTCGTCCGCGAGGAGCCCTCCCGGGGCGCCTCGGCGGGCCACCCGGCCGCCAGCCTGTCGGCGTACACGAAGGCCCAGGCCAAGGAGTCGGTGCTGCCGGCCGCGCCGGTCGACCCCGACGTCACCGAGGTCGCGCTGACCGCGGCGCCTGCCGCCGCCGGTCACAAGACCTCGAGCCTCGTGCCGGGCCGCGTCACCGCCAACGCCCGGAGCAAGCCGGGCATGCTGCCGGGTAGCACGCAGGTCACCAGCGTCCCGGAGCCGGTCACCGGCTACGGCGCCATCGGCGTCACCTGGGAGCACGGCGTGCAGATGACCGAGCAGACGCTCAGCTTCCAGCTGCGCACCCGCACGGGCGACACGTGGACCGACTGGTCGCTGCTGCCCTACGACGCCGACCACGCCCCCGACCCGAACTCCGCCGAGGGCCGGCACAGCCGCCCCGGCACCGAGCCCGTCATCGTCGGTGACGTCGACCAGGTCCAGATCCGCGCGCTGTCGAAGAGCGGCGTCGTGCCGGCCGACATGAAGCTCGCCGTGATCGACCCGGGCACCCCGACCCGCACGGTCACCGAGCGCGGCGCGCTCGACACCAACACCATGGACGGCAGCACCGGCGACCCGGCGTCGCTGGTCGAGGCCGAGGCGCTCGCCGACGACACGTTGGTGGACACGACGTCCGGCACCACGTCCAGCGACGGCGCGATCTCGATGTCGGCCGCGACGTACACGCCCAAGCCCGTCATCTACTCCCGTGCCCAGTGGGGTGCCGACGAGTCGATGCGCGACAAGAGCTCGCTGCACTACTACGAGGTGCACGCCGGCTTCGTGCACCACACGGTCAACGCCAACGACTACACGCGCAACGAGGTGCCGGGCATCATCCGGAGCATCTACGCGTACCACACGCAGTCCAAGGGCTGGAGCGACATCGGCTACAACTTCGTGGTCGACCGCTTCGGCCGCATCTGGGAGGCCCGGTACGGCGGCATCGACCGCCCCGTCGTCGGCGCCCACACCCTGGGCTACAACGACTACTCCTTCGCGATGTCGGCCATCGGCAACTACGACATCAAGCAGCCGTCCGAGGCGATGGTGCAGGCCTACGGCGCCCTCTTCGCCTGGAAGCTGTCGCTGCACGGCGTCAACGCCGCCAGCACCAAGCAGTGGGTCGGCTCGAAGTACTTTCAGGCCATCAACGGCCACCGCGACGCCGGCCAGACCGCCTGCCCGGGCCGCTACCTCTACGCCCGGATCCCCGACATCCGCAAGCTCGCCGCCGAGGCGCAGCGCGGCTGGGCCGGACGCCAGCTCGAGTCCAACCTCGCCTCGACGGTCAACCCCGACCTCATCGTGCGCCGGGCCAGCGACGGCCAGGCGTTCATCCTGCCGACCGGCGGCATGACGGGCTTCGCGCCCGCCGCGACCGTGCCGGTCGAGGTGGCCGCGGGCGACACCGTCACCCCGACCGGCGACATCACCGGCGACGGCGAGGGCGACCTGCTGGTGCAGGCGGCCGACGGCACGTCCCGCGTGCTGCCCGGCGACGGCAAGGGCGGCTTCGGCGCCGCGATCAAGCCGGGCACGGCCTTCCAGGGGCGCGACCTGGTCACCGCCGTCGGTGACGTCAACGGCGACGGGCGCAACGACCTCGTGGCCCGCCGCACCTCCGACGGCGCCCTCAACACCTACCTCGGCAGCGGCCAGGGCGGCTTCCTGCGCCGCTACGTCGGCACCGGCTTCGCCGGCTACGACAAGCTGGCGGCGACCGGCGACGTCAACGGTGACGGGTTCGGCGACCTGCTGGCCCGCGACCGGACCGGCAAGCTGTGGCTGTACGCCGGCACCGGCACCAAGGCGTTCGCCGCCGCGGTCCCGCTGGCCGGCAGCTGGGGGAAGTACGACACCATCACCGGCTACGGCGACTACAACGCCGACGGGCTGGGCGACCTGCTGGTCCGCGCGGCCGGCGAGCCGGCGTACGTCCTGCCCTCGCACGGCGACGGCACGTTCGGCCACGCCCTGGGCCCGGTCAACCGGGCGATGGGTCCCGACTCGCTCGCCGGGGCCGACCTGACCGCCGGCCCGACGCCCGACCTGCTGACCCGCACCGGCAACACCCTGGCGATCCTGCCCAACAACGGCACCTTCGACCTCGGGCCGGCCATCCCCACGGGGATCGACGTCTCCAGCGCCAACCGGCTGCTCAACGCCGGCGACTGGGACCGCGACGGCTTCGGCGACATCATCACCCGCAACGCCACGACCGGGGTGCTCTACCTCCGTCGCGGCGACGGCACCGGCCACTTCGGCAAGGCGATCCAGATCGGCACCGGCTTCGGCCAGGTCGGCCTGCTCGCCGCGGTCGGCGACATGACCGGCGACGGCTACCCCGACCTCATGGGGCAGCCGGCCGGGCACGACATCCGGATCTACCCCGGCAACGGGCTGGCGGGCCTCAAGATGAGCTACGTCGCCCACGGCGCCATCGACGCCGGGACCCAGATCCCGGTCGGCCGCTGGGACGGCGACGGCGCGCCGGACAGCCTGTTCCGCAAGGGCTCGCGGCTCACGCTCTACCCCGGCAACGGCCCCGGCGGCCTGACCTCGCCGAAGACGGTGGGCCTGGACCTCACGCCCTACGACTGGTTCATCGGGATCAGCGACGAGTCCCTCACAGGTCACCCGGACGTGCTGGCCCGCGAGAAGGCGACGGGCTACCTGTGGCTCTTCCAGGGCACCGAGAGCGGCTTCGCCAAGCGCCGCTTCATGGGTGAGGGGATGCAGGCCTATGACCTGGCCGGATAGCGGGAGCTAGTCGGCCCCGGACCCCTGGTCCGCGCAAGGGAAGCGAGCCGTGGCGCGCTCGGAGGTGTACGTCGCCTCCAGCCACCCCGGTTCGGCGTGGGAGACCAGGACCAGCGAGCCGCTCCGAGCGAGCGGTTCCACGAAGGTGGCGAACCCCGGTGGGGAAGCCGGGTTCGCCTCCGACAGGAGACGGCCGCCGTCGGTGAGGAGACTCCCGGCGGCGGCCGTTCTCCACATCTCGGCCTGGGTCACCCCGGGCAGCGCGTCGTCGTCACCCGTCGGCGGGTCCCACGGCGTGAAGGCGTCCGGCTGGCCCCAGATCTCGATCCCGACGTCGTGGACGCCGGCCGGCAGCGGGTCGGCGAAGCGGACCCCCATCGGCCGCAGCGAGCAGGCCAGGACCACCACCTCGTCGGCCCGGCCGGCCCACGAGGCGACCCCGTCGGGTCCGGTCACGACCACGTCGGCGTCCTCGGCGTCGCCCACGACGAGGCCCACGGTCCAGGCCGCGCCGAGGAACACCGGGGTGAGCCAGTGCGGCGGGAGGTCGACGTACATCGTCTGGCCGCGCTCGAGGTCGTGCTCGTCGGCGAGCAGCGAGGCGGCCTTGGCCACCCAGTTGGCGTACGTCGTCACCGACAGCTCCACGCGCTCGTCGGTCGCGTGGTCGTAGAACGTCACGAGCGGGCGGCCCGGGTCGGTCCGCAGCAGGCCGGACAGGACGGTGGCGAAGGTGGTCACCCGCCCACCCTAGGAGCCCAGACCCTAGGCTCCTCGGCATGCCTGCCATCGAGAGCTTCTGGGCCGTCATCCCCGCCGGCGGAGCCGGGACGCGCCTGTGGCCGCTGTCCCGGTCCTCCTCGCCCAAGTTCCTCCACGACCTGACCGGCACCGGACGCTCCCTGCTCCAGGACACCCACGACCGGCTCGAGCCGCTGGTGGGGGAGCGCTTCCTGGTCGTGACCGGGCGGCCGCACCGCGAGGCCGTGACGGCCCAGCTGGCAGCGCTGGTGCCGGAGTCCGTGCTGGCCGAGCCCTCGCCTCGCGACTCGATGGCCGCGATCGGCCTGGCGGCCGCGGTGCTCGAGCGGCAGGACCCCGACGCGGTGATGGGCTCGTTCGCCGCCGACCACGTGATCGCCCACCCCGACCGGTTCGCCGACGCCGTACGCACCGCCGTCGAGGCCGCGCGGGACGACTGGCTGGTCACCCTCGGCATCGAGCCGACCTTCCCGTCCTCGGCGTTCGGCTACATCCACCTCGGCGAGGAGCTCGCGGGCCGTCCGGGCGCGCGGTCGGTGCTGGAGTTCGTGGAGAAGCCGTCGACCGAGGTGGCTGAGGGCTACCTCGAGACGGGTGCCTACCGGTGGAACGCCGGCATGTTCGTGGTGCGGCCGCGGGTGCTGCTGGACCTGCTGGCGCAGTGGCACCCCGACTTCGCCGCGACGCTGCGCACCATCGCCGCCGACCTGACCCGGCTCGACGAGCTGTGGCCCGACCTGCCGAAGATCGCGCTCGACCACGCCGTGGCCGAGCCGGCCGCCGCGGCGGGCCGGGTGGCCGTCGTGCCCGCGAGCTTCGGCTGGGACGACATCGGCGACTTCGACTCGCTCGCCACGCTGCTGGAGGGCGAGGCCAAGGACGTGACCGTCCTCGGCGACGACGCCCTGGTGCGCGCCCTGGATGCGACCGGGCTCGTCGTCCCGCGGTCGGGCCGCGTCGTGGCGGTGGTGGGGCTCGACGACGTCGTCGTCGTGGACACCCCGGACGCCCTGCTGGTGACCACGCGGGCGCACGCCCAGCGGGTCAAGGACGTGGTGGCCGGACTCAAGGAGGCCGACCGCGCCGACCTCACGTAGCCCTCTCAGGGGCCACGCGAGGCCGGCGCCGGATCACCCGGCAATCACATCGCGCCGGGCTCGGGGGAGTCGGTGTAGGGGTACTTCAGCATGAAGTCGCTGAGGCTCTCGCCCGAGATCGCCGAGCAGTACTGGAAGACACCCTCCTGCTTGCTGGTGTCGGTGTTGCCCGAACCGCCGGCCGACCAGTGGGTGAAGGCGACGTGCTGGCCCGCGGGGAACTTCGCGCCGCCCTCGTCGGCTGAGGTCCACGGCGCGGCGATGAACTTGTCGCGGTAGTTGGTGGTGCTGCTGAGCTTGTCCGCGATCGCCTGCAGCTCCTTCATGTCGGTGTCGTTCTTCGCGATGGTGTCGTCGTACCAGAGGATCGTGTAGCCGTGCTCGAGGTTGTGCACGAGTGCCTCGAGGGCCGGCCGGTCGTCAGCGGTGTAGAGCTTGCGCGAGATCGGCGCGGGTGCGAGGCCGGCGACGTTCCAGTGGGCGCCGAACGCCGGCGGCGCGTCCTTGTAGTCGACCGTCTGGGTCTGCGGCACGTGGTCCTGGTTGCCGTCGGCCTTCTTGGTCGTCACCTTCTGGCAGACCGAGGCCGGGGCGCCGATCGAGGCGAGGTCCTTGCCCTTGAACTGGCGCAGGTCCCACCAGTCCTTGATCGGCTGGAACGCGGCGGCACCGACGATGAGCACCGCCACCACCGTGCAGACGCCCACGATCATGAAGCCGCGCCGCTGGTCGGCGGTCTTCTGCTTCTTCAGGGTCGCCGCGATCACGGCCTGGCGGTCGGACTTGGCCTGCTTCTTTGCCACGGGTCGGCTTCCTCGGTTCTGGCGGGTCTGGGTCGAGGGCAGAGTCTACGGAGTGACCGGGCGCACTCCGACCCGACCGGCCACTCGGGCGCCGGCCGTGTCGGGGACGAGCTCCCAGCCGTGCGCGAAGGCGAGCGCGGCGAGCACCGGCGCGTGCTCCGCGCCCACCCCCACCTCCAGCCCGTACGGCGCCTCCGCGGCCGGCACGCCCAGCACGGCCGCCACGGCGGCGGCCAGCTCGGCGGGGGCGGCCGGGGCGCCGAAGGGAGCCCGGTCTGCGGCGTCGCCGCGGAGCGCCCGGAGCACGGCCTCGCGGGCGCCGTACCCGAAGAGGTCGCCGCCCTCGGCCCGGACCAGGGCGACCGCCCCGGTGCCGTGCTCGCCCGCGGGAAGCACCAGGTCGGAGCGACCGCGCACCACCGCGAACGGGCGGCCGCCGAGCTTGCCCTGGGCGAGCTCGCAGGCGCCGGCGATCTCGTCGGCGACGGCCGGGGCCGTGACCGCCAGCTCGTTGCCGTGGCCGTCGACGCGGCCCGCGAAGTCCTCGCTGACCAGCAGCCCGGCGGCGCCGACGGCGATGTCGGTCTGGCCCTCGCGCCAGGCGCGGCCGGCGGTGTCGGTGACGACCACGCCGACGTTGAGCCCGGTGCGCTCGTGGATCGCGGACCGCAGGCGGCGGGCCGAGGCGTCGGGGTCCTCGGGCAGCAGCACGACCGTGCCGGCCTCGACGTTGGAGGCGTCGATGCCGGCGGCGGCCATGGTCAGGCCGTGGTGGGTGCGCACGATGGTGGTCGGCCCGCGCCGTGCGACCACGCGGGCCGTCTCGCCGGGCAGGGCCTCGTCGCGGGTGCCGGCGCGGACCCGGCCCTCGGACTTGCTGACCACCTTGCTGGTCACCACGACGACGTCGCCGTCGACCAGGTCGACGAGGGGCAGCAGCAGCGCGGCGAGGTCGTCACCCGGGCGCACCTCGGGCGCGCCGTCGGGCGCGACGACGGTCAGCGTGGTCATCGGACGGGGGTCACCAGCGAGACGGCGGCCGCGGCCATCGCGGCGGTGGCGTCGGGGGACGTCATCATCAGCGGCACCGCCACGCAGGCCAGGCCCGCGTCGGTCAGCCGGCCGACCTGCTCGGCGTCGGCCTCGTCGACCAGCCAGCCGTCGAGCACCCCGCCGGCCGACCGCGCGCCGTAGTGCAGGCCGACCCCCGCGGCGCTGACCTCGACGCCGATCGCGGTCAGCATCTGCTCGGCCATGCCGCGCACGTGGGTGCCGCCGACGATGGGGGAGAGGCCCACGACGGGGGCGCGGGTGGCGCCCAGCGCCTCGCGCACCCGCGGCACTCCGAGGATGGTGCCGACCGACACCACGGGGTTGGACGGCGGCAGCACGACGAGGTCGGCGTCGGTGATCGCGTCGATGACGCCGGGCCCCGGCGTGGCGTCGTCGAGCCCGACGAAGACCAGCGTCTCGGCGGGGACCGAGGCCCGCAGCCTGATCCAGTACTCCTGGAAGTGCATGACCCGGCGCCCGCTGGGGGAGTCGGCGTCGGCGACGGCGACGTGCGTCTCGACCCGGTCGTCGGTCATCGGCAGGAGACGCACGCCCGGCTGCCAGCGCCGGCAGAGCGCCGCGGTGACGTCGGACAGCGGGTAGCCGGCGTCGAGCATCTGGGTGCGGACGAGGTGGGTGGCGAGGTCACGGTCACCGAGGCCGAACCACGTCGGCTCCACGCCGTACGCCGCCAGCTCGTCCTTGGCGCTCCACGTCTCCTCCCGGCGTCCCCACCCGCGCTCGGGGTCGATCCCCTCGCCGAGGGTGTACATGACCGTGTCGAGGTCGGGGCACACCTTGAGGCCGTGCACCCAGATGTCGTCGGCGGTGTTGGCCACCACCGTGACCTCGGCGTCGGACGCCACGCCGGGGAGGGTGCCCGAGGCGATGCCGTGGAGCAGTCCCTGCAGGAACTTCGCCCCGCCCATACCCCCGGAGAGCACCGTGATCTTCTGCATGTGGATACCTTGCCGCACGGCGGCAATAGCCCGATCGGGTGGTTGCGGCCCATACCAGACGGCGGCTTGACTAGAGGGGTACGACAGGCATGTAATTCCCACAGTGTTCTTCGTGGTCGCAACAGGTCAGGTCGCCCTACCATCTGCCGATCTGACCGGGCGACGAGGACAACGGGGATGGGTGCAACACCGGGTCGAAAGGGCGAGTGCCGTGAGAGAACTATTTCTCCTGGACGGGGACGCCGAAGAAGCGGGCTGGCAGGACCGTGCGCTCTGCGCACAGACTGACCCCGAGGCGTTCTTCCCCGAAAAGGGAGGATCGACCAGGGAGGCCAAGAAGGTCTGCCTGACGTGCGAGGTGCGAGACGACTGTCTCGAGTCCGCACTGGTGAACGACGAGCGCTTCGGCATCTGGGGCGGTCTCTCCGAGCGAGAGCGCCGCAAGCTGAAGAAGCGCGCAGTCTGAGCGGGGCGCCCCGGTGACGGGGCGCACACGCGTGAGGGGGTCGCCCGTGACGGGCGGCCCACCCTCAGGCCCGGGCCGTTATGGTCTGGGATCGTGAATTCTTCGGTGACCGCGCTGCTCGTCAGCCACGACGGGGCGCGTTGGCTCCCCTCCGTCATCGACGGGTTGCGCAGCCAGACAGTCCCGGTCCGCCGCGTGGTCGCGGTCGACACCACCAGCCGTGACGAGAGCCCCGACCTGCTGCGGCAGGCCTTCGGCCCGGCCCACACAGTGCCCGGCTCCACGACGTTCCCCCAGGCCGTCCGGCACGGCCTCGACCAGATCCCCGAGGAGGGCCCCGAGGCCCCGGAGTGGATCTGGATCCTGCACGACGACGCCAACCCGGCGCCGGACGCCCTCGAGGCGCTGCTGGCCGCCGCGGCCGAGCACCCCGACGCCGACATCCTCGGCCCCAAGCTGCGCGAGTGGCCCTCGCTCAAGCGGCTCCTCGAGCTCGGCATCACGATCTCCGGCACCGGCCGCCGCGAGACCGGCCTCGAGCGGGGCGAGTACGACCAGGGCCAGCACGACGACATCCGCACCGTCCTCGCGGTCAACACCGCCGGCATGCTGGTGCGCCGTCGCGTGCTGGAGGAGCTCGGCGGCTTCGACACCCAGCTTCCGATCTTCGGCAACGACGTCGACTTCGGCTGGCGCGCCGCCGCGGCCGGGCACCGCACGATCATCGTGCCGGGTGCCGTCGTCTTCCACGCGGAGGCGGCCCACCGCGGCATCCGTCGTACGCCGATCACCGGGCGCCACACGCACTACCAGGAGCGCCGGGCCGCGCTCTACACGCTGCTGGTCAACTCCCAGGGCCGGTCGCTGCCCTTCCAGCTGCTCCGGCTCGGGCTCGGCACCCTCCTGCGCATGATCGGCTTCCTGCTGGTCCGCTCCGTCGGCGAGGCCCTCGACGAGCTGGCCGCGCTGGTCTCCCTCTACGGCTCGCCGCGCGAGATCCTCAAGGCCCGCCGCGCCCGCCGGGGCAAGGCGGTGGTGCCCCCCGAGAGCGTCAAGCCGCTGCTCGCGCCGGCGTGGCTGCCCTACCGCCACGGCCTCGACTTCCTCGGCGACGTGGCCAACGCCCTGACCAACCAGGCCTCCGACGTGGCCGAGCGCCGCCGCGAGGCCAAGGCGGCCGTCGCTCCGCCCTCGCTCACCCCGACCCGGCCGGTCGCCCCCGACGACGAGGACATGCTCGCCGAGGACACCGGCGTGGTGGCCCGCTTCCTGACCAACCCGGTCGCCGTGTTCCTGACCCTCTTCGGCCTGCTCGCGATGGTCGGCGCCCGCGCGGCGTTCGGCGACGTCGCCGGCGGCGGCCTCTCGCCGATGCCGGCCAACACCCGCGACTGGTGGGAGCTCCACCTCTCCTCGTGGCACGCCCTGGGAGGTGGCACCGCCGTGCCGCCGATGCCCTACGTGCTGCCCCTGGCCCTGCTCGCCAGCCTGCTCGGCGGACCCGGACCGGCCGTCTCCACGATCTTCGTCCTCGCCGTCCCCGTCTCGCTGTGGGGCGCCTGGCGGTTCCTGCGGGTGGTCGGCCGCCTGGTCGCCCCGGCCGGCGCGCCGCGCGGCATCCTGCTGTGGGGCGCCACCACCTACTCCCTGCTCCCGGTCGTCTCCGGGGCCTGGGGCGACGGCCGGATCGGCACCGTCGTGGTCGCCATGCTCTTCCCGTGGCTCGCGCACGCCGCGCTGGGCTTCGCCGACCCCGACCCGGACCGCCGCTGGCGCGCGGCCTGGCGGGTGTCGCTGCTGCTGGCGCTCGGCACGGCCTTCGCGCCGGTGATCTGGCTGGCGGCCCTCGTGCTCGGGCTGGTCGTCGTCGCCGCCGCGTTCGCGATCGTGCGCAGCGTGATGGCCGACCGCTCGGTGTGGGGCCCGCCTGCCGCGTCGCTCGGCGTCGTACCCGTCCTGCTGTCGCCGTGGTGGATCCCCGCCGTCATCCACGGGGCGGGGGAGGGCCTGCTGCTCGAGGCCGGACGGCTCCCTTCGCCCGTCGTCGACGCCCGCGACCTGCTCACCGGGCGGATGGGCGACCTCGGCGCGCCGTGGTGGTGGGGCGTGGTCCTGCTCGTGCTGGCCGTGCTCGCGCTGCTGCCGCGCGTGACCCGGATCCCCGTCATCGTCTGCTGGATGGTCGCGTTCGTGACGGCCCTCGTGGCCGTCGTGCTCGGTGCCTTCCAGCTCTCGCTCGCCGCCGTCACCACCGACGTTGGGCTCGGCGCGCTCGTCGTGGTCCTCCAGGGCACGTTCGTGGTGGCCACCATGATCGGCGCGCAGGGCATGGCGCTGCGCGTCGCCCGCGCCGACTGGTCGTGGCGCCGTGTGCTCGCCGTCGCCGTCGCGGCCGTCGCGGTCGCCGTACCCCTCACCAGCCTCGGCTGGTTCGTCGCCGGCACCCAGGACCGCCTCGACGAGGGCGGCGGGGCCGACATCCCCGAGTACATGGTCCAGAGCTCGATGACCGGACCCGAGCACGGCATCCTCGTCATCCGCGGCGACCTCGACCACGGCCTCACCTACAACGTGCGCCGCGGCGACGGCGTCACCCTCGGCGAGGACGAGGTCATCGACCTGACCGCCGAGGACCCCGCCTTCACCAAGACCGTCCGCGCTCTCACCTCGCGCCCGACGCCCCCGGTCGTCGACAGCCTGGCCCGGCGCGGCATCGAGTACGTCGTCCTGCCCTCACCCGCCGACGGCGACGTCGCGGCCGCCCTCGACGCGTCCGGCGGGCTCGTGCAGGCCAGCGCCGAGGACCGGTCCACGCGGGCCTGGAAGGTCAGCCACGCGCTCGACCCGCACGCCCTGGACGGCCCCCGGTCGTGGCTGCGGATCGTGCTGCTCGTCGTGCAGGCGCTCGGGATCGTGGTGGTCGCCGTGCTCTGCGCCCCGACGACCAACAGGAGGCGCGAGTCATGAGCACCCCCGCACCCACCAACCCCGGCGCGCGCTCGAGCAGGCGCGTCAAGGTCGACGTGACCACGGCGCTGGCCGTGGGCCTGCCGATCCTCACCGTCCTCGCCGTGCTGCTCGTCCAGCCCGGCGACGTGACCCTGTCGCGCCAGGCCCCGACCCGCACCCCGCTCACCAGCGCCTCGGTCGTGTGCCCCTCGCCGGTGACCGGATCGCCCGACGCCCTGGTCTCCACCGACGAGAAGGGCGCCTCCGGCGAGCTCGAGGTCGAGGTCGGCAAGGACTCCTCCCGCATCCAGGTCGCCCAGGGCAGGGCCACGCCGGCCGGCTCGGGCGACGGCCCGGTCGTGGTCAACGGCCACGGGGACCTCGCCCCCGGCCTGTTCGGCTCCCGCCTCGGCGGCAAGCAGCTCGCCGGGGTGCCGTGCTCGATCACCACGGCCGACCAGTGGTTCACCGGCGTCGGTGCCGGCGCCGGCCACACCTCGCAGCTCGAGCTGGTCAACCCCGACGCCGGACCGGCCGTCGCCGACATCACGCTCTACGGCCGCGCCGGGACGATCGACGTACCCCGCCTCCGCGGTGTCTCCGTCCCCGGCCACAGCAGCCTCCGCCTCGACCTCGGCAAGATCGTCCCGCGCCGCGACGAGCTCACCATGCACGTCGTCACCTCGCGCGGCCGCCTGGCCTCGTCCGTGCTCGACACCTACGCCGTCATCGGCGGCGCGCCGAGCAGCGACTGGCTCGCCCCCCAGGCCGCCCCCGCCACCTCCGCGCTCCTGCTCGGCACCCCCGGCGGCGCCGGCAAGCGCACCCTCGTGCTCACCAACCCCGGCGAGGACGAGACTCGCGTGAGCCTCAAGATCGTCAGCGAACGCTCCGTGTTCGCCCCCGAGGGCATGAAGGAGATCCGGCTGGCCCCCGGCTCGGTCAAGCGGGTGTCGCTGACCGAGCAGGTCGCCTCGGCGATCACGAAGGGCGGCTTCGGCCTCCAGGTCGAGTCCACCTCTCCTGTGACGGCCACACTCCGCTCCTTCGTCGGCGGCGACCTGTCGCACGCCACCCCTGGCTCGGCGGTCACCGAGGACACGGCGGCGGTCGTCCCCATCGGGGGCAAGCGGCTGCTGCTGGCCGGTGCGAGTGGTGTTGGCGTGGTCACCGTCGTGGCGACGTCCGCCTCCGGTGAGGAGCTGTCCAGCACCCGCGCCGAGGTCCGGCCCGGCGCCGGCACCATCGTCACGCTGCCCCCGAAGGCCACCATCGTCTCGATCGCCCCGAGCCAGGCCTCCGTGGTCGCGGCCGTCGAGGCCTCCGGCAACGGCACGGCCGTCCTGCCCCTCACCGACCTCCTCCGCAACGGCCTGATCCCCGGAGTCCGTCCGGGCCTACCCTGACGACTGGCTCCCGTCGAGTCGATGCTCCTATGACGCGTCAAGCCGCGATGTCGGGGGTGTTGAGGGCTCGTAGGTCTTGTCGCAGCAGGGTGAAGAGTTCGCGGGCGAGGTAGCGCTTGAGCTTGCGGCGCAGGTGGGGGTCCGACTTGGCATCGGTGGTGCGGGCGGCGATGTAGGCCCTGGTCGGTGGGTGGTGGCAGAGCCGGTTGAGGGTGGCCATGTGCAGGGCACTGTTGGCTTGTCGGTTCCCGCCGCGGTTGAGGCGGTGACGTTGGGTCTTCCCCGAGGAGGCCGGGATTGGACTGGTGCCGCAGAGGGCGGCGAAGCCGGCCTCGCTGTGGAACCGTTCGGGTTGCTCGCCGATGGCGATCAGCAGTTGTGCCACGGTCTGGGCCCCGACACCGGCCGCGGCACTGGTGGCCGGGGCGATGGCCCTGGTCAGGGCCGCGATGTCGGCGTCGAGTTCGGTGATCTCCGCGGTGAGCGCCAGGACTCGGCGGGCCAGTCCATGCAGGGCCTTCTTGGCGGCCTGGACGGGGTCGGTGAGTCTGTTGGTGTCGCGGGTGACGCGGAACCGCACGCAGTGGGTGGCCAGGGTGTGTTTGGTCAGGCCGGTCAGTTGTTCGCGGAGTTCTTGGGGCGCGGTGACCCTGAGCTGGTGCATCTGGTTGAGCGTGGCGGTGCGCTGCTTGACCGCGGAGTCGCGTTGCAGCTTCAGCATCCGCAGCGACTCCACGGCCCCGGTGTTGATCTTGGCGGCTCGGGCGTGACCGGCCAACGCGGTCCGGGCGGCTGCCTCGGCGTCGTAGGCGTCGGTCTTCCCGCGGCGTCGGCGGCTGGCCCGGTCGGGCCGGTTGATCTCGAGAACCTCGACATCGTGGCGGTGCAGGTGACGGGCCAGGCCGGCGCCGTAGGAGCCGGTTCCCTCGACCCCGACCTGGGCCAGTGGTCCCCAGGCGCGGAGCCAGGCCAGTAGTTCGGCATAGCCCTGGACCGTGGTCGCGAAGACCGCGGTGCCCAGCAGCGCGCCGAGTGCGTTGACCGCGGCCGCGACGTGGAAGTCCAGGTGGGTGTCCACGCCGCCGTAGATCCCGACCTGGGCGGACTCGATCTGTGTGTGGTTGTGAGTCATGCTGGTGCCGTCCTTTCAACAGGGACAGCGCGCCGAGCCGGGTCACGGACAAACCAGTGATGAGACCTCAGCCAGGCTCCTATCAAGTCACGAGCCCGGCCGGCGCGCCCTGAATGCGCATCGAGCTGGGTCGTGGAGAACGCGCGATCGAATCGACTCAAAGTCAGTCAGCGACGACAGGGCGCAACTCGGGTCAGCACGTCCTCCACGACACCGAGACAAGTCTCACTGGCGCAACTGCCCGTGCTGACCGGCGCCCGCGCGCGTAGCCGACCGTCTCCCGGCGTCAAGGACCTCCGCTGCGCTCCGGCCGCTGCGCGGCGGCCTGCGGCCGTCCTTGACTCCGGGACCCGGACGGTCGGCCGACGACGCGCTTGTCGGCACGGGCTCCGCCCGCGCCGCCCGCATGCGCGGGCGCTCTGGCGGTGGGAGCGGTGAGCTGTGAACCTTTTCCCTGCCTGAGTCGGTTCAGGGCTCACCGCCGGGTCGACCGGGCGGTGGGTGGTGAACCGTTTCCAGGTCGGGTTTGGTTGCTGGCTCACCGCTGTGGCCGTGAAGGGGTGCGCCTGGGGCGGGGCGGCGGCGGAGCGAAGCGGAGCCCCGCCCCGACCGCCGCCTGAAGCCGATCGCGCGAGGCTCGGGGTCAAGGACGCCGAAGGCGCCGCGCAGCGGGCGAAGCTCCTTGACGGCGAGACGCGATCGGCTACGCGGCGCACCCCATCAGCCCGCAGTCAGTCGTCGGACTCGTACCGCGGATCCACCATCTCCGCATCGATCCCGAGCAGCTCGGCTACCTGCTCGACCACAACCGTCAGCACCATCGCCTCGAGATCGGTACGGGTCTCGCAGCGGTGCTCGATCGGGCGCCGGAACAGCACGAGTCGGGTGGGGGTGGAGCCGGTGCCGCGGATGAGCGAGGACAGCGGGACGGTGCCGGAGTCCCAGTCGTCGGGGATCTGCGGGGCGTCCTCGACGGCGTACTCGACCAGGCCGAGCCGGTCCTGCCAGCGCGCGTCGATGTCGGTGACGATGCCGAGGGCGAGGTCGTCGAAGCGCTCCCGCCGGGTGCGCAGCTCGGGCTGCCCGGGCACCCGCGGCAACACCGCGGGACCCCGCATCCCGCGGCCCCGGCGATCGCGCGAGGCCGGCTTGCGGGGGCCGGTCGCCGGGCTGGTCGCAGGGCTGACGTCATCCACGCCGCGAGCCTAATCGGGAGAGTCGCGAACGGCGGGTACCGTCTGCGTCGTGAGTCCCGTCCGCCGCTGTTCGCGCACCGCCTGTGGCCGTCCAGCGATCAACACGCTGACGTACGTCTACGCGGACTCGACCGCCGTGCTGGGCCCGTTGGCGACGTACGCCGAGCCGCACGCCTACGACCTCTGCGACGCCCACAGCGAGCGGCTGTCGGCGCCCCGCGGGTGGGAGGTGCTGCGCCTCGCCCCGGACCCGGCCGCCCAGGGTCCCTCGAGCGACGACCTGCTCGCGCTGGCCGACGCCGTCCGCGAGGCCGCGCGTCCGCCGGTCCAGCCGCTGCGCCCCGCGCCGTCGGAGGAGACGGGCCGCGAGACCGGCCGCCGCGGCCACCTGCGCATCCTCAGCAGCGAGTGACGGCCTTCCTCTCCTGAGCATCGACGGGGCCCGATACGCTCCGGTCATGGCCGACACCCTGGACCCCGCCAACCTCGGCGCGATCTTCAAGGCGTACGACGTCCGGGGGCTCGTGCCCGAGCAGCTCGACGAGGAGCTGGCCCGCGCGACGGGCCGCGCCTTCGTCCAGGTCGTCGGGGCCGGCACCGTCGTGGTCGGCCACGACATGCGGCCCAGCTCGCCCGGCATGGCCGGCGCGTTCGCCGACGGCGCCACCGAGGCCGGCGCGGACGTCATCCTGATCGGGCTCGCCTCCACCGACCAGCTCTACTTCGCCTCCGGCCACCTCGGCCACCCCGGCGCGATGTTCACCGCCAGCCACAACCCGGCGCAGTACAACGGCATCAAGATGTGTCGCGCCAACGCCGTCCCCATCGGCATGGAGACCGGTCTCGCCGACATCCGCGACGCGGTGGCGGCCGGGGCCTCGAGCCCGTCGGCACGTCAGGGCACCATCGAGAACTACGACGTCCTCGAGGCCTACGCCGCCCACCTCGTCGCCCTGGCGCCCGTCACGGGCCGCCGCCTCAAGGTGGTCGTCGACGCCGGCAACGGGATGGCCGGCTACACCGCCCCCGCCGTGTTCGGCCGGCTGGGCGAGGACCGGGTCGAGGTCGTCCCGATGTACTTCGAGCTCGACGGCTCCTTCCCCAACCACGAGGCCAACCCGATCGATCCCGACAACCTCGTCGACCTGCAGAAGCGGGTCGTCGCGGAGGGGGCCGACATCGGCCTGGCCTTCGACGGCGACGCCGACCGCTGCTTCCTCGTCGACGAGCGCGGGCAGGCCGTGTCGCCGTCCACGCTGACCGCCCTGATCGCCGCCCGCGAGCTGGCCAAGGAGCCGGGCGCCACGGTGATCCACAACCTGATCACGAGCCGGGCCGTGCCCGAGCTCGTCACGGAGCTCGGCGGCACGCCCGTCCGCACCCGCGTCGGCCACTCCTTCATCAAGGCGACGATGGCCGAGACCGACGCGATCTTCGGCGGTGAGCACTCCGGCCACTTCTACTTCCGCGACTTCTGGCGGGCCGACTCGGGCATGCTCGCGGCCCTGCACGCGCTGGCCGCCCTCGCCGAGACCGAGCGGCCGCTGTCGGAGCTGCTCGCCGACTACGAGCGCTACGTCGTCAGCGGCGAGATCAACTCGACCGTCGGTGACCAGGCGACGGTCACGGCCCACATCCACGACGTGTACGCCGGGCAGCCGGGTATCACGATCGACCACCTCGACGGCCTGACGGTGGCCCATGACGACTGGTGGTTCAACGTCCGCCCGTCCAACACCGAGCCGCTGCTGCGCCTCAATGCCGAAGGTCGCGACGAGGCCACCATGGTCGACGTGCGCGACACCGTGCTCAGCCTGATCAGGAGTGACCGATGACCCCGCCGCTGAACCTCGACCCCGCACTCCTCGAGATCATCGTGTGCCCCGCGTGCCACGCGACGCTCGCCCCCACCGAGACCGAGCTGGTGTGCACCGGCTGCGGCCTGGCTTACCCCGTGCGTGACGACATCCCGGTCCTGCTCGTCGACGAGGCGCGCAAGCCGGCCTGAGGGAGGATCCCCATGGCCACCTGGTTCGACGAGTCCCGTCTCGACGACGAGACCGCCCTCGCCAACGCCGACCGCGTCTTCCGCGCGCTGGCGGAGGCCGGGGCGCGCGTACGTCGCGAGTCCATCGACGCCTCGGCCGCCGCCGCAGAGGCGGTCGCCCTGGGGCAGGACCAGTCCCGCCCGCGGGCCGTGATCGCCGCCGGGCCCGACTCGCGCCTGCTCCGCGCCGTGCTCGAGCCCTGGTGCCCGGTGCCGTTCGTGGCCTGGCCCGGTCCCGCCCTCCCGGGCTGGGCGGGCAGCCTCGACCTCGTCGTGGTGCTCGCCCCCGACGGGCACGACACCGGCACTGCCTCCGCGGTCGCCGAGGCCGTACGCCGGGGCTGCCAGGTCGTGGTGGCCTGCCCGCCGACCTCGCTCGTCGCCGACCACGCCGCCGGCCGCTACACCATCGTGCTGCCCGCGGTGACCGGCGACCAGCTGGCCACGGCGGTGGTGATGCTGGAGTACCTCGACCGGATCTCGCTCGGTCCCCGCGCCGACGCCGACCAGGTCGCGGAGGCGCTGGACGCCGTGGCGGTCGCCTGCTCGCCGCACCGGGACCTCGCCGTCAACCCCGCCAAGATGCTGGCGATCGCGCTCGCCGACGCCAACCCCGTCGTGTGGGGCGGCTCCGTCCTGGCCGCCCGCGCGGCCCGCCGCGTCGCGGAGTCGATCCGCCGCGCCAGCGGCCGCACGGCGCTGGCCGGCGACGCCGAGCACCTGCTCCCGGTCATCGAGGCGGCGCGCCAGCGCGACGTCTTCGACGATCCGTTCGCCGAGGGCGGGGGAGAGCTCCGGCCGATGCTGCTCATCCTCGACGACGGCGCCGAGGAGCCGGTCGTCCGCGAGCACCGGGGCCGGCTGAAGGCGGCCGCCCAGAGCCGCGGCGTACGCGTCGAGACGCTCACCGCCGACGCCCAGACCGAGGTCGCCCGCTACGCCTCGCTCATGCTCCAGGGGACCTACGCGGCGGAGTACCTCCGCCTCGGTCTCGTCGAGGACTGACCACCCCGCCAGCGGCCCGCCAAACCGTGGGCGTCATCACGCGCAGGTGACTGGGGAGTAGCACGCGCGCGCGGCTAGATTTGCGGGATGCCGAGCCAGCCGAAGGTCCGTGACCCTTGGTTCGACAACGCCAAGATGGCGCTGGTGACGCTCGTGGTGGTCGGCCACGCGTGGACGATGTTCCCCGACGACAACGCGGTCGACAACCAGCTCTACAACTTCCTCTACTCCTGGCACGTGCCGGCGTTCGTGTTCGTCACCGGCTACCTCTCCCGGTCCTTCGAGTGGACCCGGCCGCGGATGTGGGCGCTGTTCAAGACCGTCGTGGTGCCCTACCTGCTGTTCGAGGCCGCGCTGGCGTTCTTCCGGGTCTACGTCGGGGGCGAGGAGCTGGCTGATCTCTTCGCCGACCCGCACTGGCCGATGTGGTACCTCTCGGCGCTGTTCTTCTGGCGGCTGATGACCCCGATCTTCAAGAGGCTCCCCGGTGGGCTGCTGCTCGCGATCGGCATCAGCCTGGTCGCCGGCATGCGCGCGGGGGACATCCTCGACATGGCGCGCATCCTCGGCCTGCTGCCGTTCTTCGTCGCCGGCCTCAAGGCCACCCCCGAGCGCCTCGAGCTGCTGCGCGGCAACCGTGCCCTCAAGGCCGCGGCCGGGCTCACGCTGGTCGGACTGCTGGTGGTGGCGCACTGGACGCCGGTGTGGGCCAGCACCGAGTGGCTCTACTACCGCTCGCAGTACGGCGACCTCGAGCACAGCGACCTGCACGCGATGCTCGTCCGCACCGGCGTGCTGCTGCTCGGCACCGTCGGCTCCTGGGCCTTCCTCACGCTGGTGCCGCGCAACGGTGGCTGGTTCGCGCGGATGGGCTCGGCGAGCCTCGTGGTCTACCTCTTCCACGGCTTCGTGGTGAAGAGCTTCCAGTACTCGCCGTACGACGACTGGCTCGACGCCCACCCCTACCTCGGCCTCGTGCCCACCACCCTCGGCGCCGTCGCGCTCGCGCTGTTCCTGGCCTGGCACCCGGTCTCGCGGCGGCTCCAGCCGCTGGTGGACCCGATCGGCTACGCCGAGGCGCATGCCCGCCACGCGGTCGACCTGACGGTCGCGGGCGCGGTCGAGGAGGTGCTCGAGCTCCCCGGGGTCGTCGAGGAGCAGGAGGGGTCCCGATACCCTTCCGCGCATGAGCTCTGAGGGTGGGAACAAGGCGGTCGTCGCCGCGCTGCTGGCCAACACCGGCATCGCGATCACCAAGTTCGTCGCGTTCTTCCTGACCGGCTTCTCCTCGATGCTGGCCGAGGCGATCCACTCCGTGGCCGACTCTGGCAACCAGGGCCTGCTGCTGCTGGGCGGCAAGAAGTCGCAGAAGGACGCGACCGAGGAGCACCCGTTCGGCTACGGCCGCGAGCGCTACATCTACGCCTTCATCGTCTCGATCGTGCTGTTCAGCGTCGGTGGCCTGTTCGCCCTCTACGAGGCCTGGCACAAGTACCACGAGATCCACGCCGGCCACGTCGACCCGGTCGACGACTGGCGCCGCTTCGTCCCCGTCGCCGTCCTCGTCGTCGCGATCGTGCTCGAGGGCCTCTCCTTCCGTACGGCGATCGCCGAGACCAACAAGATCCGCGGGCAGGCCTCCTTCGCGACGTTCGTGCGCCGCGCCAAGCAGCCCGAGCTGCCCGTGATCCTGCTGGAGGACCTCGCCGCCCTCCTCGGCCTCGTCTTCGCCCTGGTCGGCGTCGGCCTGAGCCTGATCACCGGCAACGAGTACTGGGACGCCGCCGGCACCGCCCTGATCGGCCTGCTGCTCGTCGTGGTTGCGGTGGTGCTCGCCGTCGAGACCAAGTCGCTGCTGCTGGGGGAGTCGGCGAGCGCCGGCGTCCAGAAGCGGATCGTGGGCGCGCTGGAGTCCACGCCGGGCGTGGAGCGGATCATCCACATGAAGACCATGCACCTCGGCCCCGAGGAGCTGCTCGTCGCCGCGAAGATCGGCGTACCCCCGGGCGTGACGTCGGAGCAGGTCGCCGCCTCGATCGACGCCGCCGAGGTCGCCATCCGGGGCGCTGAGGCCAGCGCCCAGGTGATCTACCTCGAGCCCGACATCTACCGCGAGGACCACGTCCCCGCCGAGCGCCCCGAGCCCCCGGCCCCCGCCGGCCACTGACCGCACCACTGACCGGGCGCCCTGGAGTCGTGGGGGAGCGGTGAGCTCTGAACCGTTTCCCTGCCCGGTTCGGTTCATGGCTCACCGTTGGGTCGGCCGGGCGGTGGCTGGTGAACCTTTTCCGGGCCCGGTTCGGTTGCGGGCTCACCGCTGGGGCCGTTCGGGGGTGCGCCAGGGTCGGGGCGGCGGCGGAGCGCAGCGGGCGAAGGTCCTTGACGCCGAGACGCGATTGGCTACGCGGCGCACCCAACCCGCGACGATTGCGTGCGGGAGCGGGAGGCGTCCTACCCTGAGACGGTCCGCGTGGGAGATCCCGACAGCGCGCAGATGCGCGGCGCAGATGATGGCTCCACATCACTAGGAGACAACTGATGGACTACAAGGTCGCCGACCTCTCCCTTGCCGACTACGGTCGCACCGAGATCACCCTCGCCGAGCACGAGATGCCCGGCCTGATGGCCATGCGCGCCCGCTACGGCGACAGCAAGCCGCTCGCCGGTGCCCGCATCGCCGGCTCCCTCCACATGACGATCCAGACCGCCGTGCTGATCGAGACGCTCGTCGCTCTCGGCGCCGAGGTCCGCTGGGCGTCGTGCAACATCTTCTCCACCCAGGACCACGCCGCCGCCGCGATCGCGGTCGGCCCGGAGGGCACCGTCGACGCGCCCGCCGGCGTGCCGGTCTTCGCCTGGAAGGGCGAGACGCTGGAGGAGTACTGGTGGTGCACCCAACAGATCCTGCAGTGGCCCGACGGCAAGTTCGCCAACATGATCCTCGACGACGGTGGCGACGCCACCCTGCTCGTCCACTCCGGCGTGGAGATGGAGAAGTCCGGCATCGCGCCCGACCCGGCCACCGCCAAGAGCCACGAGCAGAAGGTCGTCTTCCAGGTCCTGGCGCAGAGCCTCGCCGAGAGCAAGGACCGCTGGACCCAGATCGCCGGCGAGATCAAGGGCGTCACCGAGGAGACCACCACCGGTGTGCTGCGTCTCTACGACATGATGAAGGAAGGCTCGCTGCTCTTCCCGGCCATCAACGTCAACGACTCGGTCACCAAGTCCAAGTTCGACAACAAGTACGGCTGTCGCCACTCCCTGATCGACGGCATCAACCGCGCCACCGACGTCCTCATCGGCGGCAAGGTCGCCGTCGTCTGCGGCTACGGCGACGTCGGCAAGGGCTGCGCGGAGTCGCTGCGCGGCCAGGGCGCCCGCGTCATCGTCACCGAGATCGACCCGATCTGCGCGCTGCAGGCCGCGATGGACGGCTACCAGGTCGACACCCTCGACAACGTCCTCGACGTCGCCGACATCATCATCACGGCGACCGGCAACAAGGACGTCGTCACCGTCGAGCAGATGGCGAAGATGAAGCACCAGGCGATCCTGGGCAACATCGGCCACTTCGACAACGAGATCGACATGGCCGGCCTCGAGACGTACGCCGGGATCACCCGCAAGAACGTCAAGCCGCAGGTCGACGTGTGGACCTTCCCCGACGAGAAGTCGATCATCGTGCTCTCCGAGGGTCGCCTGATGAACCTCGGCAACGCGACCGGCCACCCGTCGTTCGTCATGTCGAACTCCTTCACCAACCAGGTCCTGGCGCAGATCGAGATCTTCACGAAGCCGCAGGACTACCCGGTCGGCGTCTACGTGCTGCCCAAGCACCTCGACGAGGAGGTCGCCCGCCTCCACCTCGACGCCCTCGGCGTCAAGCTGACCACGCTGAGCGACGAGCAGGCCTCGTACCTCGGCGTGGACGTGGCGGGCCCCTACAAGTCCGACCAGTACCGCTACTGAGCACCACCCGGTAGCCACCGCACGACCCGCAGGTCCCGTCCCCGGAGCGCCGGGGACGGGGCCTGCCCACATTCCGGACCCCCTGCTGGCAAGATTGAAGGCATGACGCACACCCCCGGCCCCCCGGCCGACATCGCCCCGAAGGGACGCATCCTCGTCGTCGACGACGACGCGTCGCTCGCGGAGATGCTCACGATCGTGCTGCGCCAGGAGGGCTTCGACAGCCGGATGTGCACGCGGGGCGACCTGGCGATGGACGAGTTCCGCGACTACCGCCCCGACCTCGTGCTGCTCGACCTGATGCTGCCCGGCAAGGACGGCATCGACGTGTGCAAGGAGATCCGGGCCGAGTCCGGCGTCCCGATCGTGATGCTCACCGCCAAGGGCGACACCGTCGACGTCGTCGTCGGCCTGGAGTCGGGCGCCGACGACTACGTCGTCAAGCCGTTCAAGCCCAAGGAGCTCGTCGCGCGGATCCGCGCCCGCGTCCGTCGGTACGACGCCCCCGCGCAGGAGTCGCTCGCGATCGGGGACCTCTCGATCGACGTCGCCGGCCACTCCGTCCAGCGGCGCGGCGTCCCGATCAGCCTGACCCCGCTGGAGTTCGACCTGCTCGTCTGCCTGGCCCGCAAGCCTTGGCAGGTCTTCACCCGCGAGGTGCTGCTCGAGCAGGTCTGGGGCTACCGCCACGCCGCGGACACCCGGCTCGTCAACGTCCACGTGCAGCGGCTCCGGTCCAAGGTCGAGCACGACCCGGAGAACCCCGAGATCGTCGTGACCGTCCGGGGTGTCGGCTACAAGGCCGGCAACGCGTGATGTCCGTGCGGCACTGAGGCCGCCGTGGCCTCGCGCAGTCTCCCGGCGGCGGTCCGCCGCGGCCTGACGTTCTGGCGCAGGTCCATCCAGGCACGCGTCGTGGTCAGCACCCTGTTGCTCTCGGCGGCGGTCGTCAGCGTGGTCGGGTGGTACCTCCTCAACCAGACCCGTGAGGGCCTCCTGGACCACCGGGTGAGCGCGGTCGTCACCGAGGCGCAGGACGAGACCACCGAGGCCAGCAACCGGCTCGACGCGGCGCTGAGCGCCTCGTCCGGCTCGGCCACGCAGCAGCTCGACCTCGTCGAGCCGATCATCCAGCGTGGTGACACCCGCGGCTTCAGCGTCGTGCTCTCCGGCCCGGTCGGCGACCAGGGCAGCCGGATCGCCGACGGCGGCTCGGAGTTCACCCCGGGCCTGGACACCTCGAGCGTCCCGGCCTCGCTCGAGGCGCACTTCGACGACATCGCCAGCAGCGCGTGGACCTACACCACGATCCGGTCCACCGACGCCGAGGGCGTCCACCACGAGGTGCCGGGCGTGGTGGTCGGATCCCAGGTGAAGCTGCCGTCCGACGGCCAGACCTACACCCTCTACTACCTCTTCCCGCTCGACGAGCAGGCCGAGACCCTGGCCCTGGTCACCCGCGCCCTGCTCACCGCGGCCGTCCTGCTCCTCGTCCTCGTGGCCGGGCTGACCTGGCTGGTCACCCGGCAGGTCGTCACCCCGATCCGGCTCGCCCGCCAGGTCGCCGAGCGCCTGGCCGCCGGTCAGCTCCAGGAGCGGCTGCGCGTCACCGGCGAGGACGACCTGGCCCGGCTGGCGACCTCGTTCAACCAGATGGCCAGCAACCTGCAGCGGCAGATCCGCCAGCTGGAGGAGCTCAGCCGGCTCCAGCGCCGGTTCGTCTCCGACGTCTCCCACGAGCTGCGCACCCCGCTCACCACGGTGCGGATGGCCGGCGACGTCCTCTACGACGCCCGGGGCGACTTCGACGCCGCCACGGGCCGCGCGGCCGAGCTGCTGCAGGTGGAGCTTGACCGCTTCGAGACCCTCCTGGTCGACCTGCTGGAGATCAGCCGCTTCGACGCCGGCGCCGCCGTGCTGGAGACCGACGACGTCAACCTCGTCGACGTGGCCCACCGCGTGGTCGACATGACCAAGGCGCTCGCCGACCAGCGCGACGTCCAGGTGCAGGTCCGTGCGCCCGGCCACCCCTGCCTGGCGGAGGCCGACGTACGCCGGGTGGAGCGGATCGTGCGCAACCTGGTCACCAACGCCATCGACCACGCCGACGCCCGGGGACTGCAGCCGGGCATCGTGGTCCACGTCGCCGGCGACGACCACGCCGCGGCGATCGCGGTCCGCGACTACGGCGTCGGCCTGGCGCCGGGGGAGTCGGCGATGGTCTTCAACCGCTTCTGGCGAGCCGACCCGGCCCGCGCCCGCACCAGCGGCGGCACCGGCCTGGGGCTGTCGATCTCGCTGGAGGACACCCACCTCCACGGGGGCTGGCTGCAGGCGTGGGGCCGCCCGGGCCGCGGCGCGCAGTTCCGGCTGACCCTGCCCCGGCGGGCCGGCGGTCCGCTCCGCCAGAGCCCGCTGCCGCTGGTCCCCACCGACGCCGAGGAGACGGTCTCGTGAGGCGTCGACGACTCGTGACGGCGGTCCTGATGGGCCTCGTGCTCGCCCTGCCCACCGGCTGCATCCGGGTGCCCGAGAGCGGCCCGGTCGTCAAGACGCGCTCGCAGGTCGGCAGCTCGCCCGCCGAGCCGCCGATCTACATCGACCCCAAGCCGCCGCAGCCGGGAGCGCTCCCGGTCGACATCGTCAACGGCTTCCTCGACGCCATGACCGCGACCCCGATCAGCACCGACGTGGCCAAGGAGTTCCTCAGCCCCGACGCCGCCTCCACGTGGGCGCCGGAGAAGGAGACCATCACCTACTCCGACAACCCCGAGGTCCGCGGCCAGGCCACGGTGTCGGTGACGCTGCCCGGCGCCGACCACCTCGACGGGCGCGGCTCGTGGCGCGGCGCCCTGACCGACGACCAGAACATCCTCGAGTTCCCGATGCAGCAGGTCGACGGCGAGTGGCGCATCGCCGAGGCGCCGGACGCCCTGGTGGTGCCGGAGTCCTGGTACGAGCAGCGCTACCGCCAGGCCTCCCTCTACTTCTTCGACCCCACCGCCCACGTCCTCGTGCCGGAGCCGGTCTACGTCCCGCGCGGCGAGAAGCTCGCCACCGCCCTGATCCAGGGCCTGCTGCGCGGCCCGGGGCGCTCCCTGTCGAAGGTGTCGCGGACGTTCATCCCGCCCGGCCTCAAGCTCGTGCTCTCGGTGCCCGCCCAGAGCGTTGCCGACATCTCGCTGCGCGGGGACATCGGCCAGCAGACCCCCCAGGCGATCGAGCTGATGGTCGCCCAGCTCGCCTGGACGCTGCGCCAGGAGCCCACGATCCGCGCCTTCCGCATCTCCATCGGCGGCCAGCCCGTCACCCTGCCCGGCGGGGTGGGGGCCTTCAGCGTCGACCAGGGCAGCGAGTACGACCCGACCGGCTTCCAGGCCAGCTCCCTGCTCTACGGCCTGCGCGAGGGCCGCCTGGTCTCCGGCACCCCCGACGGGCTCGACACGGTCGATGGTCCGCTCGGCGCCGCCGACTACGGCGTCTCGCAGATCGGCGTGAACTTCAACGCCACCCGGGTCGCCGCGGTGACCGGCGGCGGCCGCGCCCTCCTGCTCGCCCCGGTGCGCGGCCCGGCCGGTGTCGGTGTCCACGAGGTCGTCAGCAGCGCGCGCCACCTGCTCCGGCCGGCGTGGGACTTCGCCAACCGGCTCTGGCTGGTCGACGACGCGGCGGACGGTGCCCGGGTGTCCTTCGTCGAAGGGCAGTCACCGACGGGGGTGCGCGTCCCGCACATCAGCGGCCAGGACGTGCGCAGCTTCCTCGTCTCCCGCGACGGCTCCCGCTTCGTGGCCGTCGTGCACCGCAGGAGCGGTGACGCCCTGATGATCAGCCGCCTGCTCTACGACGACCAGGGCCGCTTCCTGCGCGCCACCCGGGCCCACCGGATCGCGTGGGAGGGCCCCGACCGCCTGCACCTGGGGGACATCGCCTGGCAGACGCCCACGACGGTGGCGGCGCTCGACGTGCTCACCCAGCGGCTGGCGCAGGTCCGCACGATCTCGGTCGACGGCTCGCCGCCGGGCCTGGAGAGCCTGTCCTTCACGCTCGACGGCAAGGTGCGGTCGCTCGCCGGCTCCGCCGTGCCCGGCGCCCCGCTCTACGCCGTGTTCAACGCCAGCCTCTACGACCTGACCAACGCCGTCGGCGGTCCCACCAGCCTCGACGCGTCGGTCTCCTCCCTCGACTACGTCGGCTGAGGCCGTCCTCCACAGGCCCGGTCGCCGGGGTTGATCCGGGCCCGCCGCTCTGGTCGCATCGAGGGGTGCCGGGGACCGACGGGGGACTGCTCGACGCGGCCGCAGACCTGCTGCTGGGCGGCTCCTGCGTCGGCTGCGCGCGCCCCGGCCGGCTGCTCTGCCCCGTCTGTGCCGCCCTGCTGCCCGCCGACGCCCACCCGGCCTGGCCCACGCCGACCCCGGCCGGGCTGGTGACCCCGTGGGCGGCGGCGCCGTACGCCGGCACCGTCCGCGCCCTGGTCCTGGGCCACAAGGAGCACCGGATGCTCGGGCTGCGGCCCGCGCTGGCCCGGCTGCTGGCCCAGGCCGTGGTCGCCGCCGCCGGGGAGCTCGAGGGGCCGCTCGTGCTGGTGCCGGTCCCGTCGCGGCCCGCCACGGTCCGGGCCCGCGGCCACGACCCGATGCGGGCCGTCACCGCCCGCGCCGCCCGCCTCCTCCGCGCGTCCGGGTACGTCGCCCTCGCGCGGCCGCTGCTCCGCCAGCGACCGGGCGTGCTGGACCAGTCGGGCCTGGACGCGGGTCAGCGTGCCGCCAACCTGGCCGGGTCGATGCACTGCCCGAGCCCGGCCCTGGGACGCCTGGCCCGGAGGGTCCCGGACGCCCGCGTGCTCGTCTGCGACGACGTGCTCACCACGGGCGCGACCGCCCGGGAGGCCCAGCGGGCGCTCGAGGCGGTCGGGTTCCCGGTGGTGGCTGTCGCGGCGGTCGCGGCCACCCGGCGTCGGGTTCCCGTGACGCCCGCGCCCACCAGCAGGGTCACGGACTGAGACGGAGCCGGGCGTGTCGGCCGCGTGTCACAGCGAATTGTCAGGTGGCGGCCTTTCGTCGGACAGCGACACCCTCTAACGTCTGTGTATGGAGTCCGCCCGGGTCCGTGGTTGCGTCGACGAGGCGCCCCGGCTCGGGGTGTCAGGTCGGCAAGCCGATGCCAGTCGCAGGCGAAACGGTCCACGTAAGGCGCGTCCGGTCCGTCCGGGCCGCCGATCACGGTGCGGCTTAGTCGTAAGTCCTGCCTCGTCATCGCCGTCAGATGCGGCGACCGTCGGGAGAAGGGCAGTAGTGGCAGAGAAGCTGCGAACCCCTCCGCAGGCGATTGTGGGGTCGAAGACCAGGTCGGCCGGGCGGACTCCTTTCTCCATCTCGAGCGGCGGGCCGTGCGCGGTCCGGGCTGCTGCCTGCCCAACGGAGGGCCCGCTCGAGCGCTAGCAACCAACTGTTCAACGGGAGGTTCAACATGGAAGTTGTGGTCACGGGTCGACACTGCGAGCTGTCCGATCGGTTCCGCAGTCACGTCACGGAGAAGCTGTCGCGGCTCGAGAAGCACGACCACCGCATCATGCGGGTGCAGGTCGAGGTCGAGAACGAGCGCAACCCCAGGCAGCACGACCGCGCCGTACGCGTCGAGCTCACCGCCTTCTCGAAGGGTCCGGTCATCCGGGCCGAGGCGGCAGCGGAAGACAAGATGGGAGCCCTGGACCTCGCCCTGGACAAGATGGCCTCGCAGATGCGCAAGGCCGCCGACCGCCGCCGCGTGCACCACGGGCACAAGACCCCCGTCTCCGTGGGCGAGGCGCTGGCCGACGGTGCCCTCGCCGAGGCCCCGACCGCCGAGGACGTCGTGACCGAGCGTCGCGTCGGGCCGATCGCGGTCACCGGCGACGGACCGCTCGTCGTGCGCGAGAAGGTCCACCCGGCCAGCCCGATGACCCTCGACCAGGCCCTCTACGAGATGGAGCTCGTGGGCCACGACTTCTACCTGTTCGTCGACAAGGAGAACGACCGTCCCGCGGTCGTCTACCGCCGCCGCGGCTACGACTACGGCGTGATCTCGCTGGACCTCGGCGCCGAGTAGGACCGGTCCGGAATCGAGTCCCGTGAGCGGGGTGGCCCGATCGGGCCACCCCGCTCCGTCGTTCCCGTCACCCGTCCGGCACCCACGGAGGGCCCGGTCGTGCCATGATGCGCAGGTGGCCGAACAGGTGAAAGAAGCGGATGTGGAACCCATCCGCGTGCTCGTGGTCGACGACCAGGAGCTCTTCCGGCGTGGGCTGACGATGCTGCTGGCGATCGAGTCGGGCATCGAGGTCATCGGCGAGGCCGGTGACGGGATCGAGGGCACGTCCCTCGCGTCCACCTCCGCGCCCGATGTGGTGCTCCTCGACATCCGGATGCCCAAGCGCACCGGCATCGAGGCATGCCTGGCGATCAAGGAGGCCGTCCCCTCGGCCAAGATCATCATGCTGACGGTCTCCGACGAGGAGGCCGACCTCTACGAAGCCGTCAAGAGCGGCGCCTCGGGCTACCTGCTCAAGGACTCCTCGATCGAGGAGGTCGCCCAGGCCGTTCGTGTGGTCGCCGACGGGCAGTCGCTGATCTCGCCGTCGATGGCGGTCAAGCTGATCGACGAGTTCAAGCAGATGTCGCGCCCCGAGCGCGACCACGTCCCCGGCCTGCGGCTGACCGAGCGCGAGCTCGAGGTGCTGCGCCTGGTGGCCAAGGGGCTGAACAACCGCGAGATCGCGCGCCAGCTCTACATCAGCGAGAACACCGTCAAGAACCACGTGCGCAACATCCTGGAGAAGCTCCAGCTGCACTCGCGCATGGAGGCGGTCATGTACGCCGTCAAGGAAAAGCTGCTCGACCTGCCCTGACGGGCTGACGGGTCGCTGTCGGTGTCCCGTGGTTGAGTACGCCGCGTGAGCGAGCGTCCCCCGACCCTGACCACCGCCCAGGCGCGCCGGATCGCGCTGGCGGCGCAGGGGTTCCTCGACCAGCGGCACGCGGCGCCGACCCTGCGCACCGTCCAGCGCACCCTCGACCGCACCGGGGTGCTCCAGGTCGACTCGGTCAACGTGCTCCAGCGCGCGCACTACATGCCGCTCTACTCCCGCATGGGCGCCTACGACACCGACCTGCTCCGTCGCGCCTCGGCCGCCCGCCCGCGCCGCCTCGTCGAGTACTGGGCCCACGTGCAGGCGTTCATGCCGGTCGAGCTGTGGCCGGTGATGCAGCACCGGATGGACCGCTACCGCGCCGAGCGCGGCAAGTGGTGGAAGGCGGTCGACGACGACCTGCTCGCGACCGTGCTGGCCGCGGTCCGCGACCGCGGCCCGAGCACGGCCCGCGACCTCGAGCACCTCCACGACGGCGGCCCCCGCGCCCGCGACAACTGGGGCTGGAACTGGTCGGAGGTCCGCAAGGCCCTCGACTTCCTCTACATGTGCGGCGACCTGGCCATCGCGGAGCGCAACAGCCAGTTCGAGGTGGTCTACGACGTCCCCGAGCGGGTCCTGCCCGCCGACGTGCTGGCCCTGCCGACGCCCTCGAAGACCGAGTCCGACCTCGAGCTCACGCGGCGGGCGGCCCGGTCCCACGGCGTCGCCACGCTCAAGAGCCTCGCCGACTACTACCGGATGCTGGTGGCCGACGTGAAGGTCGCGGTCGACACCATGGTCGAGACGGGCGAGCTGACCCCGGTCCGCGTGGAGGGCTGGCGCAAGCCGGCCTGGCTCCACCGCGACGCGCGGGTCCCGCGCCGGATCGGCGCCCGGGCGCTGCTCAGCCCGTTCGACCCCGTGGTCTGGGAGCGTGAGCGCACCGAGCACCTCTTCGACTTCCACTACCGGATCGAGATCTACGTGCCGGCCGACCAGCGGGTCCACGGCTACTACGTCCTGCCGTTCCTGCTCGGCGACGAGATCGTGGCGCGGGTCGACCTCAAGGCCGACCGCAAGGCCGGCCGGCTCGTCGTGAAGGCGGCGTACGCCGAGCCCGGCGCGCCCGCCGAGACGGCCGAGGAGCTCTCCGCCGAGCTGCGCGACCTCGCGGCGTGGCTGGCGCTGGACGACATCGAGGTGCAGCAGCGGGGCGACCTCGCCCCGTTCCTCCGGGTCTGACCGGGCCCTGAGCCCGCTGGGTTAGGGCGCGCCTTGCTCGCTGGGTAGAGTGGCGCCGCCAGTGTCGTCATAAGGAGTTACGCGGTCGTGCCTGCCATTCTTGACAAGATCCTCCGCATCGGCGAGGGGAAGATCCTGCGCCAGCTCGAGGCCATCGCGCAGGCCGTCAACGCCATCGAGGACGACTTCACGGCGATGAGCGACGCCGAGCTCCAGGGAATGACCGAGGAGTTCCGCAAGCGCCTCGCCGACGGCGAGACCCTCGACGCCATCATGCCCGAGGCCTTCGCGACCGTCCGCGAGGCTGCCCGCCGGGTGATCGGCCAGCGGCCCTACGACGTCCAGGTGATGGGCGCCGCCGCGCTGCACCTCGGCAACATCGCCGAGATGAAGACCGGTGAGGGCAAGACCCTCGTCGCGACCCTCCCGTCCTACCTCAACGCGCTGGCCGGCAAGGGCGTCCACGTCGTCACGGTCAACGACTACCTCGCCAAGTACCAGGCCGAGCTGATGGGCCGCATCCACCACTTCCTGGGCCTGACGATCGGCGTGATCCTGCCCGAGATGCGCCCCGACGAGCGGCGCGCGGCGTACAACTGCGACATCACCTACGGCACCAACAACGAGCTCGGCTTCGACTACCTGCGCGACAACATGGCGGGCTCGATCGAGGAGTGCGTGCAGCGCGGCCACTACTTCGCCGTCGTCGACGAGGTCGACTCGATCCTCATCGACGAGGCCCGGACGCCGCTGATCATCTCGGGCCCGACCCAGGACGAGGTCCGCTGGTACGACGAGTTCGCGCGCCTGGTCCGCAAGCTCGAGCGCGACGTCGACTACGAGGTCGACGAGAAGAAGCGCACCATCTCGGTCCTCGAGGACGGCATCACGAAGGTCGAGGACCACCTCGGCATCGAGAACCTCTACGAGTCGGCCAACACCCCGCTCATCTCGTTCCTGAACAACTCCATCAAGGCCAAGGAGCTGTTCCGCAACGACAAGGAGTACGTCGTCATGAACGGCGAGGTGCTCATCGTCGACGAGCACACCGGCCGCATGCTGGCCGGCCGCCGCTACAACGACGGCCTCCATCAGGCCATCGAGGCCAAGGAGGGTGTCGAGGTCCGCGAGGAGTACCAGACCCTCGCCACCGTCACCCTCCAGAACTACTTCCGCCTCTACGAGAAGCTGTCCGGCATGACCGGCACGGCCATGACCGAGGCGTCGGAGTTCGACAAGATCTACAAGCTCGGCGTGGTGCCGATCCCGACCAACAAGACGGTCCAGCGCATCGACCGGCCCGACCTCGTCTACCGGACCGAGGAGGCCAAGTACGACGCGGTCGCCACGGACATCGCCGAGCGCCACGCCAACGGCCAGCCGGTCCTGGTCGGCACCGTGTCGGTCGAGAAGTCCGAGCACCTCTCGCAGCTGCTGCGCAAGCGCGGCATCCCGCACACCGTCCTGAACGCGAAGGCGCACGCCAACGAGGCCAAGATCGTCGCGCTCGCCGGTCACAAGGGCGCCGTCACGGTGGCCACCAACATGGCCGGTCGAGGCACCGACATCATGCTCGGTGGCTCGGTGGAGTTCCTCGCCGACGACGAGCTGCGCAAGCAGGGCCTCGAGCCCGCCGGCGAGACCGCCGAGGCCTACGAGGCCGCCTGGCCCGCCATGGTCGAGAAGATCAAGGCCCAGGTCGCCACCGAGCACGACGAGGTGCGTGCGCTCGGCGGCCTCTACGTGGTCGGCACCGAGCGCCACGAGTCGCGCCGCATCGACAACCAGCTGCGTGGACGGTCCGGCCGCCAGGGCGACCCCGGCGAGTCCCGGTTCTACCTCTCGCTCGAGGACGAGCTGATGCGGCTGTTCAAGTCCGACTGGGTCGACCGGGTCCTCCAGGTCCTCAAGATCCCGGACGACGTCCCGATCGAGAACAAGCGCGTCACGGGTGCGATCGCCAACGCCCAGGGCCAGGTCGAGTCGCAGAACTTCGAGTCGCGCAAGAACGTCCTCAAGTACGACGACGTGATGAACCGCCAGCGCGAGGTCATCTACGGCGAGCGCCGCAAGGTGCTCGAGGGCGCGGACCTGCAGGACCAGATCCGGACCTTCATCGACGACGTCGTCGAGGGCTACGTCCTCGGCTCGACCGAGGGCCTCGCCGAGGAGTGGGACCTCGACGCGCTGTGGACCGCGCTGCGCCAGATCTTCCCCGTGTCGATCTCGCTGGCCGACCTCGAGCGTGAGCACGGCGACCGCGCCAACATCGACCGCGACGAGCTCATCGCGCTGCTGAAGGCCGACGCCCACGCGGCGTACGACGCCCGCGAGGCCGAGATGGGCGACGAGATCCTCCGCGAGCTCGAGCGTCGCGTGGTCCTCTCGGTGCTCGACCGCAAGTGGCGCGAGCACCTCTACGAGATGGACTACCTCCGCGAGGGCATCTACCTGCGGGCCTACTCGCAGCGCGACCCGCTCGTCGAGTACCAGCGCGAGGGCTTCGACATGTTCGCGGCCATGATGGACGGCATCAAGGAGGAGTCCGTCGGGTTCCTGTTCAACCTCGAGGTCACCATCGACGACACCGAGACCGACGACGGCTGGGAGGACGACGACGAGGTCGAGGAGCCGCTGCGCCGGGTGCTGCCCGACGCCGCCGAGGCGCCTCGTGAGGCCCCGCACATCCACGCCAAGGGCCTGGACCGTCCCAAGCAGCCCGCAGCCCTGACCTACTCCGCCCCGTCGGAGGACGGCGAGGTCGAGGTCAAGGGCACCACGGCCAGCAACGCCGACGACCCCTACGCCGGTGCCAGCCGCAACGCGGACTGCCCCTGCGGCTCGGGCAAGAAGTTCAAGAAGTGCCACGGTGCTCCGGGCGGCCCCACCGGGCTGACCGCGCGCATCAGCTGAACGCTCGTCCAGCGACGCTGGCAAGGGCCGTGACCGATCCCGGTCACGGCCCTTGCTGCTTCTTGCGTGTTGCTGTCGGGATAAGTGTGGCGCCCGTGCGCGGGCGCCCTGGCGGCGGGAGCGGTGAGCTGTGAACCCTTTCCCTGCCCGGTTCGGTTGATGGCTCACCGCCGGGTCGGCCCGGCGGTGGGTGGTGAACCGTTTGCAAGTCGGGTTCGGTTGATGGCTCACCGCTGGGGCCGCTCTGGCTACGCGGCGAGCCCACACCGCTGTCGATATTCCTCGCGCAGTCGTTCGCGGAGCCCGGCGACCATCCCGGCGACGGTGAGGGCGTCGAAGAACCCGCCCGCCACCTCGGCGAGCCGCCGGTGCTTGACGGGCCCGAGGCGGAGCCGCAGGTGCAGGCGCGTGCCGCCGTCCTCGGGGGTGAGGGTCAGGCTCCAGGTGACGTCGGTGTGACTGCGCCGCGAGCGGTGGACGAGGGAGTGCGGGGGGTCGATCGAGGCGACGGTGAAGGTCTCGTGCCGGCCGCCGTAGTCGGGGATGACGCTGCCGACCTCCAGTCCGAGCCAGCGGTCGTCGACGTGCCGGATCGCCCGCCGTGACGGCGGCAGGAACTGCTCCACGCGGATCGGGAGGTACCACCCGGCCCGGCCCTTGCCGAGCTGCTCCAGCCACGGCCAGACCACCTCGGGCGGCGCGTCGAACGAGCAGCCGCGGTCCATCACGACCGGGTCGCCGGGGACGATGTCGTCGCCGGGCCGGGTGGCCGTCACCTCGTCGGGTCGGGCGGGCGCGAGTCTCACGCGTCCATCTTCGACCCGTCAGGCAAATTCGAGGGCCGTGCACAGCCAGCGATCCTGGCGGTGTACGAAGCGGGCTGCGACGGCCCGGGAGCGGGCGCCGTAGCGGACATGGGCGCTCACCTCGACGGTGGTGCGGTCCAGGAAGCAGGTGTGCACGCCGACGACCGACGGCCGGACCGGCTGGACCCGGCCCTGGCCCGGGCGGTGGCCACCCGCGCGGGCCACGAGCAGGGCCCGACGGGCGAGGTCGTCGTGGACCTCCCGGGAGGACCAGCGGACGAGCTGGGCGACCGGCCGGTCGCCGCCGACGATCTCGACGGCCGCCTGGGTGTAGCGGCGAGCCCAGGCCTCGACCTCGCGGCGCAGCCGCAGGTCGATCGGGATGACGTCGGCGCTGCCGCTCGTGGTTGCCCGAGCGGGACGGCGCGGCGGCGGGTCGTGGCGGGGGACCAGGTCGAGCGCCAGGGTGCCCTGGACGCTGGTGACCGGGGCGGGGCCACGGAACGGGACGACGCGGTGGTGGGACATCGGAGCTCCTGTTCACGCGCGCGGGAGGCGCAGCTGCTGGTCGGGATGGATGAGTCCGGGGTCGGCGCCGATGACGCCGCGGTTGGCGGCGTAGATCGCCTGCCAGTGGGTGTTGATGTCGGCGTCGCTCGCGCCGGGCGCGAGGTCGCGGGCGGCGATGCCCCACAGGGTGTCGCCGCGGTGGACGGTGACCCGCCCGGCCGACTCCGACCGTCGGACCGGGTGGGCGGCGACCACCGTGGTGGTCGTGGCGCGGTCGGGGAGTGGCAGCCCGTTGACGACCCGGGCCACGATCGCCGAGGCCCGCAGGTCCTGCGGAGGGGCCTGCGGGGTGTCCGCGAAGGCGGGGGTGGTGGTCAGGCCCCCGGTCAGGGCGACCCCGCAGGCGGCGAGCACGAGGCGTCGTACGCCGTGGGGGACGCCGTGGGGGACGCCGTGGGGGACGCCGTGGGGGTCGCCGTGGGCGCCTCCCCGGGCCGCCTCGAGGGTCGCGAGCGTGGTGATCGCCCACAGCCAGCACGTGGCCGGGACGGCGACGGCGGCGCAGAGCCCGACGAGCAGGTCGTCGAACGGACGGCCGGCGAGGTCGCCGCGGCTGGCGGCGCGAGCCATCGGGAGGGCGAGGGGCAGGAGCAGGGCCACCAGGCCGGCGGCCGCGGCCGTGGCCAGCAGCCAGACCGTCGCACAGCGGGTGGGACGCGCAGGGTGGTGGTTCATCCGAGATCCTTGCGTTTGCTTCTGTTTGCTTTAGGAAACGCCGTTTTACTCGGATCGTCAAGGCGTTGTGCACAGGCGTTGTGCGTCAGGGGAGGGGATGGCAGGGTCGCCGCATGAGCTGGGAGCAGGAGCTCTTCGCGGTGCTCGACGACCTCGAGCAGCAGGCCGAGGCGCTCTACGACGCGGAGCGCGAGCTGGAGCTGGCCGACCGCAGCCGGGCGGAGTACCACCACGTCACCCTCGAGAGCCGGCTGACCGCGTCGGTGGGCCTCGACGTGGTCCTCGACGTCCGCGGCGTCGGACGGATCAGCGGCGTGCTGGAGCGGGTCGCCTCCGGCTGGTGCCTGCTCGCCGGGCCCGCCCAGGACTGGGTCGTGCGCACGGCCGCGGTCGCGCTGGTGCACGGCGCCTCGGAGCGCTCGGTGCCCGAGGTGGCGTGGTCACCCGTCGCGAAGCTGGGCCTGGGTTCGGCGCTCCGCCGGCTCGCCGAGGCGGGGGAGCGGTGCGTGGTGCACCTCGTCGACGGTGCCGCTCACGAGGCCGTGCTGCGCCGGGTCGGCGCCGACTTCGTCGAGGCGGCCGTGGGTGACGGGCCCGGCGCCCGGACGGTGCTCGTCGCGTTCGAGTCGGTCGCTGCTGTCCAGTCCCGCTAGCTGGTGCGCCCGCGCGCGTGGCCGACCGTCTCCCGGCGTCAAGGACCCTCGCTTCGCTCGGTCCGCTGCGCGGCGGCTTCGCCGTCCTTGACTCCGGGACCCTGACGGTCGGCCGGCGGCGCGCTTGTCGGCACGGCTTCGCCGCGCCGCCCGCATGCGCGGGCGCCCTGGAGCCCTGGCTGGGTCTGGGGGTCGCATGTGCGCAGGATCATCATTTTGGGGCGCTCGGTGATGATCGTGCGCACTCCTGCGGTCGGGATCACCGGTTAACCGGTGATCCCGACGGCTACGCGGCGCACCCGAGCTGACCCGGGCCGGCAGTTGCGCCGACTCGACCGGTTACGTCGCGTCGGCGTCGTACGGCGGGGTCTCGCCCTCGTCGAGCGGGCGCTGGCCGGGGCGGCGGGAGGACCGGGCGTCCCGGTCGGCCTCCTCCATCGCCTCGACGATGTGCTTGCGCACGATGGTGCGGGGGTCGAGGTCGCGCAGCTCGAGGTCGGCGTACTCGGGGCCGAGCTCGGTGCGCAGCTCGTCACGGGCGGAGTTGGCGAACTCCTTGGCCTTGCGGATCATCTGACCCGCCTGGCGAGCGAGGTCGGGCAACTTGTCGGGCCCGAACACGAGCACCGCCACGAAGGCGATGACCATCATCTCGGGGAGCCCGACACCGAACATGGGTCAGAACTTACTGGTCGGGGTGAGGCCGAGCTGCATCCCGGCGAGTCCGCGGCCACGCCCCGACAGCGTGGCGGCGATGTTGCTGAGCTCGACGGCCGCCGGGGCGGTCGGGTCGGCGTCGACGATCGGCTTGCCGACGTCGCCGCCCTCGCGCAGCGAGGTGTCGAGCGGGATCCGGCCCAGGACCGGGACGGTGGAGCCGATCCGCTGCGAGAGGGTGGCTGCGACCCGGTCGCCGCCGCCGGAGCCGAAGATCTCGAGCTTGTGCTCGGGGCCGCAGTGCGGGCAGGGCAGGTAGCTCATGTTCTCCACGACGCCCACGACGCGCTGGTGCATCATCGAGGCCATCGTGCCGGCGCGCTCGGCGACCTCGGCCGCGGCCTCCTGCGGGGTGGTCACCACGACCACCTCGGCACCCGGGAGGTGCTGGCCGAGCGAGATGGCGACGTCGCCGGTGCCCGGCGGGAGGTCGAGGAGGAGCACGTCGAGGTCGCCCCAGTAGACGTCGGCGAGCATCTGGACCAGGGCCCGGTCGAGCATCGGGCCACGCCAGGCGACGACCTGGTCGCGGCGCGGCTTGAGCATGCCGATCGAGATGACCGAGACGCCGCTGGGCGTGGGGACCGGCATGATCAGGTCCTCGACCTGGGTCGGCCGGTGGTCGGCCACGCCGAGCATGGCGGGCACCGAGTGGCCGTAGATGTCGGCGTCGACGATGCCGACCTTGAGCCCCTGCTTGGCCATCGCGAGCGCGAGGTTGACCGTCACCGAGGACTTGCCGACGCCGCCCTTGCCGCTGGCGATCGCGAAGACCTTGGTCAGCGAGCCGGGCTGGGCGAAGGGGATCTCGCGCTGGGCCTGGCCGCCGCGGAGAGTCTCCTGGAGGCCGGCGCGCTGCTCGGCCGACATCACCCCGAGCGTCAGGTCGACGCCGGTGACGCCCTCGACCCGCTGGACGGCCGCGGTCACGTCACGGTTGATGGTGTCCTTGAGCGGGCACCCCGCCACGGTGAGCAGCACCGTCACCCGGACCAGGCCACCCTCGTCGACCTCGACGGACTCGACCATGCCGAGATCGGTGATGGGGCGCTTGATCTCGGGGTCGTTGACGGTCGCGAGAGCGGCGTTGACCTGCTCGAGAGAGGGGGTGCTCATGATCCCCAAGGGTAGATGGTCGTGCGGAACCGTCCCGCCGCAGGTCACGCGGTGGCCGACTCGTCCTCGTCCAGGAGGCGGGCGCGCTCCTCGAGGTCCTGCAGCAGCGAGCGCAGCTCGGAGCGCAGGAAGTCTCGGGTCGCGACCTCGCCGACCGCCATCCGGAGCGAGGCGACCTCGCGGGCGAGGAACTCCATGTCGGCGTGGGCCCGGGCGTTGGCCTGCCGGTCCTGCTCGGCGATCACCTTGTCGCGCGTCTCCTGGCGGTTCTGCGCGAGCAGGATCAGGGGCGCGGCGTACGACGCCTGCAGGCTGAGCATCAGGGTGAGGAAGATGAACGGGTAGTTGTCGAACCGCGCGTCCTCGGGAGCGAGGAGGTTCCAGCCGACCCAGACCAGGACGAAGCCGGTCATGTAGAGCAGGAACCGCGCGGTCCCCATGAACCGTGCGAACTGCTCGGCGAAGCTGCCGAACGCGTCCGCGTCGTACGCCGGCCTCCGCACGAGCGGGCGGCGCGTCTCCTTGGGCGTGTCCAGGCGGGTGCGGGGCTGGCGCGGCTCAGCCACGGCTCACCCCCCGGCGGTGGCCGGGGCGGGCGTCGCCGGGTCGCAGGACCAGGTCGCGCCAGTTCTCCGGGAGCATGTGGTCGAGCAGGTCGTCGACGGTGACGGCACCGACGAGGTGGCCGTCGTCGTCGACCACCGGGGCCGCGACGAGGTTGTAGGTGGCCAGGTGGGCGGCCACCTGCTCGATGCTGGCCGTGGGACGCAGCGGGTCCATCGAGTCGTCGAGCGCGCCGGCGACCAGCGTCGAGGGCGGCTCGCGCAGCAGGCGCTGGATGTGCGCGACGCCGAGGAACTTGCCCGTGGGCGCCTCGAGCGGCTGGCGGCAGACGTAGACCAGCGCGGCCAGGGCGGGAGTCAGGTCGGGGTTGCGGACGTGCGCGAGCGCGTCGGCGATGGTCGCGTCGGGGCCGAGGATGACCGGCTCGGGGGTCATCATCGCGCCGGCGGTGTGCTCGGCGTAGGACATCAGGCGCCGGACGTCGTCGGCCTCGTCGGGCTCCATCAGGTTCAGCAGGGTGGCGGCGGTGTCCGGCGGCAGGTCGGCGATCAGGTCGGCCGCGTCGTCGGGGGACATCTCCTCGAGGATGTCGGCCGCGCGCTCGGAGTCGAGGTGCTCGAGGATCTCGACCTGGTCCTCCTCGGGCAGCTCCTCGAGCACGTCGGCCAGCCGCTCGTCGTCGAGGGCGGCCACGACGGCCGTCCGGCGCTCGAAGGGCAGCTCGTGGATCATGTTGGCCGCGTCGGCGGGCCGCATCTCGTTGAGCGCCGCGATCAGGTGGGTGGCTCCCTGCGCGTCCTCGCGGCGGGTCAGCCCCTCGACGTCGCGCCACTCCACGACGTGGGTCTGGCCGCGGCGGCGGAAGCCGCGGGCCGGCTCCTGCACGGCGACCCGGCTGAGCACCCAGTCGCGGTTGCGGGCCTGCTCCATCCCGACGTCGTAGACGGTGCCCACCACGCCCGTGGACGGGATCGTGACCGTGCGGTCGAGCATCTGCCCGATGACCAGGGTCTCGGTGGAGCGCTGCTCGAAGCGGCGCATGTTGAGCAGCCCGGTCGTGTAGACCTGCCCGCTGTCGATGTTGGTCACCCGCGTCATCGGCACGAAGATCCGGCGCCGGCCGAAGACCTCGGCCACCAGCCCGAGCACCCGCGGCTGGCTGACCTCCGAGCGGAGCGCCACCACGAGGTCCCGCACCTTGCCCACCTGGTCGCCCTGGGGGTCGAAGATCGGCAGCCCGACGAGCTTGGCTGCGAAGACGCGGGAGGGGGTGGTGCTCACGTTCCCCCACGCTACCGGCCGCGGTGCCCACACCGGCGCCAGTGGCACCATGTCGGCGTGATGTCGCTGTGAGCGCCCGCCTGTCCGGCCAGCGCGTCGTCCTGCACGTCGGGCTGCCCAAGACCGGCACCACCCACCTGCAAGGCCTGCTCGTCGACCACCGCGACGTGCTGCGCGAGGCGGGCGTGCTCTACCCGTTCCTCCGGCCGGGCGCGATGTTCCACGGTGCGGTCGAGGTGCGCGGCAGCCACGCGAAGTTCGGGCTCACCGCCGAGCAGGTCGCCGGCACCTGGCAGGCACTGTGCGACCGGGCCCGCGACTTCCCGGGCACGACCGTCATCAGCCACGAGGTGCTCGCCGGCGCCACGCCCGAGGAGATCGCGCAGGCGCTCGCGCCGCTGGCCGGGCTCGAGGTGCACGTCGTCGTCACCGCCCGCGACCTCGGCCGCCAGGCCACGGCCCACTGGCAGGAGGAGGTCAAGCTCGGCGACACCCGCTCCTTCGCCGACTTCGAGCGCGACCAGTTCCGCGCCGACACCGCGCCCGGCGACCCGGCCCGGCCGCACTTCTGGCACGCGCAGGACGCCGCCGACGCGCTGGCCCGCTGGTCGACCGCGGTGCCGCCGGAGCGCGTGCACCTCGTGGTGTGCCCCGCCCCCGGCGATCGACGTACGGCGCTGTGGGAGCGGTTCGCCGACGCCGCCGGCATCGATGCGGCCCTCGTCGAGGCGGACACTCCCGACCGGGCCAACGCCTCGCTCGGGACGCTCCAGATCGCGCACCTGCGCCAGCTCAACGCGGCGCTGGACGGGCGCCTCGAGGCCGGCGTCTACCACCGCATCGTCAAGAAGCAGTACGCCGAGGGCGTGCTCGCCCGCCAGCCGGGTGAGCGGCCCCGGACCCCGGCCCCGCTGGGGGACGTCCTCGCTCCGGCGACCGCCCGCGTGCTCGACCGGGTCCGGGCCGCCGGCCACCCGGTGCACGGCGACCTCGCCGACCTCGAGCCGGTGCTCGCAGGCCCCGGTGAGCCGCATCCCGACGAGGTCGACGCGGCGGCGCTTGCGGCTCTCGACGCGGCCGGCGTGGCCGAGCGACTGGTCGCCGAGGCGCGCCGCGACACGCCGCCCCGGAAGCGTCTCGGCCGGGTGGGCGCACGCCTCGCGGGGCTGCGCAAGGCGCCCCGGCGAGACCGTCCCGACGCGTAGACTCGCCCCATGAGGACGCGAGGAACACTGGCCGCACTCGCCCTGCCGCTCGCGCTGGCCGTGTCGGCCTGCGGGGACGACGCGACCACGGCGTCCGACCCTGCGGGCAGCTCCACGCCGACCTCGAGCAGCAGCTCCTCCGCGTCGTCCGACCTCCCGACCCCCCAGTGCACGGTCGTCTGGGTCGAGGGCGCGACCCTGCCTGGCAGCTTCCAGGGCTGCTACGAGGGCACCAAGCGGATCAAGCCGGACGGTCGCTACTGCGAGTTCGGCAAGCCGCTGTTCACCTACGACGAGCGCTTCTTCGCCGTCCGCAACGGCACCGTGCACCTCGCGACGAAGCCGTTCGCGCAGGACGCCAAGTACCAGGACACGCTGCGCAAGTGCAGCGGCTGACACACCCGGGGCCCGCGCGACGGAGCGCGGACCGGAGGGTCTCCCCTGTTAGAGTTCCAGCCGGGGGTACGCAGCGCACCACGTGATCGTCGCCGCTCACCGGCACGGCCGGGAGACACCCCTTAACCCGATGTCTCACCGGAACGGAAGTGACCACAGCGTGCGACGACTGACTGCCGCCGGAGTCCTGGCCAGCAGCCTGCTGCTGGTGGGGACGCTCGGCTCCTTCCCCTCATCAGCCGCCCCGACCGCCACCAGCAGCACCACCGCCTCCGTGGCCCTGCGCCAGGGCGAGACGACGACCAAGCCGCCGCCGGCGCCCGACCACTACACGCCGGTGACCGGCGTGAAGGTCAACAACCCGCTGGGCGACCGGGCTCACCGACGCACGATCGTCACGCACCTGCTGCGCACCATCAACAGCGTGCCGCCGCGCGCGAAGATCCGGATCGCGACCTGGAACTTCCGCAGCCCCGACATCACCGACGCGCTCATCGCGGCCCACCGCCGCGGCGTCTCGGTCCGCGTCGTCATCGACCGGCTCAACGCCAACGCCGACAACCCCAACCCGCCCTTCGAGCGGCTGACCAACGCGCTCAAGCACCACGAGCACAACCGCAGCAAGGACATGGAGAGCTTCACCCGCGAGTGCGTCAGCGCCTGCCGGGCCGCGGGCGGCATCGCCCACGTGAAGTTCTACCTGTTCAGCCGCGCCGGCAAGGCCAACCACGTGGTCGAGTACGGCTCCTTCAACGCCACCGACCTGGCGACGTACGCGCAGTGGAACGACCTCTACACCGTGCGCAACAAGAAGGAGATGTACAACGAGTTCAACGGCGTCTTCAACCAGATGCGCAAGGACCAGAACGTCGACCAGCCGTTCCTGAGCTACCACCACGGCCGGTTCACGTCGTACTTCTACCCCTACAAGGGCAAGGGAACGAAGTACGCCAACGGCACCACCAAGGACCCGCTCCTCGTCGAGCTGAACAAGATGGTCTGCAAGGGCGCCACCAACGGCACCGGCACCAACGGCTTCACCAAGCTGCGGTTCGCGCAGACCTCCATGCACGGCGAGCGGGGCAAGGCGATAGCCGAGCGGATCCGCCAGATGTGGCAGCGCGGCTGCGACATCAAGATGGTCTACGCCGTGTTCGGCAACGAGGTGCTCAGCATCCTGCGCCACACCACGCGCGGCCCGGTCCCGATCAGGCAGATCGCCCAGGACTTCGACGAGGACGGCGTCTACGACCGCTACCTCCACATGAAGACCCTCGCGGTCAGCGGCGTCTACGACGGCAACACCTCGGCCAACGTCGTGTGGAACGGCTCGGCCAACTACACCGGCGTCGCCCTGGCCAGCGACGAGGTCGTGATGCGGATCTTCGACCCGAAGGTGCGCGCGACCTACAGCCAGTGGTTCGACTACCTCTTCGCCAACCCGCCGAAGTTCAGCAACAACCCCGGCCAGCCGGAGTCGGTGCGGCTCGCGTTCAAGCGCGCGATCGCCAACGGCGTCGACCCCTACGCCAAGATGCAGCTGGACTGACCCAGGCATCTCCAGAACCCGGGGACCGCGCCGTCGCGGTTCCCGGGTTCTGGCATTTCGCTCACCTAGGGTGTGACGCGTGAGACGACGGGCCGGGCAGCTGCTTGCCCTGGCCATCGGTGCCCTGGTCTCCGCGGCCATGGTGGCCGCCGTCCTGCACGTCGCCGGCACCCCGGAGCCGGGGCGCACCCGCGACCGCGCCGTCCTCGGCGCCGGGACCGCCGCGGTGGTCGACCAGTGCCGCGACATCCTGCTCGTCGGGATCGACGGCGGGGGAGAGGGCCCCACCGACGGCTCCGACTTCGGCCGCACCGTCGGCAACTTCCGCAAGGCCTACACCCGGCTCGCCGTCGCGGGCGACCGCTCGGTGGAGATGGCCCGCGTGGAGTTCGGCGGCGCCGACCCCGCCGCACTCGTGGGCGCGCACACCCCCGACGTCGCCCTCAAGGCCGTCAACGCCAAGCGGGCGCGCGCCTGGCGCAACCCGGTCCCCGGCGGGGTGAGCAGCATGCTCGAGACCCTCGACCAGGCCGCCTACTCCTGCCCCGACCAGCAGGTCGTCCTCGTCGGCTACGCCCAGGGCGCCTCGGTGGTCCACCGCGTGCTGCTGCGCCTCCAGGACCGCCCCGAGGGGCTGTCCCGCGTCGTCGGCGCCGCGCTCGTCTCCGACCCCGACCGCCGCGCGCACAGCGTCGCGAGCCACCTCGTCGGCGCCCCCGCCGCGCCCGTCGGGCACCCGGGCGTGCTCACCCGCCTGATCGCGCCGCCGCAGCCGGACGTCCCGGCCGGCACCCCGACGTACTCCACCTGGAACGTCTGCACCGCCGGCGACCTCGTCTGCGACCCGAGCCGGACCACGGTCAGGGCGGCCCTCAAGGCGGCCCGCAGCTACCGCTTCGACGACGGCGCCGCCGCGGTGCGCGGCGCGGCCAAGGGGCTGTGGACCGCCACGACCCTGTGGCCGCTGCCCCGCCCGGAGATCCAGGTGGTCACGACCCGCACCGGCCAGCCGTTCAGCCAGCAGCTCGGCGTCACCGTCGCCCCCGCGGCCGCGGCCGGCGTCGTGTGGGGTGACGCGCAGAACCTCCCGCCCGGCATGACCCTCGACGAGCACGGCGTGCTGTCCGGCACCCCCACCGAGACCGGCACCTGGAACATCTCGTACGTCGTCAGCGGCACCACCCCCGGCACGACCGGCTCGACGGGGGTCGTGGTGCTCACCACGACGCCCGAGTCCGCGTCGGTGAGCGCCGGGGGCCAATCCAGCTGCGAGACCCGCAGCGACGGCACGGTGTGGTGCTGGGGACGCAACAACTTCGGCCAGCTCGGCAACGGCTCGACCGGCTACCAGACGCGTCCGGTGCAGGCCGGCCACGACACCGACTGGGCCCAGGTCAGCACGAGCGGCGCCAGCACCTGCGCGGTCAAGTCCGACGGCACCCTGTGGTGCTGGGGCCTGGACAACTGGGGCCAGCTCGGCATCGGCCGCGGCAAGCCGCAGCTCGCCGCCGTCCAGGTCGGCACGTCGACGGGGTGGGCCAGCGTCAGCACCAGCTGGTTCCACACCTGCGGCACCCGCACCAACGGCACCCTGTGGTGCTGGGGCCAGAACAGCCGCGGCGAGCTCGGCGACGGGACCATGAAGGTCAAGGGCTACCCGACCCGGGTCGGCGTCGACAAGGATTGGCAGGACGTCACGGCGGGCGGGTTCCACACCTGCGCGACCCGCACCAACGGCACCGCGTGGTGCTGGGGCCAGAACATCTTCGGCCAGCTCGGCAACACCAACCTCGACCCGCAGCCCGTCCCCGTCCAGGTCGGCACCGACGCCTCCTGGTACCAGCTCAGCGCGGGGTGGGCCCACACGTGCGGCGTCACGACCGACGGCCGGGCCAGCTGCTGGGGACTGAACAACAAGGGCCAGCTGGGCGACGGCTCGCGCAACCTGAGCCGCTCGCCCGCTCCGGTCGACGGCAGCCACATCTGGACCAGCATCTCGACCGGCGACGCCTCCACGTGCGGGCTCGACAACTCCGGCAACGCCTACTGCTGGGGCGCCAACCGCTACACCCAGCTGGGTGACGGGACCAACCAGCAGCGTTCGGACCCCACCCTGGTGTCGTCCGGCTCGTCCTGGGTGTCGGTCGAGTCCGGCTGGATGCACGTCTGTGGTGGCCTCAGCACCGGAGTGACCGCATGCTGGGGTAACAACGAGGCCGGTCAGGTCGGCAACGGCACCGTCGTCGACCAAGCAGTGCCACAGGAGGTCCAGTGACGCAGAGTCCTCAGGAGCCGGGTTCCGAGGAGCCCCGGTCCTCCTCCGAGCGCGTCACGGCACTGGCGACCGTCGGCGGCGTCGTGGCGATCGTCGGTGTGATCATCGCGGCCAACCTGCTCGGCACCTTCCGCGGCGACGAGCCCCCGGCCTCGCAGGGCCCGGCGCCCTCGGCCCCGACCAGCATCCCGGCCGAGCAGCTCGCGACGATGTCGCCCGAGGAGATCGCCTCGGACGCGCTGAAGGACCGCGGCGAGATCGCGATCCAGAAGGTGCTGCCCGGCACGGCGAAGTTCCGCGACAAGGTCCAGAAGCTCGCCGGTGCCCAGCCCTACGACTTCACCATCACCAGCTTCAACGTCCTCGGCAGCCAGCACACCGCGCCGGGCGCCGACGCGCAGGAGTTCGCCCCGGGCCGGATCCGCGCCGAGTGGTCGGCGGCCCTGCTGTCGTCGTACGGCTCCACGATCGTGGGCATGCAGGAGCTCCAGGCCGACCAGCTCGACGCCATCAACCGGGCCACCGGCGGCCGCTTCGACTTCTGGCCCGGCACCGCGCTCGGCGGCTCGGGGATCCCGCAGTCGGTCATGTGGGACACCTCCGTGTGGAAGGCGACCTACGAGGACTCCATCACCGTGCCGTTCATGGGCGGCACCCGTCCGCAGCCGATCGTGCGGCTGCAGAACCTCGCGACCGGCCGTGAGCTCTACGTCCTGAACATCCACAACTCGCCCAAGGACGCCCAGGGGCGCGAGGGGGAGCGGGACAAGGCGACCGCGATCGAGATCGCGGCGATCAAGAAGCTGCGCCAGGAGGACGGGATCCCGGTCTTCATCATGGGCGACTTCAACGAGCACGCCGAAGCCTTCTGCAAGATCACCGGGCAGACCGACCTGGAGGCGGCGCAGGGCGGCTCCAACGACGGCGTGTGCCACCCGCCGACCCAGATGCGGGTCGACTGGATCTTCGGCTCGACCGATACGGCGTTCACCGGCTTCCGGTTCGACACGGGCCCGCAGGTGCGCCGGATCACCGACCACGCGGTGCTCACCGCGCAGGTCTCGGTGCCGTAGCCTCCCCTCTCGTGGCAGAGACAGGCGCGAGGGTCGACGACGCGGGACTCCACTTCCCCGCGGGCTTCTCGGGGTCCGCCGACGTCTACTTCGACGACCACATGGCCTGGTCGTTCTCCGCCGAGCCCGACGGCTCCGGCGAGACCCACGTCGAGTGGCCCAGGCGGATGAAGCGCTGGCTGGACGGCGCCTCGGCCGTGCGCGTCGTCGCGGGCGAGGAGGAGCTCTTCGCCGGCGACGTCTCCTTCGGCGGCGGCGAGGGCCGGGTCCGGTTCGTCGACAAGGACGGCATCCCCGTCATGATCGACAAGTGGGGCCTGCTGCAGCGCCCCTTCTCCGGCCGCGACGCCAGCGTGGTCGAGCAGATGGTCGACATCACCGACCAGATCCTCGACGTGATGCGCCAGGAGTGCGGCGTCGAGGGCTGGATCGCCTTCGGCACCCTGCTCGGCGCGGCCCGCGAGGGCAAGGTCATCGGCCACGACTCCGACGTCGACCTGGCCTACCTCAGCGAGCAGCCCACCCCCGCCGAGATGGTCGTCGAGCTGCACCGGATCGGCCGGGCACTGCGCCGGCACGGCATGAACGTGCTGAACAAGTCCGGCTCCTTCATCACCGTCGTGTTCACCTCGCCCGACGGTGGCATGTCGAGCATCGACATCTACACCTGCTTCTACGTCGGCGACCTGCTCTACGAGACCGCCACCGTGCGGACCCCGGTGCCGCGCTCGGCGATCCTGCCGCTCACCGAGATGATGTTCGAGGGCCGCATGCTGCCCGCGCCGGCCGATCCCGACGCCATGCTCGCCGTCTCCTACGGTCCCAACTGGCGGGTCCCGGACCCGTCCTTCCGGCACGAGCCCGGCCCCGAGATCACCACCCGCTTCGACGGCTGGTTCTCCTCGTTGATGCGCCAGCGGCGCGACTGGGAGCGGCACCTCGCCGACCTGGCCGGCGAAGAGGGCCACGGCCCCTCGGAGTTCGCCGGCTGGGTCGCCGACCAGATCACCGGCCGGCTCGCCGGCGAGTCGCGCCGCGTCCGGGTCGTCGAGGTCGGCGCCGGGACCGGGGAGGATGCGCTGCTGCTCGCCTCCCGCGGGATCGACGTCCTCGCCCTGGACTACGCGCGCCAGAGCCTGCGCCGCCCGGCGCGCCTGGCCCGTCGCGGCAAGCTGCCGGCGACCTTCGACACCCTCAACCTCTACGACCTGCGTGACGTGCTGACCCGCGGCGCCCTGGTCTCGCGCGACCGTGAGCACGAGCAGGCGGTCTATGCCCGCGACCTGCTGGAGACCCTCGACCCCGACGGCGCGGAGAACTTCTGGCGGCTGGCCGCCATGGCCCTGCGCGGCGGGGGGCGGGCCTACCTCGAGGGCCGCTCGCTGTCGCGGCACGACGCGGGCGAGGCCCGGGCCGAGCACGGCGGCGGCCGGCTGCACCCCGTCGACCCACGGGTCGTGGAGGGCGACGCGACCAGGGCCGGTGGCCGGGTCGTGCACCGTGAGGGCTTCCAGGCCGCCGGCGCCGCGGCCCACGGCGGCCCGCCCGCGCGGTGGAGGATGATCGTCGAGTGGCCCGCGAGCCGGGCCGACCGGGAAGGACAGGCATGACCCAGCGCGTCTACCTGCACGTCGGCGCCCCCAAGTCCGGCACCACCTACCTCCAGCGCGTGCTGGAGCAGAACCGTCGCGTCCTGGCCGACGCCGGGGTGCTCGTCGTCGGCGACCGCCACCTCGACCGCATCCACGCGGCCATGGTGGTCCGCGAGGACCCGCGGCTCGAGTCCCTGCCGGCCCGTGCCTCGACGGCCTGGTCCCGGCTGGTCGAGCAGATCCGCGGCTGGCGGGGCGACGTCGCCGTGCTGTCCTACGAGCTCTTCGCGGGCGCGTCGGCCGAGCAGGTCGAGGCGGCGCTGGCCGACCTCGAGGGCCTCGACGTCCACGTCGTGATCACCGCTCGCGACCTCGCCCGGGCCGTCCCCTCGGCCTGGCAGGAGCGCCTGAAGTTCGCCCTGACCACCCCGCTGGAGCAGTGGAAGCCGCGGCCCGAGAAGGCCGGCGCCCGCGCCGAGTGGGGCTGGCGGACGATGGACCCCGCGGGCGTCGCCGCCCGGTGGGGCGCCACCCTGCCGGCCGACCACGTGCACGTCGTGACGGTGCCTCGCGACGCCGGCGACGAGACCGAGCTGTGGCGCCGGTTCGCCGCCGCCTGCGCGATCGACGTCCCGGCCGTCGACCCGGCGGTCGAGCGGGTCAACGAGTCCCTGGGGCTCGCGGCCGCCGAGCTGCTGCGCCGGGTCAACGAGCACGTGGGCGAGCCGATCACCGGCAACCGCGAGCAGGCCCTCTGGCTGCGGGACACCCTCGCCCACGGGATCCTCGCGCCGCTGGGCCGCGAGCCGATCGGGCTCACCGACGAGCAGCTCGCCGACGCGACCCGCCGTGCCGACGAGGCCGTCGCCGCGCTGGGCGCCGCCGGCTACGACGTGCAGGGCGACCTCGCCGACATCACCGCCACCCGCCCCGACGCCCGGACCCCCGGCCAGGCCACCGACGCCGAGCTGCTCGAGGTCGCCGTCGAGGCGATCGTGCGGCTCCTGGTCCTGGTGCGGGAGCGCACCCACGAGCGCGACGCGGCCGGCACCCCCGAGGCCCTCGCCGACGACGGGTCCCGGATCCTGGCGATCGGCAAGGGCGTCGTACGACGGGTCACCGCGCCGCGCGTCGAGAAGCGGACCGTCGCGCTGCAGGAGCGGATCGCCGAGCTGGAGGCCCAGGTCGCGGAGAGCCGGTCGCTGCACCTGCGCGTGGCCGAGCTGACCGACGTGGTCACCGAGCTGCTGCTGCCGCCGCGCTCCAGCGACGGCCGGGTCACCGCCCGGGCGCTGAACGCCTACCGCAACGAGTCGCTGTGAGGCCCGTGCCCGGCCCCCGGACCGTCGCCCGGCGGGTGGTGGCCGGCATCGGCCTGGACGAGGTGATCCACCTCCAGCGCCGGGTTGACGAGCTGGCCGTCGCCGTCGCGGAGAACGCCGCCCTCGCCGAGCCGCTGGCCGCGAAGGTGACCGAGCTGGAGCAGGCCCTGGTCGGGCCGCTGCAGCAGCGCCGGCGCTTCCGGGACGAGCACGGCCTGGACGCCTCGTGAACAGCAGAGCCCGGTTGTGGCCCAGGACATAGCCCCCGCTGGCTACCGGCCGGTAGCCTCGCCGGGCCCCACCTGCACGTCGTACCCCGGCTGATCCGGGACCTGAGCGAAGGAGCAACACCATGGGTCGTCTCTGCGAGACCGAAGGACTCACCGAGGACCAGAGCGAGATCCTCAAGGCGGTCCGGACCTTCGTGGAGGAGAAGATCCTTCCCGTCGCGACCGAGCTCGAGCACGCGGACGAGTACCCGCAGGAGATCGTGGACGGGCTCAAGGAGCTCGGCATCTTCGGGCTGATGATCCCCGAGGAGTACGACGGCCTGGGCGAGTCGCTGCTGACCTACGCGCTGTGCGTGGAGGAGATCGCGCGCGGCTGGATGAGCGTCTCGGGTGTCATCAACACCCACTTCATCGTGGCCTACATGCTGATGCAGCACGGCACGGAGGAGCAGAAGAAGAAGTACCTGCCCAAGATGGCCACCGGCGAGGTGCGCGGCGCGTTCTCGATGTCGGAGCCGGGCCTGGGCTCGGACGTCTCGGCGATCAAGACCAAGGCCTCGAAGACGGACGAGGGCTACGAGATCACCGGCCAGAAGATGTGGCTGACCAACGGCGGCACGTCCACGCTGGTCGCGGTGCTGTGCAAGACCGACGAGGGCTCGGACTCGGTCTACAAGAACATGACGACCTTCCTGGTGGAGAAGGAGCCCGGCTTCGGCGAGACCGCCCAGGGCGTCACCATCCCGGGCAAGATCGACAAGATGGGCTACAAGGGCGTCGACACCACCGAGGCGATCTTCGAGGGCCACAAGATCTCGGCCGACCAGATCCTGGGCGGGGAGCCGGGCAAGGGCTTCTACCAGATGATGGACGGCGTCGAGGTCGGCCGCGTCAACGTCGCGGCCCGCGCCTGCGGCATCGCCAACCGGGCCTTCGAGCTCGGCATCGCCTACGCCCAGCAGCGCGAGACCTTCGGCAAGAAGATCGCCGAGCACCAGGCGATCCTGTTCCGCCTCGCGGAGATGGCCACCAAGGTCGAGACCGCCCACGCGATGATGGTCCGCGCCGCCCGCATGAAGGACCGCGGCGAGCGCAACGACGTCGAGGCCGGCATGGCCAAGTACCTCGCCGCGGAGTACTGCAACGAGGTCGTCGAGGACTCCTTCCGGATCCACGGCGGCTACGGCTACTCCAAGGAGTACGAGATCGAGCGCCTCTACCGCGAGGCCGCGTTCATGCTGATCGGCGAGGGCACCGCCGACATCCAGAAGATGATCATCGGCCGCAGCCTGCTCAAGGACTACAAGCTCAAGGCCTGACCGTCGCGGCGTGCCCGTCCGGACGCCCCACATGCAGATAACCTGCCGCCATGGCGGAGCGGGTGGTCCTGCACGTGGGACTGATGAAGTCGGGCACGTCGTACCTCCAGCAGCGCCTCACCGCCAACCGTGACCTCCTCGCGGCGGGAGGTGTGCTGTTTCCGGGGCAGGTCTGGCGCGACCAGGTGCTGGCCGTCAGCGACGTGCTCGGCCGCAAGCAGGCCGGCCCGGCGACCGCCGGCCGCTGGCGTGGCCTGGTCGACGAGGTGGCCGAGCACGACGGCACGGCCGTGGTCAGCATGGAGTTCCTCGGGCCGGCGCGGCCCGAGCGGATCGCCGAGGTGGTGGGCTCGTTCGGGGAGACCCCCGTCGAGGTCGTCCTGACGCTGCGCGACCTGGGCCGGGGCGTCCCCGCCATGTGGCAGGAGGCGCTCCAGAACGGCGGCACCCTCACCTGGCACGGGTACGTCGACCTCCTCCACGGAAAGCGCAAACCTGCCCAGGCGTTCTGGCGCCAGCAGGGCATGGCCCGGATCGTCGGCAACTGGGTCGCCGCGGTCGGCCCCGACCGGGTCACCATCGTGACCGTGCCGCCACCGGGTGCGCCCGCCGGCGTGCTGTGGGACCGTTTCTGCGCGGCCGCCCGGATCCCCGGCGAGGGCTGCGTCGACGTGCGGCCGGCGAACACCTCACTGGACGCCGCCTCGGCCGTGCTGCTGCGCTCGCTCAACGAGGCCCTCGCCGGGGACGAGGTGTCGGCCGGTGACTACCACACGCTGGTGAAGTTCGGCCTGGCCAAGCGGGTGCTGGCCGGCCGCACCGACGCCCCGGCCATCGGCTTCGAGCCGCCCGAGTGGCTGCGGGACCGATCGGCCGAGATCGTCGTACGGCTGGGCGCGTCCGGCGCGCGGGTCGTCGGCGACCTCGCCGACCTCGTGCCCACGTCGGTCGCCGGAGTGGACCCCGACGGGCTGCCGGCCGAGGCCATCGCCGCGGCCGCCGTCGCCGCGCTGCGCGGGAGCGTGGTGCTGCGGGCGGGGGAGCGGCGTCAGCCCACCGTCACGTCGGAGACGGTGTAGCCGACCTCCTCGTCGGCCATGTTCTTGCTCTGGTCGACGTAGACCGACGTCGGCCAGTCCTGGCCCTCGGGCCAGGTCACGTCGACCTGGGCCGCTCCGGTGTCGTTGGCCGCGTCGATGACGTCGTTGATGGTGATCCAGCGGTACTTCTCGACCGGGTCGCCCTCGACGTGTCCGCGACCGGTGCGGGCCCAGACCGCGCCGGAGACCTTGCCGCCGGCGACCGTGACCCTGATCGGCTGCCCGGCGTCGGCGCAGAAGCAGCTCACCTTCAGCGTGAACGCGTAGTCGGCCGCGGCGAAGGCCGGGTAGGTGCCGACGGTCGGGCTGGCCGTGGGCGTGGGGGACTCCGACGGGCCGGGGTCGGAGGCGACCGGGGTGCCCTGCCCGCACGCGGACAGGAGGAAGGTGGTGGCCACGGTGACCACGACGGCGGGAAGTGCGGCTCTCATGCAGGTCAGACGCGTCACCCGCCCTCGTGGATCCCGCCGCCGACACTCCGGGTCGGCAATTGCGGTCGACTCCGGCTTGCCCGTGGTGCGAGGGTGGGGGCAGCACCAGCGCAACACCGGCGCAGCACCCGATCGGCCCCGGCCCCGAACAACGGAGGAACGCATGTCCGACTCGAACGGCAGCAACGAGGACCTGAAGGCGAAGATGCGCGCGGCCCTCGACGCCAAGAACAACAAGGAGAAGGGCGTCCACCAGGACGGGCCGGTCAAGGAGAAGGCCCACGGGTCCGAGGTCGTCGGCGGCGCCCCCAAGATGCACCGGCGCAAGGCCGGTGGCGGCGGCAGCTGAGCGACGAACGAGCCCTGCTCCCACGGGTGAGATAACGCACGCGTCCAGACGCTGCTCGGCGAGTGCCGGGTTCGGCAGGATGGGCGCGTACGTATCCGCCGGTCAGTCAGGAGCAGGGCATGCAGTTCGGTCGTAGCTACGAGGAGTTCGAGGTCGGCGCGACCTACAAGCACTGGCCCGGCAAGACGGTCACCGAGTTCGACGACCACATGTTCTGCCTGCTGACGATGAACCACCACCCGCTGCACCTCGACACGAACTACGCCGAGGAGACCACGCAGTTCGGCAAGAACGTCGTGGTCGGCAACTACGTCTACTCCATCCTGCTCGGCATGAGCGTCCCGGACATCTCGGGCAAGGCGATCGCCAACCTCGAGATCGAGTCGCTGCGCCACGTCGCGCCGACCTTCCACGGCGACACGCTGTACGGCGAGACGACGGTGCTCGACAAGTGGGAGTCGAAGTCCAAGGACGACCGTGGGGTCGTGCACGTGGAGACCATCGGCTACAACCAGGACGGCAAGGTCGTGTGCATCTTCCGCCGCAAGGTGATGGTGCCCAAGGACAGCTACCTGACCGAGCGCGGCGGCGAGCAGCCCGGTCGTCCGGTGCCCCAGCCGGACAAGAACTGGCCCGGCCCCGACAGCGCCGCCAAGACCGACTGAAACGCCGTCTGACCTGCACGGATCCCGCCGGGTGAAGACCCGGCGGGACATTGGTCACACGCCGTTGGGTTTGGCGACCCGGTGTCGGCTTTGGCAAGGTCGAGCGAGTGACTGATCAGATCCAGACTGTCGCGAACGACCGGGCCACCACCCCCGGCGACAGCACTTCAGACCACGGCTTCTTCGGCCAGCCCCGCGTCCTCGCCAACCTCTTCGGCGTCGAGATGTGGGAGCGCTTCAGCTTCTACGGCATGCAGGGCATCGTCCTGCTGTACCTCTACTACTCGGTCTCCCAGGGCGGACTGGGGATGGACGAGGGCACCGCCAGCGCGGTGATCGGGGCCTACGGCGGCCTCGTCTACCTCTCCACGATCCCCGGCGCCTGGCTCGCCGACCGGGTGCTCGGCTCGGAGCGCACGCTGTTCTACAGCGCCTGCCTGATCATGCTGGGCCACATCGCGCTGAGCGCCCTGCCCGGGTACGCCGGCGTGATCGCCGGCCTGCTGATGGTGGGCATCGGGTCCGGTGGCCTCAAGGCCAACGCGACCTCGCTGGTCGGCACCCTCTACGCCGAGGGCGACGAGCGCCGCGACGCCGGCTTCTCGCTGTTCTACCTCGGCATCAACCTGGGTGCGCTGTTCGGCCCGCTGCTGACCGGCCTGCTGCAGCAGGAGGTCGGCTTCCACGTCGGCTTCGCCGCCGCCGCGATCGGCATGTTCCTCGGCCTGGTGCAGTACACGATGGGCCGCACGAAGCTGCCCGCCAGCGCGCACGAGGTGAAGAACCCGCTCCCCGCCGGCCAGCTCCCCAAGGTGCTCGGCCTCGCGGTCCTCGTCGCCCTCGCGATCGTGGCCCTGGTCCTCACCGGCCTCGTCACCGCCGAGAACCTCGCGACCTGGGTCATCTGGGCCACCGTCGTCGGCGCCGTGGCGCTGTTCCTGACCATCGTCACCAGCAAGAAGGTCAACGCCGTCGAGCGTGGCCGGGTGTGGGCCTTCGTGCCGATGTTCGTGGCCTCGGTCGCGTTCTGGACGCTCTACCAGCAGCAGTTCACCGTCGTGACGATCTACTCCGACAGCCGCCTGGACCGCGACCTGTTCGGCTGGACGATGCCCGTCTCGTGGGTGCAGTCGGTCAACCCGGTCTTCATCATCCTGCTCGCCGGCGTCTTCGCGGCGATGTGGACCAAGCTCGGGCCCAGGCAGCCCTCGACGCCGCTGAAGTTCGCGGCCGGTACGGCGATCATGGGTGTGGCGTTCCTGCTGTTCATCCCGATGGCCGGCGGCGGTGCCCACAGCGCCCCGCTCCTCGGCCTGATCGGCATCCTGCTGGTCTTCACGATCGCCGAGCTGCTGCTCTCGCCGGTCGGGCTCTCGCTGGCCACGAAGCTGGCCCCCGAGGCGTTCCGGACCCAGATGGTGTCGCTGTTCTTCCTCTCGATCGCGCTCGGCTCGGTGCTCGCGGGCTACCTCGGCAAGTACTACTCCGCCGACCACGAGGTGTCGTACTTCGGCATCCTCGGGCTGATCTCGATCGGTGTGGGTGCGCTGCTCGCGGTGTTCACGAAGCCGATCCGACGTCTGATGGCCGGGGTGCACTGACCCCGGTCCCGACCGGAGCGAAGGCTCGGGCGAGCGGCACGATCCCCAGGATCAGCACCATGGGTACGGCGAAGCCGACCCGCAGCGAGCCCGAGCCGACCACCCCGGTCATGACGGAGCCCAGCAGGGCTCCGGCGTAGTTGAACTGGTTGAACCGCGCGATCACCGCGTCGACGCGCGCCTGGCGCGCGTCGGGATCGAGCACGGTGTCCTCGGGGCCGCCGCCCGCGATGCGGGCGGCGGCCGAGAAGCTCAGCGGGGCGATGACCGCCACGCCCGCGCCCAGCAGCGTGAAGCCGAGCACCGCGACCGGCCAGGTCGGGGCGAAGACGACCACCGCGAGGGCCGCCGAGCCGGCCACGGCACCGACCCGGAGGACCAGCACGGCGCCGTACCGCGCGACGAGTCCGTCGCCGGCGATCCGCAGGATCCCGCTGGCGACCAGGTAGGGCAGCGTCGCCAGCGCCACCAGGCCGGACGGGGTGTCGAAGGTGTCGTCGAGGAACAGCGGGCCCCAGGTCTGGGTGGCCGTGTCGACCATGTAGAAGAGCACCATCCCGAGCCCGACCAGCAGGATCGGGCGCCACGGCACCGCGGCGGCGGCCGCCGTGTCGGGCACTGCCTGCACGCGAGGCAGCAGCGGCGCGAAGACGACGGCGAGCGGGACGACCGCGACGGCCGCGACCACGCCGAGGGGGAGCGAGCCGGTCGCGAGGGACAGCCCGGCGCCGGCCACGCCGCCCAGCGTCCACGCGCCGTGGAAGGACGGGAGGATCGGGCGGCCGTAGCGGTGCTCGAGCGCAACCGCCTGCATGTTGGTGGTCGCGTCGACCACGCCGAGCCCGACGCCGTAGACGGCCATCGCCCCCACGAAGACGGCCCGGTCGGGGGCCAGCGCGATGACGGCCACGCCGGCCATCACGAGCAGCAGCCCCAGGCGCAGCATGCTGGCGCTGTCGCGGCGCTCGGCCACCTTCTCGGCCAGCACCGACCCGGCGCCGGCCAGCAGCACCATCATGAGCAGCAGCAGCGACAGCAGCAGCTCGCCGATGTCCCACTTCTCGGTGATGTCCGGCAGCCGGCTGGTCAGGCTGATGAAGACCAGTCCCTGGGCGAAGAAGCCGCTCGCCGCGGCGAGTCGGGCCCGGGCGAGGGTGCGGGGGACTGCCATGCCGGGATCGTGGCACAGAACCTGCTCGCGGGACCCTGCGTGTGTGGTCAAAAGGCGTGTCGGCGAGGGCCTCGTGCGCAACGATTCTCCTCGGACCGCTCGTGGTCCGTCACGTTCACAAGGAGGACGGATGGCGCGCACCGGCCAGCAGCTGCGACAGCGGACCACGAGGGCGATGGCGGAGGGTGGCACCACCTCCACGAAGCCGGCCGCGGCGAAGGCGGCTCCGGCCGAGCACCGCTTCGGGGACCGGGCCCGCTACTGGTTCGACAACTCGATGGCCAAGGGGACCCCCGCGCTCATCGCGTGGCTCTCGGTGATCACCCTGGTGCTGATCGTCGTGTTCACGGTCCTGACCACGATCTTCCGGCTCCGGTCGAACGACGTGACCGGCACTGGGTTCTTCCACGAGCTCTTCTACAGCCTGCTGCACGCGCTCGACCCCGGCTACATCGGGGGCGACGTCGGGTCCTGGCCGTTCCTGCTGATGATGCTGCTGCTCACCCTGGGCGGCCTGTTCATCGTCAGCGCGCTGATCGGTGTGATCGCCACCGGCATCGACGCCAAGCTCGCCGACCTGCGGCGCGGCCGCTCGATCGTCCTCGAGCAGGACCACACGGTCGTCCTCGGCTGGTCCGACTCGGTCTTCACGATCATCCGCGAGCTCACGCTGGCCAACGAGAGCCGCCGCAAGCCCGTGATCGTCGTCCTCGCCGACCGCGACAAGGTCGAGATGGAGGACGAGCTCGCCGCCAAGGTCCCCGACCTCCGCGGCACCCGGATCATCTGCCGGTCCGGGTCGCCGATGGACATCGACGACCTCGCCCTGAGCAGCCACACCACGGCCCGCTCGGTGATCCTGCTGGCGCCGGAGTCCGAGGACCCGGACGCCGAGGTCATCAAGACCCTGCTCGCGCTGACGCACGCGGGGCCCGAGGGGCCGCGGATCGTCGCCGAGATCCGCAATCCCCGCAACCTGGAGGCCGCCCGGCTCGTCGGCGCCGACCGCACGGTCCTGCTCGACATCCGGGAGACGGTCGCCAAGCTGGTCGTCCAGACGTCGCGGCAGTCGGGCGCGGCCGCGGTCTACGTGGAGCTGTTCGACTACGACGGGGACGAGATCTACTTCCTGGACGAGCACGACCTCGCGGGATCGACGTACGGCTCGGCGCAGCTGGCCTTCGAGAACGCCTCGATCATCGGCATGATCGACGGAGGCGTCGCCAAGCTGAACCCGCACCCCGACACCCTCATCGACCGCCAGACGCTGATCGTGGTGGCCGAGGACGACTCCGCGCTCGAGGGCCAGGCGTCCTCCCTCGCCCAGCCCGACCTGGCGCTGCTCGGCACCGAGGAGGGCCGCGACGAGCACCCGACCAGCGCGCTGCTGATCGGCTGGAACGAACGCGCCCCGATCGTGCTGCGCGAGCTCGACCACTACGCGCCCGCCGGGTCGACGCTCACCCTGCTGACGGCGCTGGGCAACCCCGAGATCCCCGAGCTGCGCAACCTCCACGTCCACGTGGTGCACGGCCACACCACCGACCGGGCGACGCTCGCCCAGCACGTGGTGGAGGGCCTCGACCAGGTCATCGTGCTCTGCTACTCCGACGACCTCGGGGTCCAGGCCGCCGACGCCCGCACCCTCGTGACGCTGCTGCACGTGCGCGACATCCTCGGAAAGTTCGACACGTTCACGCCGGTCGTCAGCGAGATGCTCGACGACCGCAACCGGGTGCTCGCCCAGGTCGCGCACGTCGACGACGTCGTCGTCAGCGGCGAGATCGTCAGCCTGCTGGTCACCCAGCTCTCCGAGGACCAGCGCCTGGAGTCGGTCTTCAGCGAGCTGCTCGGCAACGAGGGCAGCGAGATCTACCTGCGCCCCGCCGAGTGGTACGTCCAGCCCGGCCACGAGGTCACCTTCGCCACCATCGTCGCCGGCGCCGTACGCCGCAACGAGACCGCGATCGGCTACCGCTCGATGTCGCTCGCCTCCGACCCGGGCACCGACTTCGGGGTGAAGGTCAACCCCGCCAAGTCCGACGTGTTCCGTGTGCAGGCCGGTGACCGCGTGGTCGTGCTCGCCGACGACTAGGTCGAGTCGATGCTCCTATGACGCGTCAAGCCGCGATGTCGGGGGTGTTGAGGGCTCGTAGGTCTTGTCGCAGCAGGGTGAAGAGTTCGCGGGCGAGGTAGCGCTTGAGCTTGCGGCGCAGGTGGGGGTCCGACTTGGCATCGGTGGTGCGGGCGGCGATGTAGGCCCTGGTCGGTGGGTGGTGGCAGAGCCGGTTGAGGGTGGCCATGTGCAGGGCACTGTTGGCTTGTCGGTTCCCGCCGCGGTTGAGGCGGTGACGTTGGGTCTTCCCCGAGGAGGCCGGGATTGGACTGGTGCCGCAGAGGGCGGCGAAGCCGGCCTCGCTGTGGAACCGTTCGGGTTGCTCGCCGATGGCGATCAGCAGTTGTGCCACGGTCTGGGCCCCGACACCGGCCGCGGCACTGGTGGCCGGGGCGATGGCCCTGGTCAGGGCCGCGATGTCGGCGTCGAGTTCGGTGATCTCCGCGGTGAGCGCCAGGACTCGGCGGGCCAGTCCATGCAGGGCCTTCTTGGCGGCCTGGACGGGGTCGGTGAGTCTGTTGGTGTCGCGGGTGACGCGGAACCGCACGCAGTGGGTGGCCAGGGTGTGTTTGGTCAGGCCGGTCAGTTGTTCGCGGAGTTCTTGGGGCGCGGTGACCCTGAGCTGGTGCATCTGGTTGAGCGTGGCGGTGCGCTGCTTGACCGCGGAGTCGCGTTGCAGCTTCAGCATCCGCAGCGACTCCACGGCCCCGGTGTTGATCTTGGCGGCTCGGGCGTGACCGGCCAACGCGGTCCGGGCGGCTGCCTCGGCGTCGTAGGCGTCGGTCTTCCCGCGGCGTCGGCGGCTGGCCCGGTCGGGCCGGTTGATCTCGAGAACCTCGACATCGTGGCGGTGCAGGTGACGGGCCAGGCCGGCGCCGTAGGAGCCGGTTCCCTCGACCCCGACCTGGGCCAGTGGTCCCCAGGCGCGGAGCCAGGCCAGTAGTTCGGCATAGCCCTGGACCGTGGTCGCGAAGACCGCGGTGCCCAGCAGCGCGCCGAGTGCGTTGACCGCGGCCGCGACGTGGAAGTCCAGGTGGGTGTCCACGCCGCCGTAGATCCCGACCTGGGCGGACTCGATCTGTGTGTGGTTGTGAGTCATGCTGGTGCCGTCCTTTCAACAGGGACAGCGCGCCGAGCCGGGTCACGGACAAACCAGTGATGAGACCTCAGCCAGGCTCCTATCAAGTCACGAGCCCGGCCGGCGCGCCCTGAATGCGCATCGAGCTGGGTCGTGGAGAACGCGCGATCGAATCGACTCAAAGTCAGTCAGCGACGACAGGGCGCAACTCGGGTCAGCACGTCCTCCACGACACCGAGACAAGTCTCACTGGCGCAGCTGCCGGGGCTGACCGGCGCCCGCGCGTGGCCGGAGCGGTGAGCTGTGAACCCTTTCCCTGCCCGGTTCGGTTGATGCTTCACCGTCGGGTCGGGCGGGCGGTGGGTGGTGAACCGTTTCCAGATCGGGTTCGGTTGATGGCTCACCGCTGCGCACCCACCAGCCCGGCAGCACCCCTAGGCTCGCGGCATGGTCGACATCTTCGGCGACGACGCCGTCTGGCTGGTCCGGCACGGCGAGACCGAGTGGAGCCGCTCGGGGCGGCACACCTCGACGACGGACCTGCCCCTGCTGCCCGAGGGCGAGGAGGTCGCGCGGGGGCTGGCGGCGCGGCTGGCCGACGTACCGTTCGCGCTCACACTGACGAGTCCCCGTCAGCGGGCGCGGGTGACCGCGGAGCTCGCGGGGCACGGCGACGCCGAGGTCGACGAGGACCTGGTGGAGTGGGACTACGGCGACTACGAAGGCGTGACGACCGAGGAGATCCGCCGGACGGTGCCGGGCTGGACGATCTGGACCGGGACCTGCCCGGGCGGCGAGAGCGCGGAGCACGTCGCGGCGCGCCTCGACCGGGTCGTGGCGCGGGCCCGAGCGGCGACCGGGCCGGTGCTGCTGTTCGCCCACGGCCACGCGCTGCGGGCCCTGACGGCGCGCTGGCTGGGTCTGCCGGTGACCGACGGGCGCCTCTTCCGCCTCGACACGGCGACCGTGTCGGTGCTCGGCTTCGAGCGGGAGTCGCCGGTGGTGCTGCGCTGGAACTCTTGACGTTTCGTTGCAGCGCTTGGACCGTGGACGCATGGCGCTCGCGCCCGGCTGCCCGCGTTGCTCGACCCCCGTGGCCCACGGAGGGGAGGGCGTCGGCTGGTCCTGCCCGGACCACGGTCTGATCTCGCCGCTCTGGCGCCCCCCGGAAGCGTCGTACGACGCCTTCGCCGACCACCTCCGCGCCTCGCCGTCGTTCCCGACCTACCTGCCGTGGCCGATGAGCCCGGGCTGGACGGTCAGCGACTTCGCGGTCGTGGGCGACGGGCCGGACCGGACGGCGGCGACGCTCACGGTCACCTGCGGCACGAGCGAGCTCGACGGTCCGGTCGAGATGATCGTGGTGGCCGAGGAGGCCGGGACCGGCCTGGGCTCCCGCGCCGCGGGGACGGTGCACGACGACCCGGGGGCCGACATCGCCGAGGGGCCGCCGTCGGTCAAGGTGCGCATCGACAACCAGGTGGTGCCGTTGTGGCCGGTCTCGATCAGCGCGACAGGCGGCGAGTTCGACCGGTCGGTCGTCGCCGGCGAGGCCGCCGGCCGGTGGCTCTGGATCGTGCTGCGGCCCGCCTCGGCGGTGCTGCTGCTGCAGGACGACTGGATCCTGCGGGACGTGTCGGGGCTGGGGCCGCCCCTGCTGGAGATGCCGTTCGGGGGCCCGGCGCCCCTGTGGTGACGCGGATCAGTCCCCGCTGTCCCCGTGGTCGAGGAAGCGGGTGAGCACCCGCAACCACGGCTCCACGGCCTCGAGGTGCACGTCGTGCCCGGCGCCGGCGATCACGGCCACCTCGGTCTCGGGACGCAGCGCGCACATGCTCTCGACCTGCCGGTCCGGCAGCGAGCCGTGCTCGCCCCGCACCAGCAGTGTCGGGGCGTGCACCTGCGACCACTCCTCGAGGTGCTCCCGCTCGTGCACGTGGGTCAGCGCGCGGGTCAGGGTCACCGGGTCCCACTGGGGCCACAAGCCGTCCGCCCGCTCGTCGAGCCCGTCCGCCCAGACCTCGGCGACCATCCGGGTGGTCTTGAAGAACGCCAGGAACTCGTCGCGGTCGGCGAACGGCGCCGGCCAGGACGCCAGCCAGTCGCCCACCGACGAGGTGGCGGCGGGGGAGTCGCCCCCGAGACCGCCCTCGACCATGACCAGCCGGTCCACCCGCTCGGGGTGCGCGGCCGCGAGCAGCATGGCCGTGTGGGCACCCATCGACTGCCCGACCACCGGCACGGTGTCGACGTCGAGGTGGTCCAGGACCGCGACCACGTCCTCGACGTACGCCGCTCGGCTGACGTCGTCGGGACGGCGGGTGCTGCTGCCGTGGCCGCGCTGCTCGACCGACACGACGCACCACTCGTCGCGGAGTGCCTCGATGGTGGCGCCCCACTCGCGCGCGTAGCCCGCCAGTCCGTGCAGCAGCACGATGATCGGCTTGTCCTCGGCCGTGTCGTAGTACCAGATCTCCGCGTCGGGCCGTTCGACCCGACCCCATCCGGCGCTCATGCACGGAGTCTGGCAGTCCTCGCGGAATCGGGGGCAGAACCTCTCCGGATCTAGAGTTCTCGGGTGCGCATCGACCTCCACACCCACTCGCGGGCCAGCGACGGCACGCAGTCGCCGGAGGAGCTCGTGCACGCGGCGGTGGCGGCCGGCATCGACGTGCTCGGCATCACCGACCACGACAGCGCCGAGGGCTGGGCCGCCGCGTCCGCCGCGGCCGAGCGGACCGGCCTCCAGCTGGTGCGCGGCATGGAGATCAGCACCCGCCACGACGGCCACGGGGTCCACCTGCTCGCCTACCTGCCCGACCCGACGCACCCCGAGCTCGTCAGCGAGCTCGACCAGGTTCTCGAGGGCCGCACCTCCCGCGTGCCGGCCATGGTCGCCCGGCTGCGGTCGCTGGGCATCGACATCACCGAGGACGACGTACGTCGTGCCTCGGGCCACTCCGCCGCGGCCGGCCGCCCCCACGTCGCCGACGCCCTGGTCACCCTGGGCGTGGTCGCCGACCGCAACGAGGCCTTCGCCCGCTTCCTGGACCGCGGCCGCCCCGCCCACGCCAACCGCTACGCCGCGCCGCTGCGCACGATGATCCGCGTGGTCGCCGAGGCCGGGGGCGTCACCGTCATCGCCCACCCGTGGGGCCGGCACGGCCAGGAGCGTCCCGACGAGGCGGCCCTCGAGGAGCTCGCCGCGCTGGGCCTCGCCGGCATCGAGGTCGACCACCAGGACCACGGGCCGCGCAGCCGCGACAAGCTGCGCGCGATCGCGCGCAACCTCGGCCTGGTCGCGACCGGGTCCAGCGACCACCACGGCGCCGGCAAGGTCGACCACGAGCTCGGCTGCAACACCACCGACCCCGAGCAGTACGCCGACCTCCTCGCGCGCATCGACGCGGCCGCGGCCGCCTCGTCCCGCACCGCCCCCCTCGTGATCAACCGGGAGAACAATCTGTGAACGGCATCGTCGACGGCGTCCTGCTCACCGAGGTCTTCGTGACGCTGTTCGTCATCATGGACCCGGTCGGCACCGTGCCGATCTTCCTGTCGCTGACCGCCGGGCGCTCGACGTCGGTCTCGCGCCGCGCGGCCTGGCAGGCCGTGGCCGTGTCCTTCTTCGTGATCGCGGTCTTCGCGTTCTTCGGCCAGCAGATCCTGGAGTACCTCGGCATCTCGCTGCCCGCGCTGCAGTGCGCCGGCGGCCTGCTGCTGCTCCTGGTCGCGCTCGAGCTGCTGACCGGCAACGAGCAGGAGCCCACGGCCGCGGTCGGCACCAACGTCGCCCTCGTCCCGCTCGGCACGCCGCTGCTGGCCGGACCCGGCGCGATCGTGGCCACGATGGTCTTCTCCCGCGAGGTCCACTCGTTCCCCGACTTCGCCGCCGTCGCCCTCGGTGTCGTGCTCGTGCACGTCTGCCTGTGGGCGGCGATGCGCTACTCGCTGCCGATCCTGCGGCTGATCCGGGAGAGCGGCGTCCTGCTGGTGACCCGGATCGCGGGTCTGCTGCTGTCCGCGATCGCGGTCCAGCTCGTGGCCGACGCGGTCCGCGCGTTCATCGCCGGCCAGGGTTGAGATCGCGAGAGGGCTGTTGGGGGCACTCTCAGGGGCGTGACCGGGCGCTCGCGCTGCACGGATCGCCCGCTCGGGCTACCGAGAGTGCCTGCAAGTGCCCGCTCACGCGACCGAGAGTGCCTGCAAGTGCCCACTCACCTTGCGACGGATCCGCTGGAGCGCGTTGTCGACGGTCTTGGCGCCGCGGTCGAGCCGGCCCGCGATGTCGCGGTAGCCGACGCCGTCGAGCTGGAGGCGCAGCACCTCGACCTCGAGGTCGGAGAGCAGGCCGCGCACCTGCCGGCGCAGGTCGTGCAGGCCCTCGGTCGCGACGACGTGCTCGGCCGGGTCGGCCAGCGCCGGGGCCGGCAGCGTCTCCCCGATCGTGCGGTCGTCGTCGCCCGTGGGGGCGTGCAGGGGGACGTAGGCGTTGAGTGCCGCGTGCTTGTGCCGGGTCGCGGCGCGGACGGCGCTGACGACCTGGCGCGCCACGCAGACCTCCGCGAAGGACCGGAAGGACGCACCCGCCTCCGGGTCGAAGTCGCGGACGGCCTGGAAGAGCCCGATCATCGCCTCCTGCACGAGGTCGTCGTGGTCGGCCCCGATGAGGAAGTAGGCGCGGGCCCGGCGCCGGGCCAGCGTCTCGTGGCGCCGCAGCAGGGCGTCGAGCGCCGGCTCGTCACCGGCCTGGGCGCGGTGGACGAGCTCCTCGTCGGTCTCGGGGCGCGGCACACCGGCCCAACGAGGCCGTCGGGAAAAGGTGACGCGGTGTCAGGTTTGGTCAGGGCGTGTCGCGGACGGCGACCAGCCCGCCCAGCACCCCGACGTACGCCGTCCCGTCGGGGCCGAGCGTGATCGGCGCGTAGTTGTTGTTGTAGCCCAGGCCCACGCCGGTGAAGCGCGACCAGACGCGTCTACCGGTGCGCAGGTCCAGGGCGGTGAGGTACCACGGGTCCTCCGGGCCGGCCGCGGGCTCGCCGTCGACGTACTGCACCTCGCCGGCCGCCGGGTGCTCGTAGACGTAGACCAGCCCGGTCGCCGCCGACGCCTTGCTGACGCTGGAGGGCACCCGGACCTCGTCGTTGGTCCAGCGCTTGCGGCAGGTGCCGTGCGCGTAGTCGACGTCGATCCGCGCCAGGCCGGGCACGGTGGTGGGGGTGTTGCGGGCCGGGTCGCCGGACGGCGGGTTCTGCTCCGGGCCGGTGTAGCCGTAGTTGTTCTCGACCACGATGGCGCCGCCGATCGCGATGAGGGAGTTGTCGGTGTCGCCCCGGTGCCGCGGGAAGACGGGGACCGAGCAGACCGGCTGGGTGCCTGTGTCGCGCGGCCCGGCGCGGAAGACCAGCACGTGCATCCGCGGATCGGCGTTGTCGGTGATGGCGACGAAGCGGTGCCCGTCACGCCGCACCAGCGTCGGCGTGGTGCCCGACCCCACTTGGCTCTGCCCGGGCTTCTGGCGGTGGCCGGCGTCGTACGGCTTGCGCCAGGTGACGTACGGCGTGGGCCGCGTGCTGCCGTCGCGCGCCTCGAAGCGGTAGAGCGCCTTGTCCGACACGACGAACACGCCGCCGGTCTCGTCGACGGCGATCGAGTTGCCGATCGTCTCGCCGGGCAGCTTCCGGGCCCGGGTCGCGCCGGAGTCGGGGTCGACGACGCCGACGACGCCGGAGCCGGTGACGTACCAGATCCGGCCCGCCCAGTCGGGCAGGGCGGAGAGGATGAGGGAGTCGCCGACCTGCGCGGACACGTCGTACTGCTTCGCCAGCGCGAGCGTGGGGGAGTCGGGGTCGCCGGTCTCCTCGATCACGTCGATGGTGCCGTCCGAGGTCGGCACGACGACCCGGTCCCGGTCGTCGAGGTAGAAGTAGCCGCCCCCGCCGAAGGCCGTGAACGGGTGCTCGGCCGACGAGGCCGGCCGCGGGGGAAGCGGGTAGTCCGCGATCACGTCGAGCGTGTCGGGGTCCAGGAGCCGCAGGTCGACGGTGGCGAGCCCGACGCAGACGGTCAGCAGCCGGCCGCGCGCGTCGAAGGTCACCGACGCGCACTCCTGGGTGAACAGCGTCGAGGTGACGCTCGGGTCGTGGCCGAGCGGGCCGGGCGTCCAGCCGGCGTCGGACTGGTAGGCGTCGTCGTGCAGGTTGCTGCGGTCGTTGCGCGCCATGTGGGGGTGGCGGGGCGCGAAGCGGGCGCCGGCGACCGGGTGCGCGGGCTGGGGCGACCCGAGGAACGGCACCACGCTGGAGGCGCCGGGGTCCTGCGGGATCGGCACGGCCGGGACCGTCGGCGCGGACGCGGCGGGGGAGGCGACCGCCAGTGCGGCGACGGCGACGGTGGCGAGGATGCGGCGCATGGGGACTCCTTCGCCGGCCGCCGCGGATTTCCTCCCGGCCGGTGGAAGGAAATGCCTCGCAGGCGGCGAAGAACTCCGCATGCGCCGGTCCCTCGTCGTCCTCAGCTCCCTGCTCAGCGCGGCCACGGCCGCCTGCCTGATCGGCGCGCCCACCTCGGCGTCCACCGTCGGCGAGCCCGCCTCCCGACGTGCCCCGGCGCCCGACTACGGCACCGTCCTCAACATCCTGCCGCCCGGCGCCGACGGCAACGTGGACGCCCAGACCCTGGCCTCGCTCGGCCCGGGGCAGGCCGGCGGCGACCCGACCTCGCTGCTGTCCGGGCTGGCCAACCCGCAGGCGTTCTTCACGACCGCGACGCCGACCAACCCGCCACACTTCGCCGACCAGCTCGAGCAGTACGACGCCCTCAACGCCACCGACCCGGCGAGCCTGACCGACGCGAAGCTGCCGCTCTACTTCAAGGACGCCCGGCTCGGGGTCGACCCCGACGACGTGGTCCGCACCGAGACCCCGCGGCCCGGCGTCACCATCCGCTGGGACAAGGACGGCGTCCCGCACATCACCGGGAAGACCGACGCCGACCTCGCCTACGGCGCGGGCGTGGCCAACATCGAGACCCGGATGTTCCTCACCGACGTGCTGCGCCACACCGGCGCGGCCACCATGGCGCAGTTCGTCGGCCCCACCGACGCCGACATCGCCCAGGACGCGGCCCAGCTCGCGGTGGCGCCGTACCGGCCCGCGCAGCTGGAGCGCCAGATCTCCAACCTCGTCAAGCGCTCGCCCGAGGCTGCCCGGCTGGTGCACGCCCTCGACGCCTACATCGAGGGCATGAACGCCGAGCAGGACACGCTCTGCCCCGCCAGCACCGCCAGCGTGCCGCTGCCGGGCGCCCTCGGCATGGGCTACGGCGAGCACTGCCCGGTGGAGTACGCCGCGCTGCAGCGCCCGCCGGCGCCGTACACGCGCGCCGACATCGTCTCGATCGCCTCCCTCGTCGGCGGCATCTTCGGCACCGGTGGCGGCGGGCAGTACACCAACGCGATCTGGCTCCAGCAGCTCCAGGAGAAGTACGGCGACGCCGCCGGCCGCCGGATGTACGACGACTTCCGCGAGAAGAACGACCCGGAGGCGCCGGTGACCTCGCCGGTGCGGGCGCCGTACGGCGGGAGCGGCGGCGTGAAGCCCGGGCTGCCCGGCGTGGCGCTTCCCGACCTGCACCCGAAGGCCCAGCAGCTCGGCACCGGCGCGATCGTCAACCCCGACGGGTCGCTGTCCGAGCCGCCGCCCGGCGCGGCCGGCAACCAGGGCAACGCCAGCACCACCGACCCGAAGCCGACCCCGGCCCACCAGCAGATGATGGAGACCTACGGCGTCGACCCGGCCGCCGAGGCCCACCAGATCCACGGCAGCCTCGAGCGGGCGATGGAGGGCGAGCTGGTCGGGATGAGCAACGCGCTCATCGTCGACGCGGCGCACTCGGCCGGCCACCACCCGACGGCGGTCTTCGGCCCGCAGACCGGCTACTACGCCCCGCAGCTGCTGATGGAGGAGGAGCTGCACGGCCCGCACACCCGGGCGCGCGGGGTCGCCTTCGCGGGCACCAACTTCGTGGTCGAGATCGGCCGCGGCGTCGACTACGCCTGGTCGGCCACCTCGCCCTACACCGACATCACCGACACCGTGGTCCAGCGGCTGTGCAACGTCGACGGCAGCCGGCCGACCGTCGACTCGACGGGCTACGTCGCGCGCGGGAAGTGCCGCCCGATGGTCAACTACGAGCACACCGAGACCGGGCTGCCCTCGCTGGCCGCGCAGGGCTCGCCGCAGCAGATCTCTTTCTTGGTGCTGCGCACCGACCACGGCATCGTCCGGCTCCGCACGACCCTGGACGGCAAGCCGGTGGCGATCGTGCGACAGCGGTCGACGTACATGCACGAGGCCGACTCCGTGCTCGGGTTCATCCACCTCGACGACCCCTCGCGGGTGCGCGATGCGCAGAGCTTCATGAAGGCCGCCTCGGGGATCCAGTACACCTTCAACTGGTTCTACGTCGACGACCGCGACATCGCCTACTACTCCTCGGCACGGCTCCCGAAGCGGGCGCCGGGCACCGACCTCGACCTGCCGCGCTGGGGCTCGCCGCGCTACGACTGGCAGGGCTACGAGCCGTTCGCTGCCCACCCGCACGTGGTCAACCCGGCGCAGGGCTACCTCGCCAACTGGAACAACAAGCTGGCGCCCGGCTTCTCCTCGTCCTCCCAGATCTGGGGCGACGGTCCGGTCTACCGCGCCCTGACGCTCATCGACCGGGTCAAGGCGCTGCTCAAGGCCGGCAAGCCCGTACGCCGCAGCGACCTGGTCGGCGTGATGATCGACTCCGCGACCGTGGACCTGCGTGGCGCCTACGTGCTGCCCTACGCGCTCAGGGTGCTCGGCACCCCCGACGACCCGCAGGACGCCGCGGCCGTGCGGGCGATGCGGGCCTGGGTCGCCGGGGGAGCGCACCGGGTCGACCGCGACCGGGCCGGCGGCTACGACCACCAGGCCGCGATCGACGTCTTCGACACCTGGTGGGACCCCGACGACATCGGGGCCTCCTGCTCGCCCGACTGCGACTTCGCGCTGCCGAAGGACGCGCTGCGCCACGGTCTCGGTGCCTACGTCGACGCCCTCCCCGAGCCGCTCGACGACCACCCGCGCGAGCACATCGGGTCGGCCTTCAACGGGATCAGCTGGTACGGCTACCTCAACAAGGACCTGCGCGCCACGCTCGGCCTGCCCGTCCGGGGCGACTACTCACGCAGCTACTGCGGCACCCTCGCGCAGTGCCGGACGGCCCTGCGCGCCTCCCTGCACCGGGCCGTGCAGGCCGCGCTGGAGACCCAAGGCGTCTCGTCCGTCGCCGACCTGACCTACGACAAGTCGCTCGACGACATCGTGTCGGTGTCCGGTGGCGTCGTCGGCGTACGCCGGATCGACTGGCAGAACCGCCCGACGTTCCAGCAGGTGGTGCAGTTCACGGGTCATCGGTGACCGGCGGTCGGGATCACCGGTGGGCCGGTGATCCCGGACGTTCTGGAGGGTTGCAACCCTCCAGAACGTCCGGCAGTGCCCGGTCGGTGTGACGGCTGAGGCGGGTGGGGTTCCCGCCTACTTGCGGCCGAGCGTCTGGAACCGCTGCAGCAGCCGGTTGGGCACCAGCCGGGCGGCGGTCGCGATGACCTTGTACTGCGCGCTGGGGATCGAGTAGGCGCGTCCCTTGGCGTGGTCGTCGAGCGCCGCCTCGACCAGCTCGTCGGCGTCGAGCCACATGAAGTCGGGGGCCGAGCCGCGCGAGACGTCCATCCGCTGGTGGAACTCCGTCTTGGTGAAGCCCGGGCAGAGCGCGGTGACTGTGATGCCCTCGTCGCGGTACTCGTTGTGGGCCCACTCGCTGAAGGAGTTCACCCACGCCTTGGCCGCGCTGTAGCTGCCGCGCGGCAGGAAGGCCGCCACGCTCGAGACGTTGATGATGCCGCCGCGCCGGCGCTCGGACATCGCGCCGAGGGCCGCGTGGCTCAGCCGCAGCACGGCCGTGACCAGCACGTCGAGCATCGCGTTCTCCTCCTCGACGGTGTTGTCGCGGAAGCGCTTCTTCAGGCCGAAGCCGGCGTTGTTGACGAGCACGTCCACCGGTCGGTCCCGGTCGGCGAGCCTGGCCTCGACCGTGGCGAGCTCGGCCCGGTCGACCAGGTCGGCGGGCAGCACCTCCACCGCGACGCCGTACGTCGACCGCAGCTCGCCGGCCACGGCCTCCAGGCGGGCCTTGTCGCGGGCGACCAGGACCAGGTCGTGGCCGCGGCGGGCCAGCTGGACGGCGAAGGAGTGGCCGATCCCGGCCGTCGCGCCGGTGATCAGGGCGGTCCCGGGGGAGGAGGCGTTCGAAGACATGCGTGTCAGCAAACAGGTGTCGTCGCGTTCTCGGCAACCCGGTCCGGCATGATATGCACCAATGACCACGACACTCGCGATCGCCAACCAGAAGGGCGGCGTCGCCAAGACCACCACGGTTGCCTCCCTGGGGGCTGCCCTGGCCGAGATGGGCCACAAGGTCCTCCTGGTCGACCTCGACCCCCAGGCCTGCCTGACCTTCAGCCTCGGCATCGACCCCGAGGACCTCGAGCTGTCGGTGCACCACGTGCTGACCAAGGGCATGGACCCGCTCGAGGTGATCATCGAGACCGACGACGGCGTCGACCTCCTGCCGGCGACGATCGAGCTCGCCCGCGCGGAGGCCGACCTGCTCACCCGCACCGGGCGCGAGCACGTCATCAAGTCGGCCCTCGAGTCCCTCGAGGAGGAGCTGGCCGAGGACGGCAACGCCTACGACTGGGTGCTGCTGGACTGCCCGCCCTCGCTCGGCGTGCTGACGGTCGCAGCGCTCACCGCCGCCCAGGGCGTGCTGGTGCCGCTGCAGTGCGAGACGCTCTCGCACCGCGGCGTCGGCCAGCTGCTCGACACCGTCCACGACGTACGCCGGTTCACCAACCGCAAGCTCGAGGTCTGGGGCGTGCTGCCGACGCTCTACGACGGCCGCACCAACCACGCTCGCACCGTCCTGGAGACGATCAGCGACACCTACGACCTCGAGGTCATCGAGCCGCCGATCCCCAAGACGATCAAGTTCGCCGAGGCACCTGCGGCCGGCCGCTCGATCCTCGCGACCAGCCGCAGCAACAAGGGTGCCGTCGCCTACCGGGAGGTGGCCGCCAACCTCGTGACCCGCTCCCAGCGGCCGCGCAAGAAGGCCGCGCCGAAGAAGAAGGCCAAGGCCTGAGCCGATGAGCCGACACCAGCACCAGGTCCGGCCGCGCTACGGGCGGATCGCGGTGCTGTGCTCGTCGGTCTCGGTCACCTTCGTGGCGGCCCTCGGCGGGGTCGGCGTGCTGCCGTCCGCCGCCGGGGCCCCGCAGGCCTCCGGCGCGATCCTCGAGGTCGCCCACCAGGCCGCTCGGGCCGCGCAGGTCACCCAGCCGGACCCCGGCGTGACCTCGACCGGCAAGCCGGCGCCCGACGAGACCGCACGGCACGCGCGGCAGCTGCGCGACACCGCGCTGCCGCAGGGCTCGGGGGCCGGCAAGCGCGTGGTCTTCAGCGAGAGCCGCCAGCGGGTGTGGCTGGTCGACGGCGGCGACGACGTCGTCCGCACCTACCTCGTCTCCGGCAGCCTCACCGACAACCTCGACCCGGGCACCTACGAGGTCTTCTCGCGCTCGGAGCAGGCGTGGGGCATCGACGACTCCGGGACGATGAAGTACTTCGTCCGGTTCGCCCACGGCGACAACGCGTCGATCGGCTTCCACGACATCCCGATCGACGACGGCAAGCTCGTGCAGACGCCCGCCCAGCTCGGCACCCCCCAGTCGCACGGCTGCGTGCGCCAGCTCCGGTCCGACGCGATCGCGCTGTGGAAGTTCGCGCCTCTCGGCACCACCGTCGTCGTCACCCCCTGACCCCCGGACCCAGCCCGGACACAGCACGACCCCGCCCCGGACGAGTCCGGGACGGGGTCGCATGCGGAACGGTCAGGCGTTGTCCGCGGCGGGAGCGCCCGAACCGCCGATGCCGCCGGAGGAGCGACGACGACGACGGTTGCGGCTGGCGCCGGTGCGCTCGCCACCCTCGGTCTTGGCCTCGGTCTTGGGCTCGGGGGCCGCGCCGGCCTCGCCGACGACCTCACCGGACCGCGAGCGGGTCCGGCTGCGGTTGCGGTTGCGCGCGGGGCGGTCGCCTGAGGAGCGCTCCGGGCGGTCGCCACGGTCCTCGCGGGGCTTGCGCTCCACCGGGGCGGCGTCGACGATGCGGCCCTTGGTGCCCGGCGGGATGCCCTGGTCGTGGAAGAGGTGCTCGGAGGTCGAGTAGGTCTCCTGCGGCTCGTCGAACGGCAGGTCGAGCGTCTTGTTGATCATCTTCCAGCGGTGCAGGTCCGCCCAGTCGACGAAGGTGATCGCGGTGCCCGTCGCGCCGGCGCGGCCGGTGCGGCCGATCCGGTGGACGTAGGTCTTGTCGTCCTCGGGGCAGGTGTAGTTGATGACGTGCGAGACGCCGGCGACGTCGATGCCGCGGGCGGCGACGTCGGTGGCGACCAGGACGCGGATCTTGTCCTCGCGGAACTTCGCGAGGGCCTTCTCGCGGGCGACCTGGGCCATGTCCCCGTGCAGCGGGCTGGCGAGGAAGCCGCGCTCGGACAGGTCGTCGGCGACCCGCTGCGACTGGCGCTTGGTGCGGGTGAAGACGATGACCTTGCCGGCGTCCTCGGCCTGCAGGACGCGGCCGATGATCTCGGGCTTGTCGAGGTCGTGGGCCTGGTAGATGAACTGCGCGGTCGCCGGCACCATCGTGGTGTCGTACGACGACTCGGCGCGGATGTTCATCGGGTGCCGCATGTGGGTGCGGGCCAGCGTGACGATCGCGGAGGGCATCGTGGCCGAGAACAGCATCGTCTGCCGGGTCTCGGGGGTCATCGACAGCAGCTTCTGGACGTCGGGCAGGAAGCCGAGGTCCAGCATCTCGTCGGCCTCGTCGAGGACCAGCGCGTGCACGTGGGAGAGGTCCAGCGCGCGACGGTTGGCCAGGTCGATCAGGCGGCCGGGCGTGCCGACGACGATGTCGACGCCGTCCTTGAGCGTGTCGAGCTGGGTGTCGTAGCCGACGCCGCCGTAGACGGTGAGGACGCGCAGGCCCATGTCCTTGCTGGCGAGGTGGAGGTCGTTGGAGACCTGGAGCGCGAGCTCGCGGGTCGGGGCCACGATCAGCGCCTGCGGCTTGCCCTGCGGCATGTCGGCGTACGCCGGGTCGTGCGGCGCGATGCTGCGCTGCAGGACGGGGATGCCGAAGGCCAGGGTCTTGCCGGTGCCGGTGCGGGCCTGGCCGATCAGGTCGGTGCCCAGCAGGGCGACGGAGAGGGTCATCTCCTGGATGGCGAAGGGGGTGGTGATGCCGGCGCGCTCGAGCGCGTCGCAAATCTCGGGGAGCACCCCGAGCTCTCGGAACGTGGTCAGTGTCTTGGTCGCTTTCGTGAGTTCAGCCGGGTTCAGCCGAGGAAGATTCGGATGCGGCGGACTCGAAGGCAACGATCACTCGGGATCACGGAGTATCTCAGCGGGTCTGCCGCGCACATACAGGTCGAGATGACCGCACTCGGTCGGACTGCTTCTGAGCGCGGGCGCGGCACTCGATCACGGCGAGTCTATCGGTAGGGTCGGTGCATGACTGAATCGACTGGCGGCACCGTCGACCCCGACGGCCCGCTGGCCTTCGAGGACCCCGAGTACCGCGAGGCCGTCGTCGACCTGCTCGGCGCGATCGCCTACGGCGAGATCTCGGCCTTCGAGCGCCTCGCCGAGGACGCCCGGCTCGCCCCGACGCTCGAGGACAAGGTCGCGATCGTGACCATGGCGACCGCGGAGTTCGCCCACGTCGCCCCGCTGCGGGAGCGGCTCGAGTCCCTCGGCGCGGACCCCTTCGCCGCGATGGCGCCGTTCCGCAGCGCGATCGACCTCTTCCACGCGCACACGGCCCCCTCCGACTGGTTCGAGGGCCTGATCAAGGCGTACGTCGGCGACGGCATGGCCAACGACTTCTACCGCGAGATCGCGGCCTACCTCGACGCCGAGACGCGCGACCTCGTGGTCGCCACGCTCGAGGACGGCGGGCACTCCCGCTTCGTCGTCGACCGGGTCCGGGCCGCCATCGTCGCGGACCACCGGCTCGGTGGCCGGCTCGCCCTGTGGGGCCGCCGGCTGATGGGGGAGGCCCTCACCCAGGCCCAGCGGGTCGCCGCCGAGCGCGACGCGCTGTCCGCGCTGCTGGCCGGCGGCGTGGACCGGCCCGGGCTCGACCTGGCCGCGATCGGGCGGATGTTCGCCCGGATCACCGAGCGGCACGCCGAGCGGATGGCCGAGCTCGGGCTGGACTCCTAGGAGCGGAAGCCGACCTGGCCCGCGACGCCGCCACCGATCTCGACGTAGGCGATCTTCGAGGCGGAGACCATCACCTTGCGGTGCTTGCTGTCGGTGATGGCGAGGACGCCGCCGGAGGCCACGGCCTCGGTGACGAGCTTCTCGACGTTCTCGGCCGTCTCGTCGGTCTCGAAGACGAGCTCGCGGGGGGCGTGCTGGACGCCGATCTTGACCTCCATGGGGGGCCTCCTCAGTCAGGGGTTCAGTCAGGGGTGCGTGCAGGGACGGTGCAGGTGGCGGGAGCGGTCGCGCTCAGTGATCGAGCGGGTAGCCCCGGATGCCGCGCCAGGCGAGGCCGGCGACCAGGGCCGCCGCGTCGGACTTGCCGATGCCGCCCGCGTCGGTCAGCCAGAACCGCGCGCTGACCTGGGCCATTCCCACCAGCGACACGGCCAGCAGGCGGGACGCCTCGTCGGGCAGCCCGGTGTCGTCGTGGATGACGTGGGCGATCATCGCCGCGCACTCGGTGGTGACCCGCTCGACCTGCTCGCGCACGGCCGGCTCGTTGGTCAGGTCGGACTCGAAGACCAGGCGGAACGCGCCGGTGTCGCCGGCGACGTACTCGAAGAACGCCTCCATGGTCGCCGCGACGCGCAGCTTGTTGTCGTGGGTGGACTCCAGGGCCGCGCGGCAGTTGTCGATGATCGTGTCGCACGAGGCGTCGAGCAGCGCGAGGTAGAGGTCGAGCTTGCCCGGGAAGTGCTGGTAGAGCACGGGCTTCGAGACGCCGGCGCGCTCGGCGATGTCGTCCATGGCGGCGGCGTGGAAGCCCTGCGCGACGAACACCTCGAGGGCGGACTCGAGCAGCTGCACCCGGCGCTCGCGGCGGGGCATCCGGCCGCCCCGGGGCCGGGCCTCGGTGGCGTCGTGCTGGCCTGCGCTCAACTCATGCTCCTCGACCACGGCTGGTGACTCGATGTGATGACCCGGATGCCGGTAGCACCCGCGAACAGGCAGCCTACCCGCCAGTTGGGTCCGTCCGGATGACGGGACGTGGACGTGGCGGGACGGCACGGCCGGGGAACATGGAGGGGACCGGTGACGTTGTGCGAGGGCAACCTGCGCACGACCCGATTCCCCACCAGTCACCCTTGCAACCAACGAGGAGCCTGCAGTGTCTTTCCCCGCTCTCGTGGAGCCGGCCGACGAGCTGACCATCGACGAGGTACGCCGCTACAGCCGCCACCTGATCATCCCCGACGTGGGCATGACCGGGCAGAAGCGCCTGAAGAACGCGAAGGTCCTCGTGATCGGCGCCGGCGGTCTCGGCAGCCCGGCCCTGCTCTACCTCGCGGCCGCCGGTGTCGGCACGATCGGCATCGCGGAGTTCGACGAGGTCGACGAGTCCAACCTGCAGCGACAGATCATCCACGGCCAGTCCGACATCGGCCGCCCCAAGGCGGAGTCGGCGCGCGACTCGATCCGTGAGGCCAACCCCTACGTCAACGTCGTGGTGCACAACGAGCGCCTCGACAACGACAACGTGCTGCAGGTCTTCGAGGGCTACGACCTCATCGTCGACGGCACCGACAACTTCGCCACGCGCTACATGGTCAACGACGCGGCGTACTTCCTGAAGATCCCCTACGTCTGGGGCTCGATCTACCGCTTCGACGGCCAGGCGTCGGTCTTCTGGCCGCACGCCGAGGACGAGAACGGCCAGTCGGTCGACGCGCCCTGCTACCGCTGCCTCTACCCCGAGCCCCCGCCGCCGGGCATGGTCCCGAGCTGCGCCGAGGGCGGCGTGCTCGGTGTCCTGTGCGCGAGCATCGGCTCGATCCAGGTCAACGAGGCGATCAAGGTCATCACCGGCATCGGCGACCCGATCGTCGGCAAGCTGATGATCTACGACGCCCTCGAGATGGAGTACCGCAAGCTCAAGGTCCGCAAGGACCCCAACTGCGCGCTCTGCGGCGACAACCCGACCGTCACCGGGCTCATCGACTACGAGACCTTCTGCGGCGCGATCTCCGACGACGCCGCCGAGGCGGCCGCCGGGTCGACGATCTCGGTCGTCCAGCTCGAGCACATGCTCAAGGAGCGCTCCGAGGGCACCCGTGACTTCGTGCTCGTCGACGTGCGCGAGCCCAATGAGTACGAGATCAACCAGATCCCCGGCTCGGTGCTGATCCCCAAGGGCGACTTCCTCAACGGCTCCGCCCTGGAGAAGCTGCCCAGCGACAAGCAGATCGTCATGCACTGCAAGACGGGCGTGCGCTCGGCCGAGACGCTCGCGATCGTCAAGGGCGCCGGCTACACCGACGCCGTGCACGTCGGCGGCGGCGTCGTGGCCTGGGTCAACCAGATCGACCCCAGCCAGCCGTCGTACTGACCTCGGTGCGCTCCCTGAGCGCTGCTGGACCCCAGCGCGGGCGTAGTCAGAATTGACTACGCCCGCGTAACCCGGTCGGGTGGTGTGTCGTTGTGCTTCACGACACTCGCCGTCGGCGACCCCTGGTGCCGACGCCTATCGGGAGGGAACCACCCCATGACCGTTGGATCGAAGTCCCGCCGCCTCGGCGGCGCGCTGGCCGTGCTCGGCTCGGCCGTCCTGTCCGCCGCCCTCGTCGCCGCCCCGCCGGCCGAGGCCAAGGTGCGCCACGCGAGCGCGACCACCGCGTGGGCGCCCGCGGCCACCGCCCTGATCCACCCCGGCACGATGATGTACACCGACGGCGCCCAGTGCACCGCCAACTTCGTCTACACCGACGGCGCCGCCAACGTCTACGTCGGCTACGCCGCCCACTGCGCGGGCCTCGGCTCGGCCACCGACACCAACGGCTGCCTCAACGACTCGGTCCCGCTCGGCACCAAGGTCGACTTCTCCAACGACGGCTCGCTCGTCGACGAGGGCACCATCGTCGGCCACGGCACGCTCGTCTACTCCTCGTGGATCACCGAGCACCAGATCGGCACCACCGACGCCAACACCTGCGCCTACAACGACCTCGCCCTGGTCAAGGTCGACGCGGCCGACGTCGCCAAGGTCAACCCCTCGGTCCCGTTCTGGGGCGGCCCGACGGGCATCGACACCGACGGCACCGCCGCCGGCGACGACCTGTGGACCTACGGCAACTCCAGCCTCCGTGCCGGCCTCTCGCCGCTGTCGCCGCACCGCGGCGTGAGCCTCGGCGACGACCCGGCCGACGGCGGCTGGTCGCACCCGCTCTACTCCGTGACGCCGGGCATCCCCGGTGACTCGGGCTCGGGCTTCCTGTCCGAGGGCGGCAAGGCCGTCGGCACCCTCTCCACGATCGGCCTGGCCCCGCTGCCGGCGTCGAACAACATCGGTGACCTGGCCAAGGAGCTGGCGTTCGCCCAGGCGAACTCCGGCATCTCCGGCCTCACCCTCGTGAACGGCACCGAGCCGTTCGCACCCGTTCTCTGATCCAGGGAAGCCTCTGATCCAGGGGGAGCAGAACCCCGGCCGACCTCGGCCGGTCTCACAGAAATGACGGTCCCGTCCGGCGTAGCCGGACGGGACCGTCGTTCGTTGGGGGACCATGCGACCTTCCCGGATCCTCGCCACGGCCGTGGGCGTGCTCGCCCTTCTCCTCACCCTCCTCTCGACTGCTGCCCCCGCGACGGCGGGGAGGCTGCACCGCGAGTCGAGGTGGGCCCCCGCGGCCACCGCGCCGATCCACCCGGGCACCCAGATGTTCACCGCCGGCGCCCAGTGCACCGCCAACTTCGTCTTCACCGACGCCGTCGGTGACGTATACGTCGGCTACGCCGCGCACTGCGCCGGCAAGGGCGGCCAGACCGACACCAACGGCTGCACCACCGACTCGGTGCCGCTCGGCACCCCGGTCCGGTTCGCCAACGGTGCCACCGTCGCCACCAGCGGCACGACCGTGGGCCACGGCACCCTCGCCTACAGCTCGTGGATCACGATGCACCGCGTCCCGGGCGCCGGCGCCAACGCCTGCGCCTACAACGACCTCGCCCTGGTGAAGGTCGACGCCGCCGATGTCGGCAAGGTCAACCCGTCGGTGCCGTTCTGGGGCGGTCCGGTGGGCCTGTCGACCGGGGGCCTGCCCGCGGGGACGCAGACCTGGTCGTGGGGCCAGTCCAGCCTGCGACCCGGCGACGCGCTCTCGCCCAAGACCGGGCTGTCCCTCGGTGGGTCCGGCGGCGGTTGGAGCTGGGACGTCTACACCGCGACGCCCGGCATCCCCGGTGACTCCGGCAGCGGCTTCCTCGACGCCACCGGCCGGGCCGTCGGCGTCCTCTCCACCGTGGCGATCGCGCCGCTCGCCGGCTCCAACGGCCTCGGCGACCTCGCCAAGGAGCTGGCCTACGCCCAGGCCCACTCGGGGATCGCGGGGCTGCGACTGACGCCGGGCACCAAGCCGTTCAGCCCGCCTGCCTGACCCTCCCGAGCTGCCGGCTCCGGGACCGCTCCGGGGTCCCGGGGCCGGCACTTCCCCCGCCGGAAGTGTTAGCGGCACGTGATCAGTTTCGGGCCGAACCCTGTGTAGGTTCCTCGCCATGGGGGCCCGACGAGCGACGGCGACCGCGGTCTCGGCCGTGGTCGGGTGCGTGCTGCTCGTCGCCGTGCTGGTCACCTGGGCCGCCACGATCGGGCCCGGCGACGTGCTCACCGGCGACGGCCCGGCGACCCACCGGGTGACGGCCACGCAGTCCTCCGAGCTGGAGTCGCTCAGCGGCAGCCCGACCGCCACGGCGACCAACCCGGTGCAGCGGCACGACGTGAACCCGGTCGCCCGGACCATCGGCTCGGCGCTGCTCAGCGTCTTCCTCGTCTCGGTCGTCGCCGGCTTCGTCCTGCTCGTGGGGTTCGCCCTCAAGAGCCTGTACGACGAGTGGCAGGGCCGCCGCCGGCCCCCGGCGGACGTCCTGCAGGCCGACTTCGACGTGCTCGAGACGCCACGGCTCGTGGAGGAGGAGATCCGGCGCGACGCCGAGCGGCAGCGGGCGCTGCTCCTGGACGGCGAGCCGCGCAACGCGATCGTGGCGTGCTGGCACCGCTTCGAGGTCCAGGCCGGCGAGGTCGGGCTGCGCCGCCGGGACTGGGAGACCTCCTCGGAGTTCACCCTCCGGGTGCTCGACCTGGTGGTGGCCGGCTCCCACGACGTGGCCCGGCTGGCCGCGCTCTACCGCGAGGCGCGCTTCTCCGACCACCCCCTGCGCGAGCAGGACCGCGACGACGCGCTGCAGGCCCTGGACGCCCTGCACGCCGAGCTCCGGGCCCGTCACTCCGTGGGCGGCCGTCCGTGAACCGTCGCTGGTGGGGACGCGTGGCGATCGCCGTGACCCTGTTCGCCGTGCTCCAGGTGGTCTTCACCGTCGTCGACTTCGAGCCGCACGCGCTGCGCCTGGGGCTGCTCGTCGCGCTGTGCGTGGCCGCGGCCGGGCTGGTCCGCGACACGCTCGGCGACAGCGGCCCGGGCTGGGACGTCCGTCCGGTCCGCCCGATGGTGCCCCCGGGCGCCGACCACCGGCTGTCGTCGTACGTCCGCCTCGTCGAGGGACACCTGACCTCCGCGACCGTCGACCGCGGTCTCCAGCTCCGGCTCGCCGCGCTGTGCGACGAGCGCCTGCTGCGCCGGCACGGCCTGCGGCGCACCGACCCCGCCGCCGAGCAGCTGCTCGGCACCGACCTGCTGCGCGACCTGGCCGCGCCGCCGACCCGGCTCGCCCGGGCCCGGATCGAGGACTACCTGAGGAGAATCGAGGAGCTGTGACGGACATCAAGGTGGCCGAGACGACCCGGCTGGCGGGCGAGGTGCTCGACCGCGTCGGGACCGCCGTCGTCGGCAAGCGGGAGCCGCTGATGCTGGTGATGGCGGCGGTCCTGGCCAAGGGGCACGTCCTGCTGGAGGACTTCCCCGGCCTGGGCAAGACGCTGGCGGCCCGGTCCTTCGCGCAGGCCCTCGGGCTGGACTTCGCCCGCGCCCAGTTCACCCCCGACCTCCTGCCCGCGGACCTCACCGGCTCGTTCCTCTACGACCAGCGCGAGGGCACCTTCGACTTCCGCAAGGGGCCACTGTTCACCGGGCTGCTGCTGGCCGACGAGATCAACCGGACGCCGCCCAAGACCCAGTCCGCGCTCCTCGAGGCGATGCAGGAGCGACAGGTCACCATCGAGGGCGAGACCTTCGCGCTCCCGGCGCCCTTCCACGTCCTCGCGACCGCCAACCCGATCGAGTACGAAGGCACCTACCCGCTGCCCGAGGCACAGCTCGACCGGTTCCTGGTCCGGATCAGCTTCGGATACCCCACCAGCAACGAGGAGTACGACGTCGTGCAGCGTCGCCTCGAGCGTCGGCGCGAGGAGATCGTGCTGGAGCCGGCCACCGACGCGGCCGGCCTCCTGGCGATGCAGGAGGCCGTGGAGACGGTGCGCGTGGACGAGAGCGTCGGCCGCTACTGCGTCGAGCTCGCGACCGCCACCCGCAGCCACCCCGACGTGCTGACCGGGTCGTCCCCGCGTGGCTCGCTGGCGCTCGTGCTCATGGGACGCGCGTTCGCCGTGCTGCGCGGTCGCGACTACCTGGTGCCCGAGGACGTGAAGGCGGTCGCGACCTCCGTGCTGGCGCACCGGATCACGGTCAAGCCCGAGCTCTGGATGACCGAGGCGAGCGGCAAGCGGGTGGTCACCGAGGTGCTGCGCCAGGTGGCGACCCCCACGACCCTCGAGGGCAGTCGGCGCCCATGACCGGATGGCGGGTGAGCGCGGCCCTGAGCCGGGCCCTGTCCCTGGCGGGGATCGGCCTCGCGTCCGCGGTGCTCTTCGGGGAGCCGGCGCTGATGGTGATGACGGCGCCGTTCCTGGTGTTCGGCGCGCTCGGGCTGCTGGGGCGCCCGAGCGTGGTGCCGCGCTTCGACAGCCGGCTGGACCACAGCGTCCTGCACGAGGGACAGGGCACCCGGTCCCGGCTCACCCTCGAGGACGCCACGGAGCTGGAGAGCGTCACCCGGGTCGTGGCCGGCGTCCCCTACGTCGCCGTCCGGCCCGCCAGTGGGATGGTCGCCCGCCGCGTCGACCCCGACGAGCGCGAGCTCGCCGTCCTCGAGGTCAGCCCGCGCCGCTGGGGCCGGCGCCCGCTCGGCAACGAGCACGTCATGGTCACGAGCGCCTGGGCAGGCTTCCGGCTCGGCCCCGTCGAGGTCGTCGGCGGCCAGCTCGAGGTGCTGCCGGTCCGCGCGCCCTTCGACTCACGCGCCGAGGCGCCGCAGCCGATCGGCCTCGTCGGCGCGCACCGGAGCCGGCGGCTGGGGGACGGCAGCGAGTTCGCCGCGATCCGCCCCTTCCACGCAGGCGACCGCCTGCGCCGCATCAACTGGCGGGTCTCGCTGCGCACCGGCGACCTGCACGTCGTCACCGCCCGGGGCGAGGAGGACGCCGGCGTACTGCTGCTCCTCGACGCGCTCGCCGACCACGGGATCTCCCGCGGGGTCGACGGATCCGCAAGCAGCCTGGACGTCTCGGTCCGGGCTGCCGCGGCACTGGCCGAGCACTACGTCCGCACCGGGGACCGCGTCGGTCTGCGGGTCGTCGGCGGCACCGGGGCCTCGATCACCGCGGCCGCCGGGCGCGGTCACCTGCGCCGCATCCAGTCCCGGCTCGCCCAGCTCTACGCCGCGGAGCCGCGCGTCCTCTCCTCCGAGCGCTTCCAGCTCGGCGTCGCCCCGGGCACGGTCGTGATCGTGCTGTCCCCGATGCTCACCGACCTGATGGGCACGATCACGGGCATGCTGGTCCGCCGCGGCCTGCCCGTCCTCGTCATCGACACCCTGCCCGGCGAGCTGGCCCCGTCGGTGATCGAGGGGACCGACCCGGTGATCGCCGACCTGGCCTGGCGGATGCGGCTGCTCGAGCGCGAGGAGGTGCTCGCCCGGCTCTCCTCGATGGGCTGCCCGGTCGTGCCGTGGAGCGGACCCGGCACCCTCGACGACGTGATGCGCCGGCTGGCCCGGCGCTCCCAGCTGCCCCAGGTGCGGGCCCGATGATCGACGACGTCCGGGCGCTCCTGCGCCGCTGGTCCCTGGGCCAGTGGGCCCTGCGGGCGACGATGGCGCTGGGCCCGGTGCTGGCGCTGGCCGCGACCGGACTCGCGGGCACGGCCCCGCGGGTCCTCCTCGTGGTCATCGTCGCGGCCCTGTCGCTGACCTACGCCGGCCTGCCCGAGGGTCCGTTCGGGACCACGGCGATGGGGCTCGTCGTGGTCTGGTGGGGCTTCGGGCTCCGCGACGGGCTCCAGCCGGCCTGCCTGCTGGCCGCGGCCCTCCTGCTCGCCGCGCACGTCGCCGGCCTCCTCGTGGCCTACGGACCCGACGCGCTGCCGGTCGACCGCGGGCTGCTTCTCCTGTGGCTGCGCCGGTCGGGGCTGGCCCTGCTGCTCGCGCCGTCGCTCTACGTGCTGGCCGTGCTGGTCCGCGGCCACGAGGCGCCCGGGGTCTGGGTCGTCGGCCTCGCCGCGGCCCTGGTCGCCGTGCTCGCCGCCACCGTGGCTTTCACGGGCCAGGAATCGGACTGAAGGGAACCCACGTGTCCGACCGGATCGACCCCGAGCTCTACGCCGAGCACGTCCTGTCCTGCGTCGAGCAGGTCCCGCGCGGCCGGGTCACGACGTACGGCGCCATCGCGGAGGTCGTCGGCGCCCACCTGGGCGGCGGGGGGCCGCGCCAGGTGGGCTCGATCATGGCGTCCTACGGCGGTCCGGTGCCGTGGTGGCGCGTGGTCCGTGCTGACGGCTCGCTGCCGCCCAGCCACCACGACGAGGCGCGGCAGGCCTACCTCGAGGAGGGCACGCCGCTGCGCCCGTCGGGCAGCGTGGACATCAGGAAGGCGTTCTGGCGCCCGCCCGAGATCGGCTGAGCTCGGCTCAGATCACCGGCTGGACCTCGTAGATGCCTGCCGGTCGGATTGAACGATCTGAGCCCCCCCGGGGCACCCGCGGCACCCGGGCTGCGCGGACCTCAGCTGCGCGAACGGGTCAGCTCGGCCAGGCGGGCCAGGGCTGCCGGGAAGATGTCGGCCGGGGGAGTGACCAGGCCGGCGCCGACCTGACCGACGCCGGCGACGCGGCCGGCCATGCCGGTGTTGATCTGGGGCAGGATCCCGGTGCGGCAGACGCGGGTGACGTCGATGCCGCTGGGCACGCCCTGGAACTCCAGCACCGGCACGGTCCAGCGGGGGTTCTCGCCGAGCGTGATCTCGTGCATCCGGCGGGTCGTGGCCAGCGCGTCGGGGACCGAGCCGCCGACCAGCCGCACGATCGCGGGGGCGGTGGCCATCGCGAAGCCGCCGATGCCGGCGGTCTCGGTGATGGCCGAGTCGCCGATGTCGGGGTTGGCGTCGTCCGGGCCGTAGTCGCCGAGGTAGAGACCCTCGGCCACCTGCGCCGGGCCGGTGAACCACTCGTCGCCGGTGCCGGCGACCTGGATGCCGAAGTCGGTGCCGTTCCGGGCCATCGCGACGACCATCGTGGAGCCCTCGATGCCCCGGGCGGCGTCGAGCGCCAGCTTGCAGGCGGGCATCGCGAGGTTGAGGAAGAAGTGGTCGTTGCCGCCGACGAAGCGCAGCGACTCGGCCACGTCGGCGCTGTCCATGCCGCTGCTCACCATCGCCGGGGCGAGGTCGCGCAGCAGCATCAGGGTGCCGGCGCGGTTGCGGTTGTGGGCCTCGTCGCCCATCTGCAGCATCTGCGTCAGGATGCCGGTGACGTCGACCGGCCCGGTGCCGCGGACCGCGCGCTGGAGCAGCGGCCCGAGGACCTCGCGCATCCAGCGGAGCCGGGTCAGCACCTCGGGGGAGTAGGCGCCGTAGCGCAGCACCTTGCCGAGGCCCTCGTTGAGCGAACAGTGCGTGCGGCGGCCGGTCGCGGGGTCCTCGAGGACGAACATCCACATGCTCGGAGTCACGACGCCGGCCATCGGGCCCACGGCCGCGTGGTGGTGGCACGGGTCGAGGCTGACGCCGTCGCCGGTCTCGAAGAGGCGTACGGCGTCCTCCGGGTCGTCGACGAGCCCCTCGAGAGCGGCGCCGCCCATGAGCGCGCCGCGGAGCGGGCCGGACGCGCGGGCCCACTCGATCGGCGGGCCGGCGTGCAGGAACTGGCCGCGCTCGAGGCCGAGCACCTCCGAGGCGGGGGCGACGTCGACCAGCATCGCGGAGACGTCGAGCATCGCGGCCAGGGCACGGGCGTTGGCGTCGCGGCGGAGCGGGTCGGCCGCGACCGTGGCGAGGTCGGACTCGGTGCCGGTCATCGGCGGGCGCCAGTCGACGCGCGTCACGTCGACGGCCTGGGCCGCGACGGCGTCGGCGAAGAGGTCGGCGCCGGCGGAGATGACGTGGGTGGGCGTGGTGGTCATGCGGAGGCTCCCTGGCTGGGCTGCACGGACTGGACGAGCTCGATGGCGCGGCGGGTCGCACGGGCGTTGGACATGTGCACCTCGGCACCCGCGCCGACCAGCGCGCGGACCTGCGTCTCGAGGCCCTGCGGATCGCCGTCGGTGCCGATGACGGCGACCACGAGCGGCTTGTCGATCGCGGCGAGGACGGGCGCCAGGACGGTGCCCGGGTCGGGCTCGGCACCGTGGCCGAGGACGACGTCGAGCAGGATCACCGCGGTGTCGGGGTCGGCGGCGGCCCTGGCGAGGTGGTCGAGGCGCAGCGTCGGGTCGATCATCGGGTGCGCGCGCCCGGCGGTGTAGGCGTCGTCGCCGAAGTCCACGAACGTGTGGCCGGCGTCGGTGCCCAGCGCGGCCGCCGCGAGCAGCTTGGCCTCGCTGGCGAGGGTGCCGCCGACGAACAGGCCGCGCAGGAGCGTGCCGCCGGTCGGGGCAGCTGCCTCGCCGCAGACCGGCCAGGTCGGGACCTCGCGGCCCATCCGGGTCAGGACGGCCTCGGCGGCCTCGGTGAGGTCGGGCTGGCCGGCGCCGAGGAGCGCGAAGGACACCGGCGTGGCCAGCGTGTCGGCGTACGCCCGGATCTCGGCGGCGACGTCGTCGGCCGGCGGCTTGGACACCACCACGATCAGCTCGACGGCGGGGTCGGCGTCGAGGCGGCGCATGGCCTCGCGGGTGGCGAGGCCGCGGACCTCGGAGGACAGGTCGCGCCCGCCGACGCCGAGCGCCGACGTGACGCCGACGCCGGCGTGGTCGAGCAGGGCGAGCAGCTGCTGGCAGCCGGTGCCGGAGGCCGCGACGATGCCGACCGGGCCGGGGTCGACGGCGTTCGCGAAGCCCAGGCCGAGGCCACCGACGACGGCCGTGCCGCAGTCGGGTCCCATGACCAGCAGCCCGCGCTCGGCGGCCGTCCGCTTGAGGGCGAGCTCGTCCTCGACCGACACGTTGTCGCTGAACACCATCACGTCGCGGCCGGCGTCGAGCGCGTCCATCGCCTCGACCAGGGCGCTGGCGCCGGGCACCGAGACCAGGACGATCGCGTCGCCGGTGTCCCGGGCGGCCGTGGCGGTGGTGCGGTGCGGAGCCACCTCGGCGGTGCTGTCCGAGCGGCGGTTGGCGTCGGCCAGGGCCCGGTCGACGCCCGCCAGGGCCGCCTCGAGGGAGCCGCCCTCGGCCAGCCTGATCGCCACGACCATGTCGTTGGCGGTGGCGGTCGGGGGGACCTCGAAGCCCATCTCGGTCAGCACCTCGATGTTGAGGCCGGTCGCCATCGCGACCTGGGCGGCGGCGACGCCGTCGACGCCCTGGACGGCGCGGCTGACCTGCAGCAGGGTGACCGAGTCGGCGTAGGCGCCGCTGCGCAGCTCCACGTGGCTGGTGCTGGCGCTGGTGTCGGGGCGGCTCATGCCGCCACCTCCTTCGGGTGGGTCGAGATCGGGGGACGGGGCAGGCTGGCCAGCGCCAGGCGGGCGCCGTACAGAAGGGCGGCGCCGGAGCTGTGCCCGACGGACTCGAGGACGGCCGCCCGGTCGGCCTCGGCGGGGGTGCCGAGCGCCGCGAGCCACGCCGAGAACTGCGGGAGCACCTCGCCGTGGAGGGCGCAGTCGAGCAGGGTCGCGGAGAGCAGGGTGGTGGCGGGCAGGAGCGCGCGGACGGCCTCGTCGACCTCGGGGGTCGGCTCGCCGGTGGCCCGGTGGGCGGCCAGCCACCCGCAGAGCAGGTCGTCGCCGGAGGGGGTCAGGCCGTCGCCGCGGCCGACGAGGTGTGCGACGTCGTCGAGCCCGAGCGGGCGCCCGACCAGGCCCAGGGGTGCGACGAGCCCGACCACCGTGGTCGGGGGGATGACCTGGGTGATCGGGCTCGCCGTGGTGCCGGAGGCCCGAGGATCGAGCCGCGGTGCGGAGACACGGAGCACCCGACCGACCACCAGCGGCGTGCCGTCGAGGTGGAGGACCCCTGCTCGAACGTACGCCGAGCGTCCGGCGACCGCTCCGAGATCGGCATTTCTTGACCTGAGCGCGCAGGGCACCGCCGAGGCGGCCGCGGAGACCACCCCGAGGCACCAGCCGTCGAGGTCGACGTAGACGGCGTCGCGGCCCCGGTGGACGACCCGGACGGGGCCGTCGGGGGCGGCCCGCAGCCGGTCCCGGACGCGCGGCGGGGCGCTCACGGGGAGGCTGGCCGGCAGGCCGGGGGAGGGGCTCACCGAGTCGACGCTAGTGGGGAGGATTACCGTTTGCCGATGTGAGGTTGTGCCAACGATCGGCCGGACAGGGTGCACATGTTGATAAGCGGTAGCCCGAGCAACGACCGCGACGCTGCGAGCGCCGCGCTGGCGCGCGTCGACGCCCTCCACACCGGGCTGACCCAGATCGTCCTCGAGGGCGGCAACCTCGACGGGATCGCCGCCGAGGTGGCCCGCGTGCTCGACGTCGGGGTGCTGTTCACCTCCAGCGACGGGCGGGTCCGCGCGCAGGCGATCCGCGAGGACCTGCAGGCCCTGCTCGAGGAGCACCACCTCGTCGACCCCACCGGCCGGATCCGGGTCGAGCGGGTCGGCAACGACGGCGTCCCGATGGGCCCCGGCGAGGTGCTCGGCCTCCGCGTCGCCGCCGGCGGCACCGACCTGGCCCGCCTCGTGTGCGTCCGCTCGACCGAGAAGATCTCCAGCGACGACGTGCACGCCCTCGAGCGCGCCGCCGCCGTGGCCGCCCTCCTGCTCACCCGCGAGGAGGCCGTGACCGCGGTCGAGAACAAGTACCAGGGCGACTTCCTGCGCGACCTGTTCCTGCGCCGGGCCGGCGACGAGCAGTACGTCGCCGAGCACGCCGACACCTTCGGCTGGGACCTGCGCCGGCCGGTCGTGGTCGTGGCGGCCGAGATCGACCCGCCGACCGGCGAGGACGCCGCGGCCTCGCGGGTGCAGCGGCGCCAGTGGCAGGAGCGCTTCTCCGCGGCCTGGCGCCAGGTCAGCCGCAACCTCGACACCGGCATCCCGACCGTCGACTTCTCCTCCGAGGTCGTCACCCTGCTGCCGCTGGCGGAGGGGGACGACGACCCGGTCCCGGGCCACGACGTCGTACGCCGTGCGGTGACCGCGGTCTCCGGCGACAAGGGCGGCGGCCGCCGGCCGTTCTCCGTCGGGGTGAGCCGGGTCGCCCACTCGCTCGACGAGCTCCCCGACGCCTACGGCCAGGCCCGTCGGGCCGTCGACGTGGGGCGCCGGGTCAACGGGCCTGCGTCCACGACCTTCTTCGACCAGCTCGGCCTGCACCGCCTCATCGCGCTGGTGCCCGACCACGCCGAGCTGAAGTCCTTCACCAAGGACGTGCTGGGGCCGCTGTCCGAGCAGACCACGGAGGCCGCGGACCTCCGCGAGACCCTGCAGGTCCTGCTCGACACCAACTTCAACGTGGCCGAGGCCGCGCGCCTGCAGTTCTTCCACTACAACACGATGCGCTACCGGGTCTCCAAGCTCGAGCGGCTGCTCGGGCCGCTGTCCGCCGACCAGCACCTGCGCCTGGACGTGGCCGTGGCACTGCGCGTGCTGGAGATCACCGGCTGAGGTCGCGGGGCGTGGCCCCCCTGGTCCGCCAAGCCCGGCCAGCACCTTTCCGCCCGCGTGACGCGCGGGCGAGGCCGATCCGGTCCCGTGCCGCGCCGACAACACCTGCCAGCGGCACCGGTGTTCCTTCGGCATCTGTCGCCGTCGAGGGTGTGTCATGGCTCTCATAAGTTGAGGGCCTCGGGGCCACCCCAGCGTTCAGCGAGGAGAAAACGTCAATGTCAACGATGTTCAAGTGGGACGTGGTCCACCCGGCCCCCGGTGAGCCGGTCGGACCGCGTCAGCGGCTCAGCTGGGGCCGCACCGCCGGCCTCGGCGCCCAGCACGTGGTCGCCATGTTCGGCGCCACGTTCGTCTTCCCGTTGGTGATGGGGCTCGACCCCAACCTCGCCATCATGTTCTCGGGCATCTGCACCATCCTGTTCCTGCTCATCTGCAACAACCGGGTGCCGAGCTACCTCGGCACCAGCGCGTCGTTCGTGGCCAGCGTGGCGGCGATCCGCACCTCCAACCCCGCGGGTGACTCCGCCGACGTCACCGGCGCGATCATGGTCGCCGGCATCGTGCTGCTGCTGGTGGGCGTGCTCGTGCACTTCGCCGGGGCCGGCCTGATCCACAAGATCCTGCCGCCCGCCGTGACCGGTGCCGTGGTCATGCTGATCGGCTTCAACCTGGCGCCGGTCGTGGCCCAGATCTACTGGCCCCAGGACCAGTGGGTCGCGCTGCTCACCGCCACGTTCATGGTGTGCGCCGCGGTCCTCTTCCCGGGCTTCTGGTCGCGGATCGCGGTCTTCCTGGCCCTGATCTTCGGCTACCTCGTGTCGTGGCTCTTCGACGGCATCTTCGGCCAGATCACCTCGGTGCTCCCGACCGGTCCCGACGCCGTGTCGCACGACCGCGTCAGCTGGGCCGGCGTGAAGGCTGCCGACTGGATCGGCTTCCCCAGCGGCACCCTGTCCGACGGCGTCTCCGTCGTGCACGGCCCCAGCTTCTCCCTGACCTTCATCCTGCTCGTGCTGCCCGGTGTCATCGCCCTCATCGCGGAGAACACCGGCCACGTCAAGGCGGTCGCGGAGATGACCGGCGAGGACCTCGACCCCTACGTGGGCCGCGCGATCGGTGCCGACGGCCTGGCCACCGCGCTCGCCAGCGCGTTCGGCGGCTCGCCGACCACGACGTACGCCGAGAACATCGGCGTCATGGGTGCCACCAAGGTCTACTCGACCGCTGCCTACTACGTGGCCGCCGCGGTCGCGATCCTGCTCGGCCTGTGCCCCAAGTTCGGCCAGATCGTCAGCGCCACCCCCGGTGGTGTGCTCGGCGGCATCACGGTCGTGCTCTACGGCATGATCGGCCTCGTCGGCGCCAAGATCTGGGTCGAGAACCGGGTCGACTTCGGCAACCCGGTCAACCTCGTGGGTCTCGCCGCGGGCATCATCGCCGGCATCGGCGGCGTCACGCTGAAGTTCACCGACAACTTCTCGCTCAGCGGCATCGCCCTCGGCACGATCCTGGTGATCCTCTACTTCCACCTGGTCAACCGGGGCACGCACGGCACCAACGTGATCACCGTCGGTGACCACCCCGTGCACCAGCCCACCGAACACAAGCACTGACCCGCACCACCAAGCACTGAGGAAGTTGTGAAACCAGCACCGTTCGACTACCACCGCCCGGGGACCCTCGCCGAAGCACTCGAGAGCCTGGCCGGCCGGCCGAACGCCAAGGTGCTGGCCGGAGGCCAGAGCCTGGTCCCGTTGCTGTCGATGCGGCTCGCGGCCCCCGCGATGCTCGTCGACATCAACGGGCTCCCGGGCCTGGCCGACATCACCGTCGACGGGTCGGGCGTGCGCATCGGCGCGCTCGCCCGGCACGCCGACGTCCTCGCCTCGCCCGACGTACGCCGGGTCCAGCCGCTCGTCTCGCTGGCCCTGGCCAACGTCGCCCACGCGACCATCCGCAACCGCGGCACCACCGTCGGCTCGATCGTCCACGCCGACGCGGCCGCCGAGATGCCCGTCGTGCTGAGCCTCCTCGGCGGCTCGGTCGACGTGGCCTCGGTCCGCGGCACCCGCACCATCCCCGCCGACGAGCTGTACGTCGGCCCGCTGGAGTCCTCCCTCGCCCACGACGAGATCGCGACCTCGGCCTTCTTCCCTGCGCTGGCGCCCGGTGCCGGGGTGGCCTTCGAGGAGATCGCCCGCCGCCACGGCGACTACGCCCTGTGCGGCGTGGCCGCGCTGGTCGACGGCGACTCGGTGCGGGTCGGCTACGTCTCCGTCGCCGACGTCCCGACCGTGGTCGACCTGACCGGCGTCCCGCTCGAGCAGATGGGGGAGGCCGCGCTCGCGCACCTCGACCCCGCCGACGACATCCACGCGACCGCGGCCTACCGCGCCCAGCTGGTCCGCGTGCTCACCACCCGCGTCGTCCGCGCCGCGAAGGAGAACCAGTCATGACCGAGCAGCTCCACGACGTACGCCTCGTCATCAACGGCACCACCCACGACGTGCAGGTGCCGGCGCGGCGCCTGCTGTCCGACGCGATCCGGCACGACTGCGGCCTGACCGGCACCCACGTCGGCTGCGAGCACGGCGTCTGCGGCGCCTGCACCGTCCTGGTCGACGGGCGTCCGACCCGCTCCTGCCTGATGTTCGCCGTCTCGGCGGTCGACACCGAGATCACCACCGTCGAGGGGCTCACCGAGGCGGACGGCTCGCTCAGCCCCGTGCAGCAGGCCTTCTCGGACTGCCACGGCCTGCAGTGCGGCTTCTGCACGCCGGGCTTCCTGACCACGATCACCGCCGGGCTGCGCGAGAACCCCACGCCCACGCACGAGGAGTGCCGCGACATGATCGCCGGCAACCTGTGCCGCTGCACCGGCTACCAGAACATCGTCAAGGCCGTCGAGCGCGCCGCCGAGATCCAGGCGGAGCTGAGCCGATGACCACCAAGCTGATGGGCCAGGGCGTCAAGCGGGTCGAGGACCAGCGCTTCCTGCGCGGCCACGGCCGTTACGTCGACGACATCGGGGTCGACTCCAGCGAGGAGCTCCTGCACGCCGCGGTGCTGCGCTCGCCCCACGCGCACGCCCGGATCGTCGACATCGACGTCGACGAGGTGCTCGACATCGACGGTGTGCACGCGGTGTGGACCTGGGACGACCTGACCGGCCCGATGGCCGAGCCTCTGCCGCTGCTGATCCCGCACCCGGCCCTGACCCACGGCCGCACGCAGTACGCCCTGGCCCGCGGCGAGGTCAACCACGTCGGCGAGGCGATCGCCTTCGTCGTCGCCGAGGACCGCTACGTCGCCGAGGACGCGGTCGGCCGGATCAAGGTCACCTACGAGCTGCTGCCGCCCGTCGTCGGCATCGACAACGCGCGCGCCGCCACCCACCTCGTGCACGACGACGTGCCCGGCAACGTCGGCGCCCGGCTCGAGCAGAACGTCGGCGACGCCCCCGCGGCGATCGCGAAGGCGCCGCACCGCCTCGAGCTGGACCTCACCATCGAACGCAGCGCCTGCATGCCCATGGAGGGCCGCGGCACCGTGGCCCGCTGGGACGCCGACATCAACCGGCTCCAGGTGTGGACCTCCACGCAGACCTCGACCGGCGTCCGCGCCGCCGTCGCGGTCAAGCTCGGGCTCGACCTCGGCCAGGTCGACGTGATCACGCCCGACGTGGGCGGCGGCTTCGGCGTCAAGATCAACCACCCGTGGCCCGAGGAGCTGCTCGTCCCGCTGGCCGCCCGCACCTTGGGCCGCACGGTGAAGTTCACCGAGGACCGCCGCGAGCACTTCATCTCCTCGGCCCACGAGCGGGCCCAGACCCACCACATCGAGGTCGGCTTCGACGACGACGGGCGGCTCCTGGGCCTGGACGTCGAGTTCTGGCACGACCACGGCGCCTACACGCCCTACGGCCTGATCGTCCCGATCATCACCTCGACCCAGCTGCTGGGGCCCTACAAGCCGCAGAACTACCGGGTCGTCTTCGAGTCGCTCTACACCAACACCGTCATCGTGACGCCCTACCGGGGCGCCGGCCGCCCGCAGGGCTGCTACGCGATGGAGCGGACGATGGACGCCATCGCCGACTACCTCGGCAAGGACCGCACCGAGGTGCGGTCGGTGAACTTCATCCAGCCCGACGAGTTCCCCTACGACCAGGGGATGATCTTCCAGGACGGCCGCGAGCTGGAGTACGACTCCGGCGACTACCCGGCCTCGCTGGAGAAGATCAAGGCGCTCGTCGGCTGGGACGACTTCCCGGCGTTCAAGAAGGCGATGGCCGCGCAGGGCCGCAAGGTCGGCATCGGCCTGGCCTGCTACGTAGAGGGCACCGGCGTCGGCCCCTACGAGGGCGCGCACGTGCACATCGAGACCTCCGGCAAGGTCAAGGTCGCGACCGGCCTGACCACACAGGGCCAGGGGCACGCCACCGTCTTCGCCCAGCTCGTCGCCGACGAGCTCGGCTGCCGCTTCGAGGACGTCGAGGTCGTCACCGGCGACACCCGCCGGATGCCCTACGCCGTCGGCACGTTCGCCTCGCGCGCCGCGGTGATGAGCGGGTCCGCGATCCACCTCGCGGCCAAGCGGGCGAAGGAGAAGGTCCTCAAGATCGCCGCCGACGCGCTCGAGGCCGACCCGGCCGACCTGCAGATCGTCGACGGGGTCGTCTCCGTCAAGGGCTCACCCGGGACGTCGATCGACCTCGGCACCGTGTCGGTGCTGTCCAACCCGCTGCGCTACGCCTTCGACGAGGCGTCCAAGGCGGCCACCCAGTTCTCCGTCGGCGACCCGGGCAAGCCGCCGGTCGCCGAGGACGACGAGCCGGGCCTGGAGGGCAAGGACTTCTACTCGCCCGAGCGCGCGACGTTCGCCTCCGGCATGCACGCCGTCATCGTCGAGACCGACCCGCTGACCGCCGAGATCACGATCCTCAAGTACGCCGTCGTCCACGACTGCGGCCACCTGATCAACCCGATGATCGTCGAGGGCCAGATCCACGGCGGCGTCGCGCAGGGCGTCGGCGGCGCGCTCTACGAGCGGATGGCCTACGACGAGTCCGGGCAGCTGCTCAACGCCTCGTTCATGGACTTCCTGATGCCCTACGTCACCGAGATCCCCGACGGCATCGACATCGACCACCTCGAGACCCCCTCGCCGCTCAACCCGCTCGGCATCAAGGGCGCGGGGGAGGCCGGCGTGATCCCGTCGGCCGCCGTCTTCGCGTCCGCGATCGAGGACGCTGAGGGCTTCCCGATCACCGCGATGCCGATCTCGCCGTCCGAGCTGTTCACCCTCCGCCAGACCCATCTCAAGGACCCCTCATGAAGATCGCCGGCGCCAACACGCTCCCGTTCCCCGTCGCCCAGGTCTGGGACTCGATCCTCGACCCGCGCGTCCTCGTCGCCACGATCCCCGGCTGCGAGCGGCTCGAGACCACCGGCGACCACGCCTACGCCATGACGGTCACCGCCGGCGTGGCCGCGATCAAGGGCACGTACGCCGGCTCCTGCGCGCTGTCGGACCTGCACGAGCACGAGTCGCTCGTGATGCACCTGCAGGGCGCCGGCGCACCGGGCACCATCGACGCGACGGTCGACGTACGCTTCAGCGAGCTCGAGCCGGGGGTCACCCAGATCGCCTACGAGGCGGACGCCGTCGTCGGCGGCATGGTCGGCGGCGTCGGCCAGCGGATGCTGACCAGCGTCTCCAAGCGGATGGCCGGGGAGTTCTTCGGCAACGTCGGCAAGGAGATCGCCTCGCCCGGCGCGACCGTCGCCGCCCCCGTGGAGACCACCACCGCGGCCTCCGGAGCGCCCGTCTTCACCGCGCCCGCCAAGGCCGCCGGAGCCGGGATCTCCTCCCAGGACGACTTCGTCAAGGGCATCGTCGTCGGTGCCGGCCTGGTGCTGCTCGGCGTCGTCGTCGGCGGGATCTTCGGGCGGCGGCGTCCCTGATGGACACCGTCTCGGTCGACTCGACCGCCCGCGAGATGGTCGCGGCGGTCCGGTCGCGGGAGATCTCGGCCCGCGAGCTGCTCGACCTGCACCTGGCCCGGATCGCCGAGCGCAACCCCGAGCTCAACGCGATCGTCAGCCTCGACGAGGAGCGGGCCCGGGAGGGTGCCGCGGCCGCCGACGAGCACCTGGCCTCGGGCGCCGAGGTCGGGCCGCTGCACGGCCTGCCGTTCGCCTTCAAGGACACCCACGCGGTCGCCGGGTGGCGCACCACCTACGGCTCACCGCTGTACGCCGACCACGTCCCGGACAGCGACGAGCTGATCGTCGAGCGGGTCCGGCGCGCGGGCGTGGTCGTGATCGGCAAGACCAACGTGCCGGAGTTCGCCGCCGGGTCGCACACCTTCAACACCGTCTTCGGCACCACCCGCAACCCGGTCGACCCGTCGCGCTCCGCGGGCGGGTCCTCGGGCGGCGCCGCGTGCGCCCTCGCCGCCGGCATGGTGCCGCTGGCCGACGGCTCCGACATGGGCGGGTCGCTGCGCAATCCGGCCTCCTTCTGCGGTGTGGTCGGGCTGCGCCCCTCGCTCGGCCGGGTGCCGGAGTGGCCGCTCTACAACCAGTTCGAGACCACCTCGGTCGGCGGCCCGATGGCCCGCAACGTCGGGGACCTCGCGCTCCTGCTGTCCGTCCAGGCCGGCCCCGACCCCCGCACCCCGCAGGCGCTCGGCCAGCCCGGGTCGTCCTTCGCTCCGCCCCTCACGGGCACGCTGGACGGTCTCCGCGTCGCGCTGTCGGCCGACCTCGGCGGTGCCTTCGACGTCGACGACGCGGTCGCGTCCGTGGTCGCCGGGTCCGCCGCCGTCTTCGCGGCCGGTGGCGCCGTCGTCACCGAGGCCCACCCCGACCTCGCGGTCGCCGACGACACCTTCCGCACCCTGCGCGCCTGGCACCTGCAGGCCAAGCTCGGCCCGTTGCTGCGCGAGCACCCCGACTCCTTCAAGCAGTCGCTGGCCGACAACATCCGGCTGGGGGAGTCCCTGACCGGCGCCGACGTGGCCCGCGCCTACACCCAGCGGACCGCGCTGGCCGAGACGATGCGCCGCTTCTTCGAGCAGTACGACGTGCTGGTGCTGCCCGTCTCGCAGGTGCCGCCGTTCCCGGCCGACCAGGAGTTCCCGCACGCCATCAACGGGCGGCCGATGGCGACCTACCTGGACTGGATGCGCTCGGCCTACCTCATCACCGTGACGGGCTGCCCGGCGCTCGCCCTGCCCGCCGGACGGACACCGGACGGCCTGCCCGTCGGCATCCAGGTCGTGGCGCCGCACGGCCAGGAGCGACGGCTGCTCGAGGTGGCTTCGGCATTCGAGGCCGCGCACTGACCTCGTCCCACTAGATTCGGCGCGTGGACGCCCTCTTCCGTGACGCCGACGCGCTGCTCGACGCCTACGCGGCGGTCGACTGGGCAGCAACTCCGCTCGGTGCGGTGGACGGGTGGAGTCCGGCGCTGCGCGGTGCCGTCGACCTGATGATCAACACCCCCAATCCGGTGACCCTGATCTGGGGAGCGGAGCTGGTGCTCGTCTACAACGCGGCGTACGCCGAGCTCATCGGCGGCAAGCACCCGGCCGCCCTGGGTCGCCGCTGCGTCGATGTCTTCCCCGAGGCGTGGGACGTGATCGGCCCGCTCCTGGAGGGCGTGCTGCGCGGCTCCGGCCGGGTCTTCATGGAGGACAGCTACCTGCCGCTGCACCGCAACGGCTTCCTCGAGGAGTGCTGGTTCAACTACGCCTACTCGCCCGTGCACGCGCCCGACGGGTCGGTCGAGGGCGTCATCGACATCTGCAACGAGGTGACCACCGAGGTCCTGGCGGTGCGCCGCCTCGAGCTCCTGACCCGGTTGGCGAACGCGCTGGCCACCGCCGAGAGCGACGACGAGGTGGTCGCCCGCGCTCTCGAGGTACTCCGGGCGGACCCGGCCGACCTGGTCGAGGTGGAGCTGTGGATGGGAGGGACGGCACCGCCGGACGCCGCGCTCCCGCAGCCTCCCGACGTCTCCACCCAGATCGCCGAGACCGACCAGGGCAACGTCGCCTGGCTGCGGCTGCCCACGCACGACCGGGTGGCGAAGCAGGCCCGTCTGGTGGCCAGGCTCAGCGCGCAGCTGCGGCCCGACGGAGACTTCCTCGACTTCCTCGGCCTGATCTCGGTGCCGATCGCCCAGGCCCTCGACCGGGTGGCCGCGCGGGCCGGCGAGCGCTCGCTCTCGGAGTCCCTCCAGCGCAGCCTGCTCACCCGGCCGGACACCATCGGCTCGCTGGCGGTGGCGGTGCGCTACCTGCCCGCGAGCGAGGCGATGCAGATCGGCGGAGACTGGTACGACTCCTTCCCGCTGCCCGACGGCGGGCTCTGCGTGGTCGTCGGGGACGTGGCCGGGCACGACCAGCGCGCGGCGGCCGCGATGGCCCAGCTGCGCAACGTGACGCGCGGGCTGGCCTACGCCGGTGCCGCCTCGCCCGCCCAGGTGCTGCACGGCCTGGACCGCGTCATCGACGGACTCGACGTCGACGTGGTGGCCACCGCGGTGCTGGCGACCTTCGCGCCGGCCGAGGAGGGGCACGCGGTCCGGTGGAGCAACGCCGGGCACCCGCCCCCGGTGCTGCTGCGCGCCGACGGCGAGGTCGCGCTGCTCGAGCGCCGGCCCGACGTGTTGCTCGGCCTGACCGCGCGCCCGGAGCGGGACGAGCACGAGGTGCCGCTCGAGCCCGGTGATGCGCTGGTGCTCTACTCCGACGGCCTCGTCGAACGCCGGGGCGTCGACCTGGAGGACAGCCTCGGCTGGCTCACGGATCGGCTCGCCGGGCAGCAGCACCTCGACCCCGAGTCGCTCTGCGAGCGCCTGCTCGACGGCATCACGCGGGTCGAGGACGACATCGCCCTCCTCGTCGTACGCCGGGGCGCCTGAGTCCGGTCCAGACCGGCTCTCCACAGGTGTGCGCGTGGTCTGTGGAGGATGGGCCATTTCCTGTGGAGAGGAGGCCCCGGACTGTGGAACCCGCTGTGGAGGATCGGCGTGCACCGGGATCGCCCGCACTTTCTCCGCCGAACCGCTTGTGCCCGCCTCCCGGGAGGCATAGAACTCTCCTCACGAGATCCCGCAAGGGAGATCGCGACAGCTCGGAGACGAGGGTCCAGACGGCGGGGCAACCCGCCGCGGTGGCAGGGTGATGATGCCGCCGGGACCGGAGCCGACGAGCGGTCGACCGGGAGCGTCACCGGACCGGTCACCCAGAAGGGCCCTTGAACCTCATACGTCCAAGGGCCCTTCGCCTATGTGGAGGGCCCCTTTCCTGAGCGGGGCTCCGGGTGGACGATGGAGGCGCGGTCCCTCCGCGTCCGGTCCGGTCGCGATCGATGTCCCGGAGTCGTCGGTCAGCACCAGGAGTCCGGCCGCGCCGGTGGGTGGTCCCGAGCCGCCCACCGGACGGGCGGCCCTGCCCCTGTCTCGACCCGCGTGTCGGCCCACTCCTCGGCGTGCGTGCCATGACACCGGCCGGTAACCGCAAGACTGGTCCCGTGACCGCGACCTACAGCGTCCTGCACTCGATCGTTCCCCCGATCGCCCGCACCGTCTGGCGACCGACGGTGCGCGGGCTGGAGAACGTCCCGACGACCGGCGGCGTGATCCTGGCCAGCAACCACCTGAGCTTCGTGGACTCGGTGGTGATCCCGTGCGTGGTGCCGCGCAAGGTCGTCTTCCTCGCGAAGTCCGACTACTTCACCGGCACCGGCCTCAAGGGCCTGGCCTCCCGACTGTGGTTCGAGGGCATCGGGATGCTGCCGGTCGACCGCGACGACAGCAAGGCCGCGCTCGCCTCGCTGGACACGGCGCTCGGGGTCCTCGGCCGGGGCGAGGCGTTCGGCATCTACCCCGAGGGCACCCGCTCGCGCGACGGCCGGCTCTACCGCGGCCGCACCGGCGTCGCCCACCTCGCCCTCACCGCCGGGGTCCCGGTCGTGCCGGTCGGCCTGACCGGCACCGAGAAGGTCCAGCCGGTCGGCTCCAACGTGCCCCGGATCGTCCCGATCACGGTGGAGTTCGGTGCCCCGATCCACGTCGCCGGCCGCTTCGACGGGGTCCCCCAGGGTCGCGCCCGCCGCGAGGTCACCGACGAGATCATGACCGCCATCCAGGCCCTGTCGGGTCAGGAGGAGGCGGGGATCTACAACGCTCGTCCTGAGGAGTGAGCGAAGCGAACGTCTCGAAGGGAGCGGGCGCCCGACGCCTGACTCGCTGGCAGACCTTGCCGACGAACCGCCGGTCCGTCGGCAGATTGTGCCGTGGTCCGGCGATCGACGTACCGATTGAATCGTGCCCATGGCCTCCCCGAACCCCCGCACGATCCGGATCGGCATCGACACCGGCGGCACCTTCACCGATGTGGTCGCCTTCGACGAGGAGTCGGGGGAGCTGGTCACGACCAAGACCCCGTCCACGCCGGGCAACCCCGCCGACGGCTTCCTCGCCGGCATCGACAAGGTGCTCGGCCTCCTCGGCGCCGGCCCGGACACCATCGACGCGGTCAGCCACGGCACGACCGTCGCGACCAACCAGCTCCTCGAGGGGAAGGTGGACCGCCTCGGGTTCATCACCACCGAGGGCTACGAGGCGATGCTCGAGATCGCCCGTCAGTCGGTGCCCGACGGCTACGGCAACTCCTACTTCTGGGTGAAGCCCGACCGCATCGTGCCCCGTGACCTGGTCAAGGGCGTCGGCGGCCGGCTCGACTTCACCGGCGCGGAGGTGCGGCCCTTCGACGAGGAGTCGGCCCGCGCGGCCGCGCGCTGGTTCCGCGCCCAGGGCATCAACACCCTCGGCGTCTGCTTCCTGCACGCCTACGCCAACCCCGAGCACGAGGAGCGGATGCGCGCGGTGCTCGCCGAGGAGCACCCCGACGCCGTCGTCTCGCTCTCCAGCGAGGTGCTGCGCGAGTACCGCGAGTACGAGCGGGCGATGACCACGCTCGTCGACGCCGCGGTCAAGCCCCGGCTCTCGGCGTACGTCACCAACATCAAGAGCCGCCTCGAGGCGCTCGACGACCGGACCATCCCGTTCTACGTGATGAAGTCCAACGGCGGCGTGCTGTCGGCCGACGAGGTCGTCCACCAGCCCATCACCACGGTGCTGTCCGGCCCGGCCGCCGGTGCGCTCGGCGCCGCGCTGATCGCCAAGGTCGCCGGCTTCGACAAGGTGCTGACCTCCGACGGCGGCGGTACGTCGACCGACGTGTCGGTCGTCATCGACGGCGAGCCGACGCTGACCACCGAGGGCTCGGTCGGTGCCTTCCCGTCCAAGATCCCGATGATCGACGTGGTGACCGTCGGTGCCGGCGGTGGCTCGATCGCGTGGCTCTCGCCCGAGGGCACCCTCAAGGTCGGCCCCCAGTCGGCCGGTGCCGACCCCGGCCCGCTCTGCTACGGCAAGGGCGGCCTGGACGTCACCATCACCGACGCCCACGTCTTCCTCGGCCGGATCCCCCCGCACCTGCTGGGCGGAGAGATCCCGCTCGACGTGGACGCGGCCCGCGAGGGCATCCAGAAGCTGGCCGAGCAGCTCGGCCTGACCCCGGAGGCCTGCGCCACCGGCATCCTGGAGATCTCCGCCTGGAACCAGGCCAACGCGCTGCGCCAGGTCACCGTCAAGCGCGGGCTCGACGTCCGCGACTTCACGCTCACCACCTTCGGCGGCTCCGGCTCGCTGCTGCTGTGCCGCCTCGTCGACGTGCTCGGCCTGCCCGCCGTGCTGGTCCCGCCCAACCCGGGCAACGTCTCGGCCTTCGGCCTGCTGACCGTCGACGTGAAGAACGACTACGTGCAGACGCATGTCTCGCTCGCCGACCACCTCGACCCCGCGTCGGTGGCCACGATCCTCGACGGGCTCACCGCGCAGGCGGCCTCCGCCCTGACCAAGGAGGGCTTCGCCGAGGGCGAGCACTCCTTCGTCCGCACCGCCGACGTGCGCTACTTCGGCCAGGCCTTCGAGGTCCGCGTCGGCGTGCCCGACGGCCCGATCGACGCCGCGGTCCTCGACGAGGTGGCCGCCCGCTTCCACGCCGAGCACAAGGCGCTCTACGGCTACGACTTCGCCGGCGACGCCACCCAGCAGGTCGAGTGGGTCAACCTCCGCGTCTCGGGCATCGGCCCGATCCAGCGGCCCGAGATCAAGCGCCACCCGGTCTCGGCAGGCTCGACCACCGGAGCAGCGACCGAGAAGGGCCGCCGCCAGGTCTGCTTCGACGCCGCCGAGGGGTACGTCGACACGCCGGTCCTGTGGCGCCCCGACCTCGGTCCCGGCACCGTCGTGACCGGTCCGGCGATCATCGAGGAGTTCGGCTCCACGGTGCCGCTGCACCCCGGGTTCACCGCCCGTATCGACGAGTTCCTCAACATCATCGTCACCCGCGTCGACACCGCCGCCACGCCCGCCGCCACCAAGGAGAACAACTGATGTGCACCAGCTCCGCCGTGACCGGGTTCGCCGCCCCCGCCGACACGGGCAGCGGTGAGAGCCGCCGCGCTCCCACGCAGTTCCCCTTCGGCCACCTGACCGCCGACGCGGGCGCGAGCGCCGACCCGGTCCTCGTCGAGATCGTCCAGGGCTCCCTGGCCTCGGTCGAGATGGAGGTCGAGACCGCCATCGGCCGCACCAGCCGCAGCCCGATGATCCGCGACGCCCACGACTTCCGTGCCGGCATCCACGACCGGCTGCTGCGCAAGCTGACGGGCCGCTCCTACTCCGCGCTGGTGCACCCGATCGCCCGGGACTTCCCGATCGAGGAGATGCGCGAGGGGGACGTCTTCTTCCACAACGACGTCTACCGCTCCGAGGGCGGCATCGGGCACCTGCCTGACCTGTGCGTCACCGTGCCGGTGTTCGCGGGCGCGGAGGGCGAGCGCCGGGTCGTCGCGTTCGTGCAGGCCTTCGGCCACCACGACGACATCGGCGGCGCCGTGCCCGGCTCGATGCCCTCCAACGCCACCAGCGTCTTCGAGGAGGGCCTGATGGTCCCCCCGATCCGGCTCTGGGACGCCGGCGTGCCCAACCGGGCCGCGCTGAGCATCATGACCCGCAACTCCCGGATGCCCGAGTCGCTCTCCGCCGACCTCGACGCCGAGTGCTCGGCCTGCCTCATGGGCGCGCGCCGCCTCGGCGAGCTCTTCGACCGCTACGGCATCGAGACGGTCGAGTCCTGCTTCGACGCGATCATCGACCGGACCACCACGACGTACCGTCGCGAGATCCTCAGCAAGATCCCCGTCGGCAGCTGGGTGTGGGAGGACTACGCCGAGCACGACGGCGTCGACGAGCCGATGCTGCACACGCAGCGGATAACGCTGACCCGTACGGCGGCCGAGGACCCGGAGGGGGAGCGGCTGATCCTCGACTTCGGCGGCACCTCGCCCCAGGCCAAGGGACCGATCAACCACTGCGGCGACTACAGCGACGGCGTCTTCCTCAAGAAGTGGCTGGCCCCGATCCTGCGCAACCTCGCCGACACCCCCGAGCGGATGGCCGAGCTCGACGTCAACGAGGGCATCGTGCCGCTCATCGAGATGCGCTTCCCGCCGCCGGGCACGCTGCTCACGCCGGTCTTCCCGGCGCCGACCAACGCGCGCACGTTCGTGATCCTGCGGCTGCTCGGCGTGCTGGCCGGCGTGGTCGCCAAGGCGGTGGACGGCAAGATGCCCGCCGACCAGGAGACGATCCGCTACACCGGCGTCTACGGCGACGACCTCGAGGGGCGTCCCTACCTCATGCGCGAGGTCCTCGGCGGCGGCTCGGGCGGCCGTTACTACGCCGACGGCGAGGACACCATCCACGTCGTGCCGGACTCGCGGAACCTCCCCAGCGAGTTCACCGAGGCCCGCTTCCCGTTCCGCGTCGAGTCGCTCGGCCTGGCCATGGACTCCGGCGGCGCCGGCCAGTTCCGCGGCGGCCTGGGCTACGAGAAGCAGATCCGGATGCTCAAGGACGCGCACTTCATGTCCATCGCGGACCGCTCGATCCTGGCCTGCTGGGGCGTCAAGGGCGGCCTGGCCGGCAAGCCGTTCCAGGTCACCGTCGACCCCGGCGGCCCGAACGAGCGCGAGGTCGACGCCCTCGCCGACGCCGAGCCGATCAAGGCCGGCGAGCTGGTCCGGATCCGGACCACCGGTGGCGGCGGCTGGGGCAACCCGCTCGACCGCGACCCGGCCCTCGTGGTCCGCGACGTCGTGTGGCGCAAGGTGTCGGCCGAGGCCGCGCTCGCCGACTACGGCGTGGTCCTCACGGGCTCGCTCGACGACGACTCGCTGGGCCACGACGAGGCTGCCACCGCGGCCGAGCGCGCCGGCCGTCCGGAGGCGAGTGAGGCCTTCTTCGACCGCGGTCCGGGCTACGCCCACCTGGCCGGCGGTGCAGCCTTCGCCCAGGTCGACCTGGTGTGAACACCCGCGTAGCGGTCGTCGGAGGGCACGGCAAGACCGGCCGTGCCGTGGCGACCGCGCTCGCGGCCCGGGGCGCCGACGTCGTCGCCACGGGCCGGGCCGAGTGGGAGAACCTGACGGCCGCGCTCGCCGGCTGCGCGGCGGTCTACGTGATCGCGCCCAACCTGGACGTCGACGAGCCCGGCTACGTCGGGCACGTCCTCGAGGCGGCCCGCAAGGCCGAGGTCGGCCGGGTCGTCTACCACTCGGTCGCCTCGCCGCACCTGCCCGCGCTGCCGCACCACCTCGACAAGGCCGAGGCCGAGGACCTGGTCCGGCGCTCGGGGCTGCCCTGGACGATCCTCCAGCCGGGCCCCTACCTGCAGAACCTCGACCTCACCACCACCGTCCGGCTCCCGTACGACGCCCACGCGACGTTCGGGTTCGCCGACCTGGCCGACGTCGGGGCCGCCGCCGCGGTCGTGCTGCTGGAGGGCGGCCACGCGGGAGCGACGTACGAGCTGGCGTCGCGGGTCGCCACGGTGGCCGAGCTCGCCGCCGAGGCCGGTGTCGACGTCGTCGTGGAGCGGCCGACCGGGCGTCCGGGCAGCCGCGAGGAGGCCCTGCTGCGGGCGATGTTCGACTACTACGACCAGCACGGTCTCCCCGTCGGCACGCTGCCGTTGCGGGCCCTGCTGGCGCGCGCGCCGCTCGAGGAGTAGGAGAGTGGGTCCATGAGGACCATCGACCACTGGATCACCGGACGCCCCGCCACGGGGGAGTCCACCCGCACCTCACCCGTCTTCGACCCCGCCACCGGCCAGCAGCAGGCCGAGGTCCGCCTCGGCAGCACCGCCGACGTCGGCACGGCCGTGGCCGCGGCGAAGGCCGCTTTCCCGGACTGGTCGCAGACCTCGCTCAGCGCCCGCGCCAAGGTCCTGTTCGCCTTCCGCCAGCTCGTGCACGCGCAGGTCGACGAGCTCGCCGCGCTGATCACCGCCGAGCACGGCAAGGTCCTCTCCGACGCCGTGGGCGAGGTCCAGCGCGGGCTGGAGGTCGTCGAGTTCGCGTGCGGGATCCCGCAGCTGCTCAAGGGGGAGTACTCCGACCAGGTCTCGGCCGGCGTCGACAGCTACTCCTGGCGCGAGCCGCTCGGCGTGGTCGCCGGCATCACGCCGTTCAACTTCCCGGCGATGGTGCCCATGTGGATGTTCCCGGTGGCGATCGCCTGCGGCAACACCTTCGTCCTCAAGCCCAGCGAGCGCGACCCCTCGGTCTCCCTGCGCCTCGCCGAGCTGTGGCGCGAGGCCGGCCTTCCCGGCGGCGTCTTCAACGTGGTGCACGGCGACAAGGAGGCCGTCGACGCGCTCCTGGACTCGCCCGACGTCGCGGCCGTCTCCTTCGTCGGGTCCACCCCGATCGCCCGCTACATCCACGAGCGCGCCACCGCGACCGGCAAGCGCGTGCAGGCCCTCGGCGGGGCCAAGAACCACGCGATCGTGCTGCCCGACGCCGACGTGGACTTCGCCGCCGACCACCTCTCGGCCGCCGCCTTCGGCTCCGCCGGTGAGCGGTGCATGGCGGTCTCGGCCGCGGTCGCCGTCGGTGCCTCGGCCGACCGGCTCGTCGAGGCCCTGGGGGAGCGGGCCCGGGCGGTCGCGGTCGGTCCCGGCAGCGACACCACCAGCGAGATGGGCCCGGTCATCACGCGCGCCGCCCAGCAGCGGATCCTCGGGCTGATCGACGCCGGCGAGGCCGAGGGCGCCCGCGTCGCCGTCGACGGGCGGGGGTACGTCGTGCCCGGCCACGAGGACGGCTTCTTCGTCGGCCCGACGCTCCTCGACGGCGTCACCACCGGGATGGACGTCTACCGCCAGGAGATCTTCGGCCCGGTCCTGTCGGTGCTGCGCTGCCGCGACGTCGACGAGGCGATCGCGATGGTCAACGCCAACCCCTACGGCAACGGCACCGCGGTCTTCACCAACAGCGGCGAGGCGGCCCGCCGGTTCCAGCGCGGCGTCCACGTCGGGATGATCGGTATCAACGTGCCGGTGCCGGTCCCGATGGCGTTCCACTCCTTCGGCGGCTGGAAGGACTCGCTGTTCGGCGACACCCACGTGCACGGCCCCGAGGGCGTCCGGTTCTACACGCGGGCCAAGGTCGTCACGGCCCGCTGGCCCGCCACGAGCGCGGCCAGTGACGCGAGCTTCCACTTCCCGACCTCCCGCTGACGGCCCGGTCGGGACCGGGTCCTTGTCCCGGGCCGCGCTGCGACGCACCATGGAGGATGGGTGGGGAGCCCGTCGAAAGGTGAGGCCCATGGACACGCTCGATGTCCTGCGGAGTTCCGTACTGCACACCCACGAGTCGCTCGCGCAGCGCTACGACGAGGCCAGCGCGATGCTGTCCACGCCGGGGCAGCCACGCAAGGGGCTCGAACCCATCGACACGTTCCTGTCGATCGCCAGCAAGCACCTCAGCGCCGTGGACGCGGTGCTGCTCGCCCAGGTCCGCAAGCACGTGCCTCAAGGTGCCCAGCTCGTCCACGACTACCTCCACGCCGCCCGGGAGCTCGAGCTGGCGCTCGCGCACGTGAAGGCGCGGGAGTACGGTTCGGTCTTCCAGGCCGGCCGGGCCTGGTCGTCGGTGTGGGGCGAGGTCGAGCACGCGCTGGCCGAGCACCGGCACCACGAGTTCGTGCTCGTCGAGATGCTCGCCGCCCACCTGACCCGGGCCGAGCTCGACGAGCTCGCCGAGCGGCTCCACCAGGCGGAGAAGGGCGCCCCGAGCCGGCCGCACCCCTACGCGCCGCACACCGGGATCTCCGGCCGGCTGGCCCGGCGGGTCCTGCACGCCGCCGACTCGTTCTGGGACGCGGCTGAGGGCCGGATGGTCCCCGAGCCCGAGCGCCCGCCCCACAAGGACCCCGGCCTGTTCGCGCAGTACCTCCTCGCCGACCCGCGCTTCGACGAGGAGGAGGTCGCCCGGCAGCGCCTGGAGGCCCGACAGCGTCGGGCCCGCCCGGCGTAGGGGCCGGTCGAGCCGGCACGTTGGCAACACCTGCCATGGGACTGCCCCTGTGTTGGCCGTAGTTGCTGGTGTCCGGGGGCGTCCCGGGGCCTAGGTTCGTCTGCATGAAGGTCCTCCTCGCCCTCGGCGGCAACGCCATGACGAACGCCGACGGCCGGGCCCGTCCGGAGGACCAGATCGCGGCCGCGCAGACCGCGATGGCCGCCGTCGCCGACCTGCTCGAGCACGACCACGACGTCGTCATCACCCACGGCAACGGCCCCCAGGTGGGCAACCTGCTCGTCAAGAACGAGCTCGCCGCGAGCGTCGTCCCGCCGGTCCCGCTGGACTGGTGCGGCGCGCAGACGCAGGGCACCCTCGGCTTCGTCCTGATGAACGCGCTCGACCACGCCCTGGCGGTGCGAGCCCTCGACCGTCGTACGGCGGCCGTCGTGACGCGGGCCCTCGTGGCCTCCGACGACCCCGGCTTCACCCACCCGACCAAGCCGATCGGCCGGTTCCTCCCGGCCGAGGAGGCCGCCGTGCTCGTCGAGCACGGCGAGACCTGGGAGGACCGCGGCGAGAAGGGTTGGCGCCGCGTCGTCGCCTCGCCCGAGCCGCTGCGCATCGTCGACGCGCCTGCCGTCCAGGCGCTCGTCGCCGCCGGCTTCGTCGTCATCGCCAACGGCGGCGGCGGGATCCCGGTCGTCCAGGCGCCCGACGGCAGCCTGCGTGGCGTCGAGGCCGTCATCGACAAGGACCTCGGCGCGGCCCTCCTCGCGCGCAGCGTCGACGCCGACGTGCTCGTCGTCGCGACCGACGTGCCCCAGGCCGTGCTCCGCTGGGGCACTCCGGACGCCGAGCCCCTCGGCACCGTCACCCTCACGCAGATGCGCAAGCTCGCGGCCGAGGGCCACTTCGCCAGCGGCTCGATGGGCCCCAAGGTCGACGCGGCCTGCCGGTTCGTCGAGCAGGGCGGCACCCGCGCCGTCATCACCAGCCTCGACCACATCGTCGACGCCGTGTCCGGAGACTTCGGCACCGTCGTCGTCAGCGACTGACCGCCCCCACGAAAGGACCCCTCCCATGCCCGACGCCATCGAAGTACGCAAGGTGCCGATCCACTCGGTCGCCGACGCCAGCGAGCTCGCCAAGCTGATCGACGACGGGATCATGGACGCCAGCCGCGTCATCGCGATCATCGGCAAGACCGAGGGCAACGGCGGCGTCAACGACTACACCCGGATCATCGCCGACCGCGCGTTCCGCGAGGTGCTCGTCGAGAAGGGCGCACCCGCCGACCAAGTCAAGCAGATCCCGATCGTGTGGTCCGGCGGCACCGACGGCGTGATCAGCCCCCACGCCACGATCTTCGCCACGACGGACGCCGAGCCCAGCGACGAGCCGCGCCTCACGGTCGGCTTCGCGATGAGCGAGCAGCTGCTGCCCGAGGAGATCGGCCGCACGCCGATGATCACCAAGGTCGCCGCCGCGGTGAAGGAGGCGATGGCCAAGGCCGGCATCACCGACCCCGCCGACGTGCACTATGTGCAGACCAAGACCCCGCTGCTGACGATCCACACGATCCGCGACGCCAAGTCGCGCGGCAAGTCCGTGTGGACCGAGCACACCCACGAGTCGATGGACCTCTCCAACGGCGTCACCGCGCTCGGCATCGCCGTCGCGCTGGGCGAGATCGAGATGCCCACCGACGCCGACGTCATGCACAACCGCGACCTGTTCTCGGCCGTGGCGTCCTGCTCCTCGGGCGTCGAGCTCGACCAGGCGCAGGTCGTCGTGGTCGGCAACGCCACCGGGGTCGGCGGCCGCTACCGCGTCGGTCACTCGGTCATGAAGGACGCCCTCGACCAGGACGGCATCTGGGACGCCATCCGCTCCGCCGGCCTCGACCTGCCCGAGCGTCCGCGCACCTCCGACCTCGACGGCAAGCTGGTCAACGTCTTCCTCAAGTGCGAGGCGTCGCAGGACGGCACCGTGCGCGGTCGCCGCAACGCGATGCTCGACGACTCCGACGTGCACTGGCACCGCCAGATCAAGGCGACCGTCGGTGGCGTCACCGCCGCCGTCACCGGCGACCCGGCCGTTTTCGTCTCCGTGTCCGCCGCGCACCAGGGCCCCGAGGGTGGGGGCCCGGTCGCGGCCATCGTCGACCTGGGCTGACCCCCCGCTGTCCAGGTTGCGTCAAAAGGACGTCATGCGGTCGGAGCTGCACCCAGCCCCGACCGCATGACGTCCGACGTCTTTGTGGGGGAGCGACCCGCAAAGGCAGCCAGGCGCTCGTACGCCGTCGCGCGGTCGTCGACGGCCACCTCCGGCGCGAACGCCGTACCCCGGTTGTCCGCCGTCATCCCAGCCCGCATGAAGGCCAGGGCCGTCTCCGCCACGCGATCGTCGAGCCGCCAGCGGTAGCCCACCGCCCGCGCCAGGTCCCACGTGTGCACCGCGAACTCCGTGGTCTGCCAGTCGACGATCCGCGCCTGGGCCCGGTCACCCTCCTGGTGCCACAGGTGGATCAGGTCGTCGGCCGCGGACCGGAACTCCGACGCCCACTCCTGCTCGACCGGAGGCGCCGGGGCCGACCAGTCGGCCTCCCCGCCCCGCATCGTCTCGGCGAAGCGCCGCGGCCCGGCGACGAGGTGGGCGACCAGCTGGCCGACGTCCCAGTCCGCGCAGGGCGTGGGCTGCCCCAGCTGGTCGTGCCGCACCGAGGCCAGGACGTCGCCGGCCTGGTCGAGTGCGTGGGAGAGCGTGACAACGGCATCGTTCGGCATGGTCATGGCGATTCCTCCGTCACCCACGCTACGCGTGCTCGGGCCCGACCGGGAGGGGTCGAGTCGGCGCAGCTGCCGGGCCGTACGCCGAGGTCCGGCTGCGTTCGCCGAGCGTTTGGCAAACCGAGCCGGTCAGGTCACCCGCGGCCCCTAGCTTCCTCGTCCGGACGGTTGTTTCGGGCAACGACCTGGCCGGCTCCCTCGGGGTGTCGGCCCGACGGAGGAGCACATGCGGTCAACCGCTGCGATTCGGGCGCGCGGTGTGAGCAAGACGTTCGGCGAGGTCATCGCCCTCGACGGCGTCGACCTCGACGTCGCTCCCGGGCACATCCACGGGCTCGTCGGGCCCAACGGCGCGGGCAAGACCACGCTCCTCGGCCTCCTGCTCGGGCTGGTCGTGGCCGACGGCGGGACCCTCGAGATGCTGGGCGCGTCCGTGGGTCGCGCGTTCTCCGTGCCGGGCGGCGTCGCCGGGTTCGTCGAGGGCCCCGGGCTCTACCCGACGCTGACCGCCCGCCAGAACCTCGCGGCCCTCGCGTCCCTGCGCAGCGAGCCGACCGCCCGCGCAGCCGACGTCGACGCCCTCCTCGACCGGGTGGGGCTGCTCGAGGTCGCCGGTGACGCCGTCCGGGGCTTCTCCCTGGGCATGCGGCAGCGGCTCGGCCTGGCCGCCGCCCTGCTCGGTGAGCCGCGCCTGCTGGTCCTCGACGAACCCGCCAACGGGCTCGACCCGGCCGGCAAGCGGCAGGTACACGAGGTGCTCGCCGGCCTGGCCGAGGCCGGCACCACCGTGGTCCTGTCGAGCCACCGGATGGACGACCTCACCGCCCTGTGCGACGAGGTCACCCTGCTGTCCACGGGACGGGTCGTGTTCTCCGGTCCGGTCGCCAAGCTGGCCGCGGAGAGCGGCGACCTCGACCACCGGCTCGTCACCTCCGACCCTGTGGGCGCCCGCCGGGTCGTCGACGGCACGCCGTCGCTGAGCCTGGTCCCCGGCCGCCGCGCCCAGGCTCCGCGTGACGAGCAGGCGCTCGTCGTACGTGGTCCCGAGGCGGCCCTGGACGACCTGGTGGGGCGGCTGGTCGGCGCCGGCATCGCCATCCGCGAGCTCGGGCCGGTGGTGCCGCTGCTCGAGGCGGCCTTCCTCGCGCTGACGGGCACCGACGAGGAGGCAGCACGATGACCGCGACCGCGATGGCCGCGCCCACCCCGGTCCAGCCGGTGGCGCTGCGCCGGGGCTACCGCTTCGAGCTGGTCAAGCTGGCCTCGCAGTGGCGGCTGCGGCTGGTGGCCCTGGCCTGCCTGGTCGCCCCGGCTGTCTACACCGCCGTCGTCAGCAGGCAGACCTCCCTGCCCGCCGACGCCGTCTACGGCCGGTGGATGGGCCAGTCCGGCTGGGCCGGTTCCCTGGTGGTCCTCGCCTTCCTCGGGACCCTCGTGCTCCCGCTGCTCACCTGCGTCGTGGCCGGCGACGTCTTCGCCGTGGAGGACCGGCTCGGCACCTGGCGACACCTGCTGGTCGCGGTGCGCTCGCCCCGCCGGATCTTCCTCGCCAAGGTGCTCGCCGCGCTCACCGTGACCCTGGCGCTGCTCGCGGCGCTCGCCCTGTCGTCGGTCGTGGGCGGCCTGGCCTCGATCGGCAGCCACCCGCTGCCCGGCCTGGACGGGCACCCGATGGGCACCGGGCAGCTCGCCCGGACCGTCCTGCTGGCCTGGCTGGGCATCGTGCCGCCGACCCTCGCCTTCTCGGCGGTCGGCCTGCTCGGGTCGGTGGCCCTGGGCCGTTCGCCGCTGGGGCTGCTCATGCCGGTGGTCCTCGCGTTGGTTCTCGAGGGCCTGCAGCTGCTGCCCGTGCCCGTCGCGCTGCGGGTCGCGCTGCCGATGAGCGCGTTCACGACGTACCGCGGCCTCCTCACCGCGCCCGGCCAGTTCGGGCCCTTCTGGGTGGGGCTTGCGGTCAGCCTGGCGTGGACGGTGCTCGCGACGCTGCTGGCCTACCTCCTCTTCGTGCGCCGCGACTTCACCGGTGCGGGGCACGACGGCTCGGGCCGCCGCTTCCTGGTCCTGGGCGTGGCCCCCCTCGTCGGCCTGGCCGCCGTCACGACCCTCGCGGTGGCCGGTGCAACCGGCGCCACCGGGACCGGCATCGACCGGGCCAAGCTCGAGGCGGCCCTGGCCACCTCGTTCTCCCACCTCTACGTGCTGCAGACCGACGAGCTCCACCGCCCGGCCGTGACGGAGGAGCAGCTGCACACGACCGCCCGCTGCGACAAGGGCGGTGACCGGGCAGTCGACGCCGGTCCCGGCGCGGACTGGCGGTGCGTCGTCACGTGGACCCTCCCGGGTGCGACCGCGACCGGGAGCGCGGTCTACCAGCTCGACGTCGCCGCGGACGGCCGCTTCGTCGCCGACGGCGACGGGCCCAAGGAGGTCAACGGCTACTTCCAGCTCCACACCCCCAGCGGGGACGCCCCGAACCCGCTGTGGCAGTTCGACGGAGTCGTCGACCTGCTGGCAACCACCAAGGAAGGTTCTCGATGAATGTGACGCGCAACCGCGTGGCGAAGGCCGAGCGTCGGTTCTTCTCACGCACGCAGCAGGTCAGTGCCGTGGCCGCCGGCCTCGCCCTCGCGGTCAGCGGCGGTGTCGCCTACGCCACCACCGTCGGCTTCGGCCAGCGCCAGGTCGGCAGCGAGTACGCCGACGGCCTCCAGATCTCCTCCGACCAGGTCCTCGAGCCGCTCGGCGACCGCACCATGACGCCGTACGGCAAGTTCATGGGCTCCACCGTCAGCCCCGACGGCCGGTTCCTCGCCGCCACCTCGACCGACCGCGGCGTCTCGCTCCAGGTCTTCGACCTCGCCACCAACCAGCTGGTCTGGCGCGGCGGCTCCGCCTCCGGCGTCAACGCCAAGCTGTCCGACAACACCGTCGGCCAGGAGGGACCGCTCTACTCGCCCGACGGCAAGGTCCTGTGGATGCCGAACGCGACCGGTCTCACCAGCTTCCCGGTCAACGCCGACGGCTCCCTCGGCTCCGGCACCAAGGTCTCGATCCCCAGCCAGGGCGACCAGAAGACGCTGACCTCCGGCCTCGCCTACTCGGCCGACGGCGCCACGCTGTACGCCGGGGTCAACGGCCAGAACACGGTGGTCGCGATCGACCCGGCCGCGGGCACGATCACGCACACCTGGGACGTGGGGATCGCCCCGCGCCAGCTGAAGCTCGTCGGCACCAAGCTCTACGTCACCGACGAGGGCGGCCGCCGCGCCGTCGCCGGCGATGCGACCCAGGGCTCCTACGGCACCGACGTCCCCGCCGACCCCGTCCTCGGCACCTCGACCACGGGCGTGCTCAGCACCATCGACACGGCCAACCCCGCCGCCCCCGTCGGGCAGGTCAAGGTCGGCCTGCACCCGACCGCGATGTACGCCAAGGGCAGCGTCCTGTACGTCGCCAACACCAACGACGACACGGTCTCCGTGGTCGACACCACGACTGACGCCGTCGTCCAGACGATCTCGACCCAGCCCTGGCAGGGCTCGAAGGTCGGCTACGAGCCCGACGCCGTGACGGTCCAGAACGGTCGCCTCCTCGTCAGCCTCGGCCGGGCCAACGCGATCGCGGTCTACCGGCTCGGGCAGGGCGCCATCGACCCGGTCCGCTACGTGGGCCTCGTGCCGACCGACTACTACCCGGAGGAGATCGCGCCCGTGGGCGACCAGCTGGTCGTGACCAACCGCCGCGGCATCGACGCCCGTGGGCCGCTCCTCACCTTCAACGCCGGCTACGGCACCACGCCGGCGACCGGTCACGGCACGCACGGCACCACGGCCTCGCTGACCCGCTTCACCCTGCCCTCCGACAGCGACATCAAGGAGACCTGGACCCCCACGGTCTTCCACCAGAACGGCTGGGGCGACGCCGGCACCGACGTCAAGCACGCCTCCGGCACCCGGGCCAGCGCCGTGCCGGTGCCGAAGCGGATCGGTGACCCCTCGACCATCAAGCACGTGTTCATGGTGGTCAAGGAGAACCGGACCTACGACCAGGTCCACGGCGACATGCCCGAGGGCAACGGCGACGCGTCGCTGGCCCAGTTCGGCGAGCAGGTGACGCCGAACATCCACGCGCTGGCCCGCCAGTTCGGCCTCTACGACAACACCTACGACATCGGCACCAACTCCGCCGAGGGCCACAACTGGATCATGCAGGGCGACAATCCGGAGTACACCGAGTCGAGCGCCGGCGAGTACACCCGCAGCTATGACACCGAGGAGGACGTGCTCGGCCACCAGCGCTCCGGATTCCTCTGGACCGCGATCCAGGCGGCCGGCCACAGCGCCAGGAACTACGGCGAGTTCCTCTACACCGAGGGCAAGCCGGCGGGGACCTGGCAGCAGTACTACTGCGCCTCGAGGAGCGTCGAGGACGGCGGCGACCCGGCCCAGCTCACCTCGCCGGAGCTCAAGGGTGACTACGGCTCGGTGATCCCGTCGCTCAACGACATCACGAACCCGACCTCCCCGCCGTTCGACCTGTCGATCCCCGACCTCTACCGCTACCAGATCTGGAAGCAGGACTTCGAGAAGTTCGGCCCGGCCGACTTCAACATGCTCTGGATGTCCGACGACCACACCGGCGGGCCGGTCTCGGCGCGGTCCGAGGTGGCGGGCGGCGACCTCGCCCTGGGCAAGGTCGTGCAGACGATCTCGCACAGCCCCTACTGGAAGAACTCCGCGATCTTCGTGGTCGAGGACGACAGCCAGAACGGCGCCGACCACGTCGACGGGCACCGCGCGCCCATCCAGGTCATCAGCCCGTGGGCCGCGCACGGCAAGACCGTGTCGACGTACTACTCGCAGATCTCCATGGTCCGCACCATCGAGCAGATCCTCGGTGCGGAGCCGCTGAACCAGAAGGTCGCCGCGGCCACGCCGATGTTCGACGCGTTCCAGGCCACGCCCGACCAGACGCCGTTCACCGCGAGGCCCAACCGCATCTCGCTCACCGAGAACATCGCCACGCCGCCCTCGTGCGGTCTCGACACCCCCGCGAGCAGCGGTGCGGCCGCGGCGGCACCCGTCCCGGCGAAGTACGTCGCCTACCAACAGGCCTGGCAGCAGTGGGCGGCGAGGCAGCACCTGACCGGCGCCCACGCCCGGCCGGACTTCGCCAACCCCGAGCAGATGAACCGCTACACCTGGTACGACGCCCACGACCGGAGCACGCCCTACCCGGGTGACCCGAAGATCTACCTGCCCCAGCAGGTGCCGGGCGCTGCGCTGCCCGGGTCGGACACCGACTGACCGATCGAGTCGGCGCAACTGCCGGGCCACACCGCGGCAGTTGCGCCGGCTCGACGGGGGTCAGGAGTCGAGCCACTCCCGGATCGACTCGTTGTGCTGCCCCAGGGTCGGGGGAGCGGCGTGCGTGGCGCGCCCGCCGGAGTAGGGGTTGTCATCGAAGCGGATCGGGGAGCCGGGGATCTTCAGCTTCCCCTGCGTGGCGTGCTCGACGTCGAGGAGAAGGTGCTGCGACAGCGTCTGGTCCCACGAGTAGACGTCGTCGAGGGAGCGCACCTTCCCCGACGGCACCCCGGCCTCCGACAGCAGCGCGAGCCAGTGCTCCGCAGGCTGGTCGGCGAAGAGCGTCTCGATGCGCGCGATCAGCTCGTCGCGGTGCGCGACCCGCTCCACGTTGGTGGCGAAGCGGTCCTCGGCGGGGTCCCAGCCGAAGGCGCCGCACAGCGCCCGCCACAGCCCCTCCGAGCCGCAGGCGATCTGGACGGGCGCGGTCTGCGTGGCGAACATGCCGTACGGCGCGATCGCGGGGTGGTGGTCGCCCGCGAGGCCCGGCACCTCGCCGGCGACGGTCCACCGGGTGCCCTGGAACGCGTGCACGCCGATCATGCCGGCGAGGAGCGACGTACGCACCACGCGGCCGCGGCCGGTCGTGCTCCGCTCGTGGATGGCGGCGAGAACGCCGAAGGCGCCGTTCATGCCGGCCAACAGGTCGGCGATCGGGACGCCGACCTTGGTGGGCTGGGTCGTGCCGGTGATCGACATCAGGCCGCCCTCGCCCTGCGCGATCTGGTCGTAGCCGGACCGGGTCGCCTCGGGGCCGTCGTGGCCGAAGCCGGTGATCTGGAGGACGACGAGGCCGGGGTTGATCTCGTGCAGCCGCGACACCGGGAAGCCGAGTCGGTCCAGCACGCCGACACGGAAGTTCTCCATCAGCACGTCCGCGCGTGCGACCAGCCGGGCCAGGACCTCCTGGTCCTCGGGCTTCTTCAGGTCGAGGACCAGCGACTCCTTGTTGCGGTTGGTCGAGAGGAAGTACGTCGACTCCCGCTCGTCCTCCTCGCCGATGAACGGCGGTCCCCAGCCCCGGGTGTCGTCGCCGGTGGGCGACTCGATCTTGATCACCCGCGCGCCCATGTCGCCCAGCATCATGCCGGCGTGCGGGCCGGCCAGGGCGCGGGTCAGGTCGAGCACGATCAGGTCAGCCAGGGGTCCCTCGGTCATGGGCTGAGCCAATCACGCACGGCCACCGCCGAGAACGGCAGACGTTCACAGTGCTGTCGGCGCCGGATGATTGAGTAACGACATGCAGCCGACGACCTACCGCCTCGTGCGTCCCGACGTCGTCACGGAGCTGCCGACCCTCGACCGCCACCAGCAGCAGGTCGTCGACCACCCCGGCGGGCCGCTGCTCGTGCTCGCCGGCCCGGGCACCGGCAAGACCACGACGCTGGTCGAGGCCATCGTCGACCGCATCGAGCACCGCGGTGCCGTGCCCGACCAGGTGCTCGCCCTGACCTTCAGCCGCAAGGCCGCCGAGCAGCTCCGCGACCGCGTCACCGCCCGCCTCGGCCGCACGATGAGCACCACCCTGAGCTCCACGTTCCACTCCTTCGCCTACGGCCTGATCCGCAAATACGCGCCCGCGGAGCTCTACGAGGCCCCGCTCCGCCTGCTGAGCGCCCCGGAGCAGGACGTCGTGCTGCGCGAGCTGCTCACCGACAACCCCGAGTCGGTCACCTGGCCCGAGTCGCTCACCCGCGCGCTCGGCACTCGCGGGTTCGCCCGCGAGGTGCACGCGGTGCTGTCCCGCGCCCGCGAGAAGGGGCTCGACGGGCGGGCGCTGCACACGCTCGGCGTCGAGGAGGGGCTGCCGGAGTTCCAGGCGGCCGGCCTCTTCCTCGACCAATACCTCACCAACCTCGACTCCCAGGGCGCCATCGACTACGCCGACCTGATCCGCCGGGCGACCATCGAGGCCGAGGCCCACCGCGACGAGCTCCGGGCGCGGCTGCGCCACGTCTTCGTCGACGAATACCAGGACACCGACCCCGGCCAGGTCGCCCTGCTCCGGGCCCTGGCCGGCGACGGCCGGGACCTCACGGTCGTCGGCGACCCCCACCAGTCGATCTACGCCTTCCGCGGCGCCGAGGTGCGCGGCATCCTCGACTTCCCGACCGACTTCCCGCAGGCCGACGGTCGCCCGGCCGACGTCGTCGCGCTGCGCACCACCCGGCGGTTCGGCCCGCGCCTGCTCGTGGCCTCGCAGCGGGTGGCCCACCGCCTCGCCCTGCCCGGCAGCATCCCGACCGAGGCGCGCGAGGCGTTCCTCGCGCCGGAGGCCGTGGCCGGCCCGCTCGGCGACGGCCGGGTCGTCGTCCGCACCTTCGACACCGAGCGGGCCGAGGCCGAGCACCTCGCCGACCTGCTCCGCCGGGCCCACCTCGAGGACGGCGTCCCGTGGGACGACATGGCCGTCCTGGTCCGCTCCGGCCGCACCTCCATCCCGCCGCTGCGCCGCGCGCTCGGTGCGGCCGGCGTGCCCGTCGAGGTGGCCAGCGACGAGGTCCCGCTCGTCCGCGACCCCGCGGTGCTGCCCCTGATCGACGCCCTCCGGGCCGTCGTCAACCTCGACAACGACGAGCCCGACCACCTCGACCACATCGACCCGTCCCGGGCCGAGGCCCTGCTGCTGGGCCCGCTGGGCGGCCTCGACGCCGGCGACGTACGCCGCCTCGCGCGCCGTCTCCGGACCCGCGAGAAGGCCCTGAGCCACGAGGAGGCCCGGTCGCCACTGCCCAGCCGCGAGCTGGTCCGCAAGGCCGTCGTCGACCGCCACTTCCTCGACGGGCTAGACGGGCCGGAGGTGGTCAAGGCCCGGGCCCTGACCCAGCTGCTCGTCGACGCCCGCGAGGAGCTGGCCGGCGGCGCCTCGGCCGAGGAGCTGCTCTGGACGCTCTGGTCCCGCACCGGCTGGCCGCAGCGGCTCCGGCGCTCGGTCGACCTCGGCGGCGGCGCGGCCCGGCGTGCCCACCGCGACCTCGACTCGGTCTGCGCCCTCTTCGACATCGCGGCCCGGGCCGAGGAGCGCCGCGACCACGTGGGCGTCCGGGCGTTCCTCGCCACCCTCGTGGCCCAGCAGATCCCGGCCGACACGCTGGCCGACCGCGGCGCCCGCGGGGCGGCGGTCCGTCTGCTCACCGCCCACCGCTCCAAGGGGCTCGAGTGGCGGCTCGTGGTGATCGCCCACGTCCAGCAGGACGGCTGGCCCGACCTGCGCCGACGCTCCACGCTCCTGCAGGCCGACCGGATCGGCCAGGGCCACGTCGTCCCTCCCGTCTCCAGCCGTGAGCTGCTGATGGAGGAGCGCCGCCTCTTCTACGTCGCGGCCACCCGTGCCCGGCAGCGCCTCGTCGTGACCGCGGTCGCCAGCGCCGACGACGAGGGCGAGCAGCCCTCCCGGTTCCTCGACGAGCTCGGCGTCACGGTCGAGAAGGTCGTCGGCCGGCCGACCCGTCCGCTCTCCATGTCCGGCCTCGTCTCCGAGCTCCGCCGCACCCTCGCCGACCCCGACACCAGCGAGCCGCTCCGCGAGGCCGCGGCCCGGCGACTGGCCCGGCTCGCCGGCGAGACCGTCGGCCAGCGCCAGCTCGTCCCCAGCGCCGACCCGTCGACCTGGTGGGGCACCCGCGCCGCCAGCCGCTCGGTCCAGCCGGTCCGCGAGCCCGACCAGCCGGTGCCGGTCTCGGCCAGCGTCCTGGAGGGCCTCGGGGTCTGCCCGACCCAGTGGTTCCTCGAGCGCGAGGCCGGGGGAGTGGCGCGCGCCCACCAGTCCGCCAACCTCGGCGAGATGGTCCACGCCCTGGCCCAGCGGGTCGCCGACGGCGAGCTCCCGGCCGGCCGCGACGACGCCGACCTGCTGATGTCCCACGTCGACCAGGTCTGGGAGCGCCTCGACTTCCGGACCCCGTGGTCCAGGGCCCGCGAGCACGACCGGGTCCGGGCCGCGTTGGCGCGCTTCCTCGCCTGGCACCACGACAACCGGCGCACCCTGCTGGCCACCGAGGCACAGTTCTCCACCGTCGTGGGGCTCCACGATGGCGAGCAGGTCCGGCTGACCGGCTATGCCGACCGCCTCGAGCTCGACTCCGACGGCAAGGTCGTCGTCGTCGACCTCAAGACCGGCCGGCGCCCACCCACCAACAAGTCCGTCGAGGGCCACGTCCAGCTCGGCCTCTACCAATACGCGGTCGACCACGGTGCCGTCGACGAGACGGTGCCCGGGGCGGAGGCCGGCGGCGCCGAGCTCGTCCAGCTCGGCGTCATCGACGGCGGGCCCGACGCGCTGGTGCAGCGCCAGCCCGTCCAGCCCGAGGACGGCTCCCAGCGCGACGACCTGCGCGCCCGGCTCGCGCACAGCGCGGTGCTGCTCCGCACCGAGACCTTCCCAGCCGTGGCCGGCGACCAGTGCCGCGACTGCTCCTTCGTGCCCATCTGCCCCATCAAGAGCGCAGGACCGGTGACCTCCCAGTGAGCACGACCAGCACCACGACCGCCGCCACGCGGGCCATCCGGACCCCCCAGGACCTCCAGGCCGTCATGAGGACGGCCTACGCCCCGAGCGAGCAGCAGTGGGCGGCGATCTCCGCGCCGCTCACCCCCGCGGTCGTCATCGCCGGCGCCGGCTCCGGCAAGACCACGCTGATGGCGGCGCGGGTCGTCTACCTCGTCGTCACCGGCCAGGTCCGGCCCGACGAGGTGCTCGGCCTCACCTTCACCACCAAGGCGGCCAGCGAGCTGCGCGGCCGGATCCGCAAGGCGCTCAAGGAGGCCGGCGCGCTCGAGGAGCCCGAGCAGACCGGTGACGACGGGCCGGCCGACGTCCTCGAGCCGACCGTCGCGACCTACAACGCCTACGCCTCGGGGCTCCTCACCGACCACGGCCTGCGCATCGGCCACGAGCCCGACACCCGCGTCATCACCGACGCCGCCCGCTACCAGCTCGGCGCCCGCGTGGTCGACCGCTACACCGGCGTGGTCAACCACCTCACCGACCACCCCGAGACCGCGATCCAGAACCTCCTCGCCCTCGACGGCGCGATGAGCGAGCACCTCGTCGGACCCGCCGACGTGCGCGCGGCCGACGCCGCGGCCCGCGCCGGGTTCGCGGCGGCGCTCGCGGAGGAGGAGGCCGGCAAGGGCCGCAAGACCTACCGCGAGCCGCTCGAGAAGGCGATCTTCGCGATCGACCGGCGCGACGAGCTGCTCGGCCTGGTCGAGGCCTACCGGCGGCTCAAGCGCGACCTGGGCCTCATGGACTTCTCCGACCAGATCGAGCTCGGCGCCCGGCTCGCCAGCGACCAGCCCGACGTGGGGGCCAGCGAGCGGTCGAAGTTCAAGGTCGTCCTGCTCGACGAATACCAGGACACCTCCGTCGCCCAGGCCACGATGCTCTCGCGGCTCTTCTCGGGGCCCGACCTCGAGCACGGCCTCGGCCACGCCGTCACCGCCGTCGGCGACCCCAACCAGGCCATCTACGGCTGGCGTGGTGCCTCGGTGTCCAACATCCTCAACTTCGCCGACACCTTCCCGGCTGCCGCCGGCGACGTGCCGACCTACCCGCTGACCGTCAACCGGCGCTCCGACCGGCGGATCCTCGACGTGGCCAACCGGCTGGCCGCCCCGCTCTACGACCGCTACGACCAGGTCGAGCGGCTCGTCGCCGCCGACGGTGCCGCCGACGGCTCCGTCGCCGCGGCGGTGTTCCCGACCCACGCCGACGAGCTGGTGTGGCTGGTCGAGGCCGTGAAGGCCGCCCACCACGAGTCCTGGGCCGACATCGGCGTGCTGACCCGCGACAACTCCCACGCCGAGGACGTCTTCGACGCCCTCACCTCGGCCGGCATCCCGGTCGAGATCGTCGGCCTGTCCGGGCTGCTCCGGCTGCCCGAGGTCGCCGAGATCGTGGCCACCCTCCACCTGCTCCACGACGTCACCGCCAACGCCTCGCTGCTCACCCTGCTGACGGGTCCGCGCTGGGCGATCGGCCCGCGCGACCTGCGCCTGCTCAGCCGTCGGGCCAACGAGATCGCCGGACGGTCCGGCCGCGGCGCGGCCCCCGCCTCGGTCACCGACCACCTCGTCGAGATCGCCGACGGCATCGACCCGGCCGAGATCCCCTCGCTCGACGACGCCCTCGCCGACCCGGGGGAGCACCCCTACTCCGCCGAGGCGCTGGAGCGGTTCGCGCTGCTCTCCGCCGAGCTCCGGATGCTCCGGCAGGCCGTCGGCGAGCCGCTCCTCGACATCGTCCGACGGATCATCGACACCAGCGGCACCGATGTCGAGCTGGCCTCCGCCGTCAGCCCCGCCGCAGCCGCGCGCCGCGACAACCTCGACCTGTTCGTCAAGGCCGTCGCGGAGTTCCAGGCCGTCGACGGCGACGTCACCCTGCCCGCGCTGCTGGCCTACCTCACCGCCGAGGACGACCAGGGCAACGGCCTCGACGTGGCCACCCCGACCGAGGCCGACTCGGTCAAGCTGCTCACCGTCCACCGGTCCAAGGGCTTGGAGTGGGCCTCGGTGTTCCTCGTCGGTGTCTGCGAGACCCGCTTCCCCTCCAACAGGTCCCGCACCCTGTGGACCTCCTCGCCCTCGATCCTCCCGGCGCCCTTGCGCGGCGACGCCCCCGACCTGCCCCAGCTGGCCGGCTTCGACAAGGCCGCCCTCGACGCCTACCGCGCCGCGACCCGGGCGCACGACGCCGAGGAGGAGCTGCGCCTCGGCTACGTCGCCTTCACGCGGGCGGCCCACCACCTCGCGGTGACCTCCTACCTCTGGAGCCCGCGGACCACCCCGTTCGGCCCCTCCGACTACCAGCTCGTCGTCCGCGAGCAGCTCGACGCCTGGGGCGAGCCGGTCACCGACTGGCTCGACAAGCCGGTCAAGGGCGACCCCAACCCCTACGCCGCCGTCGACCCGTCCCGGCCCTGGCCGACGACCGAGACCGGGCTCGAGGCCGCACGCCGGATCGAGGCGGCACGCCGGGTCCGCGAGGTCGACCCGGAGGCGGCGGACACCGAGCTCGACATGATCGAGTCCGCCCGGGTCGCCGACTGGGACATCGAGCTCGAGCGGCTCGTGGGCGAGGCCCGCCAGGAGCGCTCCTCCGACATCTCCGTGGAGCTGCCCAGCAGCCTGTCCGCCACCGCCCTCGCCCGGTTGCGCGACGACCCCGAGCAGTTCGCCCGCGAGCTGGCCCGGCCGATGCCGCGCCCGCCGTCGTCGGCGGCCCGCTTCGGCACCCGCTTCCACGCCTGGGTCGAGGCCCGGTTCGGCCAGCAGGACCTCTTCGACTTCGACGACCTGCCCGGCCGCGCCGACGCCGGCATCGACGACGACACCGACCTCAAGGACCTCATCGCGACGTTCGAGGCCGGGCCGTTCGCCACCCGCATCCCCCACCAGGTCGAGGCCCCCTTCGCCCTGGTGCTGGCCGGCCAGGTGGTCCGGGGCCGGATCGACGCGGTCTACACCGAGACGCTGCCCGACGGCAGCGAGGGCTTCCTCGTCGTCGACTGGAAGACCAACCGCACCGCCACCGCCCACCCGCTCCAGCTGGCCCTCTACCGGGTGGCCTGGGCCGAGCTGCACGACGTGCCGCTCGACCGGGTCCGCGCCGCGTTCTACTACGTCCGCACCGGCGACGTCGTCGCCCACGACCGGCTGCCCGGCCGGGCCGAGCTCGAGGGCCTCCTCGCGGGAACGGGGACGGCCTCCTAAGGTCGGACCCATGAGCAAGCCGGTGATCGTGGTCGTGGCAGCGGGTCCGGGGGTGAGCGGGTCGGTTGCCCGCCGGTTCGCGGAGGACGGCCACGACGTCGGCCTGATCGGGATCGACGACGGCCCGCTGGCCGAGCTCAAGGCCAGCATCGACGGCGCCGACGTCCAGACCGTCGTCGCCGACCTCACCGACACCGAGTCGGCGACCCACGCGATCCGGACCCTCGGCGACCACTTCGGCCGCATCGACGTCCTCCACTTCAACCCCAGCGCCTTCCGCGAGAAGGACCCCCTCGAGCTGACCGTCCCCGAGCTGCTCCAGGACGTCGCGCTCGGCGTCGGTGGGCTGCTGACTGCCGTCCAGGCCGCCCGGCCCTACCTCTCGCGCGGCGGCCGGGTCACGGCCACCGGCAGCATGGCCGCCGACCAGCCGTGGCACCGCGCCGCCTCGCTCGGGGTCCAGAAGGCCGGGCTCCGCAACCTCGTGCTCAGCCTCGACAAGACCCTCGAGCCCGACGGGATCCGGGCGGTGTCGGTGACCGTGCGCGGCACGCTCGCGCGCGAGGGTGCGTTCACCCCCGACCGGGTGGCCGAGGCGATCCACGCCGCGGCGACCCAGGACGAGGCCGGTTGGCAGGCCGAGGTGCCCTACTCCGGCTGAACGTCAGCCGGTGGTGCTGAGCGACTCCCCGTCGAGCCACCGGGCCACGCCCCGGGCGGCGGTCCGGCCGGCTCGGTTGGCGCCGATGGTGCTGGCCGACGGCCCGTAGCCCACCAGCTGGACCCGTCGGTCCGCCACCGCGGTGGTGCCGTCGAGCTGCACGCCGCCCTGCGGGGAGCGCAGGTGCAGCGGCGCCAAGTGCCCGATCGCCGGACGGAACCCGGTCGCCCACAGGATCACGTCGGCCGGCTCGAAGGACCCGTCGGCCCAGCGCACGCCCCCGGGCTCGACGGCGGAGAACATCGGCCGGCGTGCGTAGGCACCGAGAAGTTCGGCGGCCCGCTCCTGCTCGCGCAGCGCCAGCCCCGTCACGCTCACGACGCTGGCCGGCGGGAGGCCACGGCGTACCCGCTCCTCGACCAGCGCGACGGCCCTGCGCCCCGCGTCGGGCGTGAAGTCGTCGGTGCGCCACACCGGCTCGCGCCGGGTGACCCAGATCGTCTCCGTCACGGGGGCCAGCTCACCGAGGAACTGCACGGCCGACGCGCCGCCGCCGACGACCACGACCCGTCGGCCGCGGAAGCGCTCGGCGCCCCGGTAGCCCGCGGTGTGCAGCTGCTCGCCGGCGAAGGTCTCCATGCCGGGGTAGCGCGGCACGAACGGGTGCGACCACGTGCCCGTCGCGTTGACCAGGGTGTGCGTGGTCCAGGCGCGGTCGCCGGCATGGACCACCAGCACGCCCGCGTCGTCGGTCACACGGTCCACCCGGACCGGCCGGAGGACGGGGAGGGCGTGCTTGCGCTCGTAGTCGGAGAAGTACGCCGGCACCACGACGTTCGCGCGGCGCTCCGACAGGCCGGGAGAGCCCGAGTCGGGCAGCGCCGCGACCCCGTGCACGTCACGCATCGTCAGCGAGTCCCAGCGGTGCTGCCAGGCCCCGCCGGGGGCGGGGTCGGAGTCGAGGACGACGTGGGAGATGCCGAGCCGTTGCAGGTGGTAGGACGAGGACAAGCCGGCCTGGCCGGCGCCGATGACCACCGAGTCGAGGACGTCCACGGCAGGTGAACGCCCGGGGGTGCCCGGTTAGTCCCGGTCGAACGCCGCGCCCAGGGCGATGTCGATCATCGCGCCGAAGGTCTGCTCGCGCTCCTGGGAGGTGGTCTCCTCGCCGGTCACGATGTGGTCGGAGACCGTGTCGACGACGAGCGAGCGAGCGCCGTACTTGGCCGCGAGCGTGTAGAGCGCGCTGGCCTCCATGTCGACGGCGAGCACGCCGTACTCCACCATCCGGCCGACCAGCTCGGGCCGCGGGTGGTAGAACGAGTCGCCCGCGAAGACCAGGCCGACGTGCACGGTCGCGTCGCCGGACACCTCCTCGGCGACGTCGTGCGCCGCGCGGAGCAGGCCGAAGTCGGCCACCGGGGCGTAGTCGAGGCCCTCGAACCGGATCCGGTTCATCGAGGAGTCGGTGCAGGCACCCGAGGCGATCACGATGTCGCGGATCGCGAGCTTCTCGCTCAGCGCGCCGCACGAGCCGACCCGGATCAGGGTCGTGACGTCGTACTGCGACATCAGCTCGTGGGCGTAGATGGCGAGGGAGGGCTGTCCCATGCCGCTGCCCTGGACCGAGACGCGGTGCCCGCGCCAGGTGCCGGTGTAGCCGTACATGCCGCGCACCTCGCTGTAGCAGCGGGCGTCGTCGAGGAAGTTCTCCGCGATCCATCTGGCACGCAGCGGGTCGCCGGGCATGAGGACGACGGGCGCGATGTCTCCGGGCTGTGCTCCGATGTGGGTGCTCACGTGGGGGCAGCCTAGGGCACTCCAGGGTGAGGACTAGCCTCGACCGCGTGACCTTCCCGCACGTGAAGCTGTCCGCCAACCCGCACGACCGCAGCGGCGTACGCCGCGGCGACGAGGCCTGGCTCGACGAGAGGTGGTCCGACCCCGACAGCCGGGTGCTGGTCGTCTCCGGGACCCGGATCCGGCCCGTCGACGGCCGCCTCGACTGGGTCTCGCCGCAGGAGGCCCCCGACGGGCTGCGCGTGCTGCTCGGCGAGCAGGACGGCCGCACCTGGTTCGCCGTCGTCGTCGACCCGGCGGTCGCGCCGGGGGAGAAGTCCGAGTGGTTCGGGCTGCGCGGCGTGCTGCCGCACCTGGCCGACGGCGGGCTGCCCGAGGCCCCGCTCGTCTTCCACGCGATCGGGCTCGCGGAGTGGCTCTACGCCACGAAATACTGCCCCCGCTGCGCGGGTGGCCTCGAGCCCCGCAACGCCGGCCACGAGCTCGTCTGCACGAGCTGCGGCAAGGCGCAGTTCCCGCGGACCGACCCGGCCGTGATCATGCTCGTCACGTCGGGGGAGCCGAGCTCGGAGTCCGAGCGCTGCCTCCTGGGTCGCCAGGCGGTCTGGCCCGAGGGCCGCTACTCGACGCTGGCCGGCTTCTGCGAGCCGGGCGAGACGCTGGAGGACGCCGTACGCCGTGAGGTCGCCGAGGAGGTCGGCGTCCGGGTCGGCGCGGTGGAGTACTTCGGCAACCAGCCCTGGCCGCTGCCGGCCAGCCTGATGCTGGGCTTCATCGGCCGCGCGGAGTCCACCGACATCCGCGTTGACGAGGACGAGATCGAGGACGCGCGCTGGTTCACCCGCGCGGAGATGAAGGCGGGCGCCGAGGACGGCTCGCTGGTGCTCCCCGGCGGCGTCTCGATCTCCCGCTCGCTCGTCGAGCACTGGTACGGCGGCCCGCTGCCGGGCACCTGGTAAAGAGCGGCGGGTGAGCGTCAGCTGGCCAGCTCGGCCAGCTTCTCCTTGACCTGGATCAGCGAGGGGTTGGTGTGCGCGGACCCGTCGGAGTAGACCAGCGTCGGCACCGTCTGGTTGCCGTTGTTGGCGGACTCGACGATCTGCGCAGCCTCGGGGTTCTGCTCGATGTCGACGACCTCGAACGCGATCCCCTCGCGGTCGAGCTGCCCCTTGAGGCGGTGGCAGTAGCCACACCACGGGGTGGAGTACATCGTGAAGGAACCACTCATTCGAACTGTCGCCTCCGGCGTCTAGGGTCGTGCAAGTCAACGAAGTCCCAACCATCCTTCCCCAGGAGTTGTTCCTCCATGCCCACCCCCGACGACCTTCTTGCGGCGCTCGACCCGGAGCAGCGCCGGGTCGCGGAGGCGCTGCGCGGTCCGGTGCGGGTGCTGGCGGGTGCCGGCACGGGCAAGACCCGCGCGATCACCCACCGGATCGCCCTCGGGGTGGCCACCGGCGTCTACGCGCCGACCGAGGTGCTGGCCGTCACGTTCACCACCCGCGCCGCGGGTGAGATGCGGGGCCGGCTGCGGGCGTTGGGCGCCGGCGGGGTGCAGGCCCGGACCTTCCACTCCGCGGCGCTGCGCCAGCTGCGCTACTTCTGGCCCACCGTCCACGGCACCGAGCTGCCCCAGCTGATCGAGTCCAAGATCGGCCTGCTCGCCACCGCCGCCCGCAAGCAGCGGTTGAGCGCCGACCAGGCGCTGCTGCGCGACCTCGCCTCCGAGGTGGAGTGGGCCAAGGTCAGCAACGTCCACCCCGACGACTATGCCCGCGTCGCGCCCACCCGGGGACGCTCGGTGACCGGCCACGACGCCGACACGGTGGCGCGCGTCTTCGGCTCCTACGAGGACGTCAAGCGCAGCCAGGGCCGGATGGACATGGAGGACGTGCTGCTCTTCAACGCCGGCATGCTCGCCGACGACGAGCGGGTCGCCGCCCAGGTCCGCCGCCAGTACAAATGGTTCGTCGTCGACGAGTTCCAGGACGTCTCGCCGATCCAGTCCGCGCTGCTCGACCTGTGGCTCGGCGGCCGCGACGAGCTGTGCGTGGTCGGCGACCCGGCGCAGACCATCTACTCCTTCGCCGGCGCCAACGCCTCCTACCTGCGCGACTTCGCCCAGAAGCACCGCGGCACCACCTCGATCGAGCTGGTCCGCAACTACCGCTCCAGCCCCGAGGTCGTGCAGGCCGCCAACACCCTGCTCGCCCGCTCCGCCAGCAAGGGCGTCGAGCTGCGCGCCCAGCGCCCCTCCGGCCCGGCGGTCACCTACACCGCCCTGCCCGACGAGGTCGCCGAGGCCCAGCACGTCGCCGCCCGGATCGCCAAGCTCCGCGAGCAGGACCGGCCGCTGGCCGAGGTGGCCGTCCTGTTCCGCATCAACGCCCAGTCCGAGGCGTTCGAGGACGCCCTCACCAGCCGCGGCATCCCCTACGTCATCCGCGGCGCCGCGCGGTTCTTCGACCGTCCCGAGGTGCGGGAGGCCGTCACCCGGCTCCGGGGGGCCGCGCGCTCCGGCGAGGGCGGCGAGGGCCCCGAGGGCCTGCTCGAGACCGTCCACGGCACCCTGGCCGGCATGGGCTGGACCCAGCAGGCGCCCACGACCCGCGGCCAGACCCGCGACCGATGGGAGTCCTGGCACTCGCTGGTCAGCCAGGCCACCGAGTTCGCCAAGACCGACAGCGCCGACCTGGGCAGCTTCGTCGACGACCTCGACCGACGCGCCTCCGAGCAGCACGCGCCCGTCGCCGACGGCGTCACCCTGGCCACGTTCCACGCGGCCAAGGGCCTCGAGTGGGACTCGGTGTTCCTCTGCGGCCTCCAGGACGGCACCCTCCCGATCACCTACGCCGAGGGCCCGGCCGCCATCGAGGAGGAGCGCCGCCTGCTCTACGTCGGCATGACCCGCGCCCGGGTCGACCTCGCGCTGTCCTGGGCACTGGCCCGCAACCCCGGCGGTCGCGGCAGCCGCAAGCCGTCGCGCTTCCTCGACCCGCTGCTGCCCGAGGACCACAAGGTCGAGCAGGCCGCCGCCCGCAACCGCAAGGTGGCCAGCTGCCGCGAGTGCGGCAAGCCGCTGCACACCGGCCCGGAGAAGAAGCGCGGTCGCTGTGAGGACTGCCCGGCGTCCTACGACGAGGAGCTGTTCGAGCGGCTGCGGGACTGGCGCAAGGAGCGGGCGGGGGAGGAGAGCGTGCCGGCCTTCGTGATCTTCACCGACGCGACCCTCCAGCTCATCGCCGAGCACCGGCCGACGACGCCCGAGGGGATGCTGAAGATCAGTGGTATAGGCCGGTCCAAGCTCGACAAGTACGGCGACGACGTGCTCGCCCTGCTCCGCTGAGGGCCGATTTCCAACTTTTTTCGAGAAATACCCAGTAAATCGTTTGCCCATTACACGGAACGCGCGATAGTTTTCCAGCACAGCAACCCGCGCACACGGCCCTGACAACGCCGGCGCCCGACTCACCGAAGGAGGTGGCCCTGATGATCAGCACCAAGACCCAGATGACGGTTCAGATCCCGTCGTCCTTCGGCATGCCCGCATCCGGCCACGCCTTCGCGACGACCCAGGGCATCTGCGGCACCCCGGTTGCGACCACGTCCGTGCTCCGCGACCGCAAGGCCGCCCTCGTCATCACGGGAGCCCCGGGCTACGCCCAGGGCACCTTCCCGGGGACCACTGCCTGGAGACCACCGACCTGTTGACACCGTCAACAGCATCGGCAGCCTCCAGGCCGCGGAACCCTCACCGGGATCCGCGGCCTTTCTGTTTCCCCGGACGAGTCGCACGAACCCCCAAGTTTCCTGCAACACCCGACGCGATCAGGTCAGACGAAGGAGGTGACACATGACCATCAGCGTTCTCGACCGCAACGATGGGGCTGCCGAGCCGACCCTGGGACATCTTCATGACCAGGCCGGCCAGGTGGACGTCGAGCTGCTGCCGTGCCGGGCCAACAACCCGGAACTGTGGTTCGCCGAATCTCCCGCCGACGTGGAGTTCGCCAAGACGCTCTGCCAGGACTGCCCGGTCCAGGCACTGTGCCTCGACGGCGCTCTCGAACGACGTGAGCCCTGGGGCGTCTGGGGCGGTGAGCTCTTCCTCCAGGGAGTGGTGATCCCCCGCAAGCGGCCCCGCGGCCGCCCTCGCAAGAACGAGGTGGCCGCGTAAGCGTCCGCCGTCGCCCGACAACGAAAGACCTGGAACTCATCCCATGAACACTGCACAGAACCGGAGCACCACCATGAGTCTCATGCACGAAAACCTGGCCCGCGCGCAAATGTCCGCGCGCCTGGGAGAGGCGCAGCAGTTGCGACAGGGTCACCTTCTGGCCCGTTCCCGCCGACTCAGCCGCAAGGCCGAGCTGGCCGCGCAGCAGGCACGTCTCGCCCTCGCCCGCGCACTGTAGGACCGGAGCACGGCGCCCGTCGGGCGCACCTCTCCGGGCAGGAACACCTGATCGCGGGTGACACAGAGAGCCGGGCACGACGCCGTCGTCGTGCCCGGCTCTTGTCATGCCCCGTGGCAGGCGGTGGGGCGTAGGTTGGCGCCATGACGCAGTCCGTGACCACCTGCGACTTCTGTGGACGCCAGGAGCAGGACGAGGCGAAGACCCTCACGTGGAGCATCTCGGTCGAGAACGGCCGGCGGCGCACCTACTGCGACACCTGCTCGCGCGCGAACCTGCGCGCCATGGAGGGCAAGCTCGACAGCGAGTACTGGTAGTCCCGGCTACCCGGCCAAGGCGTCGCCCCACGCGCAGCCGCAGTGCGGATGCCGGGCGTACGTCGATCGCCGCGGCAGCGACGTACCGCCCGTCGCACCGACCTCGAGGGTGGCCGACCACGTGGCTGGCTCGTCACCGTCGAGCACCCCGACCACCTCGCGGACGGCCCACGCCAGCGTGAGCGCCGTCCGGACCGGGTCTCGCGGCTCCGGCCCGGGCGCGGGACGGTCCGGCCACTGCTCGAGCAGCAGCGAGCGCCGCGGATCGGCGTCGGCGTGGTGGGCGTCGACGCAACGGGTGCAGGCGGTGGTGCCCGGCACCACGAACGGGCCGACGACGCCGCCGGACACGACCAGGTGGGGGAGTCCCTCGCGGACCAGGTCGTCGAGGTCGGCGCGCGGCACCACCGTGTCGGCCGCGACCACGACGAGGTCGGCGTCCTCCTCGATGGGCTCGACCCCGGACCGCAGCAGCAGGTCGGTGAGCGGTGTCGCCAGGTCGGGCGCCGCGTGCACGGCCACCCGCGCGCCGCGACGGGCCGCGAGCCGGCGCAGCGCGTCGGTGCCGTGCTCGGCGAAGACCGACGCCGTCGCCGCCCGGTCCGCCGCCGCGGCGAGCGCGGCGTCGAGCGCGGCGGCGTCGACCAGCAGTCCGGCCTCGTGCAGGGCGGCCAGGGTGCGGTGACCGATCGGGGAGGACGGACGCACGGGCGTGCCTCGGCGCAGCCCCTCCAGCAGGGCCCGGACCTCGGACAGGTCGGGGACCACGAGGCGGCGGGGCGGGTCGATGCCGACCTGGAGGTGGTCCTCGTCGCGGCGCAGGACGCGCAGCCCGGGCAGCAGGACCGGCCGCGCTGGCAGGCCTTCGGGGAGCAGGGTCATCCCGGCACGATGGCACGGGAGCCCGATGGCCCGCCGACGCTCTCCACAGGCGCTCGGCTCACCAACCCCCGAAATGGCCGACGGCGCCGCCGGTCACGTGGACCGGGCGGCGCCGCCGTCTCAACTCGTGGGGCGATCTCTCGCGATCAGGCCTTGCCGAGGATGCGGTTGAGGTTGGTGCTGCAGACGGGGCACACGGCCTTGGCCATGCGGGTGCCCTTGTCGTTGACCTTGACCTCGCCCTCCGCCTCGCGCTTCTCCTTGCACTTCACGCAGTAGAACTCGCCGCTCCAGGTCTCCGCCATGACGGCCTCCTTGCCTATGTATTTCTTTCGGTCGTCGCGACGGGGATAAAGGGAAGCCCGCCGGAAGCCCAACAGCGGATGCCGTCGAGCCGCCTCGACCCTACGGCACACGCCCGCCCAGCGTGCGCAGGCGCACCGTTTTGCGTGAAGCGGGTCACGGCGTGTCGCGAGCGCGCTCAGTACGTTGTGCGCATGTCGACCACCCCTGAGAAGACCCTGCCGCACCTGCGCGTCGAGCGCCCGCGTGACGGCGTGGTCCTGCTGACCCTGGACAACACCGAGATGCGCAACGCGATGTCGGACGAGATGACCTCCTCCTGGGTCACCGCGATCGACGGGATCGCCGCCGACCCCAGCGTGCGTGCGGTCGTGGTGACCGGGGCCGGATCGGCGTTCTGCTCGGGCGGCAACACCAGCTGGATCGCCAGCGAGCCGGACGCCTCCGTCGACCGCCTGCGCACCCGGATGCTGGCGTTCTACCGGTCCTGGCTGTCGATCCGGAAGCTCGAGGTGCCGACCATCGCCGCCATCAACGGGCCCGCGATCGGCGCCGGGCTGTGCATGGCGCTCGCCTGCGACATCCGGTACGCCGCCTCCGGCGCCCGCATGGGCGTGCCGTTCGTGAAGCTCGGGATGCACGCCGGCATGGCCGGCACCTACCTGCTGCCCAACGTCGTGGGGGAGGCCCACGCCCGCGACCTGCTGCTCACCGGGCGCGTCGTCGACGCCGACGAGGCGCTCCGCCTCGGCCTCGTCTCGCGGGTCGTCGAGCCGACGAGCTTCCTGGACGAGGTGGTCGAGACCGCTGCCGGGATCGCCGCGACCGCGCCGATCGCCAGCAAGCTGACCAAGCTCGCGCTCCAGGGCGGCGGCCACGCCGACGTCGAGAGCTGCCTGCAGTGGGAGGCGATGGCGCAGCCGATCACGCTGGCAACCGAGGACCTCCAGGAGGGCATCCGGGCCGCGCAGGAGAAGCGGGCGCCGGAGTTTCGGGGCCGCTGACATGAAGAGACCCCCGAGCCCGTCTCGCGACACGTGCCTTCCCCTTGCTCGTGTCGGTCGACGGGTCGGGGGCCTCGTCTGCCGCAGACGCTACGAGCGCGTGAGGGCGCGGTCAACGAAGTCCACCGGATCCGACTCCCAGCCTGTGGACAACGTTGTGGACAACCCTGTGGACGAGGCGGCCGGACCGGTGGAGAACCGGCGTCCGGCCGGGAGAACGCTGTGGACTCGTGCGGCGCCGGGGCGACGTACGGCGCGCTGACCAGCAAGAATGTCTGTCCACGGGCTGTGGAGAAAAGAAATCGGGAGGTCCAGGCGTGTCGGAGGCGTACGACGGGGGCGCGGTCGCGGCCCTGCGGAGGATCGCCTTCCTGCTGGAGCGGGCGCGCGAGGACACCTACAAGGTCAAGGCGTTCCGCGGCGCGGCCGCGGCGATCCTGCCGATGTCCGACGACGAGGTGGCGGCGGCGGTCGCCGACGGGACGATCACGAAGCTGCCGGGCGTCGGCGCGAGCTCGGCGAAGGTGATCGCCGACGCGGTGGCCGGCGTCGTGCCCGAGCGGCTGGCGAAGCTCGAGGCCGAGCACGGCGGACCGCTGACCACCGGGGGTGCCGACCTGCGGGCCCGGCTCCGCGGCGACCTGCACTCCCACTCCGACTGGTCCGACGGCGGCTCGCCGATCGAGGAGATGGCCTTCACCGCGATCGAGCTCGGCCACGACTACCAGGTGCTGACCGACCACTCGCCGCGCCTGAAGGTCGCCCGCGGGCTGAGCGCCGAGCGGCTGGCCCGCCAGCTCGACGTCGTCGACGCCGTCAACGACCACCTCTCCGGCACCGGCTTCACGCTCCTGAAGGGCATCGAGGTCGACATCCTCGACGACGGCGGGCTCGACCAGACCGACGAGCTGCTGGCCCGCCTCGACGTCCGCGTCGCCAGCGTCCACTCCAAGCTGGCCATGGACGCACCGGCGATGACGAAGCGGATGATCGGCGCGATCCGCAACCCGCGGACGAACGTCCTGGGCCACTGCACCGGCCGGCTCGTGACCGGCAACCGCGGCACGCGCCCGGGCTCCCAGTTCGACGCGGAGGCGGTCTTCGCGGCGTGCGTCGAGCACGATGTCGCGGTCGAGATCAACGCCCGCCCGGAGCGCCGCGACCCGCCCACACGGCTGCTGGAGCTGGCCCGCGACGTGGGCTGCCTGTTCTCCATCGACAGCGACGCGCACGCCCCCGGACAGCTCGACTTCCTCGTCTACGGCTGCGAGCGGGCCGAGGCGGCCGGCATCGACCCGGACCGCATCGTCAACACCTGGCCGCAGGAGCGCCTGCTGAGCTGGGCGAACGGTTAGTTTGAGCCATGACCACCGAGCCGCCGCGACCCGAGGTGGAGGTACGTCGCTCCAAGCGTCGCCGGCGTACCGTCTCGGCCTACCGCGACGGCGACCGGATCGTGGTGATGATCCCCGCCTCGCTCTCCCGCAAGGAGGAGGCCGAGTGGGTCGAGACGATGCTGGCGCGGCTCGAGCGGTCCGAGAAGCGCCGGCGTCCCTCCGACGACGTGCTGCTGCAGCGCGCCCTCGGGCTCAGTGACAAGTACCTCGGCGGGCTGCCCCGGCCCGAGTCGGTGCGCTGGGTGGAGAACCAGAGGTCGCGGTGGGGCTCCTGCACGCCCGGTGACCGCACGATCCGGCTCTCGGCGCGGCTGCAGGGGATGCCGGCCTGGGTCATCGACTACGTGCTGGTCCACGAGCTCGCGCACCTGCTGGAGACCGGCCACGACGCGAAGTTCTGGGCGTGGGTCGACCGCTATCCCCACGCCGAGCGGGCGAAGGGCTACCTGCTCGGCTGGTCCGCCGCGGCGAAGCTGACGCTGCCGCCGGGCTACGAGGCCGACTGAGCCCGGCGGAGGGCGCTCAGGCGAACCGGGCGCGGGCGACCGCGATCAGCTCGTGCATCTCCGGCTCGAGCTCGGGCAGGCCGTCGACGGGCCACCAGCGCACGTCCAGCGACTCGTCGCTGGTGGCGTGGTCGGCACCGGCCGGTGCCTGCGCGACGAAGCGGACGTCGAGGTGGCGCACCTCGCCGCGCGGGTCGCAGAACGGCACGGCGTGCTCATCGAGATGGGCGGGCACGGGGTCGAAGCGGAGGTCGGCCAGCCCCGACTCCTCGCGGGCCTCGCGGAGCGCGGCGTCGGCCAGCGTCCGGTCGCCCGGCTCGCAGTGACCGCCGAAGGCGAACCAGCGGCGGGCCTTGCGGTGCAGGTTGAGCAGCACGTGCTCGCCCGACTCGTCGACGACGAGCGTGCCCGCGGTCAGGTGGTCGGGGAAGCAGCCGCGCCAGACCCCGTCGTCGTGCGCGGCCAGGTGGTCGACGTACCGCTGGCGGAGCTCGTCCTGGGCGGGCGTGGGCGCGACCCAGCCGCTGAGCACCGCCAGCGCGTCGGCGTGGAGGCTCACTCGCCGTCGAGGAGGCGCTTGAGGCCGGCGTCGAAGTCGTCGTCGGTCATCTCGTCCGGCGCCGAGGCGTCCTCGCGGAAGCCGAGCGGGTCGTCGAGGTCGGCGGCCGTCGGCAGCAGGTCGGGGTGCATCCAGACGCCGTCGCGGGCCTCGGTGCCCTGCCGGGTGCGCAGCGAGCCCCACAGCGTGGAGGCGTCGCGCAGCCGGCGCGGGCGCAGCTCGAGGCCGACCAGCGTCGCGAAGGTCTCCTCGGCGGGACCGCCGGCGGCCCGGCGGCGCCGGAACGCCTCCTGGAGCTTGGCCGCGGCGGGCATCCGCTCGTGGGTGGCCTGGCCGACGACCTCGTCGACCCAGCCCTCGACGAGGGCGAGGGTGACCTCGAGGCGGTTGAGCGCGGCCTCCTGGGCCGGCGACTTGGGCAGGTCGAAGAGGCCGCCGTCGAGCAGCTCCTGCATCGACTCGGGGTTGGCCGGGTCGACGCCGCGCATCTGCTCCTCGATGCGGCCCTGGATGCCCTCGGCGTTGATCTCGATGCCGCGGGCGTAGTCGGCCACCGCGCCGATGAGGTGCTCGCGCAGCCACGGCACGTGGGCGAACAGGCGCTGGTGGGCGGCCTCGCGCAGCGCGAGGTAGAGCAGCACGTCGTCCTCGGTGACGTCGAGACCCTCGGCGAAGGCCGCGATGTTGGCGGGCACGAGGGCCGCCTTGCCGGCGGGGGCGAGGGGCAGCCCGATGTCGGAGACGCTCAGCACGTCACCGGCCAGCGCGCCGAGGCCGCTGCCGATCTGGGTGGCGAGCATCGCGCCCACGGCCTTGCCCAGGATGCCGAGGATGGGGGCCGACATGGCCCGGGCCTCCTCGGGCAGCGCGCCGCCGAGCGCGTTGACCGAGCCCTCGGCGATCGGCTCGACCAGCACCTTCCAGACGTCGGTGGTGCCGACGATCCACTCGGCGCGGCTCCAGGCCGCGGTCGAGGTGACGCCGGAGGGGAACGACGTGGTCTCGTCGAGCCAGTGGTCGGCCAGCCGCACGGCGTCGGCGACGGCGTCCTTCTGCTTCTGCGTGGGGGAGGGGTCGCTGGTCCGCGCCGCGCTCTTGCGGGCGAGGTCGAGGGCGTAGTCCCAGTTGAGGGTGCCCTCGTGGGGCTGCATGAGGGACTGGAGCTGGCTGAAGAGCTGGCCGAGGTCGGGCATCTGGCCGCCGGGGCCACCGAGGCCCATCCCGCCGAGGGCGCCACCCAGCCCACCGAGCCCGCCGGCACCGAACAGCTGCTCGAAGGGCGTGCCCTTGAAGGGGTTCTGGCCGCTCTCCTCGGGCTCGTCGGAGTTCTTGCCGGGCTCGTCGCTCATGCCCCAACCGTACGCGGCAGCGGCAAGACGCGAGCCCGCCCACTAGGGTCGGGGGCGTGAGCAATCCCGCCGTCCGCCTGGTCGCCATCCGGGACACCCCGCTCGACGTGGCGGAGGTCGTGGCCTGCCTGGACGACGAGGCCTCGGGCGGCCTGACGCTCTTCGTCGGCCGCGTGCGCGACCACGACGGCGGCAAGGACGTCGACGGGCTGGACTACTCCGCGCACCCCACCGCCCTGGACAAGATGCGCGAGGTCTGCGAGCGCGTCGCCGAGGAGTACGACGTCCACGGCGTCGCCGCCGTCCACCGCGTCGGCACCCTCGCGATCGGCGACATCGCGGTGGTCGTGGCCACCACCACTGCCCACCGCGGCGAGGCGTTCGCGGCGTCGCGGGCGCTGATCGACACGCTCAAGGCCGAGGTCCCGATCTGGAAGCACCAGCAGTTCGGCGACGGCACCGAGGAGTGGGTCGGCTCGCCCTAGGCGAGCCTGCCGAGTGAAGGGTCCGCCGCTCCTTACCCTTGCAGCGTGGAGATCCTCTTCTGGCTGGTGCCGCCCGTCGTCGTCACGGCCGTGGCGATGGTGTGGGTGAGCTGGCTGGGCCGCGAGGGCCGCGGCGAGGTCGACCGGGACGTGGCGGTCGCGCGACTGTCCGCCGCGATGCAGCGCGAGCCGAAGCGCCCCACTCCCTACGCCGCGCGCACGCCCGCGCGCGACCGCAGCACCGGCATCGCCGTACGCCCCTCGCGCAGGGTTTCCTGACCTGCGCCACGTCAGTTGCCGCCGGGTGAGAGGCTTGGCCGCATGACGCAGCGGATCGTGGCCGGCCTCGTCGCTGTGCCCCTTCTGGTCGCCCTGTGGTGGAAGGCCGGGACGGAGGGCCTGCCCTACGTCACCTACGAGCCCGGGCTCACCCTCGACGTGCTGGCCGAGACGCACGGCAACGAGATCATCCAGGTGACCGGCCACAAGACCTACCGCGACGACGGTGAGCTGCGGATGACCACCGTCTACGTCTCCCAGCCGCGGCCCTCGAAGGTCACGCTCTTCGAGCTGATGCACGACTGGATCAGCAAGGACGACGCGGTCTACCCCTACGACGCGGTCTACCAGCAGGACGAGACGCCCGAGCAGAACCAGCAGGAGGGCGCCGTCGACATGGTGTCCTCGCAGGACAACGCGACCGCGGTGGCGCTGCACGAGCTGGGGTACGACGTGAAGCCGGCGCTCGAGGTCCTCAGCGTCACCAAGGGTGCGCCGGCCGACGGCAAGCTCAAGGTGCGCGACATCATCGAGAAGGTCGGCGGCGTCACGGTCCGGCAGAGCGACGACCTGACCAACGCCATCGGCAACACGCCGCCCGGCAGGTCGCTGCCGCTCACGGTCCGGCGCGACGGCAAGTCCGTCACCGTGCAGGTCACGCCGGTCGAGACGGACGGCTCGCCGAAGATCGGCATCCAGATCGGGATCGGCTACGTCTTCCCGTTCCAGGTGTCGGTGAAGATCGACCCCAACATCGGCGGCCCCAGCGCCGGCCTGATGTTCTCCCTCGGCATCTACGACACCCTGACCCCCGGATCCCTGACCGGCGGCGCGATCGTGGCCGGCACCGGCACGATCGACGCGAAGGGCCACGTCGGACCGATCGGCGGCATCCAGCAGAAGATCGTGGGCGCCCGCGACGCCGGGGCCCAGCTGTTCATGGTGCCGCCCGACAACTGCAGCGACGCGCTGCAGGCCCCCCACGGGGACATGCGCCTGGTGAAGGCGACGACGATGCACGACGCCGTGGCCTCGATCGAGGCCTGGGCGAAGGACCACGACGCCGCCCTGCCCTCCTGCACCGACAAGTGACCCACGAGCGAATGGTGACCCGTGACTGACGACCAGCCCGACCTCAACCCGGACCTCAGCCCCGAGCTGACGGCCGACCTCGACGTCGACCCGGCCCTGGCCGCGGCAGTCCTGGAGATCGAGCAGCACATCGCGCAGGGCGGCTGGGACCAGCCCGCCCGCCTCTACGCGCTGGTCGACACGGCCCGCCTGGTCGCGCAGGAGCCCGCGCTGGCCTCGGCGATGGGGCTCGACGCGTCCTCGGCGCAGGGGTCGCTGACCCCGGTCGAGCAGGACCAGCTCGCCCCCGACCGGCCGCTGGAGACGGTGCTCGAGTCGATCGTGTGGCCCGACGGCGTCGCCGGCTGCGCGGCCGTCGTCGAGCGGCTCGTGCTGCCCCCGGACGCCGACGACCAGATCCCCGACGACCCGGCCGGCGCGGAGGAGTTCGCCCGCGAGCACCCCGACCGGCAGGAGGTCCGGATCGTCGCCGGCGCGACGCGCGCGGGATCGACGTACTGCGCCCTGCGGCTGCGCGCCCACGACGACGACCAGTCGGTGGTGGGCGGGGCCGACCTCGTGCCCCAGCTCCTCGCGCTGCTCGGCGCCACGCTGACCGACGACGAACACACGCCAGAACACACGGAGGACTGACCGGTGAGCGAGCTCTTCGACGACGACCCGCGCGACACCCCGCCGCCCGAGCGCCCCGGACGTCGCTCCCGCGCGCTGGTCATCACCGGCGTCGTGCTCGTCTTCGCCTTCTTCGGGCTCTCCACCTTCGCGGGGCTCTACACCGACCGGCTCTGGTACAAGGCCGGCGGCTACGGCGAGGTCTTCTCCACCCTGTTCTGGACCAAGACCGGGCTGTTCCTGGTGTTCGGGGCGCTGATGGCGATCGTGGTCGGCGCCAACATCTACCTCGCCTACCGGCTGCGGCCGATCTTCCGGCCGCACTCGCCCGAGCAGACCGGGCTGGACCGCTACCGCGACGCCGTCACGCCGATCCGCACCTGGCTGCTCGTCGGGATCTCGCTGGTGCTCGGCGCCTTCGCCGGCACGTCGTCGGTGGGGGAGTGGCGCAACTACCTGCTGTGGCGCAACGGCGTGCCGTTCCACGCCGAGGACGCCTACTTCCACAAGGACATCGGCTTCTACGTCTTCGACCTGCCGTGGCTGCACTACCTCGTCGACTTCACCCTCGCGGTCACCGTGGTGGCGCTGCTGGCGGCCGCGATCGTGCACTACCTCTACGGCGGCATCCGGCTGCAGACCTCGCACGACCGGCTCTCCGGGGCGGCGCAGGCGCAGCTGTCGGTGCTGCTCGGCGTCTTCGTGCTGGCCAAGGCGGCCGACTACTGGCTGGACCGCTACGACCTGGTCAACCAGTCCGGCGGCCTGATCACCGGCATGACCTACACCGACGACCACGCGGTGCTGCCGGCCAAGAACATCCTGATGGGCATCGCGGTGATCTGCGCCGTGCTGTTCTTCCTCAACGTCTGGCGCCGCACCTGGCTGCTCCCGTCGGTCGGGCTGGCGCTGCTCGCGCTGTCGGCCGTCCTGCTCGGCCTGATCTGGCCGGGCATCGTGCAGCAGTTCCAGGTCAAGCCGTCCGAGGCGGACAAGGAGGCGCCGTACATCTCGAAGAACATCGAGGCCACGCGGGCGGCGTACGACGTCAGCGACGTCGAGGAGACCAACTACACCAGCAACTCCTCGGTCTCGACCGGTCAGCTGGCCCAGCTCGACGGGCAGACCTCGTCGACGCCGCTGGTCGACCCGCAGCTCGTGCGCGAGACCTTCCAGCAGAACCAGCAGCCGCGCACCTACTACTCCGTCGCGCCGGTGCTCGACGTCGACCGCTACGACATCGGCGGCGTCGACCGGGCCCTGGTCCTCGGGGTCCGCGAGCTCGACCAGTCGCGGATCAACGCCAACGACCAGAACTGGTCCAACCTGCACACCGTCTACACCCACGGCAACGGCGTGGTCGCGGCGTACGCCAACCAGCGTCCGGAGAACAACAAGGCCGAGGCGACGAGCATCCAGTGGGCCGAGGGCCTGCCGACGGCCGACGAGCCGACGGCGCAGCACGCCCTGGGTGACTTCCAGAACCAGATCTACTTCGGTGAGCAGAGCCCCGACTACTCCATCGTGGGCAAGGCGCCCGGCGGCCCGGACGTCGAGCTCGACCTGGCCAACGCCGACTCCGGGTCCGAGGACGCCAAGGACGACACCACGACGTACGCCGGCACCGGCGGGGTGCCGATCGGCGGCTTCTTCAACCAGCTGATGTACGCCGTGAAGTTCGGCGAGCCGAACTTCCTGCTGTCCGAGCGGGTCAACGAGAACAGCCAGGTCCTCTACAACCGCAACCCGCGCGACCGCGTCGAGAAGTTCGCGCCGTGGCTGACCATCGACTCCGACCCCTACCCGGCGGTCGTCGACGGACGCGTGGAGTGGATCCTCGACGGCTACACGACCACCGATCGCTACCCCGGTGCCGAGAAGGACTCCTTCAAGGACATGACCGACGACTCGTTGCAGGACAACGCGGGCATCCGCACGCTGCCGACCGACGAGATCAACTACATGCGCAACGCGGTCAAGGCGACCGTCGACGCCTACGACGGCACCGTCACGCTCTACGCGTGGGACGAGACCGACCCGATCCTGCAGGCGTGGCGGAGCGCGTTCCCCGGCACGGTCAAGGACAAGTCGGAGATCCCGCCGGACCTGCTGCAGCACCTGCGCTACCCCGAGGACCTGTTCAAGGTGCAGCGCTTCCAGTACGCCCGCTACCACGTCACCGACGCCGGCGACTTCTACCAGGGCAACAACCGCTGGTCGGTGCCGGAGGACCCCAACACCAACGGGCACCTGCAGCCGCCGTACCGGCTCTTCGTCGACCAGCCGGTCGACGGTGGCGGCGAGCGCAGCACGTTCTCGCTGACGTCGGTGTTCACGCCGTACAACAAGAGCAACCTGGCGGCGTTCGTCTCCGTCGACTCCGACGCGACCGACCCGTCGACCTACGGCCGGATGCGGGCGCTGGTCCTGCCCGACTCGCGCACGGACGGTCCTGGGCTGATCGCCAACAAGTTCTCCTCCAACAGCGACGTGCGCGCTGCGCTGCTGCCCTTCCAGTCCGGTGACGCGCCGCCGATCTTCGGCAACCTGCTGACCCTCCCGGTCGCCGACGGGCTCATCTACGTCGAGCCCGTCTACGCCGTCCGCGCCGGCTCCACGTCCGGCTACCCGAGCCTGCAGTTCGTGCTCGCGTCGTACGGCGGGGAGGTGGGCATCGGCCCGACCCTCCACCAGGCGCTCGCCGACGTGCTCGGCGTCGACGGCACCGTCACGCCGCCCGACGGCAGCGGGAACGGGAATGGCAACGGCAATGGCAACGGGAACGGGAACGGGACCAGCTCGCTCAGCGCCCAGATCCGCACCAAGCTCGCCGCCGCCGAGAGCGCCTTCGAGGCCGCCGACCGCGCCCTCAAGGCCGGCGACCCGGTGGAGTACGCCCGCCAGGTGCAGATCGGCCGCGACCTCGTCGCCGACGCCGCCAGCCTCGCCGCCCAACAGAAGAGGTGACCTTCGGTGGTTGAGGAGCGAGCACCAGCGGCTTTCGGTGGTTGAGGAGCGAGCGCCAGCGAGCGTCTCGAAACCCCACCCCCGATTTGGACCCGATCAGCCCATCCCGTAAGGTTCTGTTCACCGACGCGGGGTGGAGCAGCTCGGTAGCTCGCTGGGCTCATAACCCAGAGGTCGCAGGTTCAAATCCTGCCCCCGCTACAAAGTTCAGGCCCGGAGATCCACGGATCTCCGGGCCTGAAGCCATTTGAGCCTGAGCAGCTCGCACGTGGCGCGTACGGCGCGCGGTCGTGTCCTGCGTGTGGCTCGTGCGGCGTCAAGACCCTCGGCTGCGGTGTCAGGTCACCACCGCAAGCGCACCTGCCTGACCAGCAGGCGGCCCGCATGCGGCGTCAAGTCACGGATGCGGCGCGCGATCCAGGGAGCCGCCTCGGTCGCCAGCACCTGCGCACCCTTGACACGGCCCACGCGTGGCCCGGTGCAGACGAGCGAGGGGAGCTCGAACTCGAGCCCTTCCGCGTTCAGCAACCGGGCGACGCGGACCGCGACGTGGCGATGCCCGAGCTCGGAGGGGTGGAGCCGGTCATGGGCCCAGAAGTCCCGGTGGGCGGCGGCACCGTCTGGGCCCAGGTCGATGCGCAGCACGCCGTAGAGCTCGTGGACCTCGTCGTAGATCCCGTTGAGCTCGGCGATCCGCCTGGCAAGGGGGCGAGCCAGGAACCCGGGGAGGCCGATGGCCCTACCGTGGTCGTGAAACCGGGCGGTGATGACCATCGCTCCCGACTCGGCCAGTTCGCGTGCGCAATGGAGCAGGTCCTCACGGATCCGTCGCGCGTCCCACGTTGAGCGCATGGCGTCATTGAGGCCGACCACGAGCGAGGCGATGACCGGGCGGTGGGCCAGTGCCAGTGGTAGCTGGTGCTCACGGACCTCGGACACGGTCGCGCCGGGCAGGGCCAGGTTGCAGAACGACACCTGGTGAGCGGTGGCGATGGCGTCGGACAGGAGGCGGGCCCAACCGCGCCAGCCCCTGTCGACCGGGTCGTCAAGACCGAGGGTGGCTGAGTCGCCGAGAGCGGCGAACCTGATGTAGTCGGCCTGAGTGGTCATCGGAGGTTCCCGCCAGAGGCCGACGAGGTCGTCCAGGTGAGGTGGATGCCGTCCGGCTCGGGCCTGGAGCTGATGACGGTTCCGTGCACGCGCTGGATCGAGGCCAGAGCAGCCGCGAGATCGGTGGGCGGGACGGTGGCGGTGTGCCAGGTCATGACGCGCTGCCGATCAGCTGGACCATCGGGCCGTTCATGATCTTGCCGCTCAGGGGGTGGGCGTCCCGGGTGCGGGTGACGGAGAACCAGCCGTCCCAGTACGCCGAGTCGGGACCGCGCCGGGTGCCGAACTCGAGGCGCACGTAGCCGACCTCGCGCTCGACATCGAGGACGCACGCCCCGTCACGCAGGTGCGAGCCGAAGACGTCGCTCAGGTACTTCTCGTTCTGGGGGAGGACCGTGTGCATGGCTCCGGCTCCTCACGCGACCAGGTCGGCCTGGGCGCGCAGCGCGGCCGCGGCCGTGCGGTGTCCGAGGACGCTCGGGGGGCAGGGGCACCAGTACGGCGTGACCGCGGCCTCGGTGGCAGCGAGGTCGTCCTGGTGCCGGGCCAGGTCCAGGAGGATCGAGCGCAGCCGGGTGGTCTCTGCGGTGCTGGTCTGGGGGGTCATGGCTGCCTCGCTTCCTGGGTCGGGGTGCTGTTCGTCGTGATTCCAGTGAAGGTCGACAGGCCGTCGTCCACGACCGGGGGATTACGTATTCGGCTACGTAGATGGAGTCCGTGCCCGGCCCGAGCACGGCCGCGTTCTGGACGGGCCGATCTGCGTCGTCCCCGTGTGCGCTACGTTTTCTGCACCACCACGGGAGCTCGCGGCAGCGAGCTGAGAGGGAGCTGTTCCGCTCCGACCGTCGAACCTGATCCGGGTCATGCCGGCGAAGGAAGCGAGGAGCGTTCCGTGCTGTTGCCACGCCTGTTCTGTCTGGTCGATGCCACCGACGACCTGTCCGTGTTGCCGGCCCTTGCGTCGGCGGGCGTCACGGGTTTCCAGGTCCGCGCCAAGGCGGTCGACGACCGTGCGCTGCTGGCCCTGACCCGCGCAGTCCGCGCCGCGGTCGAGGAGTACGGCGCCCTCGTGGTCGTCGACGACCGGGTCGACGTGGCCCTGGTCGCGGGGGCCGCGGGGGTTCACCTTGGTGCGACGGACCTGCCGGTGGCCGATGCGCGCCGGATCGCACCGGGACTGCTGATCGGGGCCACCTGCCGCTCCCGTGCGGAGGTCGTGGCGGCCCGTGACTGGGGGGCGGACTATGCCGGCTTCGGTCCGGTGTTCGCCTCGGCCTCCAAGGCAGGTCTGCCCGACCCCCTGGGCGTGGCCGCGGTCGCCGCAGCCACCGGAGTGCTGCCGCTGATCGCGATCGGGGGCATCGATGCGGCTGGGGCCGCCCTGGTGCGTGCGGCGGGCGCCCACGGGGTCGCCGTGATCGGCTCGATCTGGCGGCCGCCCGACCCGGTCGCAGCCGCGAAGGAGCTCGTGGCAGCGGTCGCCTGATGCGGGTCCGGGTCCTCGGGGCCGGGATCATCGGCCTGGCCTGCGCCGAGGAGCTGCTCGTCCGGGGCCACGCGGTCGAGGTCGTCGACCCCGCGCCGGGGTTGGGTGCCAGCCATGCCGCGGCGGGGATGCTCAGCCCCTCCAGCGAGGTGTGGCACGGCGAGGAGGAGATCCTCCGCCACGGGATGGCAAGCCTCGCACTGTGGCCGGACTGGGCCGGACACCTCGGCGTGCCACTCGCGACCGCCGGCACGCTGCTGGTGGGACGTGATGCCGGGGACCTTCAGGAGGTGGAGCGGCAGGTCGGTCTGCTGGCCGCGCACGGCCATCGGGTCGACGTCCTCGCCGCGGCCGCCGTACGGCGCCTCGAGCCCACCCTGTCCGCCCGCGTCGCCGGGGGAGCGCTGCTGCCGCGCGACCACAGCGTCGACCCACGGGCCGTGGTCGCGGCCCTGTTGGCGCGCGTATCCGTCCGGCCGGTGGCCGACGCCACGACCCCGGACGTCACCGTCGTCGCCACCGGCGCCCGGCTGCCCGCACCCTGGACCCACCTCGTGCACGGCGTCCGCGGCGAGGTCGCCCGGGCCCGCACCGATGACCCACCGGCCCGCACGGTGCGCGGCTGGGTGCACGGCGTCCCGGTCTACGTCGTGCCCCGACGCGGTGGTGAGGTCGTGATCGGCGCGACCTCGGAGGAACACGACGCGCCCCCGGTCGCGACCATCGGCGGCATCGCCCGGCTGCTCGAGGCCGCGCGTGAGCTGGTGCCGGGCCTGGACCGCGCCGAGCTCACGGAGGTGCTCGCCCGGGACCGGCCGGCCACGGCCGGCCACCTGCCCCTCGTCGGCCCCACCCACGACCCCGCCGTCGTGCTCGCGGCCGGTCACTTCCGGCACGGCGTGCTGCTCGCGCCGCTGACCGCCCGCCTTGTCGCCGACCACCTCGACCACGGCCTGGTCCACGCCGCCCTTGACCCCCGCCGCCTCCTCGACGAACGGATCCGCCCATGAGCATCACCCTCAACGGAGAGCCCAGCGCCCTCGAGCCCGGCAGCACCGTCGCCGATCTCCTCGCCGACTGGCGGGGCGTCGCCGTCGCCGTCAACGGTGAGGTCGTCCCGCGCGAGCGGCACCCCGCGACCGCTCTCCACGACGGCGACGTCGTCGAGGTCGTCACGGCGGTGCAGGGCGGATGACCGACGCACTGGAGATCGCCGGCGTCCCGCTCACCTCTCGGCTCTTCCTCGGCACCGGCGGCCTGCCCCGCCCGGCGCTGCTCGAGCCGCTCCTCGCCGCCGCGCGGCCCGGCCTGGTGACGGTCTCGGTCCGGCGTACGTCGGCCACCCGCGACGGCAGCCTGCTCGACACCCTCACCCGCGCCGGGGTCCGGCTGCTGCCCAACACCGCCGGCTGCCTGAGCGCCCGGGAGGCCGTCCTGACCGCCCGGCTGGCCCGGGAGGCGCTGGGCACCGACTGGGTCAAGCTCGAGGTGATCGGCGACGAGCGCAGCCTGCTGCCCGACGCGGTCGAGCTGCTCGACGCGGCCGCCACGCTGGTCCGTGACGGGTTCACGGTGCTGCCCTACACGACCGACGACCCGGTGCTGGCCCGTCGGCTCGAGGACGTCGGCTGTGCGGCGGTGATGCCGCTCGGCGCGCCGATCGGATCGGGGCTCGGGATCCTCAACCCGCACGCGATCGAGGCAGTGGTCGCGGCGGTCGGCGTCCCCGTGGTGCTGGACGCGGGCGTCGGCACGGCCAGCGACGCCGCCCTGGCGATGGAGCTCGGCTGCGACGCGGTGCTGGCCGCCAGCGCGATCACGCGCGCCGACGACCCGGTCGCGATGGGCCGCGCCCTGGCCCTCGCCGTCGAGGCCGGCCACGTCGCCCGGTGCGCGGGCCGGATCCCGAAGCGGTCCACCGCCCGCGCCTCGAGCCCGGCCCGGGAGACCGCATGAAGACGCGCCTGCTCCTGCTCACCGACCGGGCCCAGCTCAGCAAGGGCAGGTCCTTGTCGCGCACGATCGCGGAGTGTGTCGACGCCGGGCTGGAGGCCGTGGTCGTCCGCGAGCTCGACCTCGCTCCCCGTGACCGGCAGGCCCTCATGGTCCGGCTCGCCGAGCTGGACAGCCTCACCGTGATCTCCTCGCGGATCGCCGACCCCGCCGCGCACGGCCTGCACCTCGCGGCGCACCAGGAACGCGTGGACGGACTCCACGGCCGGTCCTGCCACTCGGCCGACGACGTACGACGCGCGGCCGCGGAAGGCGCCGCGTGGGCGACCCTGTCGCCGTACGCCGCCACCGCCAGCAAGCCCGGCCACGGACCGCCGCTCCCGCCCGACGCCTTCACCGGTGACCCGGGCATCCCGGTCTTCGCCCTCGGCGGCATCGACCCCGGCAACGCCCACGCGGCCGTCGAGGCAGGCGCCCACGGGGTCGCGGTCATGGGGGCGGTCATGCGCGCCGCCCAGCCCGCCCGGGTCGTGGCCCGCCTGCTCGCGGAGCTCCGATGACCCCCGCTGTCGCGCTGACCGTCGCCGGCACCGACTCCGGGGGAGCGGCCGGGATCGCGGCCGACCTTGCGACGTTCGCGGCCCTCGGGGTGCACGGCGCCTGCGTGGTCACCGCCGTCACCGCCCAGGACACCACCGGCATCCGTGACGTGCACCCGGTGCCGCTGGCCAGCGTCGAGTCCCAGCTCGACGCCGTCCTCGACGACCTCCCTGTGGCGGCCGTCAAGACCGGCATGCTCGGCACGCCCGAGGTCGTCGAGCTCCTGGCCCGCCATCTCGCCGGACGCCCCCTCGTCGTGGACCCCGTGCTGGTCGCCACCAGCGGCGTCGTGCTCGGCGACGAGCACGTCGTGGCCGCCTACCGGGCCCACCTCCTCCCCGCCGCCACCGTCATCACCCCCAACGCCCACGAGGCCGCGGTCCTGCTCGGCCGGGCCACCGACCCCGCGACCGCCGCGGCCGCCCTCGCCGACACCGGCCCGGCCGTCGTCCTCACCGGCGGCGGCACCCGCGGCACCTGCACCGACTGGCTCGCCCTGCCCGGCCAGCGCCCGGTCGCCCGTACCCACCGCGCCGTCCCCACGACCAACGACCACGGCACCGGCTGCACGTTCAGCGCAGCCCTCGCCGCCCACCTCGCCCGCGGCGCCGACCTCGACGCAGCGGTCCACCACGCCGGGCTCTTCACGGTCCGGCAGCTCGACGTCAGCAGGCGCTGGACCCTCGGCCGCGGCCGGGGACCCGTCGCCCACACAACCCCCACAGGAGAACCCGCATGAATGTCCACCCCGCGCACACCCGCGTCCTGGTCGACCACGGCGACCCCGGCGAGCACGGCGACATCCGGGTGCCCGTCACCCGCGTCGCGCTCACCAACGGCGAGGCCTTCGACCGCTACTGCACCGCCGGCCCCGGCAGCGACCCCGAGGTCGGCCTCCCACCGCTCCGGGCCGGCTGGATCGAGGGCCGCGGCGACACCACCACCTACGCCGGCCGCGAGGCGCAGCTGCACGACAACGGCCGCTCCGCCGTACGCCGCGGCGCAGCCCGCGACGAGTGGCGCGGCACCCGCAATCCGCCCCGCCGCGCGGTCGACGGCGCCACCGTCACCCAGATGCACTACGCCCGCGCCGGGATCGTCACCGCCGAGATGCAGTACGTCGCCCGCCGCGAGGGCTGTGACGTCGAGCTGGTCCGCTCCGAGGTGGCCGCGGGCCGCGCGATCATCCCCGCCAACGTCAACCACCCCGAGGCCGAGCCGATGGTCATCGGCAAGGCGTTCCTGGTGAAGATCAACGCCAACATCGGCAACTCCGCGGTCACTTCCAGCATCGCCGAGGAGGTCGACAAGCTCACCTGGGCGGTGACCTGGGGCGCCGACACCGTCATGGACCTCTCCACCGGCGACGACATCCACACCACCCGCGAGTGGATCCTGCGCAACAGCCCGGTCCCGATCGGCACCGTGCCGATCTACCAGGCGCTGGAGAAGGTCGACGGCGAGGCCGACAAGCTCACGTGGGAGGTCTTCCGCGACACCGTCATCGAGCAGTGCGAGCAGGGCGTCGACTACATGACCATCCACGCCGGCGTGCTGCTGCGCCACGTGCCGCTGACCGCCGAGCGGGTCACCGGCATCGTCTCCCGCGGCGGCTCGATCATGGCCGGCTGGTGCCTGGCCCACCACGAGGAGAACTTCCTCTACACCCACTTCGACGAGCTCTGCGAGATCTTCGCGGCCTACGACGTGTCGTTCAGCCTCGGCGACGGCCTGCGCCCCGGCAGCGTCGCCGACGCCAACGACGCCGCCCAGCTCGCCGAGCTGCGCACCCTCGCCGAGCTGACCGAACGCGCCTGGGCCCACGACGTCCAGGTCATGGTGGAAGGCCCCGGTCACGTGCCGCTGCACCTCGTGGAGGAGAACGTCCGGCTCCAGCAGGACTGGTGCCACGGCGCGCCGTTCTACACCCTCGGCCCGCTCGCCACCGACATCGCGCCCGGCTACGACCACATCACCAGCGCCATCGGCGCCGCCACCATCGCCATGCACGGCACCGCGATGCTCTGCTACGTCACCCCCAAGGAACACCTCGGCCTCCCGGACCGCGACGACGTCAAGACCGGCGTCATCACCTACAAGCTCGCCGCCCACGCCGCCGACGTCGCCAAGGGCCACCCGCACGCCCGGGACTGGGACGACGCCCTGTCCAAGGCCCGCTTCGAGTTCCGCTGGCACGACCAGTTCGCGCTGTCCCTCGACCCGCAGACCGCCCAGGCCTTCCACGACGAGACCCTGCCCGCCGAGGGCGCCAAGACCGCGCACTTCTGCTCGATGTGCGGCCCGAAGTTCTGCTCGATGCGGATCAGCCAGGACGTCCGGGAACGATTCGCGGAGAAGTCGGCGGAGTTCCTCGAGCTCGGCGGCACGATCTACGTCGACGAGCAAGCCCCGGCGGCCGGTCGCTGACTGCTCTCGCAGGTCGTCCCGCCCCGGCGAACGGGGAGGGACGACGCGAGCGATCACGACGGGAGGCAGAACTCCGTCGGCGCACTCGCCCCACCGTCATCAGCACACCACGGGGGTCGGGGACCAAGCCGGTGGGGCGAGCACGCCGAGGCTAGGGGGATGGCGTCGGCGCCTCTAGTTGACTGGCGAGTACGTGAGACGCGTGTCCAGACCACGGCACCCCTTGAACCGTCGCCGACCCGTCGTCGCGCGCGACTCAGCCGGGCATGGGTGTCACCCGAACCAGTCGCCGTAGAGGCACTCGTCGGGTCGAGGTGACCAGCCCGGTCGTCGCTGGAGGGCGGGACGCGACTGCCAGCCCGACGACACCGCGCGCCAACTGAGGTCGACGAGATGACCCCCGGCCGGTACGACGACTGAGGTGACCACCGCGGTCAGGCAGCGCATCCGGATCATGACGGAGTCCGCGTCTTCTCGGCCAGCGCCGCCAGCCGGTCGCGGACGACGTCGGTGGCAGCGACGGTCGCCCGACGGAGGATCCGCTCCTCGATCGACGCATGCCCCACGGTCTGGGCCCGGTGCCACTCGCGGTGGAACCCGTAGAGGTGCGTGGCCACCTCTGCCCAGCAGATCTCGCAGGGCGCCGTGGTTGCTGGGGTTGGCGTGGGTGCGGACATCAGGGACCTGGATTCAACTCGGGGTTGCGGCGTACGCCGCGCAGGGGTGACCGCCAGGGGGATGCGGTGTCGCCGCGCCGCGATCTGGTCGTTAGAGAACTCCGCAGAGCCCTCCGGGATCGCCGGGGCCGCGCAGTGACCGGAACTGTCCCGAGCCTGGTCCGTGTCCACGATGGGGAGGCCGTGTCAGCATGTAGCGGCTGGTTGGGTCCTGACCTTCGCCACAGGTCACGCTAGTGATTCGCCGCCGCGCCAGCAGGCCTACCGGGCAGTAGGTGACGTGGGTCACGTTCCACCCCGGAACAGCCGCCTCCGGCGCCAGACCGATCGAGAAGCCGGCCCGGTGGTGAAGGACCGAGCCGGGGCGGGGAGAGGGAGTCGCTTCCGCTCGCCGGCTACTCGCACACGAGCTGGAATCGCGACTCCTCGGCCCCAGATGCTCCCACCTGAACATGACGACGCGAGGCCGTCCCGCCCCTGGCGAAAGGGGCGGGACGTCTCGTCCCACTACGACGGAGGTAACGGCTCCGCCGGCGCTCCCTCGCCATCGTCGGCACATCACAGGGGACGGGGTGCCAACGTGGGTTGGGCAGACGTGGCGAGGCTATGGGTGTCGCGTCGGTAGCTCTAGTTGACTTGCGAGTACGTGAGACGCGTGTCCAGACCAGGTCGGGTGGATCCGTGGGCGGGATGCTCGACGACGTTGCGGGGATCAGACAACCAGTGTGATGCGCATCACCTACTCGGAGGTAGGCGCCACGGGGTCAATAGCATCCTGAGTCACTCGCGTGGGCGGGTATCTCGGTGCCACGGCGCGTGTTGTCGCAGCCCTGCTTCCCCTGGACCCACGGGGAAGTCCCTCGGATTCTCCACCGATCCAAGGAGTCCCCAGAACCCGGACATGGGTTGCGACCCCATTGCATCGACTGCTCGTGGGCGGGGGCCGCCAGCATTCTCGACAGAGAACGCGCCGAGGTAGACATGACATGCGAAACGTGTGGAGCGAGCGTCAACGACGTCAAGCTGCACCGACGATGGCACGAGCGAGCCGACCGAGTCCTTCGGCCGCTGGACCTGGCCGAGGGCAAGTTCACCTGCAAGCGGTGCTTCCTCGAGGTTCGGGAGTCCTCGAGAACGGGGCACGCCTGGTGGCACACCATCCTGATCGAGCTGGCACGGTCGGTCGACCGGGTGTCGACCCGGACGCCCGAGGACCAGGGGCGCCGGTAGGTCTTGGAGCCCGCCCCAGGCATCCACCCACGGCCTCGGGATCGCAGTGGTGTCTCACCCAGGCGTGGTACTCAGACATCCGCTGGTGATCGACGGCCGGGCTTGGGAGGTGCTCCACAACCCACCGCGGCGCGGCGACATCGGCAGGCGGCGTAGCGGCGCACGGCCTGCTGGCGGATCCGTGCGGTGCTGGGTGACCGACCGGCCTCGAGCGTGTCGGTGATCCAGGTCTGCAGGGTGGTGCGCCGCAGCGGCGGCACGGAGGTGAGTTGCACGGGGGAAAGATTGACACCTTGAGTTGAACTATTGCGTTTGCTTCGAATATTGCGAATAATCGAGCCGGAGAGAGGAGACACCATGACCGCGTTGGCGCTCGCCCCCATCCAGCCCGATGAGTCCGACATCAGCACCGCCGTCGAGGCGCTGCCGCACATCAAGGACTACCTGGCCACCCATCACGACAGCGTGATCCGCCTCGTCGTCTCTGACGACCCCGAGGAGACGCTGGTCGTCCCGCGGGGCGCCGTCGAGCTCCTCGCCCGCGTGCTCGCGCACATGGCGGCGGGCCAGGGTGTCTCGGTCGTGCCCGCCCACGCCGAGCTCACCACCCAGCAGGCAGCCGAACTCCTCAACGTCAGCCGGCCGTTCCTCATCGGCCTGCTTGACGCCGGCCAGATCGAGTACCGCAAGGTCGGCAAGCACCGCCGGATCAAGGCCCAGTCGCTGCTGGCCCACCTGGCACGTGACGACCAGGAGCGCCGCGAGGCCGCTGACGAGCTGACCCGGCTGAACCACGAGATGGGCCTGCTCTGAGGTGCCCTTCGTCGTCCTCTACGACGCCAACGTGCTCTACCCGAGCACGCTCCGCGACCTCCTGATCCGCGTCGCGCAAGCCGGGCTCGTCCAGGCCAAGTGGACCGACCAGATCCTCGACGAGGTCTTCGACAACCTCACCGCGGACCGACCCGACCTGGACCCGGCGAAGTTGGCCCGCACCCGCGACCTCATGAACCGGGCCGTGCGCGACTGCCTGGTTACCGGCTACGAACCGCTCATCGAGGCGATCGACCTGCCAGATCCCGACGACCGGCACGTGCTCGCAGCCGCGATCAAGGCCCGCGCCCAGGTGATCGTGACCAACAACCTCAAGGACTTCCCGCCCTCGACGCTCGAGCCGTGGGACATGGAGGCGAAGTCACCCGACGACTTCATCCTCGACCAGATCGACCTCAGCCGCGAGGCGGTCTACAGCGCTGTTCAACGGATTGCCGACTCTCGTGAGAACCCGCCGGCGACGTTCTCCAACGTCCTCGCCATGCTCGAGCGCGACGGCCTGGTTGAGTCGGCTGCCGCCCTACGCCCCTGAAGCTCGGGGCGGTCCGCCCCGGGGCTCCTGAGCGGTCAGGCACTCCTCTGCCCTGACCCTGCATCTGGGGATGGAGATCCGGACCTCGCGGGCACGTTGGCTGACTCTGGCTCAGGAGTTGCGGACGGACAGTCGCCCAGAAGGGAGGAGTGGCTGTGGCGCTGTCCTCGGTCACACCGTCGATGGCTCGACCAGCATGGTTGGGCCACCATAAGGCGGACATCGGTGCGATCGCGCACCACCGGCGGCAAAGGACGCATGCGGTGACAGTCGTAGGCGGCGGATAGACGCACCTGAAAAACGATCGGACCGGGGGGCCAACGGGCGCCATGCTCCGTACGCGACGCCAACCGGCTGCGCCGTTTCGGCGCTGAGGGAGCTTTGGATGTCGAGCGCGGTCCACGCCGACCTGGCCTGGCTTCTGCGCGGCGAGTCCCGCCACGTTAGGAGACGGTGACGCTGTACCTGCGCGTGGGGATGCGCGGGTAGCCCCTGCTGATGCGGTTCTCGGAGTGCAGGATCTTCAGGAGCCGGTCGTGGACCTCGGTGAAGTCGAGGTCGAACGAGTCCTGTGGGTTGGTGATGCGGTTGTATGGCCCCCCCAGGTGCAGGAACGTCTCCACGACGTGGTCGGCGGACGCACCTGGCGAGCTCCGGTCCAAGAGCCGGAGCATCATGGGCCCGACGCGTCCGTCCCGCCCGTCGCCTACGCGGGCGATGCGGGCCACGACTGCGGGGTCGAGTGCGACTCGGTGCTGGTCTGCGTAGGTGGCGACTGCCCGGAGCTCTGCCCAATCGTCCTCCGGCACGTACGTGTTGACGTCCGCGAGGACTTGGTTCTCGACCTTCTCGGCCGTGCTGTCGTCGGTGAGTGCGTCGGCGACCATGCCTTCCAAGAGCGCAGCACTCAGGAAGGACGTCACGCCCTGGGAGGCCGCAATGGCGGGGCCTAGTGCGGCCCAGCCGCCGGCGCGCAGGTGCGAGAACGTTTCCTCGTCGTCGCTAACGAGCTCGGCGTTGAGCATGCGTGCGAACAGGTCGCTGCCTTCCGGGGTGATGCTCAGCGCCGGCAACGGGAGCTCGGGCTCCAAGGAGGTGACGAGATCGACGCGCACCTGCGTCGTGAGCTCGCTCGTGTTGAGGATGGCAAGGGCTGCGGCCTGACGGTCGTACTCGTCGCCGTTGGGGTCGGTGGTGTCGCCCTTCTCGTCGATGTGGACGGTCCCGTCGTCCTCGAGCAGCTGCGCGAGGTGGCTGTCCATGAAACCGATCTCGCCTCGGTAGGACTCGATGTTGGCGAGCGATGAACGGAACCGCTTCGCTTCTGCGAGGGCCTTCCATGTGACCAGCGGGGCATTGCGCACGTAACGTAGCCGGGCGCTCGGCGCGGTCCGGCTGAGGAGATCGGCGAGGTCGCCGGAAGGGGTGCCTTCCTTTTCGCCGGACTCCTGGTCCGCGGTCCGGTTCTCCACGATGTCGGAGAGGACCTTGGCAAGGGTTCTCGGCGCGGTGACGGCGGCGGGGGTCTTGCCGTCGCCGTCGACGGCGGCGAGGTAGCCGGGCAGGTCCGCGAGGACGTAGGAGTAGACCGTCTCGTTTCCGGTCTCCGCGTCGGTGAGCGCGTCTAGGGACACCGGGTCGGAGTCCGCCAGGCCCAGCGCGATGCGCAGGTTGTCGGCGCTCAGGTCGTAGCGGCTCCCCTCGACGACGAGGTCGCGGATGTCCCCACTCAACGGCGCGAGCGAGGTGAGGACGACGTTGCCGCGGCTCAACATGACATCGAGGCGCTCAGCCAACCTCTCAGACACCCGCTCAGCCGCACGCTGCTCGGCGTCCTCCGACGCGTGCTGCGGGTTCTCGGCCGCGGGCCTTCCGGTGAACACGGACATGCTGTGGTACTTGTCGGTGACGAAGTCGCAGACTCCCGCCCCGAGGTCGTAGGTCGCGTCCACGTCGAACGCAGCCAGGGCGGCGTTAGTCAGCATCACGCGCGCGTCAGCTGGTACGTCGACGTTCGAGGTCAGGTAGGTGAACACCTCTCGCCAGCGGCATCGAGTCAGAAGCGCGGCGAGGTGTTCACGACGTGCCTTCTTGGAGGTGAAGTACGCCGCGAGGAAATCGCGCGCTTTCTCCCCGGGCCAGGTTGCGATGAGGTGCCGCGCGACGGTGTCGGCGCCGGAGTGACGGGTCTCGAGGAGGTGGTTAACCAGGTCAATGTTGTACGCGGCGACCGTGTTAAGCAGGTCCTCGCCTGCGTCTTCGGCTTCGAGAAGAAGGTTCGCGGCAGCACCTTCGCGCTCGCCCTCCTTCGGGCGGCTAAGGTCGTAGTCGATGTTCATGACGTTCGGCTGGACGTGCTGGACCATGAAGTTCGCGACGTCGACGCCGGTGAAGTTGCCGTAGAACTGGGCGGCGTACAGCGAGAAGTTCCGGTCGATGTAGCCGCGCCGGACCAGGTCGCGCGCGAGCTCGGACTTCAACGTCGCGTCCAGCAGGTCCGCGAACGTGTGCGGGCCCTTGGGGTTCTTCAGGCGCGTCAGCCTCTTGGAGGCGGCCTCGCCGTCGCGCAGCGACAGGGTGAAGTCGGTGGTGACGAGCTCGGCGAAGTCGGCGCGGTGAAGCGTCTCGATGTCGCCTTCCATAATCACGATTTCGGTGTCGATGGCGTCTTGATCGAAGTCGGCCCACCGGTCGGCGTCGAGGGCCTCGGGGACGAACATCCTGAGCCCGGTGTCGTCGAAGGTGTGTCCGACGGTACTCGACCCACCGGACTCCTGGTGCGCCAGAACGACCTCGAGGGTGCGCGTCTTCGCGACGGCGGCCCAGAACTCGTAGTCGCTGACCCGATCGGCGCCGAATCCGCGGTCGCCGACCTTGAACCGGTAGAGCTTCCACTGGTTGTTGTAGGGCGAGGACTGCGCGGCCCTCACGTTCGATGCAAACAGGGCAAGACGCTCGCCGAGCTGCTTGGCGCGCGGTGCACGCTCCTGAAACCGCTCCGGACGGGCTAGCAGAACACGGATGCGCCTCTCGTGTGCGCTGATGGTCTCGCGTGTGAGCCGTTGCGCGAAGTCGTAGACCTTGTCCAGGTCGCTGTCGCGACGCGTGATGTCCTCGAAGTCCTCGAGGTGGAAGTTCTTGTACACCACCAGCGCGAACAGGTGGGTCGCATCGAGCCCAGGTGCAGGCGTGAGGTCATCAGCTGGCTCCAGGAGACGCTCGGCGAAGACCAGGTACTCGTTGCACATGTTGCGCATCAGCCGCATGTCGGTGCAGTGCTGCGCGACCGTGTTCACCAGCCGCGGGTCGATGCCAGTGATGTCACGCTCCTTGAGGAGCTTGACCAACAGGTCGCGTGCGTTCCGGTGCGAGATGAACGGCACCAGTGGGATGACGATGTCGAAGAACTTCGTCCGGTTCGCACGCAGCGTCTCTGCGGCAGCCTCGTCGAGCTCAGCTTCCGGCGCAGGCGCCGGTGCGGGGTTCTGGTCCGAACCCTGCGCTGCGGGCACGGGTCCAGCTGCGGCGTCCCTGGTGGAGCTTCGGGTAGGCGTGGCCTCGATCTGGCTGAAGACGCTGTCACGGACCGCGTAGATGAACCGCAGCGGCTCACCCAGTCCCAGCACACGTCCAGCCCACGGGTACGGGAGCTCCGTCTCGAGACGGGGGAGCCAGGTGTCGTTGATCCGCTCGAGCACGCGAGCGAACGCCCGCCCGGCCAGGTTCCCCTTGCGCTTCTTGCGCCGTTCGGGGGTGTCGTTGAGCAGCACGTTCAGCTCGCGCAGCGCCTCGAAGATGTTCGGGTCCTCGAACCGGTCGAGGTCCTCGAAGATGACGATGTCCTTCGGCTCCTGCGCGAAGTAGTGCACGATCTCGTCGATGTACTTGTCGAAGAACGTCTGCGGCTTCTCCGACAACGTGAGCGCCGCACCGCCGGCCGAGACGTCCTTCACGTCGTAGCGGCCGTGGGTGAGCAGCCGCACCACCATCCCCAGCACCGTCACCAGGCCAACAGCCACGACCCAGGTGATCGCCCGCAGCCACGTCGGATCCTGCGCCGTGGGCCACTTCAGGTGCGGCAGCATGCCGAACACGTACGCGAGACCCACAAACGGAAGGACGACCGCCGCGGATTGCAGGAACGCCTTGCGGCGGCTCAGGACAGCGATCTTGTTGAACCGCGAGTTCTTCCCAACCTTCTCCGAAGCGCCGTAGAGCAGCTGCTTGACGATCTCCTTCTGGATCCGGTTGGTCGTGCTCTCGTCCTCTTCGCCCGGAGCGAGAGTCGAGATCGCGAGCCGCAGGACGGCTTTCCGGTTCTTCTCCTCGAACTCATTCAGCACGCTGGACTTGCCCGCACCGTAGCGGCCGGTCAGCGCGATGTTGAGGTTGCTCGGGTCCTTGACCGCCTGCTCCAGGCGCTTCAGGTAGGTGCCGTGGTGCCTCTCCTCGTACTTTGGGGTCAGCGACTGCAGGGGCTTGTCGGCAGACTTCTTCTCGGTGGGTACGTCGTCGGCCCGCGCGGCGGTCGCCACGGAGTCCTTCGCGGACGTAGCCGGCACGATGTTCGAGTCCACCGTCGGGTCCGATTGAGCGTCCGGATTCTGCATCTCAGCGCTTTCAGGCGCGTCAACTGAGCCAACCTCGTGATCCTGCCGGTCTGGCTCCTGGTCGGTCTCGTGGTCGGTGCCCTGCGGTGCGTTCACCACCGTCTTCCCCTTCGTATGCGTCTCGTCGTCCCCGAGACCGTGCTCAACTCGCCGCGTCCGGCACTCATGGCTCGCCGTCGCGCATTCCCGCACCCCCGACAGCCGACGAACAGCCGCGAAGAGCACCCGAGCGTCCGCTCGGGGCCGCCACAGTAGTCCCGGGAACCGACGCCGAACCGGCTTTCCCGCAGCCCCCTCGGGTTCAGTGCACCTGACCCGACGCACCTTGGATCCCGCAGAGTGTCTCTCTGGGTGCTTCGGCCGTCCTTCTCTTGACCCTTACCACGGGCCAAGAAGGTGTCGGTCAAGCGCGCGTCATCGTGGGCGGGAGGACGCGTCTGCGGATGGAGATACGGACTGGTTCCGCACCTCTCGACGACGGCTCCGACGCGACGACGGCTCCGACGGATTCAGATCGGGTCCATTTAGTGTCCAGAAACCCCCGGTGCATCTCGGCAGGCGTCGGGTATCCTGAGGTTCGTCAGAGTGGTGTTTCCCCACAAACAAGGGGAATCCCGTGATTTTCGGACCTAGCCCGTAGCACTCCGAAGGGCGCTGATTCCGCCCAGAGGTCGCAGGTTCAAATCCTGCCCCCGCTACAAATCGTCAGGCCCGGCAATCGCCGGGCCTGACGGCATTTCGGAGACGTTCACGAGCCGCGTGTGCCCCAGGACGCGCCTGAGCGCGTCGTCAGGCATACGCGCCGGGGGCCGGGTTGGCGGCTCACCCGAGCGGGACCGCGATCTCCACCTCGTGCAGGTCCTTCGTGTAGGCGTGCAGCGAGGTCCACGCACCGTCGAGCGCCGGAGTGGCCGGATAGACGTAGCCGCGGGCCGGGAAGGTGACGATCGTTCTCGTCGTGCCCCACACGGGGTCACTGGGTTGTGACGACTGTCGGGTCCGCAGCCGGTCGGCGTCGTTGCGCCAGGCGATGCGGAAGCGTCCGGTCGAACCGCCCGTCGCCGTCTTCAGCGTGGTGACGCCGAAGTTGACGACGTCCTCGCCGAGGCTGCTGATCGGTCGCAGCGTGCGCAGCACCAGGGCATTGCCGTCGATCTGGAAGGCGACGGCGAAGAGCCGGTTCACGTTGCCGGCCGGCGTGTGGACCTCGCGGATCGCCACGGCCACGCCGCCGGTGCGGTCGGCGGCGAGCTTGAGGGCGCCGTCGGCGTACAGGCCTCGCATCACCCGCACGTCTCTGTCGTTGCCCGGAGTGGCGGTGACGTGCACCCACGCCTGGTTGTGCCCGTCGGCGAAACCGAACAGCAGCGTGTTGTGGCGCCCGATGGTGGCGAGGTCGAGGGCGCCGCGGCTGGCGATGCGGTCGCTGAGGACGAGGTCGTCGTCGGGCCAGTGTTGCATCGTGAGCGCGGAGGGCACATGGACGACGCTGACGCCCGTCAGGTCGCTGACGGCGTAGAAGCCCCCGGAGCCGTCCGGTGTGAGGTTGCCGGAGCCGAAGCTGTCCCACACCATCTGCGGGTCGCTCCAGGTGCGGCCGTTGTTGGCCGAGGTCCAGACGTAGGTCCCCAGGCTTCCGTCCGTCTCGCCCTGGCCGTTGGCCGCCATGATGACGCGATCGCCGACGGTGTCCTCGATCAGGTACGGCGGGCTGATCGACGTCAGGTCACCGACGGGCACGGGCACGCGCTGCCACGCGTTGGCGCCGACCTTGCGGGCGAGACGGAGGTGGTTGGGGGACTGGTAGTACTCGTCCCAGGCCACCAGCGTGACCCCGTCCCTCGTGCGCAGGACCTGGGGGTCGCCCATGGTGTAGCCGCTGGGGGCGGTGCCGAGCCGCGAGATCGGCGGTGGCGTCGCCCTGTCACGTGAGGAGTACGCCGCCGGGCTGGACATCGCCAGGGCCACCGCGGTCGCCACGACCGCCAGGCTGCGGAACGCCCTCGCACGTGTGCTCATCGGAGCCCCCTGGGGGTAGACGGCCGAAGGGCTCAGTCTGGCGAGGCGTGCCCGGCCACGGCTCGCTCGCGCGAGGAACCACCAAGAGTGGGTAAGTCCTCGACGCTGCCCACCACCCGGGGCAGCTCGTCACGCCGACGAGTCCAGGGACTGCGTCGACAGCCAGCCCCCGAAGGTCTCGGGTGTTCGCCGCTCGAGCTCGTCGAGATACGCCTGACGCACACCCACGATCCGGGCGCGGGCTTCCACCGTCGTCGCGCTGCGCAGGACGGTCCCGGACTCGACCCACGCCTTCTTCAGCTCGCTCAGGTCCCAGGCGCTGAGCAGCAGGTCGACGCCCGCCAGGCCGGTGGCGGACGGCACCGGTGACGGCAGCGGTCCCGCGTCGGGGGCGGCGACCCTGGTGGCGAGCCGAGAAACGAGCGGGGGTGAGGTGAGGGCGAGTGCCGCGAGCGCCGCAACCCCCGTCCCCCGCCCGGCGGCGGCGCATCCGACCAGGACGACGGTGGCCCCGGCGAACACCCCCGCGGTGGTCGACACCGGCCGCCTTAGCCCGCCCAGGAGCTGGCCGAGCGCCAGTCCGTACATCGCCCCGAAGCCGGCCGTGATCGCCACGACCACCACGGACCGGACGAGGCCGAGAGTCAGCAGCGTGAGGATCCCGGTGAGAACCGCGGTGCCGGCCGCAGTCCACCTCCACACGAGACGGTAGGCCCTCAGATCTGGGCCGCTCGCGGTCGGGGACGTCTGCATGAGGCAAGAGTCCGCTCGACCTCCGGGCAGGAGACAGGGACTTCGGTCGTCGGGTCAGGGCCGGAAGGCCCCTGCTGTCGCTCGGGACCGGATCAGGGCTCGAAGCGGTAGCCCATGCCGGGCTCGTTGAGCAGGTGGCGCGGGCGGGACGGATCGGGTTCCAGCTTGCGGCGGAGCTGGGCCATGTAGAGACGCAGGTTGCCCTGCGCGGTCTCGTAGCCCGGGCCCCAGACCTCGGTGAGCAGCTGGCGCTGGCTGAGCAGCTTGCCCGGGTGGCGCAGCAGGACCTCGAGCAGGTGCCACTCCGTGGGCGTCAGCCGTACGTCGCTCCCGTCCAGCGTCACGCGCCGCGCCGCGAGGTCGACCGTGGCCCCGCCGACCTGGACGACCGGCTGCTCGTCCTTGTCGCCCGCCCGGCGCGTCATGGCGCGGAGGCGGGCGAGCAGCTCGTCCATGCCGAAGGGCTTGGTCACGTAGTCGTCCGCGCCGGCGTCGAGGGCCTCGACCTTGTCGATGCTGTCGGTGCGGCCAGACAGCACGAGGATCGGGACCTCGGTCCAGCCGCGGAGGCCGGCGATCACCTCGGTGCCGTCCATGTCGGGCAGGCCCAGGTCGAGGATGACCACGTCCGGGGGGTGGGCGGCGGCCGTGCGGAGCGCCTCCGCGCCGGTGGCTGCCTGGCACACCTCGTAGTGGCGGGCGCGCAGGTTGATGCTCAGGGCACGCAGCAGCTGGGGCTCGTCGTCGACGACCAGGACGCGGGTCATCGCGTCGCCTCGTCCCGCTCGCGACGCCCCGGGGCTGCGGGCGCGACCTCGGTGGTGGCCGGCAGGGAGACGACCATGGTGAGGCCACCGCCGGGCGTCTCCTCGGGGTCGAGAGAGCCGCCCATGGCCTCGGTCAGCCCCCGGGAGAGAGCGAGGCCGAGACCGATACCGGTGGTGTTGTCGGTGTCGCCGAGGCGCTGGAAGGGCAGGAAGATCCGGTCCCAGTCGTCGGGTGGGATCCCGGGGCCCCGGTCGATGACCCGCACCTCGACCCGGTCACCGAGACGGCTGCAGGTCAGGTGGGGTGGCGTCGCGGCGGGGGAGTAGCGCAGTGCGTTGGCGCCGAGGTTGGCCAGCACCCGCTCCAGCAGGCCGGGGTCGGCCTGGACGAGCGGCACGTCGTCGCCCGTGTCGATCACGATCCGCCGCCCGTCCGGACCGAGGTCGTCGAGGGCCCGGGCCACGACCTCGTCGACGGCTGTCGGCTGCAGGTCGATCGACATGGCGCCGACCTGCAGGCGGCTCATGTCGAGCAGGTTGTCGACGAGAGCCGCCAGCCGATCCAGCGAGGTGTCGGCGGCCTGGAGGAGCTCGTGGCGGTCGTCGCCGGACAGGTGGATGTCGAGGCTGAGCAGCGTCGAGACCGCCGCTTTGGCCGCGGCGAGCGGCGTGCGGAAGTCGTGGCCGACGGCGGCCAGGAGGGCCGTGCGGACCTTGTTGGCCTCCGCGAGAGGAGCCGCCTCGGCGGCGGCCCGGCTGAGCCGGAGGTGGTCGAGCACGACCGCGGCCTGCGCCGCGAACGCACCGACCAGGCGCTGGTCCTCGGCCTCCAGCAGCCGCCCGCGGAGGGCCAGGACGAGGCGGTCGCCGGCCGGCACCTCCGTGTCCGCCTCGGACGGGCGGGACACCGCGGATCCCGCGCTGGCAACCGGCGTCCAGCCGTCGTCGCCCCGCTCCAGCAGCGTGACGGAGGTGAGGGCGAAGGTCTCCCGGACTCGCTGCAGCATCTCGGTCAGCGCGTCCGGGCCACCGAGCACGCTGCCGGCGAGGTTGGCGAGGGTGCGCGACTCGGCGGCGGCACGGGCCGCTTGGCGGGTGCGCCGCGCCGCGGCGTCGACGGTCGAGCTGACCAGGGCCGCGACCAGCACGAAGACGAGGAGCGCGAGGGCATTGTTGGTCTCGCTGATCGTCAGCGTGTGCAGGGGTGGGGTGAAGAAGTAGTTCAGGAGCGCCGAGCCAGCGACGGCCGCGATCAGCGCCGGAGCGAGTCCGCCGACCAGCGACACGACGACAGTTGCCAGGAGGAACAGCAGCACGTCGCTGACCAGGTTGACGTGCCCGCGGAACGGCGTGAGCGCCACCGCCAGCAGGGGCGGCAGCAGCACCGCGAGGGCGAAGCCCCGGATCCGCCGACGCGTGCTGAGACTGCCCCGCCCGTGCGGCAGCGACAGGCCCTTGCCGGTGTGGGAGTGGGTGACGATGTGCACGTCGATGTCGCCGGAGGCGCGCACCGTGTGGGTGGCGGTGCCCGGACTGAGCAGCCTGGCCAGGGTGTGCCGGCGACTGTCGCCCAGCACCAGTTGCGTCGCGTTCTCGGCGCGGGCGAAGGCGAGCAGCGCCTCGGGCACGTCGTCGCCGAGCACCTGGTGGTAGGTGCCGCCGAGGGACTCCACGAGCAGGCGTTGTGCAGCGAGCGCACCCTGGCTGGCGCCGGACAGCCCGTCGGAGCGGGCCACGTGGACGGCGAGGAGGTCGCCGCCGCTGGACCGGGCGGCGATGCGCGCCGCACGGCGTACGAGCGTCTCGCCCTCGGGCCCGCCGGTCAGGGCGACGACGACCCGCTCGCGGGCCTCCCAGGTGCCGGTGATGGCGTGCTGCTCGCGGTACTGCTGCAGGGCGTCGTCGACCCGGTCGGCGGTCCACAGGAGAGCCAGCTCGCGTAGGGCGTTGAGGTTGCCCGCCCGGAAGTAGTTGGACAGGGCGGCGTCGATCTTCTCGGGGGCGTAGACGTTGCCGTGCGCGAGGCGTCGCTGGAGCGCCTCCGCGGTCATGTCCTCGAGCTCGATCTGGTCCGCGGCCCGCACCACCGCATCGGGCACGGTCTCCCGCTGCGGCACGCCGGTGATCTTCTCGACCACGTCGTTGACCGACTCGAGGTGCTGGATGTTGACGGTCGTGATGACGTCGATGCCGGCGGCCAGCAGCTCCTCGATGTCCTGCCACCGCTTGCCGTGACGCGAGCCGGGCACGTTGGTGTGGGCGAGCTCGTCGACCAGCGCCACCCGCGGTCGACGGGCGAGGACCGCGTCGACGTCCATCTCGGTGAAGGTGGTGCCGCGGTAGTGGAGGGTGAGGCGCGGGACGACCTCGAGCCCGTCGACCATCTCCGCGGTGTGCCGGCGTCCGTGGGTCTCGACGTACCCGACGACCACGTCGGTCCCGCGCTGGGCCCGGCGGTGCCCCTCGCCGAGCATCGCGTAGGTCTTGCCCACCCCCGGCGCCGCGCCGAGGTAGACCCTGAGCCTGCCGCGAGTACCCATGCTTCTAGTCTGCCGTGCCGGCCGCGTCGTCGAGGGCAAGGTTGAGCATGAGCACGTTGACCCGCGGTTCACCGAGGAAGCCGAGGGTTCGGCCCTCGGTGTACTGGTCGACGAGGGCGCTGACCTGTGCGGTGGTCATGCCGCGCGCCGTGGCGACGCGAGCGACCTGCTGCCTCGCGTAGGCGGGGCTGATGTGCGGGTCGAGTCCCGAGCCGCTGGCCTGCAGGGCGTCCGGTGCGACGTCGGCCGGGGCCGTGCCGTCCAGCGTCGCCGCGGCGGCACGGCGGTCCGCGATCGCCTGGAGCAGGTGCGGGCTCTCCGGCCCGAGGTTGGAGGCTGACGACGCGAGCGGGTCGTAGCCGTCGCCCGCGGCCGACGGCCGGCTCTGGAAGTACTGGGGCTTGCCGTCGAACGACTGCCCGATCAGCTCTGAGCCGACCACCACGTCTCCCTGGCGGACCAGGGAGCCGTCGGCCCGGCCGGGGAAGACGACCTGGGCGAAGCCCGTCATGGCCAGGGGGTAGGCGAGGCCGAGCAGGAGGGTCATCACGACCATCATCTTGAGCGCCGCCCACAGTTGGCGGGCCGCGGGCCGGGCGAAGGAAACGGACACGGGTGGGCCTTTCAGCTGATGCCGGGGATCCGGGACACCAGCAGATCGAGGAGCTTGATGCCGACGAAGGGGGCGACGATGCCACCGACGCCGTAGAGCGCGAGGTTGCGGCGCAGCATCGCTGCCGCGGACGAGGGCGTGTAGCGCACTCCACGCAGGGCCAGGGGGATCAGCGCGATGATGATGAGCGCGTTGAAGATGACCGCCGAGAGGATGGCCGACTCGGGAGTCGCCAGGTGCATGACGTCGAGCTTGTCGAGGCCGCCGTAGACCCCGGCGAACATCGCCGGAATGATCGCGAAGTACTTCGCCACATCGTTGGCGATGGAGAAGGTTGTCAGCGACCCTCGGGTGATGAGCAGCTGCTTGCCGATCTCGACGATCTCGATGAGCTTCGTCGGGTTGGAGTCGAGGTCGACCATGTTGCCGGCCTCCTTCGCCGAGGAGGTGCCGCTGTTCATCGCGACGCCGACGTCGGCCTGGGCCAGTGCCGGGGCGTCGTTGGTGCCGTCGCCGGTCATCGCGACGAGGCGGCCGCCTTCCTGCTCCTTCTTGATCAGCGCCATCTTGTCCTCGGGCGTTGCCTCGGCGAGGAAGTCGTCGACGCCTGCTTCCTGGGCGATGGCCCGGGCGGTCAGGGGGTTGTCGCCGGTGATCATCACGGTGCGGATGCCCATGCGCCGCATCTCCTCGAAGCGCTCCCGCATGCCCTCCTTGACCACGTCCTTGAGGTGGATCACGCCGAGTGCCCGGGCCGGTTGGCCCTGGGGGCGCTCAGCCACCACCAGGGGCGTGCCGCCGCTGGTGGAGACGGCGTCGACGATGGCGCCCACCTCGGCCGTCGGGTGGCCGCCGTTGTCGCGGACCCACTTCATGACCGCGGCCGCGGCTCCCTTGCGGATCTGGCGGCCACCGTCGAGGTCGACACCCGACATGCGGGTCTGGGCCGTGAACGGCACGAACGTCGCCCGGGTGAGCTCGCCGGCGGACCGTTCGCGCAGGCCGTGCTCTGTCTTGGCGAGCACGACGATGGACCGTCCCTCCGGGGTCTCGTCGGCGAGACTGGACAGCTGCGCGGCGTCGGCGAGGAGCGGCCCGTTGACGCCGTCGACCGGGATGAACTCGGCGGCCTGCCTGTTGCCGAGGGTGATGGTGCCGGTCTTGTCCAGGAGCAGGGTGTTCACGTCGCCGGCCGCTTCGACCGCACGGCCGGACATGGCCAGCACGTTGTGCTGGACCAACCGGTCCATGCCGGCGATGCCGATCGCCGACAGCAGGGCTCCGATCGTGGTCGGGATCAGGCAGACCAGGAGTGCGACGAGGACGACGACGGGCTGCTCGGCACCCGAGTAGACGGCGAAGGGCTGCAGGGTGGCCGTGGCGGCGAGGAAGACGATCGTCAGGCTGGCCAGCAGGATGTTCAGGGCGATCTCGTTGGGGGTTTTCTGGCGGCTCGCGCCCTCGACCAGCGCGATCATCCGGTCGATGAAGCTCTCGCCCGGCCTCGCGGTGATCTGCACGACGATCCGGTCCGAGAGCACCCGGGTGCCACCCGTGACCGAGCTGCGGTCCCCGCCCGACTCACGGATGACCGGGGCCGACTCGCCGGTGATGGCGGACTCGTCGACGCTGGCGATCCCCTCGACCACGTCGCCGTCACCCGGGATCACCTCGCCGGCCGTCACGACCACCCGGTCACCGAGGCGCAGCTGCGTGGCGGGCACGTCCTCGTGCTGCTCGGCGTCGAGGAGGCGATGGGCGGTCGTCTCGGTCTTCGCCCGTCGGAGCGTGGCTGCCTGGGCCTTGCCACGCCCCTCGGCCACGGCCTCCGCGAGGTTGGCGAAGGCCACGGTCAGCCACAGCCACGCCACGACGGTCAAGGCGAAGACGCCGGGGTCGGTCACGGCGGACACGGTGGAGAACACCGCGCCGACCTCGACGACGAACATCACCGGGTTGCGGAGCATGACGCGGGGGTCGAGCTTGCGCAGGGCATCGGGCAAGGACGTGAGCATCATGCGAGGGTCGAGCAACCCGCCCGCGACCCTGGTGGGGGTGGCTGGGGTTCGGGTGAGGGTGGTCATCACAAGCCTTCCGCGAGAGGACCGAGAGCGAGAACGGGGAAGAACGTCAGGCCGGCCACGATGACCGCGACGCCGGTGAGCATCCCGACGAACAGCGGACCGTGCGTGGGGAGCGTGCCCTCGGTCCGGGGGACCTGCGGCTGGCGGGCGACCGAGCCAGCCAGGCCCAGGACGAACAGCAGGGGGAGGAACCTGCCGAGCAGCATCGCGAAGCCGAGGGCGATGTTGTAGAACGGCGTGTTCGCACTGAGGCCGGCGAAGGCGGACCCGTTGTTGTTGGCCGCCGACATGAAGCCGTAGAGCACCTCGGACAGTCCGTGCGGGCCGGAGCTCAGCATCGAGGCCCGGGGTGTCGCGAAGGACATGGCGATGCCGGTCCCGATGAGGACGATGAGCGGCATCGTCAGGATGTAGAGCGAGACCAGCTTGATCTCGCGGGCCGTGATCTTCTTGCGCAGGTACTCCGGCGTCCGTCCGACCATCAGCCCGGCGACGAAGACCGTCATGATCGCCAGCACCAACATGCCGTAGAGCCCCGAGCCGACGCCGCCGGGCGCCACCTCGCCCAGGCCCATGTTGAGGATCAGCAGGCCGCCGCCGACCCCGGAGTACGACGAGTGGAACGAGTCGACCGCGCCGGTCGACGTACCCGTGGTGGAGACGGCGAACAGGGCCGAGGCCCATTCGCCGAAGCGGGTCTCCTTGCCCTCCATGGCGGCCCCGGCCGCCTGCAGCGCCGCACCTTGCCGGTGCACCTCGAGGGCGGTGACGGCGGCGACCAGCGAGCCCCACAGGACCCCCATCGTGGCCAGGAGCGCGTAGCCCTGGCGCCGGTCGCCCACCATCACGCCGAACGTCCGGGTCAGGCAGACCGGGATGAGCAGGAGCAGGAAGATCTCGACGAGGTTGCTCAGCGGGGTCGGGTTCTCGAACGGGTGCGCCGAGTTGGCGTTGTAGAAGCCGCCGCCGTTGGTGCCGAGCTCCTTGATGGCCTCCTGCGAGGCGACCGGGCCGCCGGTGATCGTCTGGTGGGCGCCGGTGATCGTGGTGACGTCGGTGCCCGACGAGAAGTTCTGGACGGCGCCGATGGCGATCAGGGCCACCGCCGCGACCACGGCGAGCGGGAGCAGGATCCGGACGTTGGTGCGCACGAGGTCGACCCAGAAGTTGCCGATGCGGTCCGTTCGCGAGCGCGTGAAGCCCCGGATCAGCGCGATGGCGACCGAGATCCCCACTGCTGCAGACACGAAGTTCTGCACGGCGAGCCCGGCCATCTGCGTGAGATGGCCCATCGTGGCCTCGCCCGAGTAGGCCTGCCAGTTGGTGTTGGTGACGAACGAGGCCGCGGTGTTGAACTCCAGGGCCGGGTCGACGGCGGCGGACCCCAGGGACAGGGGGAGCTCGGGCTGTAGCCGCTGGAGGCCGTAGAGCAGCATGACGCCGACCAGGGAGAAGGCCATGACCGAGGCCGCATACACCGGCCAGCGCTGGTCGGCGCGCGGGTCGACACCCACGGTGCGGTAGACGAGGCGCTCGACACCCAGGTCCCTCTCCGTGGTGAACACGCGAGCCATGTGGTCGCCGAGGGGTCGGTAGCAGAGGGCAAGGGCAGCCAGCAGGGCGCCGATCTGGAGCAGACCGGCCGTGGTGTCGGACATGTCAGAAACGCTCCGGGAAGAGAAGGGCAGCGATGAGGTAGCCGAGGAGCAGCGAGCTCACGACGAGGCCGATCAGGTTGCCCACGCTCACAGCCGATCGACCCCTTTGATGACCGCGACGGCGGTGAGGAAGAACAGGGCGGTGAGCCCGAGGTAGAGCACGTCAGACACGTGCGTTCTCCTTGATCGAGTGGTGGATGTGACGCGCGACAACAGCGACCGCCAGGGTGGCGACCACGAAGACGACCAGCCGGCGGAGGTCGTCGGGAGCCAGGGTCAGCTGGCCGAAGTCGTTCTCGACGAAGCCGGTGAACCACGCCCAGGCGATGACTCCCAGTCCGGCCGTCATGGCGTGCGAGAGGCCTACGGCGACCAGCCCGGCCGCCGCAACGGCGACGAGCTCCATCGCGGGCACCTCGAGTCGCGCGACCGAGGCGGTGATCAGCGTCGCGACCAGGAGCCCGTTGGCGATGCCGAAGCGGACGCCGGGCTCGGTCGTCATGCGCGACGTGGTCCGCGGTGAGTCGGTCATGGTGGTCATGCCCCCATGCAACGCCCGCACGGAGCCGTTGCGCCACGTGCTAACAGGCCCCTAACGCGGGCGCTCGATTCCCTAACTCCCTCCTCACTCGGTGTGTGGGGGGTCACGTGTTAGGGAGTCGTTAGGGAGTCGTTAGGGACGCTTGTCGCGATGCTTCCATGGCGCTATGACTCTCGCCCCCGTCAGGCCGAGGAGCGTGCGGACCTGGCTCTTCGCCCCCGGTGCCGCGCCTGCCGAGGCGGACCACCTGGGCCCCTACGCCGACGAGCGCCGTCTCGAGAAGAGGCACCCGTGGTGGAAGGTCATGTGCCTCACCGGCGTCGACTACTTCTCGACCCTCGGCTACCAGCCCGGCATCGCAGCGCTCGCGGCGGGAGCGCTGGCCCCGATCGCCACCATCGTGCTGGTGCTCCTGACCCTGTTCGGCGCGCTGCCGGTCTACCGCCGGGTCGCCGCGGAGAGCCCGCACGGCCAGGGCTCGATCGCCATGCTGGAGCGACTCCTGCCCTTCTGGCGGGGCAAGTTGTTCGTGCTGGTGCTGCTGGGCTTCGCGGCCACCGACTTCATGATCACGATCACCCTGTCGGCGGCGGACGCCTCGGCACACCTGGTCGAGAATCCGAACGTGCCCGACGTCCTGCACGGCCAGGAGCTGGCGATCACGATCGCGCTGGTGGCGCTGCTCGGAGCGGTGTTCCTGCGCGGCTTCACCGAGGCGATCGGGATGGCCGTCGTCCTGGTGATCGTGTACCTCGCGCTCAACCTCGTCGTCATCGCGGCGGCGCTGTGGCACGTGGCCGAGCACCCGCACGTCATCGGTGACTGGACGTCGACCCTGACCCAGGAGCACGGCAGCCCGTTGGCGATGGTGGCGATGGCCCTGATCGTGTTCCCCAAGCTGGCGCTGGGACTCTCCGGCTTCGAGACCGGCGTCGCGGTCACCACGCACGTCGAGGGCGACCCGGACGAGAGCGACGCGCGCCCGGTCGGCCGGATCCGGAACACCAAGAAGCTGCTGGCCGCGGCCGCCGTGATCATGAGCGTCTACCTGATCGCGAGCAGCCTCGTGACCACCTGGTTGATCCCGGCCCGGGAGTTCGAGGACGGGGGAGCGGCGTCCGGCCGGGCCCTGGCCTTCTTGGCCCACGAGTACCTGGGCAACGTCTTCGGGACAGCGTACGACGTGTCGACGATCGCGATCCTGTGGTTCGCCGGGGCGTCGGCGATGGCCGGACTGCTCAACCTGATCCCGCGCTACCTGCCGCGCTACGGCATGGCTCCCGAGTGGTCGGCGGCCGTGCGGCCCCTCGTCCTCGTCCTGACCGGCATCGCCTTCGTCGTCACGTGGATCTTCCACGCCGACGTCAACGCCCAGGGCGGGGCCTACGCGACGGGGGTCCTGGTGCTGATCACCTCGGCAGCGGTCGCGGTGACGCTCTCGGCCCGCCGGGCCGGCCAGCGGCGGCGTACGGTCGCCTTCGCGGTGATCGCGCTGATCTTCGTCTACACGACCCTCGACAACGTCACCGAGCGCCCCGACGGCGTGAAGATCGGCGGCCTCTTCATCGCCGCCATCGTTGCGGTCTCGGTCGTCTCGCGGCTGGTGCGGGCGTTCGAGCTGCGGACCACCGAGGTGCGCCTTGACGCGACCGCGCGGATGTTCTTGCGCGACTGCGCGCGCCGCAGCATCCGGCTGGTCGCCAACGAGCCCGACGCCCGGGACCACGAGGAGTACCGCCAGAAGATGCGCCAGATCGTGGACGACAACGACCTCCCGGACGCCAGCGACGTCATCTTCGTCGAGGTCACGGTCACAGACCCGTCCGACTTCGCCTCGGTGCTCGACGTGCACGGGGAGGTGCTGCACGGGGAGTACCGCGTGCTGTCGATGGAGTCCCCGAGCGTGCCGAACGCCCTGGCCGCCCTGCTCCTCGACATCCGGGACTCGACCGGCGTGCGGCCGCACATCTACCTCGAGTGGACCGAGGGCAATCCCGCACTGAACTTCCTGCGCTTCCTGCTGTTCGGCGTCGGGGAGGTGGGACCCGTGACGCGCGAGGTGCTCCGGCGGGCCGAGCCCGATCCGCACCGCCGTCCCCATGTGCACGCCGGCTGAGTCCTCCGGTCGTGGTGCCGAGGAGCTGGGAACGCGCCCCGCGCCGTGTCCCTGACCTCCTCGACCGGACAAGGGCACTAGTCCCAGTCGACCATGGTCAGGGGGTCGGCCCGGGCGAGACACTGGATCCAGCTGGCGCGGGTGGGTCACACGGGGCCACGGGGGACGTCGGCACGCAGAAGCTGGTGATCGCATGCTCCAGGAAGCAGCGCCGTCGGGGATCGCGAACCGTGCGCCGGAGCGGCGCGCCGCCACGGAACAGGCAACGGGGGGTCCCCCAGAGGGGCCGGTCAGGCGGGTGCCGTTCGACCGGCTGCTCTCCGTCGTGGCGCTCACCCCCGCCCAGGCCTCGCTCGTGGCCGTGCGGCTGCTCGACGCCGGGTCGGGGGTCGGAGCCGTGACCTTCACCCTGTCGGGCGACGTCGTCGTGGATCCACCCGGCGTGGACGGGACCACCTGCGTCGCCGAGCTCCTCGAGCAGCTGCTCCAGAACGCCCGGCGGCTCCCGTCCCACCCGACGCAGGCGCAGGTCGTGCTGCTGCGACGTCTCGAGGACGCGGTCAGGGCCCCGCAGCTCGAGCCCGCTGCGCGGGCCCGGGAGCTCGAGGCAGCGCTGGCAGACACCCTCGGCCCAAGCGCCACGCAGCGCCTCGCCGGTGAGGTCGCGGCGCTGGTCGAGGCGTTCGTCCGGATCACGCCGAGCGCCCCCGAGCCGGACGAGAGGTCGGCTTCCCCCAGCCGCCCGGTGTCCGCGGCTGCTGGCCGCCCTCCCGGCCGCAGCAAGGCCCTCATCCACTCCCGCACGCGGGGCAGGCGGGTGGCGGTCCTCGTCCTCGTCGCGGCGGCCGTGTTGGCCGGCAGCGGCTACGCCCTCGGCGGCGGCCCGGTCCCCGGGATCGTCGGGTCCTTCGGCGGCGACGACCGCGTCCCGACCGCCCCGGACACGACAGCCCCGGACCACCCGTCGACAGGCCCGGACAAGCAGCAACCCCCGGACCGCGCGGAGGTGGTGGCGTCACTCGCCGGCCGCCGGGCCGGCGCGATCACCGGTGTGGTGCTGGAGAAGACCGGCAGCTGCTCGCCGGGTGGGCTGTGCCCGGTCACGGTGACCGTCCACATGCAGGCCGCCTCGACCACACGACCGATCACGTGGAGGGTCGGGGCTGCGCGGTTGTGCCGGAGCGGCATCGCCTGGTCGGCGCCCACCACCGTGACCGCCCTGGCCGGGTGGACCACCGTCTACGCCAGCTCGGCGGTGCGGATCCCCCCGGGGCACTCGCTCGCGCTCGTCGCCCTGACCAGCGCCCCGGCTCGGGCCCAGTCACGTCCGGTGCCGGTCACCGGCTCACTGCACTGCTAGCACGACCGTGCTCAGCGTCGAACGAGGACTGCTGGGCACCCACCGATCCGGCGCCCCGCCGGGCCGGCCGGTGCAGGTCCCCCCTGCGCCGCTCTGGGATCCGCTCGCGCTCACGGCGGTGCTGATCCTGGCGGGTCTCGGGCTGGCCAACCTCGCCGCCCTCGGCGACTCGTCGGTGATGCGGCACCAGCTCCTCGTCGATGCTGCCGGGGTCGTGCTGTTCGTGGTCCTGCTGCGCTGGCGCTCCGACGGCCTGCGCTGGCTGGGGTGGGGCTGCTACGTCGCGAGCCTGCTGATGCTGGTCACGGTCGACCTGCGTGGCGCCACCGTCAACGGAGCCCGCCGGTGGCTCGATCTCGGCACCTTCACCATGCAGCCCTCGGAGCTGGCCAAGCTCGGCCTGCTGCTGGTGCTCGCGCAGGTGCTCGGCAGCGACCACGCCTGGCCGCGCCGCCTGGTGACGGCCCTCGCGGTGGCGGCCGCGCCGATCTCGCTCGTCGTCACCGAGCCGGACCTCTCGACGGCCGCGGTGCTGTGCGCCGTGACCGCCACGATGCTCGTGCTCGGCCGGATCCCGCTGCGGGTGCTGATCCTCCTCCTCGCCGCTGCCGCCCTGGTGCTGCCCTTCGGCGAGCACCTGCTGCACGACTACCAGCGGGAGCGGTTGAACGCCTTCCTGAGCGGCTCCACCGACGCCAACGGCTCCGGCTGGGCGATCCTGCAGATGCACGTCGCGGTGGCCTGGGGCGGCCTGACCGGCGGCGCGGACCACCCGTTGCACCGGCTGGTCGCCCTCTACCTGCCCGAGCGGGAGACCGACCTCGCCTTCGCCAGCCTGGTGGAGCAACGCGGCATCCTGGCCGGAACCCTGGCCGTCCTCGCCGCGGCCGCGCTCGTGTGGCGGGTCGTCGGGGCCAGCCGCCGCGCCTGGAGCCGCTCCGCCGCACTCACCGGGGCGGGCTTCGCGGCGCTGGTCGGCGTCGAGGTCGCCGTCTCGGTGGCGGGCAACCTCGGCCTGGTCCCCACCGCGGGTGTCCCGTTCCCGCTCGTCAGCTACGGAGGTACGGCGGCCGCCGTGCACATCGCCTCGTTGGGGCTGGTGCTCGCGTTGCGCGCCGACGGCGACAGCCACCACCTCTGGAGCCGCATGGGGCTGGACCGTCTGCGCCCCCGGCTGTTGCGCACCACCGCGGTCGCGGTCACCGGCACCCTGGTCGCCCTGACCGGCTTCGCCTGGCAGCTCCAGGGCGCCGCCGGCGACGGGCTCCGCGCGACCGCGCTGAGCCAGATGTTGCGGTGCACCCGCGTCGAGGCTGCCCGCGGGGAGATCACCGATCGCCATGGCAGTCCGCTCGCGGTCGACGTACGCCGCGACCGGGTGGCGGCGGTGCCGGCGCTGGTCCGGCCCGACGAGGTGCGCACCCTGGCGGCCCTCACCGCCCGGCCCGTCGGCGGCGTACGCCGGCTGCTCGCCCGGAACCGCACGAGCCTCGACCTGACCATCGCCTCGCTCCCGACCGCTGCCGGCCGGCGGGTCCGCGCGGCGAAGCTGTCCGGGGTCTTCGTCGTCCCCGACACCCACCGGCGCTATGCCCGCGGGGCCTCGCTCGGGCCGATCCTGGGCTGGACCGGCGTGGCCACGCCCGTCGAGATGGAGCGCTGGCCCGACCTGCCGCTCGGCGCGCTCGTCGGGAGGACCGGGCTGGAGCAGATGTACGACCCGATCCTGCGCGGCACCGACGGCCGGCAGTGCGTGTACGTCACCCCGGCCGGGACCCCGGTGGCCCTGGGCCCCTACACCGCACCCCGCCGCGGGAGCACCCTGCGGCTCACCCTCGACGACGGGCTTCAGCGCACGCTCACCCGGCAGCTGGCGACCGTGCTGCTCGGCGTCCCGGGCCAGCCACGCGGCGACGTCGGAGGAGCCGTGGTGATGGACCCGCGGAACGGTCAGGTGCTCGCCATGGCCAGCCTCCCGGCGTACGACAGCAGCGTCTTCGGCCCGCCCGTGCACAACCGTCGGCTCGCGCGGCTGGAGCACCTCCCGGCCAACCCGATGCTCCAGCACGTGACGCAGGTGACCGCCCCGCCCGGGTCGACGTTCAAGCTCGTCGTCGCCGCGGCGGACATGCGACGTGGCGTGGTGCCGGCAGGCCAGGTGCTGCCCGGCGGCGGTGCCTGGACGCTCGGGGACCACACCTTCCACAACTGGATGTCCCTGCCGGCGCAGAACCTGCCGGAGGCCATCGCCTGGTCCAACGACGTGTACTTCTACCAGCTGGCCTGGGCCATGGGTCCGTGGCCGATCATCCACACGGCGCACACCCTCGGTGTCGGCCGGCCGACCGGCATCGACCTCCCCGGCGAGAGCGGCGGCTACCTCGGCACCCCGAGGTCGGTCGCCCGGGCCGGTGGCACGTGGTACCCCGGCTCCACCGTGATCCTCGGCATCGGCCAGGGCTACCTCACGGTGACGCCGTTGCAGGACGCGCTCTGGACGGCGGGCGTGGCCACCGGCGCCGTCGCGACCCCCCACCTCGGCCTCGCGTACGTCGATCGCCGGGACCGCGCCACCCCGCTGCACTGGCCGCGGCCGCGGCGGCTCGCCTACGCCCGCACGCTGGGGCCGGTCCGGGCCGGGATGGCGCTGGCCGCGACGTCCGGCACGGCCAGCATCCTGACGGCGCTGCCCGTCACCTCCGGCGCCAAGACCGGCTCCGCCCAGGACCCGTCGGCACCCAACGGAGCGCCCGACTCGTGGTTCACCGCGGCCGCGCCGTTCGAGCGGCCGCGGATAGTGGCGACGTCGTTCGTCCGGGGCGGTGGCCACGGCGTCAGCACGTCCGGAGCCGTGGTGCTGCCGGTGATGCAGTACTTCTTCGCGCACGAGCGGGAGATCCTGCGGATCGGGCCCCTCAGACCGCGTCGATGAAGGTGCCCTCGTAGGCGCGCACGACGTCGGGCTCGGAGAGGCAGAGCGCGGCGCCCTCCGCCACGCAGGTCAGGGGCCGCTCGGCCATCCGCACCGGGAACGCGAACGCGGCCTCGACGAGCTTGGCGAAGCCGCACAGCAGGGTCGAGCCGCCGAACACCGTGACGCCGTCGGTGAGGATGTCGTCGGCCGCCTGCGGCGGCAGGTCGTCGAGGGCGCCGGCGAGCGCACCGATGATCGTGTCGACCGTCGGCCGCAGCGCCTCGAGGACCTCGTCGGTCTCCAGCGTCATGAGGCGCGGCCGCCCCGTGCCCAGGTCGACGCCCTGCACGACCGAGGACGGGCCTTCGTCGACGTACGTCCGGCACTTCAGCGCCTCCACCGTCAGCTCGCCGACCAGCAGCTGGTGCTCGGACCGGAGGTAGCGGTACAGGGCCAGGGTCAGCTCGTCGCCCGCGATCGGCGACGAGCGGTGGGACAGCACGCCGCCGTAGCAGAACGCGGTGATCTCCGAGGTGCCCCCACCGACGTCCATCACCATGTGCGCCCGGGGCTGGAGCGGCTTGAGGCCGCACCCGACGGCGCCGGCGATCGGCTCGGGGATCAGCTCCGGCCGACGGATGCCGGCCTCGTCGGCCACCTCGAGCAGCGCTCGTCGCTCCAGGGCCGTGGCGCCCGCCGGCACGCCGATCACTGCCCGTGGGCGCCACCGCTGCCAGGCGGGGGTGGCCACCTTGCCCAGCATCCCCACCACGAAGCCCCGCGCCGCCTCGAGGTCGACGATCACGCCGTCGTGCAGCGGCCGCACCGCGGTCAGCCCGACGGGGCAGCGGCCCACCAGGTCGCGGGCCTCCCGGCCCACCAGCAGGGGTCGCACGCGCCGGGCGCGAGCCTCCGACGTGCGCACCACCATCACCGACGGCTCGTCCAGCACCACCCCGCGGCGCCGGTGGCACACGACCGTGTTGGCGGTGCCGAGGTCGATGCCGAAACCGGTCATGGGTGCCCCCTGCGGACAAGGTGCTTCCACGGTACGGCGGCCCGGGCCCGCGGTCACTGGCCCGGCTGGGTCATCGGTCGACCGTGATGGCGACCTTGCCGCGGACGCGTCCCTCCTCCAGGTGGCGCAGGGCGAGCGGTGCGTCCTCGAGGGGGTAGGTCCGGTCGATGCTCGGGACGACCCGGCCCGCCTCGATCAGCTCGGTGAGCCGCTCGTAGTCGCTGCCGCGCTCCGCCGTGACCAGCAGCGCGAGGCGCTGCCGGAGGACGGCGGAGAGCAGGACGCCCCGCATCTGCCTGCCCATGCCGAGGACGGCGCCGGCGTCCTCGCCGCCCACGAACACGGCGGTCCCGCGGGGCGTGAGGGCTCGCCGGAGCCGGGTCAGCGACGGGTTGCCGGCGATGTCGAGGACGAGGTCGTAGCGGCGGGACCCGTCGGCGAAGTCGTCGCGGGAGTAGTCGAGGACGTGGTCAGCCCCGAGCGAGGTGACGAGGTCCGCCTTCGCGGTGCTGCAGACGCCGGTGACCTCGGCGCCGAACGCCTTCGCGAGCTGGACGGCGTAGGTCCCGACGCCACCGGACGCACCGACCACGAGGACCGACTGGCCGGCCCGGACGCGGCCGACGTCGACGAGCGCCCGCAGCGCGGTCGCCGCCGAGACGGGTACGACGGCAGCCTCCGTGAACGAGAGGTTGGCCGGCTTGCGGGCCAGGCGGGACTCGCTGGCGACGGCGTACTCGGCGAAGGATCCGGGCGCCACGCCGTAGACCTCGTCGCCGACGGCGAACCGCGTGACGGCGGCCCCGACCTCGACGACGGTGCCGGCGACGTCGCGGCCCGGGACCGGGTTCCTCGGTCGCCGCAGGCCGAACGCGAGCCGAGCGGCATACGGTTTGCCCGTGAGCAGGTGCTCGGTGCCGCGGTCCAGCCCGGCCGCGCGGACCTCGACGAGGACGTCGTGGTCGCCGACCGCGGGGCGGGGTGCGCGGCCGATGCGGAGGACCTCGGAGGTGCCGTAGCGGTCCTGCAGGACCGCGCGCATCGAGCTGTCGGGAGGGGTGTTCATGGTGGGTTCTCCTCAGATCGGGGGCAGGGGGTTGTACTGGATCTCGCGACGCACCTCCCGGGCGCGCTCGACGCCCGCGAGCCGGGCCACGAGGTGCAGCGCCATGTCGATGCCGGCGCTCACACCGGCGCTCGTGACCAGGTCGCCGTCGTCGACGAAGCGCGAGCTGACGTCGGTGACCACCGTGGGGTCGAGCTCGGAGAGCAGGTTGAGCGAGGCCCAGTGGGTGGTCGCGCGGCGGCCGACCAGCAGGCCGGCGGCCGCGTAGACGAGGCTGCCGGTGCAGACCGAGGTCATCAGCGGGACCGTGGCGCGCTGCCGGCGTACCCAGTCGAGGTGGCGCTCGTCGCGCAGCATCGGCCGGGTGCCCGGGCCGCCGGGATGCACCAGGAGGTCGAGCGCCGGCGCGTCGTCGATCGAGTGGTGGGCGCCCAGCACCAGGGTCTTGGCGCTGCGGACGGGGCGGCCGTCGGGGGAGAGGCAGAAGGCGTCCCAGCCGTCGTCGGGGTGCTGCTGGGTCCAGGCGGACAGGACCTCCCACGGGCCGACGGCGTCGAGCTCCTCGACCCCGTCGAAGAGGAGGATCCCGATCTGGTGTCGTCGCGGGTCGCCGGATGCCGGGGGAGCGTGGTCGTGGGTGTCGTTCATGGACTGAAGCCTCACGCGATCAGGTGCCCGTCGCCCCGGTCAAAGGGCCGGGTTCGATCGTGCACCCGCGCGGCGGGTGCGGTGTACGTTTCGTCGCGTGATGGTCGGTCGCGATCCGGAGCGGCAGGTCCTGGGAGCGCTGGTCGAGGGAGCGCGCGACGGGTCTGCGGGCACGCTCGTCCTCCGCGGCGAGCCCGGCGTCGGCAAGTCGGCGCTGCTCGACGAGCTCGTGGCGGGTGCCGACGACGCGACCGTGCTGCGCACGCAGGGGCTGGAGGTCGAGGCGCCGCTGGCGTTCGCGGCCCTGCACCGGCTGCTTCGACCGGTCACCCGGCTCCGCGACGGACTGCCCGCACCCCAGGCGCGGGCCCTGCGGGTCGCCTTCGGCGAGGAGGAGGGCGCCGCGGTCGAGCCGTTCCTGGTGGGGGTGGCCACGCTGTCGATCCTCACCACCGCGGCCGAGGAGGGTCCGGTGCTCTGCGTCGTCGACGACGCGCACTGGCTGGACGCCGCCACGGCCGGAGCCCTGCTCTTCTGCGCCCACCGGCTCGGCGCGGACCGGGTGGCCCTGGTCTTCGCGGCCCGGGACGGCGCGTGGGGGAGCTTCGACCCGCAGGGCCTCCGCGAGCTCGTCGTGACCGGCCTCGACCCCGAGGCGTCCCGCGACCTGCTCCGGGCCCGCCTCGGCGTCGCGAGCGGACCCGACGTCCTCGACCGGATCGTCGCCGAGACGGGCGGCAACCCCCTTGCCCTGCTGGAGCTTCCCGCCGAGCTGACCCCGGACCAGCTCAGCGGCGTCGAGCCGCTGCCCTCGCAGCTGCACCTGACCGCCCGCGTCGAGCAGCTCTTCCTCGACCGGAGCCGCCGCCTGCCGCCCCCGGTGCAGACGATGCTGCTGCTCGCCGCGGCCGACGACAGCGGCGACCCCGACGTCGCACGGCGGGCCGCGGCCACCCTGGGCCTCGGCGACGCCGACCTGCAAGGAGCGGTGGACTCTGGCCTCCTCGTCGAGGGCGCCACGTCACTGTCGCTGCGTCACCCCCTGGTCCGGTCGGCGGTCTACCAGGCCGCGACCGGGGCCGACCGGCGCGAGGTGCACCGTGCCCTGGCCGCGGCGCTGTCCGGCCACGGCGACCCCGACCGCGAGGCCTGGCACCGGGCCGCGGCTGCCGAGGGGCCCGACCCGGAGGTCGTGGCCGCGCTGGAGGTCGCCGGGACCCGGGCCCAGCGCCGGGGCGGGCACGCCGCGGCCCTCGCGGCGTACGAACGGGCGGCGGCGCTGTGCGACGACCCGGACCGGCGCACCGGTCTCACCTTCGCCGCGGCCCGCAGCGCCTGGGCCTGTGGCCGGGCCGGCCAGGCGCAGGCGCTGCTCGCGAAGGCCCGCGAGGCCACGAACGACCCCCTGCTCCTGGCCGACGTCGCCCGCCTCCGTGGGCACATCGAGGTCAACCTGGGCTCGGCCCCCGAGGCGCACCGGATCTTCGTGCAGGCCGCCCAGGCGGTCCACCCGACCGATCCGGCCCGGGCCCTCGACATCGGCGTGGCCGCCGCCGTGATGCGCACCTTCGGCGCGGACAGCGGTACGTCGCTCCCGGTGACCGATGCCCTCGTCGTGCCGGTCGCCGGCGACCCACCGCGGACGCTGTGCCTGCGCCACATGCTGGTCGCGATGACCCAGGTGGCCGAGGGGGACTGGCACGCGGCCACCCTGGCCCTCGACCGGGCCCTGGAGCTCGGTGACCTGGTCGACGACCGCGACGTGCTGTGGAACCTCGCCAATGCAGCGCTCCAGCTGGGCGACGACCGGGCGCAGCAGCACTTCTACGGCCACGCGCTGTCGCGGGCGCGGGAGGCCGGGGCGGTGACGGCGGTCGTCTACTGCCTGCAGCGGCTCTGCTTCGGCCACTACCTCGCCGGCGACCTGGTCGCGGTGCGCAACAGCGCCGAGGAGGCCATCTCGCTGGGCCGGAGCATCGGCCAGCCGGCGATGACGGCCCCGCCCGTCGCCTGGCTGGCGGTGCTCGCGGCGCTGCAGGACCGGGACGACCACGACGACCACCTCGCCCGCGTCGAGGAGCTGGTGGCGGCGTACCCGCTCGGGATCCTCGCCGATCCCGTCCACGACCTGACCCGCTGGGCCCGGGGACTCCGGGCAGCGGTGGCCGGCGACAGCGTCGGCGCGCTGCACCACCTCGGGCGGTTCCGGCTGCCGGTCCTGGCGCGGATGTCCGCCGCGGAGCGGATCGAGGCGGCGGTGCGCGCCGGGGACACGGAGGCCGCCCGCCGCTGGACCGACGAGCTGTCCACGTTCGCGGACGCCACCGGCCGGCCGTGGGCGCTGGCCACGGTGGCCTTCGGTCGCGCGCTGGCAGCGGACCAGGCCGACGCCGACGCGCTGTTCGAGGAGTCCTTGGCGCACCACGCGGGCGCCGGTCGGCCGCTCGACGCGGCGCGCGCCGAGCTGGCCTACGGGGAGTGGCTGCGGCGCGGCCAGCGGCGCGTCGACGCCCGCCAGCACCTGCGCCAGGCCGTCGAGACCTTCCAGGACCTGCGCGCCGAGTCCCTGGCCGAGCGGGCCAACCAGGAGCTGCGTGCCTCCGGGGAGACCGCCCGCAAGCGCGACCCCTCGACGCTGGTCCAGCTCACCCCGACCGAGCTGCAGATCGCCCGGCTGGTGAGCTCCGGCCTGTCCAACAAGGACGTTGCGGCCCAGTGCTGGATCTCGCCCAGGACGGTCGCCTTCCACCTCCGCAACGTCTTCGCCAAGGCCGGGATCACCTCCCGCGGCGAGCTCGCCCGGCTCGACCTGGGCTGACGGGGAACCCGGCCATCTGACCGGGGTGAGCAGTCGGGATCGAGTCCACGCTCGGACGCATGTCCTTCCCACTGCACCTCCGTCACCTCGAGCCCGTCACCCGCGTGGTCCTCGGCTCGCTCGTCGTCGGCGCCGCGAGCGCCCTGATCCTGGCCCTGGTGGCCTTTCCCGGAGCCACGGAGTCGGTGGTCACCGGCTCGCTGCTGGTCGGCTTCGGTGCCGGCTGGGGCACGCTCGCCGTCGCCTCGGGCCGCCGGGCCGGCCGGCCCCAGCGCTGGGCGCGGGTCCCCGCGGTCGCCATGGCGGCCACCGGCGCCGGGCTGGTCGCCTTCTCCCCGGACGACGCAGCCCTGTCCGTCGTCAGCTGGGTGTGGCCCCCGCTGATGCTGGCCCTGGTGGCGTGGATGTTCGTCCAGGCCCGTCGCGCCCTGCCCGCCGGGCCGCGGCGACTGCTGGTCCCCGTGTTCGCGGCACTGGCCGCCGTCTCGGTCGGTGCCCTGGTCCAGGACGTCAGCGCGCCTCGGGTCCTGCACACCCACCCGGCTCCCGGCCGGGTCCTGACGGTCGGCGACCACCACCTGCACATCGACTGCCGTGGAGCCGGCGGACCGACCGTCGTCCTCTTCAACGGGCTGGGCGAATTCTCCGCCTCCTGGGCCCGGATCGCCGACCAGGCCGGCACCACCACCCGGGTCTGCGCCTACGACCGCGCCGGCCAGGGCTGGAGCGACGACGTCGACGAGCCCCAGGACGGCGTCACCGCCGCGGCCGACCTGCACGCCCTGCTCGCCGCGGCCGGCGAGCACGGGCCCTACGTGCTCGTCGGGCACTCCATCGGCGGCCCCTACGCCCTGACCTACGCCGCGCAGTACCCCCAGGACGTCGCCGGCATGGTGCTCCTCGACAGCTCCAGCCCGCGCCAGTTCGCCGACATGCCGGCGTACCCGATGCAGTACGCGCTGATGAAGCGGGGCCTGTCCCTCCTGCCCACCCTCGCCCGGGTCGGCCTGGGACCGGTGATCGGCCCCAGCTCACACCTGCCCGGAGCCGAGGGCGACGTGGTGGAGGCCATGGGCTCGACCGTCCGCGCCGAGCGCAACGGCCGCGACGAGCTGTCGGTGATCCCGCGCGTCTTCGAGCAGTCGCAGGCGCTCACCACGCTGGGCGACCGCCCGCTGGTCGTGCTCACCGCCTCCGGGAGCCTCGGCGACGAGGGGTGGTCCGCCGCCCAGGACCGGCTGGCCGCCCTCTCGAGCGACAGCGTCCACCGCGGTGTCGACGCCTCCCACGCCGGCATGGTCGGCGACCCGAACGGCTGGGACGCCGCCACCGCCGCCATCACCGCCGTCGCCCGGTCCGTCCGCACCGGCTCAGCCGTGTCGCTGCCCTGATCTCCGCCCTGATCTCCGCCTGATCTCTGCAACCCCACCCACCCACCCACCCACTCACCCGCACAGGAGCACCCGATGTCCCACGCACCCGCCCACCACGGCCAGCCGGTCGAGCACCAGGAGGACGAAGGTCCCCGCACGTCCTGGGCCCTCCTCGGCGTCGCGCTCGCCGCCCAGATCCTCGTCGTCCTCGACATCTCCGTCGTCAACACCGCCCTCCCGACGATCGGCCGGTCGCTGCACCTGGCCGGCGGCGACCTGCAGTGGCTGGTCACGGCCTACCTGATGATGTCGGGAGGCGGCCTCCTGCTGGGCGGTCGCATCAGCGACCTGCTGTCCCGGCGCGGCGTCTTCCTCACCGGCCTGGGCCTGTTCACCGCGGCCTCGCTGGTCAGCGGGTTCGCCGAGACCGGCACCCAGCTGGTCGTGGCCCGCGCCATCCAGGGCCTCAGTGCGGCCCTGCTGACCCCGTCGGCGCTGTCGCTGATCACCACGACGTACGCCGGTGCGCAGCGCCGTGCCGCCCTCGCGCTCTGGGGCGCCGTCGGCAGCCTCGGTGTCGCCGCGGGTGTCCTCGTCGGCGGCGCCATCACGACCTGGTCGAGCTGGCAGTTCATCTTCTGGGTCAACGGCCCCGTCGGGCTCGTCGCCCTGGTCGTCGGGCGCCGCGTCATCGCACGGGAGACGTCGACCCGCCCTGCCCGCTCGGCCTTCGACATCCCGGGTGCGGTCACCGTGATCGCCGGGCTCGCGACGCTCGTCTACACGCTGGGCGACACCGCCACGCACGGCTGGTGGTCGGTCCGGACCCTGGTCGGGATGAGTGTCTCGGCGGTGCTGCTGGCCGCCTTCCTGACGGTCGAGCAGCGCGCCGCAAGACCCCTCTTCCCGCCGCACGTGTGGAAGCTGCGCTCCCTGGTCTCCGGCACCGCGGTGATGCTCGGCGTCACCGGGATCCTGGTCGGGACCGTCTTCCTCGCCTCGATCTTCATGCAGACCGTGCTGGGCTTCTCGGCCATGCGGACCGGCGTGGCGTTCCTGCCCTTCGCCCTGGCGATCACGGTCGGCACGGTCGTGGCCCGGCACCTCCTGGCCCACGTCACCCCGCGGGTGATCGCCGCCGCCGGGCTGCTGCTCGTGGCCGGGGCTGCGGTCCTGCTCTCGACGGCCCCCGCCGACGCGCACTACGCCGCCGACCTGCTCCCCGGCCTGATGGGGCTCGGCCTGGGCGTCGGCATGGTCTTCGTCCCCGTGTCGGTGACCTCCATGGCGGGCATCCCCGACTCGCACGCGGGTGTGGCGTCCGGGTTCCTGATGACCGGCCACGAGATCGGTGCCGCCCTCGGCGTCGCCGTCCTCTCCGCGGTGGCCAGCACCGCCGGCTCCCTGGCCACGCACGACGGCGCGGTGCACGGGTTCTCCCGCGGTCTCGTGGGCGCCGCCGTCATCGCCGGCGTGGTCGCCGTCTTCGCCCTGGTCCGGATGCCCGCCACCCGCGCCGCCGCCGGTGCCGGCATGCACCTGCACTGACCCCGGCCATTCGACCGGCGCGAGGCACCCGCCTCGCGCCGGAAGGTGGAGCCATCAGGAACCCGACGACCACCGAAGGCGGTGACGACGATGAACACGACCCCCACGATCCTGGACACCTCTGCACAGGGACGCCGTCACGTCCGCGGGCCCCGCCCGGGGTGCTGGTGCGGGCAGGACCTCCAGTACGTCGAGCGCAGCCACTGCCCGCGCTGCGGCCGGTCCGTCTCGCGGTGGGGGTCGTGAACGTCTACCGGTGCGGGTAGTCAGTCGCCGTAGCTCCCCGGGACAACGCACCACGGGGCAAACGCGGCGGATTTGGTCACAACCGTCGGTTTCCGGCTGCGTTTGCCCCGCGGTCCGTGGCCCGCCCGGGGGCTCACAGCTCCCAGGTCGCCGGGTGGTCGTGGTCCGGCTCGTAGCGGCAGGTGAAGCCGGTCCGGACGTGGGTGGCCAGGTGGCGGCCCACGACCGGATCGGCGGCCGTGATCGTGTCGATGGCGGTGGCGATCGCCTTGCGCACGGTCACCCGGGCGCGTTCGTTGGTCCCGCCGGTGTGACGGGCGCGCCCGCCGAGCCCGGTGGCCGCCGAGACCTCGGCGAGCAAGGCGGCCCGCTCCGCGACCAACGCCTCCGCGCCCGTCGCGTCGCCGCTGACGTCGGCCGCGTCGAGCGCGTCGTCGAGCTCGTGGAGGCGGCGGCGGTAGGCGGCCAGTGCGGTCCCGTCGGCGCGGGGGCCGAGGTCGTCCTCGACCACCGCGCCGCCTGCGAGCGACAGCGCGTCGATGCCGTCACCCGGCCGGGAGAGCAGGGCGTGCAGGTGGGCCAACCCCTTGCGGGTCGGCACCGGCGTCGTGGTGCCGGCGTGGCCGACCAGCCAGGTGCCGGGTGCACCGGGGCGCAGCGTCATGCGCGGGTCACCGTCGACGGGCAGTCCGGGCGCCGACGCCTCGAGCTGCTCGCGCCACCACGTCGCGCCGATGCGCGCGTACGTCGCCAGCGCGTCCGCCCGCAGCCGTGCGGCCCCGGCATGGTCGCCGCGCACGTCCGCGGCCCGCGACAGCGTGTCGTCGGTGACCCCGTGGAACATCACCCCTCCCGAGGCGACGACCGGCCTGCCGGCGTACGGCGCGAGCAGGGGCTCGACCCGGCCGATCAGCTCGGTGTCGCCGGCGTGCAGTGCGACGTCCAGCACGAGCTGGAGGGTCGGCAGGTAGCTGAAGTCGCGGGGCAGCGCGGCCAGCACTCCTGCATCGAAGGTGGCCGCCAGTGCGCCGGCGCGTCCGACATCGCCGGCACCGAGCCACATCCAGGCCGCCTCGGCGTAGAGCTCCCGGACGCCCTCGGCGACCGCGAAGTCCTCCGCCAGGCGCGCCAGCTCGGCGGCCGTGGTCGGGTCCCCGCTGTGGACCGCGGCGTAGGCGCGCATGCTGGCGACGACCAGCCACCCGTCGGCCAGACCGGCCTGCTCCGACGCCCGGTCGGCGACCGCGACGAGCTCGGCGGCGGTGTCCGTCCTGCCCCGCATCAGGTCGAGGGTGAGCCGTCGTGACGCGGCAAAGAACAGGGCTCGCGGGGACTCCTCGCCCAGCAGCTCCAGGGCGCGCATCTGCCGGTTCATCGCCGGCAGGTCGAGCAGCTCGAGGGCGACCGTGAGCAGCCACAGGTGGGCCCGGGTCCGTGCCTCCGGGTCGCTGAGGTGGGCCGTCACGTCGTCCAGCTGTCGCGCCAGCTCCCTGCGGGCGGGCAGCTCGTCGGGCCCCCAGTGCGTGGCGAGCGCGGCGTCCAGGGCATCCGCGAGGAGCACGCCGTCGCCGGTCGCGGTCGCGTGGCCGAGGGCGGCGTCGGCGAAGGGGACGGCGCGGGTGTGGGCCCCGGCGTAGGCCCAGCACCGGGCGAGGGTGGCGCCGAGCCGGGCGCGGACGCGGTCGTCGGTGGACGCCTCGAAGGCCTCGTGGAGGACCGCGGGGATCCGGCCGGGCTCGGTGCCGAAGACATAGCTGTCGGCCAGGCGGAGTGCCTGGCGCACCGGCTCCGGGAACTCCCCCGCGGTGGGTCCCACAGGCTCCATGGTGGCATCAGGGGCGCAGCAGGGTCACCGTGTTCGCGTGCTCGCGCTGACGGGCCTCGTCCCAGTCGCCGGTGCAGTAGAGCGTGAAGTCGCAGACCGCCCCGCTCTCGTCGAGGTCCATCACGAATCCCTCCCGGCAGTACCACTCCTGGCCGCCGTCCTCCCAGCGCTCCTCGAGCTTGACGAGGTAGCCGGTCTCGGTCGGCGTGACGCGCTCGAGCCGGACGCGTCCCGGCTGGGGGTGCAGCCGCCGCCGGCCGGCGATCAGCTCGTCGGCCCCGTCGGTCTGGACGCGCCAGTGCGGGAAGGTCAGGTCGCCGAAGACGGTGGGCGCGAAGAGGCCCTCGGGGGCCTCGCCCCCGCTCTCGAGGAACGCGACGAACTTGTCGACGCTGGTCCGGATGGCCGCGGGTGAGGGCATCGTCGAGGTCGTCATCACGCACCGGATCCTGCGGTAGCGAGGTTCCGCTCGACGGCCGCCATCGTCTCGCCGAGGAGGTCGGTCGGGCTGAACTCGACGATGCTGGTGCCGCCCGAGAGGAGCGGCACGTGCCCCGGCCCGGCGTAGTAGGCGTCCCCGGCCCCGTAGGTCTCCTCGTGGTCGGTCCACCGGAACGTGACCTGGCCGGACTGCACGACGCCCCAGTGCGGGCACGGGCAGCGGTCGTCCGGCAGCCCGGCGAAGAGCGGCGCCGGGTCGACGTCCTGCGGGAAGGTCTCGAAACCGACGGTGTAGCCGCCGAGGTCGGCGTACCGGCCCTCGATCTGGGGGAGGTCGACGGCCACCGGGGTCGTCAGCTTGCTGGCACTGGGCATGGTGTCCTCCTGGGTGCGTTGGTGCTGTCACCCTGGAGGCGTGACTTCCCGGGTCACATCGTGACCGGGCGGCGGAACACCGCTCAGTTGGGACTCGTCCCGCCCCGCGGTGCGAAGCCGTGCCGGAGTGCCCACTGGACCGCCTGCGACCGGTCTGCTGCCCCGATCTTGCGGTAGGCGCCCCGGATGTAGGTCTTCACCGAGTTGATGCTGAGGTAGCAGCGCTCGGCGATCTCGGCGTTGCTGAGCCCGAGGGTGATGAGACCCAGCATCTCGACCTCCCGCCCGGTGAGGGTGCTGTGGTCACCCAGGCGTGCGTAGGTGCCGCCCAGCTCCCCGCTGGGGATGAAGTCACCCTCCAGCTGACCGGCGGCAGCCGCCTCGACGACGGCCAGGAAGTGGGCGGCGTCCGCCTCCAGCGAGACGCACCCGTCAGCCCCGCGGGCGAGCGCCCGGGCGGCGAGGTCGGGTCGCAGGTCACGGGCCAGGACGACCACCGCCGCGAGGGTCTCCTTGACGAGCCGGTCGAGCTCGCCGGTGTCGCCCTCGAGCAGGCCGATGGCGTCGTACACGATGACCTCGGGCTCGGGGTCGCCGGGCCCGGTGGGGAAGGGAACCAGGACGGCACGCCCCGGGTGCTCAGCGACCAGGGCGGCGATGCCGTGACGGGTGATGTCGTTGGTTCCGATGACGGCCAGTCTGGCGGGACTGACGGACATGGAGCTCGTCCTCCTCGGTGTGGGGTTGCCCGAGACCTCTCGCCGTCCTTTTTCCCCACTGCAGTTCAACTCCAAACCGGTGAGTGACGTAGTCCCCACGAGACGGCCCGGGGCGCAACGCACTAGGGGGCGAACAGCGCGGATTCCGCCGGAGAGCCGCGATGTCGGCTGCGTTTGCCCCCCGGTGCGTTCGCCGCTGGTCAGGCGGTGTCGGCCTCGGCCTCGGACGGCTCGGCGTCCAGCAGCCGGTCGCGCAGCGCCACCAGCCCGGAGACCGCCTCGAGGAACCGGGTCGTGCTGTCGCCGACCTGGAGGTCGTCGAAGTAGTGGTGGCGCATGGCGACGCGGGCCAGGTGGTGGACGTCGTGCTCCAGCCGATCCGCGACGAGGGCGGTCAGCTCGGCCACGTCGACCGTGTCGACGACGTCGGCGCAGCGGCTCACCGGCACCTCGGTGCGGAGGCGCTCCGGGTCGTGGTGCCGGTCGGTGAGGAAGATCGGCTTCTCGGTGCGCAGGTAGAGCCAGTCGAGGCCGACGGAGGAGACGTCGGTGACGATGGCGTCGCAGTCGGGCATCACCGCGAGGATGTCGCCCACGACGATCGCCTCGTGCCCGGCGCCGGGCTCGCGGAGGGTGGCCTCGGCCACCAGGTCCAGGATCGCCCGGTGCGCCTGACGCACGGCCGGCGTCACGCTGCTGGCCACCTTGGGGTGCGGCTTGTAGACCAGCCGCACGTCCGGCAGCGCCAGGATCGCGCGGACGACCTCGGTGCCGACGGTGTCGAGCGAGGTGTAGTCGTTGTACTCCGCGTCGCCCTCCCACGTCGGCGCGTAGAGGACGGTCCGACGATCGCTGGGGGCCAGCAGCGGCTCGGGACGCAGGTCGAGCTGGGGCCGCCCCGTGCGCACCAGCCGGCGCTCGTCGAACTCCATCAGCCCGGCCGCGTGACGGCGTACGGCGGCCTCGCCCGCGACGAAGACGCGGTCGTAGGCCTTGGCGTTGTTGCTCGCCATGCTCTGCTTGTCGCTCTCGCCGTGGTTGATGTGGGCGTGCAGCGACCGGCCGTTGATGAGCGACTGGAAGTTGAGCATGGAGTTGTTGCAGTAGAGGACGACCTGCGCATCGAGCTCGGCGTAGAGGTCCGTCAGCTCGGGGAACGAGGGCGTGCAGAAGACCGGCAGGGCGGTCCTGGCCCGCAGCACGGTCGCGGACTCCGGATCCCGGACGACGATGCCGACCGGGTGCTGGACGTGCAGGAGCTCGAGGACGGGGAGCCACTGCGTCAGCTGGTAGGTCCGAGTGGGGTCGTCCGCGAAGTAGGCAATGACGGAGACCTCATTCACTCCACGAGCCTAGTCGGCCTGTCCATGCGTGGGACCGACGGTCCCCTGGTTCAGGCGGGGGTGCCGGTGGCGTAGGCGTGGCTGGCCGCGACGATGCCGAGGACGACGGCCAGCTCGTCGTCGTCCCGGGGGCCGTGGATCAGCATGAACCCGGGGGAGAGGCGGGTGCCGGCCCACATGTGGGGTCGTCCCCAGCCCCGGATCGAGACGTCGGCTGCCAGATCGGTCGGCAGCACGACGTGCAGTGATCCGTCGTACGCCGGGTGCAGGTGGGCGAACTCGCCCACCTGGGGCACGAGGAAGGCCTGCTCGTCCGGTGAGCCCTCGCGCAGGGTGAAGCCCCGCGCGCCGGGCACCGAGATGCGCGACGGGCCGACCTCCACGCCGGCCAGCTGCCGGACCTGGTCGAAGAGGCGCTCCTGGAGCTCCGCCGGAGCGTTCTGGGTCTCCTGCTGCTGCGGGATCGTCCAGGACACCTCCGGCCGGTCACCGCGCCGCTCGGGAAGTACGCCGCCGGGCAGGGTCGGCCAGGCCACGTCGGTGGGCGGTCCGGCCGGGGTCGCGGTGCCGTGGTCGACGAACGCGATCCGGTGCAGGAGCCAGTCGCCGAGCTGGTGGACCGCCTCGGCGGTCAGCTGGTGGCCGCCCGGCTGCCGCAGCGCCACCGTGGGAGCGCCCGACTCGGACAGCAGGTAGGACCAGGTCCGGTCGAGGAGCTCGCGCGGAATGACATGGTCGCCGTCGCCCTGCGCGACGAAGACCGGCAGGTTCGCCAGCCGGCCGGGCTCGGTGGCCAGGCCCGCGTCGAAGGGCAACGTGCCGTAGAGGATCGCCGCGCCGGCGTACCGTGCGGGGTCGTCGAGGACGAGGCCGCCGGCGAAGGCGGCGCCGCCGCTGAAGCCGACCAGGACGACCGGGCGGCCGGCCGGGGCGACGAGGTCGAGCCAGGACCGGAACCAGTCCATGGTGGAGCGCAGGGAGTCGGCCACCGGGCGGCCGATGCCGCGGTTGGCGAACCACGCGAAGCCACCGGCCTCGGCGATCGGGGCCCGGACTGCTGCGTAGGCCGGTCCGACCGGCAGGTGCGCGGCCAGTCCGACGATGTCGTTCTCGTTGGACCCGCGGCCGTGGAGCAGGACGACCAGGGGAGCCGTCGGGTCGGTGCTGCCGTGGGTCGCGACGACCGGCGGCGCGAACGTGGCGGCACTCATGACGGGTCCACCGGGACGAGCTCGGCGGCCGTCCGGACGCCGGCCCACCGGCGTACCTCGCCGGGGAGGTCGAGCCGGTCGACGGGAGCGGCGTTCTGGAAGTCGCCCCAGCTGGCGCGGGGCAGCATCCACATCACCTCGAACTCGTTGCCGTCCGGGTCGTGGGCATAGACGCTCTTGGTCGCGCCGTGGCTGGACTCGCCGGTGAAGGCGCCGAGGTTGGCCAGCGTCAGCCGGGCCTCCTCGAGCTCCTCGATCGTGTCGACCTGCCACGCCAGGTGGTAGAGGCCGAGGGACCCGTGCGGACGGGGCGGCTGGGCCCCGACGCCGAACAGGCCGAGGTCGTGGTGGTTGCCGGACCGGGGCAGGCGCAGGAAGGCCGCGTTGGCCCGGGGCTCCCGCGCCATGATCACCATGTCGAAGGCCTGCTGGTAGAAGGCGATGCTGCGCTCCAGGTCGGAGACGAACAGCACGGCGTGGTTGAGGCGTACGGCGTTGACGGTCATGGGGGCGGGACCTTTCTGGGGGAGTGGGTGGGAGGTCAGGCGACGACGCCGAGGCCGCCGGTCCAGGACACCTTCTCGCCGACGGCGAGGGTGAGCTGCAGGAAGCCGAGCGCCTCGAGCTCGCGGGCCCGAGACAGGGCGCCGGCGTCGACGGCCTTCAGGCCACCGGAGGTGATGACCCCGGCGAGCTCCGACTTGGCGTCGGCGTCGTCGCCGGCGATCAGGACGGTGGTCGGGATCGGGCCGACGGTGCCGGCCGCGAGGGTGCCGGCGAAGGTCGTGTTGAAGGCCTTCAGCACGCGCGACTGGGGGAGCGCGGCGGCGATCTGGGCGGCAGCGGAGCTGTCAGCGGGGACGACGAGCGCGTCGAAGGTCTCGAAGTTCAGCGGGTTGGTGATGTCGACGACGACCTTGCCGGCGAGGCTCTCTCCGCGCTGGGCGATGACGTCGGCCACGGCGGGGTAGGGGACCGCGAGGACGACGATGTCGCCGGTGATCGCCGTGCCGGCGTCGGACTGTCCGAGCAGCTGGACGGGGTGGCCGCCCCGGCCGGCGACCGCGGCGATGGCCTGGCCCATGTTGCCGGTCCCGAGGATGGAGAGGTGTGCCATGAGGTGCTCCTGGGGGAAAGAGTGATTGGTTGTTGCTTCAACTAACACTCTACACGGTTTGGTTGTTCCGTCAACTAAAGGGCTAGGCTGTGCCCATGGAGACCCGATGGTTGACCGAGGACGAGAGGGCCGCGTGGCTGCGGCTGGTGGCGGTCGTCGAGCTGCTCCCCGGGGTGCTGGACTCCCAGCTGCGGGAGAGCTCGGGACTGACGCACTTCGAGTACTTCGTGCTCGCGATGCTCTCCGAGGAGCCGGAGCGGACCCTGCGGATGACCTCCCTCGCGCAACGCACCAACGCCACGCTGCCGCGGCTCTCGCACGTCGTGCGCCGTCTGGAGGAGCGGGGCATGGTGGAGCGCTTCCCCTGCCCCGAGGACGGGCGGGCCACGAACGCACGGCTCACCTCCACCGGGTGGGACGCCGTGGTGGCGGCCGCCCCCGGGCACGTCGACAACGTACGCCGCCACGTGCTCGACCCGCTCACGCCGGCCCAGGTGGAGCAGTTGCGGGAGATCGGCGCGGCCCTCCTGACGCGGCTTGACCCGGACGGGCGGCTGAGCGGGCTCTACGACCCCGACCGGAGCGGCGTCTGACTGACATCATCCCGGCGGGCCGTCGTCGACGCGGGTGACCGAGACGAGCGGCAGCCCGACGTCACGCAGCCGGGCGAGCAGACCGTGCAGCGCGGCCTGGTCGACCACCCGGCCCCGGAGGACCGTGTGCGCGGCACCCTCGGGGACGACCACGGTCGTCAGGGTCATGCCGTCGAACCACGTCGACCACCGCTCGTCGAGCCGCCCCTCGAGGCAGATCTCGTAGCAGCCCGGCTCGTCCGTGCCGACGCGATGGGGTTCCACGGGTGCTCCTCTGCTGGTCCTGGTGCCTGCAGGCTAGGAGCGGAGCGGGTGAGTGGGCGTCACATCATCGGGTGAGCGCCGGGGTGATCCTCAGCGCGCACTGCCGCCGAGCAGCCCGAGCTGGTGGGCCCGGCTGATGGCCGCGCGCCGGTTGTTGACGCCGAGCTTGGCGTAGATGTGCTTGGTGTGGGTGCGGACGGTGTTGAGGGACACGACGAGCTCGCGGGCGATGGCGGGGCCGTCGAGGTCGGAGCGCAGCAGCCGCAGGACGTCGAGCTCGCGGTCGCTGAGCGGGTCGACCAGGTCCACCCGCGCCGTCCGGACAGGAGCCGGGGCCGCGGCCGCGACGAGCTCCCGCAGGAAGCCCGAGCGCGGGTGCTTCTCCGCGAGCGTCCGCAGCAGGTCCGTGACAGCAGGCGAGGCGTCGACGAAGACACGGATCCAGCCGTCCGGTTCGGCGAGCTCGACGGCGTGCCGCAGCGCGGCCAGCGCCGGGTCCGGCCCGCCGGTCGCTCGGAGGGCCTGACAGCGGAGCACCTCCAGCTCGATCACCGTGCCGAACCGTCCGCCGGCCGCGGCCGCCGCCAGCAGGCGGTCGAGCAGTGTCGCGGCGTCGCGCAGGGACGGGGCGGAGCCGGTCGCTGCGTGCTCGGCGAGCAGGATCCGGGCGAGGGTGATGTGCTCGTACTCCCGCAGGTAGGTCAGGTCGTCGTCCGCCGCGACCCGGTGCCGGCTCGCCCACGCCAGGGCCGCGGCCAGGTCGCCGCGCGCCGCGAGCACGCGGGCCCGGCTCGCGTGGACGGGTTGCACGTTGGGTGAGTAGTCGCCGACGTACACGCGCTCGGCCTCGTCGAGCAGCTCGAGCGCGGCCGCCAGGTCGCCCTCGGCCGCGCGGAGCCGGGCCATCCCGACCCGCCACCGGTAGGGGTTCTGAGCCAGTGAGGCGGCCTCGCCGAGCTCGTCGGCGTGGCGCAGGTGCTCGGCCGAGCCGGCGAGGTCGTTGCGGTACCACGCCGTCCGGCTCAGCCCCACGAGCATGTCGGCCGTGCCACGGACGACGGTGTCTCCGGGACCGGTCCGGGCGAGCTCGAGGGCGTCGACGAGGGTGCGGTCGGCGTCGCGCAGCCGGCCCAGCCGGAGCTCCATGTCCGCCATCGCGATCGGGCAGCCCAGCACGTCCGCGACATGGCCGGCCCGGGTGAGGCTCCGCATCGAGGTCGCATAGCTGCGGTGGGCGGCCTCGATGTCCCCGGTGGTCCAGGACGCCAGCCCGGACAGCGCGGCCGCCGCCCCGGTCACGAGGTCGTCACCGGCGGCCAGCTCGAGGGCCCGGTGTGCCCGGGCGACCGTGCCGGCCGGGTCGCCACCGATCAGCGTGAGGGCGGCGCCGTACATCGCGACGGCGGCCGGCACGCGCGCGAGCTCGCCGGCGTCCTCGACGACGAGGTCCGTCGCGGGGCCGGCCAGCATCCGCTCGACGTCGCGCAGCCGCCCGTCGACGCCGTCGAAGTCGTTGCTGGCCATCAGCCCGCCGACGAGCCCGATCGCGAGCACGGGACGACGACCCACGACGTCCGCCGGGAGGTCGTCGGCCCAGCGGCGGATCACGTCCTCGCGGCGGTCGCGCCTCAGGTGGGGGATGGCGAGCTCGGCCAGGCCGGCGGCCCGGTCGGCGTCACCCGCGGCCAGCGCGTGGCGGACGGCGGCCACGGTGTCGCCCTCCTCAGCCCACCACCCGGCGGCCCGCCGATGCAGGTCCCGGACCTCGTCGGGTCGCTCCTCGAGCAGGTGCGCGTGGAGCACGTCGCCGAAGAGGTGGTGGTAGCGGAACCACCCTCGGCGGTCGTCGAGGGCGACGAGGAACAGGCCGGCCCGCTCCAGCGTGTCGAGCATCGACCTGCCGCTCCCGCCGGAGGTGCGCCCCGAGGGCGGGCTGACCGCGTCGCACAGCGGACCGGTGAGCCGGTCCAGGATCGAGGTGTCGAGCAGGAAGCGGCGTACGTCGTCGGGCTGGCGGGCCAGCACCTCGTCGGCGAGGTAGTCGACGACGAACCGGTCGTCGCCGGCGAACCCGGCGATGAAGGCGGAGGGGTCGTCGCGGTCGCGCAGGGACAGCGCGGCCAGCTGCAGGGCCGCGACCCAGCCCTCGGTGCGGCTCTCGAGGGCCGTGATGTCGGCGGACGCGAGGTCGAAGCCGTGGAGGTCGTTGAGGTAGTCGGCGACCTCCTCGCGGGTGAAGCGCAGGTCGGCGGCGCGGACCTCCACGAGCTCGCCGCGCGCCCGCAGTCGCGACAGGGGCAGGGCCGGGTCGGCGCGCGTGGCGAGGACGAGTCGCAGCTGCGGCGGCAGGTGGTCGACGAGGAACGTCATCCCCGACGCGACGTCGACGCCGTCGGCGAGGTGGTAGTCGTCGAGGACGAGGGTGACCTCCCCGAAGTGCACGCTCAGCTCGTTGACGAGCCCGGCGAGCACCGCCTCGACGGGCGCCTGCCCGGACCGCAGGAGGGTGAGCGCCGCGGCGGCCGAGCCGGGGACGGCGCGGTCGAGGGCCTGCAGGACGTAGGTCCAGAACGAGGTGGCGTCGCGGTCGCGCTCGTCGAGGGCCACCCAGGCGACGGGGCCGTCACCCGCTCCCGTCAGCCACTGGGTGACCAGGGTGGTCTTCCCGAAGCCGGCGGGTGCCGACACGACGGTGACGGGGGAGTCCGACGCGCGGCGCAGGAGGTCGTCCAGGCGCGGGCGGGGGACGAGGGCGCGGCGCGGCCGGGGCGCGAGCAGCTTGGTCTCCACCAGCGGGTCGGCCATCGGCGCTCCCCTCCACGGCGTCGGACTCGACGTACCCGAGCCTAGGGCAGGAAGGGCGTCAGTGCGCCGGCTGCGGGGCGGAGTGCGGTGCGTGCGTGGGCGCCCGCTCGCCCGGGCGTCCGAAGATGCTGAGCACCTCGGCCGGACCCTCGCCGGTGCTGCCGAACCAGTGCGGCACCCGGGTGTCGAACTCGGCGGCCTCGCCCACTCCCAGGACGAGGTCCTGGTCGCCCATCACCAACCGCATCTGCCCGGACAGCACGTAGAGCCACTCGAACCCGTCGTGGGTGCGCGGGTTCGGCTCGGACTGGGAGGTCGGGATGACGATCTTCCACGCCTGGATCCCGCCGGGACGGGTCAGGGGGAGGACCGTGCGCCCGTTGACCCGTCGCGGCTTCAGGCGGATCCGCGGGTCGCCGATCTCCGGGGCGCCGACGAGGTCGTCGAGGGGCACCCGGTAGGTCTGGGCGAGGGGGAGGAGCAGCTCCAGGCTCGGTCGCCGCTGGCCGTTCTCCAGCCGCGACAGGGTGCTCTTGGAGATGCCGGTCAGTCGGGCCACCTCGGTGAGGGTGAGGCCGCGTTGCTCCCGGACCCGGCGCAGCCGGGGCCCGACCTGGTCGAGGGCGGCGGCGGTGCTCGAGGGCGACGGCGACTCAGGCATGGGCTCATTGGAGCGTGCCGTTCCCGGAAACGGCAACAACCGTTGTCGTGGGGACCGGACGCGGTCACTCTCGTGCCATGAACGAATACGACGTGGTGGTGGTCGGCGGAGGCGCCGCCGGCCTCTCGGCAGCCCTGGTCCTCACCCGTGCCCGCCGCCGCGTCGCCGTCGTGGATGCGGGCGAGCCGCGCAACGCCCCCGCCGCGCACATGCACGGCTACCTCGGCTCCGACGGGCTCCCGCCCGCCGACCTGCTGCGGGCCGGGCGTGAGGAGGTCGCCGGCTACGGCGGCGAGCTCGTCGCGGGCCGGGTCACCGCCATCACCACGGTCGGATCGACGCCCCCCGGGCGTGGACACCGGCGCTGGTTCGACCTGCGGCTCGAGGACGGGAGCACGCTGCGCGCCCGCCGCGTCCTGGTCACCACCGGGCTGCGCGACGAGGTCCCGGACGTCCCCGGCGTCCGGGAGCGCTGGGGCCGCGACCTGCTGCACTGCCCCTACTGCCACGGCTGGGAGGTGCGCGACCAGCCTCTCGGGGTGCTCGGCGGCACCGCGGAGGCCGTCGCCCACGCCCACCTGGTGCGCGAGTGGACCTCCGACGTCGTGCTCTTCACGCACGGCAGCCGGCTGACCGCCGACCAGCGCGAGCAGCTCGTGGCCCGCGCCATCGGCGTCGTCGACGAGCCCGTCACCCGCCTCGTGGTCGAGGACGACCGGCTGACCGGGGTCGAGCTCGGGTCCGGCCACGTCGTCCCGCGCGCCGCCGTGTTCGTCCGCCCGCAGCTCGTGCCGCAGGACGACCTGCTCGTGGGCCTCGGCTGCGCGTCCCGCGACGACGGGTGGGTGGTCACCGACCCGACGGGCCTCACCAGCGTGCCCGGCGTCTGGGCGGCGGGAAACGCCGTCAACCCGCGCGCCCAGGTCATCACTGCCGCAGGCGAGGGCTCCGCGGCCGCGATCGCGATCAACGCCGACCTCGTCGAGGAGGACCTGCCGATCGCCGTCGCGAACTACCGGCTCGGCCTGCCCCTCTGACCGGTCCTCCCGGGACGACCCCACCCCTCACCACGCACCTACCCACCCCCCACGCCAGGAGCTCCGCCATGCCCGCACCCGTCCCGCCGCCCACCCAGCACCAGCTCGCCCTGATGATCTGGGTCGCGGTCTTCCCGACCCTCACGGTCCTGAACCTGGTGCTCGGTGACACCCTGGCCGACCTGCCCGGCGTGCTCCGCACGTTCGTGCTGGCCACCCTCGCGGTCCCGATCGTCATCTACGGCCTGATGCCGCGCCTGCACCGGGTCCGGGCGCGCCTCCTCCTCCGCCGGGTCGCCTGAGGACTGCCGCCCCCGGGGCACGAATCACCCCGCCGCTCACCACCTGTGGTGACGACCCCTCACCACGTCGCTGCCTAGCTTCGCGGACCAGGAGCACCACCCCCATCTTCCCGAAAGGCACGACCATGGACAGGTTCACCCGCGGCATCGCCACCGCCAGCGCGAGGCACCCATGGCGCACCATCACGAGCTGGGTCCTCGTCCTGGGCGCCGTCTTCTTCCTCGCCGCCGCCGGCGGCGGGACCTTCACCGACGACTTCTCCGCACCCGGCAGCCAGAGCGCCCGCGCCATGGAGCTGCTCAACCAGAACTTCCCGGACGCCGCCAAGGGCTCGGCCATGGTCGTCCTCGAGGCCCAGGACGGTACGACGCTCGCCGACCAGCGCGGCCAGGTGGCGACGGTCCTCGGCGGCGTGGACGCCCTCGACCACGTCGCCTCGGTCACGGACCCGTTCGCGGCGGGCACGATCTCCGCCGACGGCCGGATCGGCTATGCCGTGCTGACCCTCGACGTCCCCGAGCGGGAGATGGGCAAGCCGGCGTTCACCGTGCTGTCCGACGCGGTCTCGGGCACCGACGTCCAGGGCCTGCGCGTCGAGCTCGGCGGCGCCGCGGTGTTCCTGAACTCCGAGGACAGCGCCGGCGGCCACGTCGCCATCGGGCTCCTCGTCGCGCTCCTCGTGCTGCTCGTCGTCTTCGGCACCCTCGTCTCGGCGATCCTCCCGATCGGGCTGTCCATCGTCGCGGTCGGCGCCAGCATCGGTGGCATCACCCTGATGGCCGGGGCGATGGACGTGTCGGTCTCGGCCATCTCGGTCGCCGGGCTGGTCGGGCTCGGGGTCGGCGTCGACTACGCCCTGTTCGTCCTGGCCCGCTACCGGGAGAACCGCTCCGCCGGGCAGGAGAACTCCCAGGCCCTGGCTGGTGCGATGGGATCCTCCGGCGCCGCCGTGGTCTTCGCCGGAGGCACCGTCGTCATCGCCACCGCAGCCCTGGCCATCACCGGCCTGGGCGTGCTGACCTCGATCGGCCTCGCGACCGCGATCATGGTGTTCTTCGCCGTCGCCGCGGCCATCACCCTCCTCCCGGCCCTGCTGGCCCTGCTGGGGAACCGCATCGACCGCGGCCGCCTCGTGCGCCGGCACCGCCCCGTCAAGGCGGCCGAGGACACCGCCTGGTGGCGCTTCGGCCACCGCGTCTCCGCCCGGCCGTGGCCCTACCTGCTCGCCTCGATCGGCGTGCTCGTGGCCATCGCGGCCCCGGCGTTCTGGATGCAGACGAGCTTCCCGGCCGCCGGTGACGCTCCCGCCGGGACGACCCACCGCCAGGCCTACGACCTGCTCACCGAGGGATTCGGCGTCGGCATCAACGCACCGCTCCTCGTCGTGGTCGACCTCGACGCGGCGGGCACGGACGCCCCCGGTCTGGCCACCCTCACCCGTGAGATCGCCGCCGTCCCCGGCATCGCGTCCGTCGGCGAGCCCCAGACGTCGGCCGACGGGAGCACGGCGGTCTTCACGGCCATCCCCACCACCGGTCCCGCCGACCTCGCCACGTCCTCGACCATCACCCTGGTCCGCGAGGCGATCCCGGGCAACGTCTACGTCTCCGGCATCACCGCGAGCACCGACGACCTCAACGCCCAGCTCTCCCGGACGCTGCCGATCTTCATCGGTGCCGTGATCGCGGTGTCCTTCCTCCTGCTGATGATGGTCTTCCGCTCCGTCGCGGTCCCGCTGAAGGCCGCCGCGATGAACCTGCTGTCGATCGGTGCCGCCTACGGCGTCCTGGTCGCGGTCTTCCAGTGGGGCTGGGGCAGCAGCCTGATCGGCATGGAGGGACCGACCCCGATCACCTCGATCATCGTGGTCATCATGTTCCCGATCCTGTTCGGGCTCTCGATGGACTACGAGGTGTTCCTGCTGTCCCGGATCCGCGAGGAGTACGTCCGCACCGGTGACAACACCGAGTCGGTCGCCCGCGGCCTGGCCGGGACGGGACGGGTGGTCACGTCCGCGGCGCTGATCATGGTCGTGATCTTCCTCAGCTTCGTGGCCAGCCCGATCCCGTCGCTGAAGATGGTCGGGCTGGGGCTCGCGGTCGCGATCCTCGTCGACGCCACGATCGTCCGGCTGGTGCTGGTGCCCGCCGCGATGGCGCTCCTCGGCGACCGGAACTGGTGGCTCCCCGGCTGGCTCGACCGGATCCTGCCGCACGTCACCGTCGAGGGCTCCGCTGTCGAGGCGGCGTACGACGAGCTCGCCGGCACCACCGAGGAGGAGCTGGTCGGCCGCTGACGACCGCGTGGCAGAGGCCCCCACCGGGTGGACGGTGGGGGCCTCTGGTGACGCAGGGGTCAGGAGATGATCGCGTCGATCGTCTTCTTGAGCGCGCTGGGCTGGGAGGGACGCTTCGGGGCCGTCTTGCGGGCCTCGATCATCTCGGCCCCGATCTCCTGCAGCACCGTCCGCCCCAGGCCCTCCCGGACCTTCGGGAACCACTCCTGCTCCTCCTCGTCCATGTGGTGCCGGACGTTCTCGATGAGCACGGTGGTCTTGGCGACGAAGCGCTCGCTGTCGGGCTTCATGGCGGCCAGCTCGACCACGAGAACATCGGCGACGTGGTGCTCCTCGTAGGACTCCAGGACGTCGTCCTCGACCTCGGGGAGCAGCTCGCGGACGCGGGGATACATCACCTCGTTCTCGAGGTAGGTGTGGACCGTCAGCAGCTCGATGATCCGGTCGACGGCGGCGCCCTTCGCGGCGTACGCCTTGTCACCGGCCTCCTCGAAGTCGGTGAAGGCCTTGCGGATCAGCTGGTGCTCGTCCTTGAGCAGGACGATGGCATCGGTGGACATGGGGTCTCCCTGGATCGGCTGCGGGGGAGCGGGTGCTCCGGGAGTCCCGTACCCCGCAGCGGCGAAGGTGACCTCGCCCCTCCGGGTGAAGCCGACGCACGCCGTCAGCCCGGACGCACCGGCTCGTCCACGTCGATGGTCGGACGCCGGCCGGGGCTGTTGGCCTCGATGTCGGCGATCGTCGACTCCATCAGGTCGTGGACCAGGCCGTTGAGGGCGCGGCAGACCGCGAGCTCGTCGCCGATCTCGGGTACCTCGGGGTCGCTCGGGTTCCGTCGGGCGGCTCCGACGTTGCGCAGCTCGGTGCCGAGACCGGTCCGCAGGACGGCCTCCGCCCTGGTGCGCGGCCCGTCCTCGAACAGGAAGAGGTCGATGGTCCACTTCGCCGTGTGCATGGCTGGTCCTTCCGTCGCTCCGTGCTCCGACTCTCGTCGTTGCGGGGCGCGGCCGACAGGGGCCAAGGTCCGCCGGTGCGGGGCCGGTCAGCTCCCGCCGGCGGGCAGGGCCTCGAGCAGGATGTCGGGGTTGTCCCGGGCGGTGACCATGGCGCGCCACTGGTCGACGAACAGCGCCAGCCGCGTGCCGTCGCTGCGCTGGAGGACCTCGATGCCGCGCATCCCGGACAGCTTCGCGGCGCCGGCGGCGTCGGTGATCCGGGCGACCTGGTAGTCGAGCCGGGAGAAGCGGATCGGGGCGTTGAACTCGTTGGTCATCCGGTCCTCGACGACCTCGAACTGCATCGGACCGACCGCCGCGAGCACCGGGGTCTGGTCGCCGCGCAGGTCGGAGCGCAGCACCTGCACCACGCCCTCCTGGTCGAGCTGCTCGATGCCCTTGCGGAACTGCTTGTAGCGGCCGATGTCGCCGGCGCTGGCGGTCACGAAGTGCTCGGGGGCGAAGGTCGGGACGGGCGGGTACTCGATGGCGTCGCCGACGTACACCGTGTCCCCGACGCGCAGCGCCTGCGCGTTGACGAAGCCGATGATGTCGCCGGGCTCGGCGTTCTCGACCGAGGTCGTCTCGCGGCCGAAGACCGCCTGGGCGAACTTCGTCGCGAAGGGGCGACCGGTGGAGGCGTGGGTGACGACCATGCCGCGCTCGAACGTGCCGGAGACGACCCGCGCGTAGGCGAGCCGGTCGCGGTGGGCGTTGTTCATGCCGGACTGGACCTTGAACACGAAGGCACTGAACTCGTCGTCGACCTGGCGGAGCGAGCCGTCGACGCCCGCCGTCGCGCCGGGCTCCGGGGCCAGGTCGAGCAGCAGGTCCAGCAGCTGCGCGACGCCGAAGTTCTGGAGCGCCGAGGCGAACATGACCGGCGTCGTCTCGCCGGCCAGGAAGCGCTCCTGGTCGTGGTCGGCCTCGTCGAGGCCGAGCAGGTCGTGCTCCTCGACCGCGGCCGCCCACACCTGCGCGTCGTTCTCCTCGACCTCGTCGGCCGTCATCCGCCGCTCGGGGGCCCGCGTGGCTCCACCGGCGGTGCGGGTGTACTTCACGAACTCGCCCGTACGTCGGTCCAGGACCCCGCGGAAGTCGCCGGCCTCGCCGACGGGCCAGGTCAGGGGAGTGGGGCGGAGCTTGATCTTCTCCTGGATCAGGTCCATCAGCTCCAGGGCTGACAGGCCGGGCCGGTCCCACTTGTTGATCACGGTGATCACCGGGATGCCGCGCAGCGCGCAGACCTTGAACAGCTTGAGGGTCTGCGGCTCGAGCCCCTTGCCGGCGTCGACCAGCATCACGGCCGAGTCGACCGCGGACAGCACCCGGTAGGTGTCCTCGGAGAAGTCGCTGTGGCCCGGGGTGTCGACCAGGTTGATGACGTGGTCGCGGTAGACGAACTGCAGCGCCGCGGAGGTGATCGAGATGCCGCGCGCCTTCTCCATCGCCATCCAGTCCGACACCGTGGCGCGCCGGTCGCCCTTGCCGTGGACGGCGCCCGCCTCGGTGATCACGCGCGCGTGCAGCGCGAGCGCCTCGGTCAGGGTCGACTTGCCGGCGTCGGGGTGGCTGATGACGGCGAAGGTACGGCGGGGGCGGGTGTCGGGCACCGAGCGAATCTACCCGCCGGACGCCCGGACCCGGGCATCCGCCGGAGCACACGAACGCCGCCCGGAGCCGGGTGGCCTCGGGCGGCGTCGCTGTGCTGAGTGGTGCCGGGTCAGACCGGCTGCGCCACCGGCTGCGTGGCGCCCTGGTCCGCGGCGACCGCAGTGCGGCGGGCGTGCCACAGGCCGAGCGCGACGAGCAACAGCAGGATGGCCCCTCCGGCGAAGGACGCGATGGCGGCGATGCCGGCGATCGTCCCGACCGTCGCGAACGCGTAGCCGTAGAGCAGCAGGCCGCGCAGGGTGTTGCCCATGAAGAGCGTCTGGCGCAGCTGGCCGAGGGCCTGGCCGTCGGCGGAGGCCTTGTCGGCGTCGGACAGCCCGATGTACTCACCGCTGACGTCCTCGTAGGTCCGGTTGCCGCTCGCCTCGTTCATGTGCACGAGGATGTAGTGGTCGGCGAAGGCCTTGGCCTCCGGGCCGGTGTCCAGCTTGCTGCCGGAGTACTTCTTCAGCGCCGAGGCGTCGGCGGACGGGAGACCGGTCAGGGCGTCGCCGCCGGGCATCGTGATGTCCTGCATGACCAGCTGGGTGTGTACCTGGTCGCCGATGAAGCCGTTGGCCCAGGTCAGCAGCCCTCCCGCGATCAGCAGGAAGCAGGCCAGGGCCAGGCCGATCCACGAGACGAGCTTGTCGAGTACCGAGCGCATGTTGATCTTCCTCACGTCAGTCCGGGTGGGCTGTCCACCCGAGGACGACGCTAGGGACGCGGGCAGGGTGCGCCACAGGGCACAGCGACCGCACTCGCGGGGCCGTAGGTCCCGTCGCGGCGGGACGTCCGTCAGCCGAGGACGAGGGTGGCGACGTACGAGAGCAGGTTCACCCCGATGAAGGACAGGGCGATCACGGCGCCGATCACGGCCGGGACCCGTCCGTCCGGACGGCCGAGCCGCATCGCCCGGCGTCCCTGGGTGACCGCGAGGATCCCGGGGACGGCGAAGACGACGAGCGCGGGTACGCCGGCGACCAGCACCTGCCACAGGGCGGGGTCGGCGGGGTCGTCGGTGAGCGCCGCGTAGAGGCCCTCGCCGATCACGAAGGCGACGATCGAGGAGACGGGGTAGAACGCGAGCGACCACCAGGCGCGCCGGGCGGCCGTGTCGGCCGGTGACCGGGGTCGAGACGCGTGCTGCTGGGCCGACATCGGTGGCCTCCTGACCTGGGGTCTCACCTCGAACCTAGGTGCCCGGAGCCCGGTGCGCCGCCCTCGAAGGTCCCGGGCGGGCAGGCGTTGGTCCCGCCTCAGCGGCCGCCCGAGACGTCGAGGAAGGCGCCGGTGGTGAAGGACGCGGCCGGGCCCAGGAGCCAGGCGATCGCCTCGGCGACCTCGGCCGGCCGGCCCGCGCGGCCCATCGGCTGGGTCGGCCCGAGGCGGGCGGCCCGCCCGGGGTCGCCGCCGCTGGCGTGCATGTCGGTGTCGATGATGCCGGGCCGCACGACGTTGACCCGGATGCCCTCCGCGGCCACCTCGAGGGCCAGCCCGCGGGACAGGGTGTCCAGGGCCGCCTTGCTCGCCGCGTAGTCGACGTACTCGTTCGGGGAGCCGAGCTCGGACGCGCGGGAGGAGACGTTGACGATCGCGCCGCCGGCGCCGCCGCGGGCGGTCGACATCCGGGCGACCGCCTCGGCGCAGCTGGCCGCCGCCCCGAACACGTTGACGGCGAAGACGCGCTCCCAGCGCGCCCGGTCGACGGCGTCCATCCGGCACTGCTGCTCGAGGACCGCCGCGGCGTTGACGAGGGCGACGACGCGGCCCATCTCGTCGGCTGCGGCGAACAGGGCCCGGACGTCGTCGGGAATCGCGACGTCGCAGCTCACCACGCGCACCTCCGTGCCGGCGCCGGCCAGCTCGGCCGCGAGCGCGTGGGCGGTGTCGTGCTGCGACCGGTAGCCCAGGCAGAGCGCCTGCCCGGCGGCCGCGAGCCGGCGGGCGGTGGCCGCGCCGATCCCGCGCGTGCCGCCCGTGATGACGACGACGCCCTGGTCAGCGCTCATGCCAGCCCCCGATCGCGAGTGTGGTTCTCCGAACACTCGCACGCCTCCCGGACTACCTGCACGGGAGATACGTAGTCGCCTCCGTAGTCCCTCGGAGGCCCCGACGCGCCGGAGACGTCACGATCGAGGTACGACATCGCAGTCGTACTGGAGCTCTTGGGAGGGATGCCCCGATGCACGAACCGTCACCACTGCCCACGCTGTTGAAGATCTCGCTGGTCCCCGACGCGCCGTACCTGTTTCTCGACCTGGGGGGAGAGCTCGACCTGAGTGGAGTGGGAGAGGTGCCGATGCACGCGTACGCCGAGCGCCGGGACATCACGACGGTCCTGGTCGACCTGGGCGAGCTCACGTTCTGCGACGCGACCGGACTCCGGACGCTGCTGTCCTTCCAGCGTGCGCAGGAGGAGCTCGGCCGGACCGTCTCCGTGGTCCGGGCCAGCCCGCTCGTGTGGCGGCTGATGCGGATCTGCGGGCTCACCGAGCGGCTGGAGTTCGCGCCCCAGCTGGACACGGCAGTCTGAGCACGTGGCGCGGAGAATCGTCATGACCTGCGACCTGTGCGGCCTGACCCCGACCGACGAAGTGCAGCACCGGCAGTGGCACGGTGACCTGACGGCGAGCCAGCGCCTCGGCGCCGCGGCCCGCGGCACCTACACGTGTGACCGCTGCTTCGCCCAGGTGAAGCGCGCCCACCGGGACGCGCACACGCACTGGCACGCGGTGCTCATCGAGCTGGCGCGCGCCGTCGACCGCAGCCACCACACCCGGGCCTGAGGCCCGTCAGGGGCGCCGGGCCGCCAGCTCGACCACCCAGGCGGCGACCTGCGTGCGCGACCCGAAGCCGAGCTTGCGCAGGATGTTGTCGACGTGGGTCTCCACGGTGCGCTGCGAGATGAACAGCTCCTCGGCGACCTCCCGGTTGGACAGTCCGCGTCCGACGAGCTGGGCCACCTCGAGCTCGCGCCGGGTCAGCGGGACCTGCTCCTCCGCCGGGGTGGTCGCCTCGACCGTCCGGTCCAGGGCCAGCGCCAGCACCTCGTCCTCGGGCAGGGCGGCGCCGCGGGCGAACGCGGTGCGGAAGGCGGGAGTGCCTCGGTCGATCCCCGCGCGCTCCTCGCTCAGCCGGCGGTTGGCCGACAGGTAGGGCACGGCGTCCGGGTCCACCCCGAGGTGGCGCCAGTGCGCGTCCGCCGCGCCCAGCAACGTCGCAGCACGCTCGGTGCGCCGCTCCGCGGCCGCCACCCACGCGAGCACCTCCAGCACGAACGCCGTGGCCGAGCGGTCGCCGAGCTCGGCGCTCATCACGAGCGCCCGCCGCTCCAGGTCGGCGGCCGTGTCCGCGTCGGCCCGCAGCAGCGCGAGCATCCCCAGCGCGGACAGGGCGTAGGAGCGGACGTGCACCTCGCCGACCGGCTCGGTGAGGTCCACGCAGGCCTGGAGGGTCACCCCGGCCCGGTCCAGGTCGCCCACGAAGGCGTGGGACAGACCGAGCACGAGCACGGCCGTCACCTCGAGCATCCGGTCGCCGGACGCGTGGGCCGCGGCCACCGCCTGCTCCAGCGACACCAGCGCCTCGTCGGGGGCGCCCCGCCAGCTCGCCTCGAGCGAGCGGGCCACCAGCAACCGGCCGCGCGTGGCGTCGTCAACGGGGTGCTCCGCGACCACCGCGTCGGCCTTCTCGAGCAGTGACCGACCCGCGTCCGGGTCGCCCTGCAGGGTCGCGGTCCAGCCGGCGAGGGCCAGGGCGCGGACCCGCGTGTCCGGCCGGGCGTCGGCGGCGTCGCAGGCCCGGGCCAGCCAGTGCCGGGCCTCGCTCACGCGCCCGGTCACCGCCCACCAGGGCTCGAGCGCGGCCACGATCTCCAGGGCCTGCGCCGCATGCCGTGGGTCGGCGACGGCGTACCGCAGCGCCTCGCGGAGGTTGGCGTGCTCGCGTCGCAGGGTGCGGTAGGACGTGGCCTGTCCGGGACCGAAGAAGCCGGCGGCCGCGGTGCCGACGAGGTCGGCGTACCAGGCCAGGTGCCGGGCGCGGGCCGCCTGCACCTGGTCCTCGGTGAGCGTCTCGCGGGCGTACTCCCGGAGCGAGTCGAGCATCCGGAACCGGACGTAGGACGCCCCGTCGTCCTCGCGGGTCAGCACCGACTTGTCGAGCAGCCCGTCGACGAGGTCGAGCACGTCGCCGGCGTCGAGGCCGTCGCCGGCGCAGACCTCCTCGGCCGCCTCGAGGGGGAAGCCGCCGGTGAACACCGACAGCCGCGCCCACAGCAGCTGCTCGTCCGGGGTGCACAGCTCGTGGCTGGCCTCGAGCGAGGCCCGGAGCGAGCGCTGCCGGGCCGGGGCGTCGCGGGCGCCCTTCACCAGCAGTCGCTGCCGGTCGTCGAGGCGCTCGAGGATGCCCTGCGGGGAGAGCACCAGGATCCGGGCGGCGGCCAGCTCGACCGCCAGCGGCACCCCGTCGAGCGCCTCGCAGAGTCGCGCGATCGCGACGGCGTTGTCGTCGGTGAGCCGGAAGGACGGCAGGGCGGTCGCCGCCCGGGTCGCGAACAGTGCCTGGGCGTCCTCGGCCGGGAGCGGTCCGACGGGGACGACGACCTCGCCGGTCACGCCGAGCTGCTGGTGCGAGGTGGCCAGGACGCGCAGCCTGGGGGCCGCGGCGAGCAGCGCCGCGACCAGTGACACGGCGGCATCGAGCATTGCCTCGCAGCCGTCCAGGACGAGCAGGCCGGCGCGGTCGGCCACCGCGGCGGCGACCTCGTCGGCCGACGCACCCCGGGCCTGGACGCCGATCACCCCGGCGACCGAGTGCCCGAGCAGGTCGGCGTCGACCAGGTCGGCCAGGTCGAGCACCCACGTCTCCTCCCGGCGCGCCCGGCCGTGGTCGGCGGCGGCGGCGCGGGCGAGCGTGGTCTTCCCGATCCCGCCCGGACCCGTCAGGGTGACCAACCGTGCGGAGCCGAGGGTGCTCCGCAGGTCGGCCAGCTCCTGGCGGCGTCCGACCAGGTCTCCGTGACGCGAGGTCACCAACGTCCGGGCACCTCCTAGTAGCCGAAGGGCTTGGCCCACCCGAAGTCGTAGGCCTCCGGGGGAGCGTCGGCGTAGTGCGCGCGGCAGAACCGGTCGCGGGCGACAGGTGAGCTGAGGCCCGGGACGTAGGACTGAGTGGCCAGGATGCCCTTCGCCGCCTGGGTGGCCGCCGCCTCGATGGAGGCCGCGACCTGGGCGCGCGCGTCCGCCGTCGGCGCCGAGACCAGGGCCTCCGCGTTGCGCCAGGCGGTCTCGCGCCACTGCGAGACCAGCTGGAAGAGCGCGAGGTTGCTGATGCCGTAGGGGTCGTCGCCGTCGTCGACCGTGGGGTCGAAGCGCGCTGCGAACTCGGCGATCAGCGGCTCGGTGGCGGTGTAGAGCCACCGCTCGACCGCGTCGTAGTCGGGCTTGCGGGAGGACCCGTCCGGGGCGACCAGCCCGACCGCGGCGAGCACGAACGGCAGGTCGCGGTTGATGTGGGCGTTCATGCCGAGCAGCAGGCTGCCGGTGCCGGTGACGCGCTCGTCGCGCGAGGCGTCCAGGGCGATCTGCCAGGCCTCCGGCACGGCGGCGCGGTTGCCGGACTGGTAGTTGTAGTAGGAGTCGGTGAAGTACTTCGCGAAGACCGCGTCCTGGTGGTTGGCGAACGGCACGTCCGCGTAGTAGCCCGGGATCGCGCGGCTCCAGCCGTAGGTCTGCGTCATCCGCAGGTAGGCGCGCGCGAAGATCGCGTTGTGGGAGCAGCTCGTCGCGGTGTCGTCCGCGACCCGGGCCAGCTCCCTGAGCGTCGCCTTGAGGCACTTGTCGCGACCCGCCACGCAGTCGTTGTCGCTGGTCGGGATGTACTGGTCGGTCCACCCGGAGAGGTACGCCGACCACGGGACGTTGGGCTGTGTGGTGCCCGCAGACGCGGGCGGGCCGGTGGCCGCGAGCGCGGCGACCAGCGCTCCCGTCAGGACCGTCCCGATCCAGCGGGTCGTGCGGTGCATGGACTTCTCGAGCATGTGCTTGCTCAACAACGTGGCTCCCTCCCCAGGCAGCGTTGTGCGCCTTCGATCATGCGCAGGGAGAGGGACCCGGCGCCGCAGCACGTGACGTGCGCTACACGCCAACCTGCAATGGTCTAGTCCACCCTCATTCCGCGGGGTGCTGGGCGGCCACCCACGCGGCGACCTGGGACCGCGAGGTGAGGCTGAGCTTGCCGAGGATGTGCGCGACGTGGCCCTCCGCGGTGCGGCGTGCCATCACCAGCCGCTCGGCGATCTCTCGGTTGGTCAGCCCCTCGGCAACCAGCGTCGCGATCTCGGCCTCCCGACGGGTGAGCCGGACCCCGTCGGCCTCGGGGTCGGCGGCAGCCGGCGTACGGCGTCCGACGGCGAGCGCGACCGCCTCGTCGAAGCGCAGCGCCGCCCCCTCCTCGAAGGCCCGCGCGAAGGCGAGCTCGCCGAGCGCCTCGCGGGTCCGGGCCAGGCACCGGTCGTGGTCCTCGTGGAGGTGGCCGAAGAGGGTCGCGCCGATCGAGTCGAGGGCCGACTCCACCGCGCCCAGCAGCCGCGCGGCCTCGGCGGCGTGCCCGGCCTCGGACTCCGCCCACGCGACGACGGCGAGCGACATCGCCATCCCCATCCGGTCGCCGAAGGGCTCCTTGAGACGGAGCACGTCGCGTGCGTAGGTCCGCGCGCGGGTGCCGCGACCGAGCCGCCACTGCACGAGCGCCTGGACCCAGCGGGCCATCGCGGCGCACCAGCGCTCGGAGGCCGCCTCGCTCAGGGCGATGCACTCCTCCGCGCGGGCCATGGCCCGGTCCGGGTCGTCGAGGGCCGCGTGCACCGTGGCGACCTGGACGAGCGCCAGCGGGACGCCGAAGGGGTCGGTGCCCTCGCGGTGCAGGTCGAGCGCCTGCTCGAGGAGCGGCAGGGCGGCGGCCGGCTCGCCCCAGAAGGCCGAGGCCAGGGCGAGGCCGTGCAGCGAGTGTGCGCGCCAGGTCGCGTCGCCGGCCGCCGTCGCGGTGGCCAGCGCCTCCTCCAGCAACGGCCGGCCCACCTCGATCTGTCCCTGCAGGACCGCCAGCCGGCCGGCCACCTCGAGCCCGGCCGCCCGTGTCGTGCCGGCCGCGTCCTGCTCGCCGAGCTGGGCCAGCAGCCGCTCCACCCAGGCCCGTCCCTCGCCGAAGCGGCCGACCATCACCCAGTGGTGCTGCATCGCGCAGGCCATCCGCAGGCCCTCGGCCGCGTCGGCCGGGTCGTGGGCGAGGCGCTCGAGGGCGGACCGCAGGTTGTCGTGGTCGGCGCGCATCCGGTCGAACCAGTCGACCTGCGCCGGCCCGAAGAGCTCCCGGGCGGCCCGTGCCGCCCGCTCGGCGTACCAGTGGCGGTGGCGCTCGGCGTGCTGGGCCGTGCCGCCGGCCTCCGCCAGCCGCGCGGCGCCGTACTCACGCAGTGAGTCGAGCATGTGGAAGCGGGCCGCGCCGCCCACGTCGGACGGCTCGCGCACGAGCACCGACTTGGCGACCAGCCGGTCGACGACGTCGGGCAGCGCCTCGACCGGCAGGTCGTCGTCGCACGCCACGGCCTCCAGTGCGGCGAGGTCGAAGCCGCCGCTGAAGACCGACGTGCGGGCCCACGCCATCCGCTCGCGCGGCTCGAGCTGGTCGTGGCTCCAGTCGAGCAGCGCCTGCAGGGTCTGCTGCCGCGGCGACGCCGCCCGGCTGCCCCGGGTGAGCAGGGCGAAGCGGTCGTTGAGCCGTTCGAGGATCTGCTCGACCGTCAGCGACCGGACCCGCACCGCCGCCAGCTCGATGGCGAGGGGCATCCCGTCGAGGCGGCGCACGAGCTCGGCGAGCGCGTCCTGGTTGTCCGCGGTGACCTGGAACGACGACCAGCTGGCGGCGGCCCGGTCGACGAAGAGCCGGACCGCGTCGAAGTGCATCAGGGCCTCGGGCGACGCGACACCGCGCCCGGGCATCGGCAGCGGCGGCACCGGCAGCACCAGCTCGCCGGGCAGCGCCAACGCCTCCCGGCTGGTCGCGAGGATCCGGAGGGCGGGGCAGGCGTCCAGCAGCTCGGCCGCCAGCGCCCGGGCCGCGTCCTGCACGTGCTCACAGTTGTCGAGGACCAGCAGCAGGTGCCGCTCGCGCAGGTGCGCGACGAGCCGCTCGGTCGGGCTGCCGGAGGCGGACCGGAGCCCGAGCGCCGCCACCACGGTGTCCGGCACCAGCTCGGGCAGGGGCACCGGGGCCAGCTCGACCACCCAGGCCCCGTCGGCCAACCGGCGCTCCTGGTCAGCCGCGGCGCGGTAGGCCAGCCGCGTCTTGCCCATCCCGCCGGGCCCGAACAGGGTCACCAGCCGGTGCGAGGCCAGTCCGCTGCGCACCGAGGCGAGCTCGTGCCGCCGTCCCACGAAGCTCGACAGCTCCGCGGGCAGGTTGCTCCGACGTTCCGCGGCGGTGGCGCCCATCCCGCGTCCAGCGTAGCGGCGCGAGACGGCTTCCCCGGGTCGGGGCGTGCTGCTCAGGGAGCGCCCGGGCGCACTCTGGGCAGCACGACTGCGCGGCATGTGCGGCCTGGTCGTCCCGGGAGGGTGGGGGGCCCGGGACGACCAGGCAGTCGAGGGGTCGGGCTCCTAGTTCGTCACCTCGAAGAGCCCGTGCGCCCCACGCTCGGCGTCGGTCATCACGTGCGAGACGAAGGGGTAGTGGCCCGGCTCGGGGAACGTCATCTCCACGAAGCCGCCCTGGGCCGGCATCAGGCCGAGCGCCTGGCTTCCCCCGCTCCCGGTGGCCCCACTGTCACCGCCACCGCCGAGCAGGTAGGCCCCCTCGGAGTAGACCGTGTCGAACTGCGTGCCCACGACGTGGAAGGCGGTCCCACGACTCGGGCCGGCGTCCAGCACCCACACCCGGACGCGCTCGCCGACCTTGGCGGGCAGCGGGAAGTGGTCGTACTGGCGGGGATAGCCGTTGAAGTCCACGGTGTCGGGGACCCCGGCCATCACCTTGTCGGGATCGGCGCTGCCGCCCTGCGGGCCGAAGTACTGCTCGGACTGGACCACGACGTAGCTCCGGTCCACCTTGGGCAGGTCGGGCGGCTCGATGACCACGGCGCCGAACATGCCGTTGGCGATGTGCACCGACATCGGCATCGAGGAGCAGTGGTACATCCAGATCCCGGCCCGCTCGGCGGTGAAGCGGTAGACCACGGACCCGCCGGGCGGGATGGGCTTCATGACGGTGTCGGGGGCCAAGGACCCGGCGTGGAAGTCGATGCCGTGTGCCTCGGTGCCGTGGTTGACCAGGGTGACCTCGAAGGTGTCGCCGACCTGCCCGTGCAGCACCGGCCCGGGCATGGTGCCGCCGAAGGTCCACACCTTCTGCTCGACCCCGGGCGCCACCTCCTTCGTCGACTCCTCGATGGTGATCGTCGACTTGCGGACCTCGCCGCCGGACAGGGGCTTGAGGGGCGGCAGCACCGCGTCGTACGGCGTGAAGTCCGGGCCGGGATCGGCCATCAGGTCCATGTCGTCCGCGGCCGACCCGTCGTGGCCGGACATCGCGGCCATGTCGTGGCCCGACATCGCGCCGTCGTCGGAGGAGGCGCCCCGCGGCACGACCTCCAGCTCCATCCCCATCTGGCGGTGCCCGCTGATGGAGCACCAGCCGTGCAGGGTGTGGTCGACGACCCCGACGTCCACCTGCGCCGACTGACCCGGGGCCAGCCGCTCGCTGTGGGCGCCGTTGTCCAGGACCAGGTCGTGGACCATGTCCTCGTCGTCGTTGCGGAGGTTGATGACCAGCCGGTTGCCGGCGGGCACCTCGATGGTCGGCAGGGAGTAGCGCATGTGCTGCATCGACACGTCGACGTACGTCGTCTCGCCGGTGCCGGCCTTGCCGGTGAGGCCCATGGCGGTGCCGGCGGCCACGACGACGACCACCAGGAAGAGGGCGAGGGCGACCGCCGCCCCCTTCGTGCCCAGCCGCTTCGCGACCGCGCAGCGAACGCGGAGGAGCCGACCGATCACACGGAGCCCCAGGGGTCCAACCCGGCGCTCGGACGCGGCTCGAGCCGCGCCACCTGCGCGGCGAAGGCCTCCATGATCGACTGCATCTGTGCCGTCGCCGCCTGGGCGAAGGACCGCACCTGGTCGACGTCGCCGCCCAGCGGCGCCTCCAGCTGGGCGTAGCCGGCCGAGGGGCCCGGGCCGGTCCGCATCACCATCGCCTGGGCGTCGCGCAGCGTCCGCTGCGCGGTCTGCATCGCCTCCTCGATGATCTTGCGCTCCTGCTCGCGGGCCTGGCCCAGCCGCTGCCGGGCCTCCCGGCTGACGTCCTCGACCATCTCCTCGGCGACCAGCTGGGCCTGGCTGAAGAGCTCCACGACCTGGTCGTTCACGCGCTCCTCGGCCGGGGTCCGGTCGGCGAGCTCACGCAGGGGCCCGATCTCGGCCTGGAGCCGGTCGAGCTCGGCGCGGAGCCGGTCGTTGTCGGCCTGGAGCTCCTGCATGTGGCGCTCGGTGCCCTGCACCTGGTCGGCCAGCAGGTCGAGGTAGTCGCGGACCTCGTCCTCGTCGAGGCCGCGCAGCCGGCGCGAGAAACCCTCGTTGCGGATGGCGGTGGGCGTCTGGTGGCGCTGCCAGGCCTGCTCGGTGTTGGTCTTCACTGCTAACTCACCTGCTCGTTGAGGGCTGCGTCGGCGTTCTGCTCGCTCGCGGCCGCGTAGTAGAAGTGTTCGTACTTGATCTGCTCGGTCGGCATCCCCGCAGCGGTCAGCTGCTCGAGGGTGTGGGCGACCATCTGCGGCCCGCCGCACACCATCGCCGTACGTCCGCCGAGGTGCTGGCGGGACGCGATCGAGCCGACCTTGCCCCGGGTGCCCGGGAAGGACGGGTCGTCGGAGACGACCTCGGTGTACTCGAACCACGGCCGGTCCTTGGCGAGCTCGCGCAGGACCTTGCGGTCGTAGAGGTGCCAGGGCATGCGTACGCCGTGGAGCAGGTGCACCCGCGGGGCCGCACCGAGGCGCTGCCACTCGCGGTCGATCTGCTCCAGGACGCCGCGCAGGGGCGCCAGGCCGGTGCCGCCCGCGACCATCAGGAGGTCGGTCGGGTCGTTCTCGGTACGGGTCAGCCGCTCACCGACGGGGGCGCCGAGCTTGACCGTGTCACCGGCCTTCAGGGACCGGGTCAACGCGGTGCTGACCTGGCCGCCGTCGATCTGCTGCACGTGCAGGTCGATCGACCAGTCCTGGCGCGGCGCGTTGGCCGGGCTGAAGTAGCGCCACAGCCGGGGCCGTTGCGGGATCTCCATCGACAGCGACTGGCCGGGCAGGAACTTCAGCTCACGCTTCGGCTGGAGCCGGACCAGGGTGAGGTCCATCATCCGTCGCTCGACCTTGACCACGTCGGCGTCCCAGAAGTCCGGGGTGGTCTCCTGCGACATGTCGGCCGCCTCGACCATGATCCGGGCGATCACCTGGTAGGCCATCGCCCAGTCGGCCGCGAGGTCCTCGTCCCACTCGTCGCCCAGGAAGTGCGCCAGGGTCGCGCACAGCGAGGCGCCGACGGCGTTGTAGTGCTCGGTGATCACGCCGTACTTGCGGTGGTCCCGCGCCAGGTGCTGGAGGAACGCCTCGTCGGTCTCGAGCTGGTCGACGTGGCTGACGACCCGACCGAGCGCGCTGACGAGCTTGTCCCGCTGGTTGGCCATCGACAGCGGGAACATCGACCGCACCTCAGGGTGCGCCAGGAACAGGTGCGAGTAGAAGTACAACGGCACGGCGTGCCCGTGCTTCGTCACCTGGTCCCAGCTGCGCTGCAGGGCAACTGTGTCCATGACCGGGGCCCTATCGGTCGTGTCCGGTGGGCCCCTCGATGCCGACGGGCGGCCCCCAGGTGGACCGTGCGTGCTCCCTGCGATGGACGGCGTCGGCCGTCGCGAAATACATGGACAAGGGTTTCCCTCCCACTTGTTAGACCCCCGTCTCCCGCGGCCCTGATACCCGCGGGCCCGGGGCTCAAACCTGGTCTTCCCGAAACGTGACGAGGTGTCCTCCGGAGCGGACGCGCGCGCCCGATCTGCGTCGCTCAGCGGGCAGTCGCGCCGACGCGACCCAGGTCTGGACCGCCCCCAAGATCATTGCGATCGAGGACGCGGGAGGCGGCCGGGGTCACTAGCGTCGTGCTGATGCGTCCCCGCACGACAGGAGCCGTTCGATGCGTCGCTGGGCCGAGTTCGTGCTGCGGCACCGCAGGTGGGTCGGGGTGTTCTGGCTGCTCGTCCTGGTGGCCGGCGGCGCGTCGGCGAGCCGGACGAGTGACCGCCTGACCGTCGACTTCTCGCTGCCGGGGCAGCCGGGCACCGAGGCGACGAGCCTGATCGTGCAGGCCGTGCACAACGGCGGCAACACCACGCCGATGCTGGCGACGGTCACGATGCCCGAGGGCCAGACGATCACCGGCAACGAGGACGCGGTCGCGCAGGCGTTCGCGGCCATCGAGCAGGGCGTGCCGGACACGCGGGTCGTCGACGAGGCCAACACCGGGGACACGGCGTTCCGGACCGACGACGACCGCACGGCGTACGCCATGGTCTTCTACCCCTTCCCGCAGACGTTCGACGCCAAGCCGCCCACGGAGCCGATCCGTACGGCGGTCGAGGGGGCCGTGCCGTCCGGGGCCGTGGTGGGGGTCACCGGCATCGACGCGCTCGCGATCGGCGACGACTCCGGCGGTCCCGGGGTGCTGACCGAGACCCTCCTCGGCGGACTGGGTGCGCTCCTCGTGCTGGCGTTCGTCTTCGCCTCGATGCTGGCGCTGCTGCCCCTGGCGGTCGCGGCGGTGTCGATCCTGGCGACGTTCCTGATGCTGCTGCCCCTGACCTACCTGACCGACGTGTCGTTCATCGTGCAGTTCCTGGTCGCGCTGGTCGGGCTGGGCGTCGCGATCGACTACTCGCTGATCCTGGTCACCCGGTGGCGGGAGGAACGCGACCACGGCAAGAACAACCACGAGGCGGTCGTCGCGGCGATGGAGACCGCCGGGCAGGCCGTGCTCTTCAGCGGCCTGACCGTGGCGATCGGTCTCCTGGCGCTGATCGTGCTGCCGGTGCCCTTCATGCGCAGCATCGGCATGGGCGGCGCGCTGATCCCCTTCGCCAGCGTGATGGTGACGCTCTCGCTGACCCCCGCGATCCTCGGTGGCATCGGGCCGCGCGTGGACTGGCCCAAGATCCGCCACGAGAACAAGGCGAGCAAGGGCTGGACGAAGTGGGCCCGCCTCGTCGTACGCCGTCGCGTGGCCGCCCTCCTCGTGGCCCTGCTGGCGCTCGGCCTGCTGTTCGTGGCGTTCCTCGGCATCAAGATCGGCGCCGCCTCCTCCGACTCCCTGGCCCAGAGCGGCCCGGCGGTGACCGCGCTCCACACCCTCGAGGACGGCGGCATCACGACCGGGGCGCTCACGCCCATCGAGGTGCTGACCGAGAGCGACCAGGCGTCGTCGGTCGCGGCGGAGCTCGGCAAGATCCAGGGCATCGACGCCGCGCTGGTGTCGACCGGCGCGACGAGCACCGCCGACGGCCGGACCGTGGTGGTGCTGATCCCCGACGGCGAGACCGTCAACTCGCGCAGCGTCGAGGTGGTGCGGCGCGTCAAGGACGCCGCCGACGGCATGCCGGGCGTGCTCGGGGTGGCCGGCCTCGGCACCGCCCAGGTCGACTTCCTGCACGCGGTCTACGGCAACTTCCCGCTGATGCTCTCGCTGATCGCGCTGCTGACCTACGTGCTGCTCGTTCGGGCGTTCCGATCGCTGCTGCTGCCGCTCAAGGCGGTGATCCTCAACCTGGTCTCGCTCACCGCCGTCTACGGCGCGATGGTGCTGTTCTGGCAGGACGGCCACGGCTCCGACGCGCTCTTCGGCATCTCCGAGACCGGCGCGGTGACGTTCTGGGTGCCGCTGATGGTCTTCGCGTTCCTCTTCGGGCTGTCGATGGACTACGAGGTCTTCATCCTGGCCCGGATCCGGGAGGAGTACGACGCGGGGCACCCCACCGACTCCGCCGTCATCGAGGGCATCGGGCGCACCGGCCGGCTCGTCACGAGCGCCGCGCTGATCCTGTTCCTGGCGTTCGCGGCCCTCGCGTCGGGCCCGGGCACCGACCTGAAGGTGATGGCGACCGGCCTCGGCTTCGGCATCCTGCTCGACGCGACCGTCGTCCGGTCCCTCCTGGTGCCGTCGCTGGTGTCCCTCTTCGGCCGGTGGAACTGGTACCTCCCCGACGGCGTCGCCCGCCTCCTGCGGGTCGAGCCGTCGCACGCCCACACCGAGCGGCCGGATCAGTCCACGTTCTCGCAGGTGGGGAAGTAGCGGTTGTCCTCCAGGTGGGCCCGGAGGATCGGGTCCGCGCGGTGCCGGCCCAGGTTCCACGCCAGCCAGTCGTCGTCGGAGCCGGTCCCGTGGCCGGCGAGGGCGCACGGCACGGCGTCGCGCGGCAGCGTCGCGAGCACCGGCACGGCGTCCGCGGACAGGCCCTCGAGGTAGGACCAGTCGACCTTGCCGGTCGCGGCGTACCGGTCGATGTTGTGCTGCGCGATCCACGCGTCCGGGTTGACGGCGGCCAGGGCCAGCAGCAGGCCGGCGCCGCTGAGCAGCGCGGCACGCGGCAGCCAGGCGGCCCTCAGGGTGATCCCGGCGGCGAGCAGCCCGACCACGAGCAGGCCCAGCCAGCCCTCGAACACGTCGACGAGCAGGCGCAGCCGGGTGAAGCCGTAGGCCTCCTGGTAGAGGTGCATCCGGTGCACCGCCGAGGCCACGACGACGAGCGTCAGCACGCACAGCAGGCCGAGCGAGCCACGCAGCCAGGCCACGTCGGACGGGGTCGCACGAGGTGCCTTGCGGGCGGCGGCGCCGACCACCAGCAGGGTCAGTGCGGTGGCGACGGTGAGCTGGCCGAAGCCCTGGTGGACGTACTCGGCGTAGGTCAGGCCGGTCGTGCGCTCGAGGTAGCCGTGGCCGCCGAAGATGACCGTCGCCTGCGCGGCGAGGAAGAGGAGGAAGACCGCGTCGACCAGCAGCACCGGCGCGAGCCACTCGTAGCGCTGGGCGACCGGTCGCGCCGGGCCGCTGCTCGTGTCGACCGAGGGCGGGTTGACGGCGAGGTACGCCGCGGCGAGCACCATGCCGCCGACGGCCACCGCCAGGAACGCCCGGAAGACGAGCGTGTCGTGGTGGAAGTTGGGGACGAGCACGTCGACCCACGAGGCGAAGAGCGCGTCCGCGGAGGCGAAGAGCAGTCCGAAGACGAGCACGGCGAGGACCGACAGCGCGACCGTCCGGACGGCCGCCGTGGACCGCCCGGGACCACCGGTGCCGCGCAGTGACCGGCCGAGCCAGGGCAGGCCGCGCAGCCCGGCGAGCGGCCAGGCGATGCCGGCGAGCACGAAGCCCCGCAAGGTCCGGCCGTCGACCAGCCCGGCCATGCACACGGCACCGCCGGCGAACAGGCAGAGCGCCACGATCCACTGGGCGTCCCGGACGACCACGGTGCCGGCCAGGAGCAGGCAGAGCCCGGCGCAGGTCAGCGTGAACGGCGAGCGGCGGTGCACGCTCGAGGCGAGCAGGACAGCCCCGGCGGCCAGCAGGACCAGGAAGGTGCCCAGCCCGAAGCTGCGGAAGGGCAGGACCACGCTGGCGAGCAGGCCGACGCCCGCGCTCGCGAGCAGCGTGCGCCGGCTGCCGGGGACGCCGGCGTCGGGCCAGAAGCGGCCGAAGAGCGCGTCCAACGTCGGCTCGGGGACCCGGACGGCGGGCGGTGTCGGGGCGGGGATCGACATGGCCGGCTCCTCGGTCTCGGTTGTCCGGGTGGTGGTGGGGGTCAGGACGGCGGGCAGCTCGGCGCGCACGCGGGCGCCGGTGCGGCCCGGCTCGGGGTCGACGACGTGGATGGTGCCGCCGTGCAGGTCGGTGACCCAGCGGGCGATGGCCAGCCCGAGGCCGGTGCCGCCGCCACCCTCGGCGTCGGAGAGCGTGCCGAACCGCTCGAACACCCGGTCCCGGTCGGCGGCCGCGATCCCGGGCCCGTCGTCGTGGACCTCGAGCCGCCAGCCACCGTCCGTCCCTGCCGCGGTGACCCGGACGACGCCGCCCGTGGAGCTGTGCCGCGAGGCGTTGTCCAGGAGGTTGGCGACGAGCTGGTGGAGCCGCGCCGGGTCGGCCGGGACGCTGAGCGCGGGCGGGGTGACGCGCACGTCGTAGGTCACCTCGCGGCCGGTCGCCCGGGCCTCGGCCACGGCCCGGTCCAGGAGGTCTCCGACAGAGACGTCGGTGGGGGAGAGGTCGGTCTGCCCCGCGTCCACGCGGGCCAGGTCGAGCAGGTCCGAGGCGAGGGCCGAGAGCCGCTCGGCCTGGTCGAGCGCGGTGCGGAGCGCGACGGGGTCCGGCTCGGCGACCCCGTCGACGAGGTTCTCCAGCACCGCACAGAGCGCCGCGAGCGGGGTCCGGAGCTCGTGGCTGACGTTGGCCACCAGCTCGCGCCGCTGGCGGTCGACCTGTGCGAGGTCGGCGGCCATCCGGTTGAAGGCGCGGGCCAGCTCGCCGACCTCGTCACTCGAGGTGGCGGTGACGCGTACGTCGTGGTCGCCGCGGGCCATCCGGCCGGCGGCCGCGGTCATCTCGCGCAGCGGTGAGGTCATGCCGACGGCCAGCAGCTGGGTCACGCCCAGGGCCAGCGCCACGGTGACCGGGACGGCCAACCAGATGGGTACGCCGCCGCCGGAGCCGATCGCGCCGACCACCGACGCGACCGTGACGCTGACCGCGACGAGGACGCCGAGCTTGACCTTGACCGAGCTGACGCGGTCGAGCACGGGCGTGCTCATCGGCTGTCCGCGGACGGGGTCTCGAGGGCGTAGCCGACGCCGTGCACGGTGCGCACCCGGTCGGCGCCGATCTTGCCGCGCAGCGCCTTCACGTGGCTGTCCACCGTGCGGGTCCCCGTCGCGCCCTGCCAGCCCCAGACCTCGGCGTACAGGTGCTCGCGCGTCAGCACGGTGCCCGGGCTGGCGGCCAGGCAGAGCAGCAGGTCGAACTCGGTCGGGGTCAGGTGCACCTCGTCCCCGGTGACCCAGACGCGGCGGGCGGCCGCGTCGACCCGCAGGTCGCCGAGCCGGTCCAGGGAACCGGCCGAGCGGGTGGCGAGCTCGGCGGCCCGCTCGACACGGCGGAGCAGGGCCGCGACCCGGGCCACGAGCTCACGCATCCGGAAGGGCTTGGTGAGGTAGTCGTCGGCGCCCACGCCCAGGCCGACCAAGATGTCCGCCTCGTCGTCGCGGGCGGTGAGCATCAGCACCGGGACCGGCCGGTCGGCCTGGATCCGGCGGCAGACCTCGTGGCCGTCGAAGCCGGGGAGCATCACGTCCAACAGCACCAGGTCCGGCGCCGTCTCCGCGCAGAGCCGCACGGCGCCGGGGCCGTCGAAGGCCTGGACGACCTCGTAGCCCGACGAACGGAGCCGGTCGGTGACGGCCTGGTTGATGACCGGCTCGTCCTCCACCACGAGGATGCGCGGCGCGGCGACGGCGGTCCCGGTGACTGGCATGCAGCGAGCGTAGGAGTCGAGGAGGGGGTGAGTGGGGGACGACTCGTGAAGGTTCTGTGCAGGTCTACCCCTGCGCGGCCAGCGCCGCTCCTTCGGCGAAGAACGCCGCCAGGTCCGGGATCTCCGACAGGGGGTGGGCCGCCCCGAAAGGGGCGTTCCAGAACGGCCCGGTGTGCTGGTCCGGCCTCCACGGACCGACGTAGGCGTAGGGGACGCCGAGGAAGTCGTCGCCGGGGGAGACGCCGTAGTTCACCTCGTCGCGGGTGATGCCCAGGTCGAAGTGCTCGGGCCAGAGCACCCGGTCGAGGTCCGGGGCGAACGCGGTCATGGCCTCCGCCCCGGCCCTGAACCCCTCCGCGATCTCGGCGGCCGCCGCCGGGTCGAGCCGGAGCGGGTGCTCCGCCGTCAGGCCCCAGCCTCCGGAGTAGACGTCGTCCAGGGAGTGCGGGACCACCCCGGCCCCGGCCCCGACCTCGGCGATGGTGCGCCCGTCGAGGGGGACCGCCCAGCCGCCGACGACCAGGGACGTGCCCTCCACCCGCACGGAGGGCTCGGCGACCGTGCCGAACCCTCCGGGGGTGACGCGCAACCTGATCGTCCCGCTCACGACGTGCTGCGGTCCGGCGAGCAGCAGCTCGGCGACGGCGTGGAGCGACAACCGGGTGGTCTGCACGATGTCACCGTACGGCGGCTCCGGCGTTGACCATGCCCGCGCCGTAGGCGTCGGCGAAGCGGATCGGGTGCCGGAAGTCGAGGTGGCACCAGCCCGTCGGGCACGGCCCGGCGGTCGTCGAGTCGGTCTTGTTCGCCGGGTCGTTCGGGCCCGTCAGGTTCACCATGTCGGTCCGGGCGGTGGCCCGGAGCTTGGCGAGCAGCCCGTTCGGGTTGCCCTGGAGCTCGGGGTGGGCCGCCAGGGTCAGCGCGGCGACGCCCGTCGCGTTGGGCGAGGACATCGAGGTGCCCTGCAGCCACCCGAACGCCGAGCCGTTGACCTTGAAGCAGGCGAAGGTCAGGAAGCTCGCGAGCGACGGATCCTGGCAGATCTCCCCGTTGGCGGTCAGCGCGCCGAGGGTGCCCCACCCGCCGTAGAGGATGTCACCGGCGCCACCGTCGTAGCGCGGGATGTTGAACTTCCGCGCGCCGCCCGGGGCGGCGATGTCCACGCGCGACCCGTAGCTGGAGTAGTAGGTCAGCTGGTCGCGTGCGCCGACCGCCGAGGCCGGCCACTTGATCGCCGGGTCGACCGAGGCCGGTTGCGGGGCGATCGCGTTGTTCGTGGCCGAGACCATGACGACCCCGGGCACGCCGGCCGGCACCTCGAGGAGGCCGCGGTAGTCGTTCTCGGCGACCGAGGTCCCGGGGATGATGTCCGCGATCCCCTCGGGTCCGCTGTCGACCCGGCCGACCCCGGCCAGGCCGTTCCAGGTGACCCGGTTGACCCGGACGTGCTCGTTGCCGGCGGAGGCGAAGATCGCCGTGCCGTTGGCACGGCAGTAGTTCGTGGCGTCCACCCAGAGCTGGTAGTCGCCGGTGTCGAGGACCGGGTCGTCGTAGCCGCCGATCGACATGTTGATCACGTCGGCGTCGGCGTCGCAGGCGCGGATCATGCCGTCGACGATCCAGGTGGTCAGCCCACCACCGAGCGTCGTCGACAGCGTCTTGAAGCCCATCACCGTCACGTTCGGCGCGACGCCGTTGGAGGCGAAGCCGTTGACGGCGCCGGCGATCCGGCTGCCGACCCACGTGCCGTGGCCCTCGGTGTCCCCGCTCGAGCAGTCCTTCTCACCGAGGCCGGGTCCGAACTGTCGCGTCAGCACGTTGCAGGGGATCGTGTTGGCCGAGTCCTGGCCGTCGTAGTTGGCGGCAAGCTCCTTGTGCGAGCCGTCCAGGCCGCTGTCGACCACCGCCACCCGCACCGTGCGGTCGCCCAGGGTGGTGGCCCAGGCGGCCGGCACGTTCATCCGGTTGTCGTCCCACTGGAGGATGCCCTCGGGGTTGGTCTCGCCCGCGAACGACGACAGGTTGTGCCACGGGTCGGGGACCGGGTCGGTGCCGGGGCTGCCCAGCTGGGGGCTCCCCGTGGTGGCCGCCGCACCCGACGAGTCGGGCTCACCGACGCTGATCCACTTGTCGAGCCAGACGCTCTTGACCTTCGAGTTGCCCTTCACGTCCGAGCGGAACGCCCCGTTGGTGGAGACCACCGCGAGCGCGCCGATCTTGCTGAGGTCGGTCGTGACGACGCCGCCGCTCGCCTTCACGGCGGCGTACATCTGGTCACGCGTGGTGCCCGGGGCGAACCGGACCACGGTGACGTTCCAGGGGTTCGTCGACGACGTGGGCTGGGCCTGGGCCACGGTGGTGGCGGCGGCCGGCATCCCGATCGCGGCGACGGCGATGGCCGAGGCCAGGAGGAATCTGCGCATGCGCACATCAGAGCACCGGAGTGGGGCCTCTCCATCGCCTCAATTGGGGTGCCTCGGACCGACGCCCGCCGACGCGCATTTGAGCCACCTGGGCGATTGCCCCCTCCGGCGAACCTGAGGAAACTCGAAGGGTCGTCGACACGGCGTCACCGGTGACCGAGGTCGACGGTGGGGAGGAAGCGATGGTCGAGCCAGCCACGGCCCCGGGTGCCGTCAGCGCCGCGGACCACGAGCGCCTCCTGCAAGACCACGCCGCCCTCCTGGACCAGTTCGAGGCGGCCAACGAGGTCCTCTCGGCCATGGGGCGCTGGGCCGGCGACCCCGACGCCGTCCTGACCACCCTCGTCGAGAGCGCCCGCCGGTTGTGCTCGGCACAGGCGGCCCACCTCTACGTGCTGGAGGACGGGGTCTACCGGCTGATCAAGGCCGTCGGGCTCAGCGAGGAGTCGATCGCCTACATCGCCGAGCACCCGATGGCGGTGGACCGGGAGACCCTGATCGGGCGGGTGGGGCTGGACCGCACCACCCAGCAGATCGCCGACGTGCTGGCCGACCCCGACTACGGCGCCCACGACCTCCAGCGCGTGGCCGGCTTCCGCACCACCATGGGTGCGCCGATGCTGCTCGACGAGCGGGTGGTGGGGGCGCTCACCGTGTGGCGCGACGTCGTGAACCCCTTCGACGAGCGGGAGATGGCCATCGTCTCCGCGTTCGCGGCGCAGGCCGCGCTGGCGGTCAACGGCGTGCAGCTGGTGCAGCAGCTCGAGGCACGGAGCGCCGAGCTGGCGCGCAAGGTGGAGGAGCTCGAGGCGCTGCGCCAGGTGGGCGAGGCCGTCAACTCGAGCCTGGACGTCGAGAACGTGCTCGCCACGATCGCCATGCACGCGGTCGAGCTCTCCGGCACCGACGGCGGCTCGATCATGGAGTACGCCGACCGGGACCGCTGCTTCGTGGTGCGCAGCGTCTACCGGACCGAGCCGGCCGTGGTCGAGCGGCTCCGCTCCATCCGCATCGGCCTCGACGAGACGCTCGTCGGTCGCGCCGCCCGCGAGCGGCGACCGCTGGCGGTGACCGACCTGGCCCGGGTCGACCTCGACCCGCACCTGCAGATCCTCTTCGACGACGGCTGGCGGTCGCTCGTCGCGGTCCCGATGCTGCGCGAGGGGCAGGTCGTGGGCTCGCTGATCGTGCGACGCAAGCGCCCCGGCGACTTCACCGAGGAGGTCCTCGACCTGCTGGAGACCTTTGCCGACCAGTCCAGCCTGGCTCTCGTCAACGCCCAGCTCTACCGCGAGCTGAAGCAGCAGAGCGCCGAGCTGGAGCTGGCGAGCCGTCACAAGTCGGAGTTCCTCGCGAGCATGTCCCACGAGCTGCGGACGCCGCTCAACGCCGTCCTCGGCTTCTCCGAGGTGCTCCTCGAGCGGATGTTCGGCGACATCAACGAGCGTCAGGAGGAGTACCTCCGCGACATCCACGGCTCGGGCCGGCACCTCCTCGAGCTGCTCAACGAGATCCTCGACCTGTCCAAGGTCGAGGCCGGGCGGATGGAGCTGGAGTACTCGGCCCTCGAGCTGCGGCCGCTGCTGGAGGACGCCGCGGCCATGTTGCGCGAGCGGGCCGCCGGACACGCGATCACGCTCACCGTCGACGTCGCCGACGACGTCGACCCGCTCTTCACCGACGGGCTGCGGCTCAAGCAGGTCGTGCTCAACCTGATGACCAACGCCGTGAAGTTCACCGGCGACGGGGGCTCGGTGACCGTGCGCGCGGTGCGCGGCCCCGCCGAGGTCGACATCTCCGTGACCGACACCGGCATCGGGGTCCCCGAGGAGGACCGTGAGCGGATCTTCGAGTCCTTCCAGCAGGGTGGGCGCGGCAGCTCGCGGGAGGAGGGCACCGGGCTGGGCCTGACGCTCTCGCGGCGCCTCGTGGAGCTGCTGGGCGGCCGGATGTGGCTGGTCACCGAGGTCGGCGTCGGGAGCACCTTCGGCTTCTCGCTCCCCGATCGCACCGGCGGGGCCGTCGGGGCCGTGGGGGGACGTGATCCGGCCGGGCTCGCGGGGGACGTCGTGGTCATCGAGGACGACCGGCCCTCCCTGGACCTGCTCACGGCCTACCTCTCCGGCGCGGACCTCCAGGTCACGGCGGCCCGCGACGGGCAGTCCGGCCTCGAGGCGGTCCGGCGGGTGCACCCTGCCGCGGTGCTGCTGGACATCCGGCTGCCCGGCATCGACGGCTGGTCGGTGCTCGAGGCCCTCAAGTCCGAGCCGGAGACCCGGGACATCCCCGTCATCGTGGTCTCGATCGTCGACGAGCGGTCGAGGGGCGTCGCGATGGGCGCCGCGGCGTACCTCGTCAAGCCGGTGCGCCGCGACGACCTGCTGTCCGCCCTGGCCTCGGTGGGCGCGCCGGTGGGGGAGCCGTCGTGAGTGCGCCGCGGATCCTCGTCGTCGAGGACAACCCGAAGAACCTCAAGCTGGTCCGCGACGTCCTGGAGCACTTCGGCTACGAGGTCATCGAGGCGACGACCGGCGAGGACGGCGTGCGCCTGGCGGTGGAGGCCACGCCCGACCTGGTGCTGATGGACCTCCAGCTCCCGGGCATCGACGGCACCGAGGCGCTGCGGAGGATCCGCGCCGGCGCGGACAACCAGGACGTCCCGGTCGTGGCGGTGACGGCGTTCGCGATGAACGACGACCGTGACCGGGCCTTCGAGTCGGGCTTCAACGGCTACGTCGAGAAGCCGATCAGCGTGCGGTCCCTGCCCCAGCAGGTCAGCGACTACCTCCGGCTGGGGCGGGCGCCGTGACCGGCGAGGGCGGGGCCCGGGTGCTGGTGGTCGACGACCAGCCGGCCAACATCCGGCTGCTCGAGGCGATCCTCGTGCCGCGGGGCTACACGGTGTTGACGGCGGTGTCCGGCGAGGAGGCGCTCGAGGTCATCGCCACCTCCGACGTCGACCTGGTGCTGCTGGACATCGTGATGCCGGGCCTGGACGGCTACGAGGTGTGCCGGAGGATCCGCGAGCAGGCGGACACGGCCTACCTGCCGGTCGTGATGGTCACGGCCAGCGGCGACGAGCAGAAGGTGCGGGCGCTCGAGGCGGGCGCCGACGACTTCCTGGGCAAGCCGGTCAACCAGAGCGAGCTGCTGGCCCGGGTCGCCTCGCTGGCGCGGATCAAGCGCTACCAGGACACGATCAGGCGCCAGGCCGCGGAGCTGGCCGCGTGGAACCGCGAGCTGGAGTCCCGGGTGGAGACCCAGGTCGCGGAGCTCGAGCGGATGGGCCGGCTGCGGCGCTTCCTCTCCCCGCAGCTGGCCGAGCTGATCGTGGACTCCGGCGACGAGTCGTTCCTCGAGAGCCACCGGCGCGAGATCGTCGTGGTCTTCTGCGACCTGCGCGGCTTCACGACCTTCGCCGAGGCGAGCGAGCCGGAGGAGGTGATGGGTGTCCTGAAGGACTACCACGAGGCCCTCGGCGACCTGATCTTCCGGTTCGAGGGCACCCTCGAGCGGTTCGCCGGCGACGGGTTGATGGTCTTCTTCAACGACCCGGTGCGTTGCGACGACGGCCCGCTGCGCGCCATCCGGATGGCGCTGGCGATGCGGACCCGGGTGCGGGGCCTGGCCGAGGCGTGGGCGCGGCAGGGGCACGACCTCGCCCTGGGGATCGGCATCGCGCAGGGCTACGCGACGCTCGGCAAGATCGGCTTCGACGGCCGGCTCGACTACGCCGCGATCGGCAGCGTCACCAACCTGGCCTCGCGGCTGTGTGACGCCGCCGAGCCCTGGCAGGTCCTGGTCTCCGAGCGCGTCTTCTCCGCGGCCGGGCCGCTCGTGGTCGGGGAGGACGCCGGCGCCCGCGAGCTGCGCGGCTTCAGCCGGCGGGTCACCACGTTCAGTGTCCGGGGCGTCGACAACTCACGGACCGTGTCGTGACCGGCGACCTGTGGACCGCGCCGGTCGCCGCTCCGGCTGTGCTCTCCGACCTGTCCGAGGAGGAGCGCTACCGCCGCTTCGACGAGCTGCAGGCCAGGATGGCCGGGGTCTGGGAGGCGATGCGTCTCAACCACGACGACGAGTCGGTGGTCGTGGTCCCCTCGATCACGCTGGACCGGGCGGTCGCCGCGAGCGGCAGCCTGACGCAGGCCTACGAGGAGCGCTTCCTGTTCCTGCTCGTGCTGCTGCGCCAGCCGCGGCTCCGGATGGTCTACGTGACCTCGATGCCGATCGCCCCCGAGATCATCGAGTACTACCTCGCGCTGCTGCCCGGGGTGATCCCCAGCCACGCCCGGGCCCGGTTGACGCTGGTGAGCGTCAACGACGCGTCGCCGCGGTCGCTGAGCGAGAAGCTGCTCCAGAGGCCCCGGCTGCTCGCGCGGATTGCGGCCCTGGTGCCCAACCCGGCCCGGTCGCACCTGCTGCCCTACAACACCACCGAGCTCGAGCGCGACGTGGCGCTCTCGCTCGGCATCCCGATGTACGGCGCCGACCCCCGCCTGGCCCCGCTGGGCAGCAAGAGCGGCTGCCGGCGGATGTTCGCGGAGATCGGCGTACCCCATCCGCTGGGCGTGGAGGACCTGCGCACCCTCGACGACCTGGCCGACGCCGTCGTCACCCTGCGCGCCGAGCGGCCCGCGATGGACAGCGTGATCGTCAAGCTCAACGAGGGGGTCTCGGGCGCGGGCAACGCGGTCGTCCGCCTGGGTGGCCTGCCCCCGCCCGGGTCTGCGGAGGAGCGCGCGGAGGTGGTGCAGCGGCTGCACGCGATGGAGCTGGAGTCGCCGGACACGCCGCTCGACGTCTACCTGGCCAAGCTGGCCGAGGGCGCCGGGATCGTGGAGGAGCGGATCGTCGGGGCCGAGCTGCGCAGTCCCAGCGTGCAGCTGCGGGTGCTGCCCGGCGGTGATGTCGAGCTGCTCTCGACGCACGACCAGCTGCTCGGCGGCGCCAGCGGACAGAGCTACCTGGGCTGCGTCTTCCCGGCGGCGCCGGAGTATGCCCGGACGATCACGCGGCACGCCGAGACGATCGGGCACCGCCTCGCCCGGAGCGGTGCGCTCGGCCGGTTCGCGGTCGACTTCGTGGTCGTGCGCAGCGTGACCGGCGAGTGGACGGCGTACGCGATCGAGCTGAACCTGCGCAAGGGCGGCACCACCCACCCGTTCCTGACGCTGCAGTTCCTCACCGACGGGCGCTACGACCCGGGGACCGCGCTGTTCCTCACCCCGCGCGGCCACGAGAAGCACCTCGTCGCCACCGACCACCTCGAGTCCGAGCAGCTGTGCGGCCTCGTGCCGGCCGACCTGTTCGACATCGTCGCCCGCCACGGGCTGCACTTCGACCCCTCGCGCCAGGTCGGGATCGTCTTCCACATGATCAGCTGCCTGACCGAGCACGGCCGGATCGGCCTCACCGCCGTCGGCGACACCGCGGCCGAGGCGGACCGCCGCTACCGCGACGCACAGCGGATCCTGCTGGAGGAGGCGCGCCTGTCCCTCCGGGAGCCGGCGCTCCCCGGGTGAGGTCCGAGGTGCTCCGGGTCTGGTACGTCGCCTACGGGTCCAACCTCGGGTTCGCCCGGTTCCGCTGCTACCTCGCGGGCGGCCGGCCGCACGGTGGCTCCCGGGTCTACGCCGGCTGCCGGGACCCCGCCGATCCCGCCGAGGTGGCAGCCCTGGAGGTGCCCGGCGGGCTCGTGTTCGCGGGGGAGTCCGGCGTGTGGGGCGGCGCGATGGCCTTCTACGACCCGCACGCACCGGGCCGGGTCGCCTGCCGGGCCTACCTGGTCACCGCCGAACAGCTCGCGGACGTCGCGGCGCAGGAGATGCGGCGGCCCCCGGGCGGCGACTTCGCGCGCGACCTGTCGGGGATCCTCGCGGACGTCGAGTCCGTGCACACGATGGGGCCGGGGCGCTACGAGACGATCACCCGGCTGGGGGAGCGGGCCGGGGCGCCGATGTTCACCGTGACCCACCACGACGCCGGGGGACTGGATCCCGCGGCGCCGAGCGTGGCCTACCTGCGCAGCATCGCGGCGGGTCTGCGCGAGGCCCACGGCTGGGACGCGGCGCGGATCGCCGCCTATCTGGAGCCCGCCCCGGGGATCGCTGCCGGCTGGAGCCGGGAGGAGCTGACGGCGCTCGCAGGCGAGGGCGCGCCACGGTGACCGGCGTACGCTCGGAGTGAGGCTCCGGGCCCATGGAGCCCGCGGAGGTCGCCATGGATGCGCTGCTGTTGACGCTCGGTTCGCTGGGGGTGCTGGCGGGTGTGGGCTGGGCGACCAGCGTGCGCGTCGTCCAGCAGATCGAGCGCGGTGTGGTGTTCCGGCTGGGCCGCGCCCAGGACGACGTACGCCGCCCTGGCCTCACGTTCCTGGTGCCGGTCGTGGACCGGATGAAGCGGGTCAACATGCAGGTCGTGACCATGCCGGTCCCCGCCCAGGACGGCATCACCCGCGACAACGTGACGGTGCGCGTCGACGCCGTCGTCTACTTCCGGGTGGTCGACCCGATGCGGGCGGTGATCCAGGTCCAGGACTACGTCTTCGCCATCTCGCAGGTCGCGCAGACCTCGCTGCGCTCCATCATCGGCAAGAGCGAGCTCGACGACCTGCTGTCCAACCGGGAGCGGCTCAACCAGGGCCTCGAGGTGATGCTCGACAACCCCGCTGCCTCCTGGGGGATCGAGATCGACCGGGTGGAGATCAAGGACGTCGCCCTGCCCGAGACGATGAAGCGGTCGATGTCCCGCCAGGCCGAGGCCGAGCGGGAGCGCCGGGCCCGGATCATCACCGCCGACGGCGAGTTCCAGGCCTCGCAGCGGCTCTCCGAGGCCGCCGCGGCGATGGAGTCCACACCCGCCGCGCTCCAGCTGCGGCTGCTCCAGACCATGGTGGAGGTGGCGGCCGAGAAGAACTCCACGCTGGTGCTGCCCTTCCCCGTCGAGATGCTGCGCTACTTCGAGGCCGTCGCGACCGGCGTGCCCGCCGCCCAGCGGGTCGACGGCGTCGCCCACGAACCCGGGTGATGCAGGGTGGCCACCGGCGTGGCACGCTCTCCCCACCACTCAGCTGACAGGGAGCCGACACGGAGGAGCGACCCATGAGCGAGGCCACACCCGACCAGGACGCCCTGGCCCGGCGCCGCGCCGAGCTGCGTGCCGCCCACCTCGTCCCCGTGGACGACCGCCCCGCCTCGACGGCCCGCGGCCTGCACCACACCGCCCTCGTCAGCAGCGACGTCGAGACGACGATCCGCTTCTACCAGGACGTGCTCGGCTTCCCGCTGACCGAGCTGATCGAGAACCGCGACTACCCCGGCTCCTCGCACTTCTTCTTCGACATCGGCAACCAGAACCTCCTGGCCTTCTTCGACTTCCCGGGCCTCGACGTCGGTCCGTACGCCGAGGTGCTGGGCGGCCTCCACCACCTGGCCATCTCGGTGGACCCCGAGCGCTGGGCACAGCTCGTCTCCCGGCTCGACGCAGCCGGGGTGGAGCACGAGGTGCACAGCGGGGTCTCGGTCTACTTCCGCGACCCCGACGGCGCGCGGATCGAGCTGATCGCCGACCCGCTCGGCGAGATGTACGGCCACCACGTCCTGTAGCGACCCCCGCCGTGACTTCACCAGCATGAGGGATGGCCGGACCTCCCGGCGGGCCTAGCGTCCGCAGGGAGGAGGCAGCCATGCCCTACGCCATCGTCCACCACTTCCCTGGGGGCACCCAGGAGCAGTACGACGCGTCGATCGCCGCCGTCCACCCGGGTCCCGACACCCTCCCGGACGGACAGATCTTCCACGCCGCCGGCCCGGCGCCGGGCGGCTGGACGATCGTGGCGGTCCACGAGACCCAGGAGAGCTGGGAGCGGTTCCGCGACAGCATCCTGATGCCGAGGATGCAGGCCGGCATCGAGGGCGGGTTCGCCAGCCCGCCCGAGGAGACGGCGGTCGACCTCTACAAGCTGCTGCCCTAGCAGCAGCCCGGCGTCGGACTCAGCCGGTCAGGCTCGTCGGCGACCCGCGCAGCAGGTCGATCGCGTGGCGCTCGACCAGGATCGGGACGAAGTCGCGGATCCGGTGGCCGTCGAACTCGTGCAGGGCACCGCGGACGACCCGGTCGATCGTCTCGGGTGTCGTGTCGGGGAAGCGCGTCCGCAGGCGCGCGGAGACCTGCGCGACGGCAGTCTCCTCGGGGGTCGTGGCCTCGGGGGTGGCCATGCTGTCCATGCCCAGCAGTGAACACCGCCGGCCCCGACTCCACCAGACCCCGTCTCGGCCATCAGCGGGTGGTTGAACCGATCCTCGCCCTGCCCCGTAGGACAGGTGAGGAGGTTCCACCATGACCACGAAATCACTGACCACCCCGTCCCTGGCCGTCGCCTTCACGACGGCGCTCCTGCTCGCCGGGTCCGGTGCTGCGGTCACGAGCTCGGCCGCTGACCCCGCCCCGGCCCGGCTCGTGACCGTGAAGACCCTGGAGGCCCAGCTCGGCCCGGGCGGCGACCCCGACGGCTCGGGGGAGGCGCACTTCCGGCTGATCCAGGCCACCACGAGGGTCTGCGCGAACGTCGAGTGGAGCAACATCGGCACCCCCGACGCCGCGCACATCCACAAGGTCAAGGACGGCAGCATCGTCGTGGACCTCACCGGCTCGGTCACCGGCGGCAAGCACTGCGCCCACGCGTCGAAGGCGCTGATCACCCGGCTGCTGGACCACCCGCGCCGCTACTACTTCAACGTGCACAACGCGACGTACCCCGCCGGGGCGATCCGGGGGCCGCTCCACCACTGACCCGCGACAATGGTGATGACGGCAGGAGGTCGGTTGGCCGCGAACCAGGTCGAGCTGATGCAGCAGCTGCACGACGAGCACGCAGCCGCGCTGTGGGGCTACTGCGTGCGCCTGACCGGTGACCGGACCCGCGCCGAGGACGTCGCCCAGGAGACCCTGCTCCGGGCGTGGCGCAGCTTCGGGGCGCTCGACGCCAAGCAGGGCTCGGTCCGGGCGTGGCTGTTCACGGTGGCGCGCAACATCGTCATCGACGAGTGGCGCACTCGCCGGACCCGGACCGAGACCGTCGTCGCCGAGCCCCCCGAGCCGGGGGACCCGGTCGACGACACTGACCGGCTGCTGGTCTCGTGGATGGTCGCCGACGCGCTGGACCGGCTCTCGCCGGAGCACCGGGCGGTGATCCTCGAGTGCTACTTCCGCGGCCTGCCGGTGGCCGAGGCCGCACATCGGCTCGGCGTGCCACCCGGCACGGTCAAGTCACGCACGCACTACGCGCTCAAGGCACTGAGGCTCGCACTGGAGGAGATGGGGGTGGAGACATGAGCTGTGGATTCACCGGCCTGGACGGTTCCTACGTCCTCGGCGCCCTCGACCCCGCCGAGGCCCGGGAGTTCGAGGCACACCTCGCCGGCTGCGCTGCGTGCACCGCCGCCGTCAATGAGCTCGCCGGCCTCCCCGCACTGCTCTCCCTCGTCGACTCCGACGTCCTCGAGCGCCCGCCGCCCCCGCTGCCCGAGACCCTGCTGCCCGCGCTGGTCGCGGCCGCGCGCAGCGCCCAGCGCCGGCGTACGGCGATCGTCGCCCTGCTCGGCGCGGCCGCCGCGGCCCTGGTGGCCGTCGTGCTCGTCGTGGGTGGTGCGGTGGGGGACCGGGGTGCCCCCGAGGCCGGGCCGACCGGAGGTCCCTCGGCGGCCGTGGCCCGGACCATGACGCCGATCGGCTACGAGCCGGTGCACGCCTCGGTCGGGCTGACCGGGGTCGCGTGGGGCACCCGCCTCGACCTGGAGTGCACCTACGAGTCGCTCCCGGACCCGGAGACCCGGCCGGGGAGCTACGTGCTCGTGGTCCGCACGCGCGACGGCCACGTCGAGCAGGTCGCCACGTGGCGGGCCCTGCCCGGCCGGACCATGCACCTGACCGGGGCCACGGCCGCGACGCCGGACCAGATCGTGTCGGTCGAGATGCGCACCAGGTCCGGTGCCCCGGTCCTGAGGCTGGTCCTGTGACCCGCCCCGACACGTCCCCCCGACCCGACACGACCCCAGGAGGTGGGCGATGAGCCCCCAGGACAGCACCGAACCCACCAGCGGTCCCTCGCGCCGCACCCTCCTGGTCGCCGGCGCCGGCACGGCCCTGGGCGTCACGGTGGTGGCCGGCTGCGGCGGCGGTGGATCCGGCACCGCGACGGACACCCCCACGCCGTCCGGCGGAGGGAGCACCGGCCTGGCCAAGGTCAGCGACGTGCCGGTCGGCGGTGCGGTCTCGGCCCAGACCGCCGACGGCAAGCCGGTCATCGTCGCCCAGCCGAAGGCCGGCGACATCGTGGCCTTCTCCGCGATCTGCACCCACATGGGCTGCACGGTCGCCCCGCAGGGCGACATCCTCAAGTGCCCCTGCCACGGGTCGACCTACGACTTGGCCACCGGCGACAACACCGGCGGCCCGGCGCCGTCGCCGCTGGCGAAGATCGACGTACTGGTCAAGGGCGGGGAGGTCGTCCAGGCCTGACCTCCCCACCCCGACCCGCGCCGCGCTAGAAGTCGTCGTCGAAGGCGACCTGCCCGGTCACGCCCATCTGGTAGGCCGAGACCCGGCGCTCGAAGAAGTTCGAGAGCTCCTGGACGTCCTGCAGCTCCATGAAGGCCAGCGGGTTGCGCGAGCCGTAGATCTGCGGGAGGCCGAGCCGCTCCATCCGCCGGTCGGCGACGAACTGGAGGTACTCCCGCATGTCCGCCACCGACAGCCCCGCCACGCCCTGCCCGAGGAGGTCCTCGGCGAACTGCGCCTCGGCGTCGACCGCCTCGACCAGCATCTGCCGGACGTCCGCGGCCAGCTGCTCGTCGAACAGGTCCGGCTCCTCCTGACGCACGGTGTCGACCACGTCGAAGGCGAACGCCATGTGCATCGACTCGTCGCGGAAGACCCAGTTGGTGCCGGACGCGAGCCCGTTGAGCAGGCCCCGCGAGCGCAGGAAGTAGACGTAGGCGAAGGCGCCGTAGAAGAACAACCCCTCGATGCAGGCCGCGAAGCAGATCACGTTCAGCAGGAACGCGCGACGGTGCTCCCTGGTGGTCAGGGCGTCGAGCTCGAAGACCTTGTCGATCCACGTGAAGCAGAAGTCGGCCTTGTTCCGGATCGAGGGGATGTTGTCGACGGCGGCGAAGGCCTCGTGCCGCTCGGCCTCGTCGGGCACGTAGGTGTCGAGCAGCGTCAGGTAGAACTGCACGTGCACCGCCTCCTCGAAGAGCTGCCGGCTCAGGTAGAGCCGCGCCTCGGGCGAGTTGATGTGCTGGTAGAGGTTGAGCACCAGGTTGTTCGCCACGATCGTGTCGCCGGTCGCGAAGAACGCCACGAGGCGCGAGACCAGGTGCCGCTCGGCCGCGGACAGCTTCGCCAGGTCCTTGAGGTCGGTGTGCAGGTCGACCTCCTCGACGGTCCAGTTGTTCTTGATGCCGTCGCGGTAGCGCTCGTAGAAGTGGGGATAGCGCATCGGCCGGAGGGTGAGGTTCATCCCCGGGTCGAGCAGCATCCGGGTCGGTCGCGAGTCGGTCGCGGTGCTGGGCTGGGTGTTCTGGTCGGTGGTCACTGGCAGGCCTCGCAGCTCTCGGGGTTCTCCAGGGAGCAGGCGACCGCCGCCTCGTCCCGGACGGGTTCGGTGACGGACACGGTCGCCTGCTGGATCCGGGTGGCCGGTCGCGACCGCAGGTAGTACGTCGTCTTCAGCCCGGACTTCCAGGCGTGGTTGTACATCGAGGAGAGCTTCCCGATCGTCGGCGACGCCAGGAAGAGGTTGAGCGACTGGCTCTGGTCGATGTACGCCGACCGCGCGGCCGCCATGTCGATCAGCGCGCGCTGGGGGAGCTCCCACGCCGTGCGGAACAGCACCCGGACGTCCTCGGGCAGGGACGCGATGCCCTGCACCGAGCCCTCGGCGCGCTTGATCGCCTCGCGGTTCTCGGGGGTCCACAAGCCGTGGGCCTTGAGCTCGTGCACGAGGGCGGAGTTGACCTGGAGGAACTCTCCCGAGAGCGTCTCGCGCTTGAACAGGTTGGACACCTGGGGCTCGATGCACTCGTAGCACCCGGCGATCGAGGCGATCGTGGCGGTCGGTGCGATCGCGATCAGCAGGGAGTTGCGCAGGCCGTGCTTCGCGATCCGCGCCCGCACGACGTCCCACCGCTCGGTCTGGGTCGGCGTCGCGTCCCAGAAGTCCGGCTGCAGCCTCCCCTGCGCGGCGCGGGTCCGGTCGAAGGTCGGGTGCGGACCCTGGCGCTCGGCCAGCTCCGAGGAGACCTCCAGCGCGGTCAGGTAGACCTCCTCCTGGATCCGCGTCGACAGCTCCAGCGCCTCCGCCGAGTCGAAGGGCAGCCGCAGGGCGAAGAAGACGTCCTGCAGCCCCATCAGACCGAGCCCGATCGGCCGCCACTGCGGGTTGGAGGCCGCCGCCTCGGCGCTGGGGTAGTAGTTCACGTCGATGACGCGGTCGAGCAGCGGCACCGCCGTACGCACCGTGGCGCGGAGCTTGTCCCAGTCGACGCCCGTCGGGAGCAGGTGTTGGCCCAGGTTGATCGAGCCCAGGTTGCAGACCGCCGTCTCGGAGTCCGAGGACACCTCGATGATCTCGGTGCACAGGTTGGACAGGTGCACGACGGGCTTGCCGGGGGCCTGGTCGTCCGAGGTCTGGTTGCACGTGCGGTTGGCGGCGTCCTTGAACGTCATCCAGCCGTTGCCGGTCTGCGCCAGCGTGCGCATCATCTTGGCGTAGAGGTCGCGCGCCTTCAGGGTGCGCACGACGTTGCCCTCCGCCTCGGCACGCCGGTACGCCGCGTCGAAGGCGTCGCCCCACAGGTCCACGAGCTCGGGCACCTGGTCGGGGTCGACGAGCGACCAGTCCTCGTCGGCCTCGACGCGCCGCATGAACTCGTCGGGGATCCAGTTCGCGAGGTTGAGGTTGTGCGTGCGTCGCGCGTCCTCGCCCGTGTTGTCGCGCAGCTCCAGGAACTCCTCGACGTCGGGGTGCCACGGCTCGAGGTAGACGCACGCGGCGCCCTTGCGACGGCCGCCCTGGTTGACCGCGGCCACCGACGCGTCGAGCGTCCGCAGGAACGGCACGATGCCGTTGGACTGCCCGTTGGTGCCGCGGATCAGTGCTCCGCGGCCGCGGACCCGGGAGAAGCCGATGCCGATCCCGCCGGCGAACTTCGACAGCTTGGCGACCTGGCCGTAGCGCGAGTAGATCGAGTCGAGGTCGTCGCGGGGCGAGTCCACGAGGTAGCACGACGACATCTGGGTGTGCCGGGTGCCGGAGTTGAAGAGGGTCGGGCTGCTCGGCAGGTAGGCCAGGCTCGACATCAGCCGGTAGAAGCCGATCGCCTCGGCCGGCGACTCCGACAGGCCGCAGGCCACGCGCAGCAGGAAGTACTGCGGCGTCTCGACCACCTGGCGCGTCCGGGGGTGCCGCAACAGGTAGCGGTCGTAGACCGTGCGCAGCCCGAAGTACTCGAAGCGGCGGTCGGCGTCCTCGTCGATCGCGAAGTCGAGCTTGCGGGCGTTGTCCTTGACGAACCGTGCGGTCTCGTCGCCGATCAGTCCCTCGGCGTGCCCGAGCCCGACCGACTGGCTGAAGGAGGCGATGCCCTGGTTGCGGACCTCCTTCTCGATGTAGCCGGCCAGCAGCCGCCCGGCCAGCCGGGAGTACTGCGGCTCCTCGCTGATCATCTCGGCGGCCGTCTGGATCGACAGGCGATCCAGCTCGGCGGTGGTGGCGCCGTCGTAGAGGCCCGAGATGGTCTTGGTGGCGACCCGCATCGGGTCCACGTCGGCCAGGTCGTCGGCCACGCGCTCGACGGCGCGCACGATCTTGTTGACGTCGACGGACTCACTGTCCCCGTTGCGCTTGCGCACCTGCATCGTCGTACGGCGTGCTTCGTGGGCGGGGACTGGTGGTGCTGTTTCGGTGACCGTCATTCTCTCTCCTCGCGAGCTCGGTCCGGGACCGGCCAGATGTGCGAGGGGGTGACGACGACGCCGGCGCGTCGTCCGACGAGCGCACCGTGGAGCCGTCAGCCGTCCCACGCGGCATCGGACCACCGCACCCGGCGGGTGCAGTGCGCTGGCAGGTCTTCGGACTCATGGGCTCGCCGCGACCGATCGCTCGGACTCGACCCCTACTGGACGTCGCTTCCCAGGTCCCGTGATGGCGACCCAGTGCTGGGTGACGTCGTTCGTTCCCACTCACCGCTGCGGGGCAGTCCCGGTCTCTCACCGGGTTCCCTGTTGCCTCGACGATCCTGGAGGGAGCGCCGAACCAGCTGCGTGCGCCACCATATGTGGGGTCGACGGAAATCTCCGGGACTAGATGTTGTGTCGGCGTGTTGCGGTCGTCCTCAGTCCGCCCGTACGAACGGCGGGATCCGGTAGGTGCCGTCCAGCGCCGCCTTCTCGGGCAGGTAGAGCCGCAGGATCAGGTGGAACGCCCCGGCCGGCGCGGGCAACCAGTTGGCCCGGGCCTTCGCCCCGCGCGGCTCCGCGTGCTGCACGAAGATCGTCAGCGAGCCGTCCGCGTTGCGCCGCAGTCCCCGGTCGCGGTCGCCGACGGAGTAGCGGTCGATCTCGTTGTCGTAGAGGAAGTTGTCCTGGCGGTACATCGTCAGCGACCAGAACGCGCGGACCGGCGGCAGGTGGCCCTGCGGGAACGTGATCGTGTAGCGGTGCTCTCCGGTGAGCGCGCGCCCGCGACCGTCGGAGTAGCTCGTGGGGTAGGTCGCGATCCGCGGCACGTTGGCGCCGAGCAGGTCGGTGGCGATGACGGCGCGCCCGAGGTACTGCCGGCCGAAGTCGCCGATCCACGGGTCGGTCATCACGCTCCACCCGCGGTTGCCCGCCGAGGTGGTGGCGCGGTAGCGGTCCGCGGCGCCCGCGATGAGTCGTACGGCGGCCCTGGTGCCCGCACCGATCGCGCGGTTCTGCGGGGTGTCCTCGTCCGAGCCGGGCGGGTTGCCCACCGCGTTGGCCGAGTCGGCGGCCAGCACCGCTCCCGGCGTGGTGTCGGGCTGCTCGACCCCGGCCGGGCCCAGCGCCTCGAGGACGCAACGCTGCGAGGACGGCGGCGGGTCGATCGTCGTCTCCTGGTTGAGCGCGGCGACGAAGTCGGTGCCCTGCGGGGTCGCGGGCTTCGGGGGCCGCGGGGGCGGGTTGTCGAAGACGACGGACTTGCCGCGAGCGCCCTGCCGCCAGGCCTCCAGCGGGGTGGCGGTGTACTTCTCGAGCAGCGGCTTGACGCGCTCCATGTCGGCGGTGTCGTCGACCAGCGTCCGGCCGAGCAGCCACATCGTGTTGGTCGGGCTGTGCACCAGGTGCACGCCCTCCGGCACGTCGCCGGACCACCCGGGCGGCACGAAGAGGTAGGAGCCGGCCTTCGTGCCGGTGGCGCCCGACCCGACGTAGGTGAACGAGTTCGTCCAGGCGTCCATGAACTGGAACGTGTAGAAGCGACCGTCCGTGTCGGGCACGTCGATGACCAGCGGCCCCTGGGTCAGGCTCAGCCAGCCCACCGTGTAGGCGGTGTCGACGTTGGGGGAGACCACGCTGCGGGTCTCCGGGGTGCTCAGCGACGCGACACTGACCAGTGTGTTGCGGAAGCGGAACTGGCGGACCGTGTCGTGCAGGTCGACCAGCGGCAGGCCGTAGACGTAGCCGGCCTCGGCCGCGGCGAAGGTGCGGGCGGCCGCGAGACGCTCCGCCGACGAGGTGCCGGCCAGCCGGTCGGCGTACGCCCAGGCGTCGCGCTGGACCCGTGGCTCGAGACCGCTGAGGCCGGGAGCCGAGGCGCCGTACACGCAGTCGGGGAGCAGGTCGGGACGTGTCGCCCCGGCCGCGACCGCGCCGGGCTGGCCGGCCACCACGGCCGAGGCCAGCGTCGAGGCCAGTGATCCGGTGAGCACCACGAGGGCGGCGCCCAGGCGGGTGCGGACGTGGCGGGGGCGTCGGTCTGCGGAGGTCATGCCCGACCCAACGGCCAATTCCCTACCAAGTTACTAGGGATTGAGCGAGAGGTGGGTCACGGAGCCACTACCCCTGGTCGGAGTCCGTCCCACCCTCGCCGGTGATCTCGTCCGGGCAGGCCGTGCCGCGGTGCAGCTGGTAGGGCGCGGCGATCCGGTAGGTGCCCGCGTGCGGGGCGTAGAGCACGGTCCAGTCGTCGGGCGTCTGGCCCTCGACGGTGACCGGCTGCACCTCGTGGCTGAGGCATCCCTCGACGTTGACCGGCGCCGCGTCGGGGGAGTCGGGGTCGCTCGACGGGGGCGGGATCGGGTCGCCCTCGGCGTCGAGCAGGCTCAGCCACGGCGACGCGGGGATGCGGACGAGCACCCGCCCCGGCGTCGGCATGTTGAGCACCAGCTCGGTGGCGTCGAAGCTGGTCACCACGGCCGGCGCGTCGGCCAGTGGGCGCGGGGCCTCGACCTCGAAGAGGGTCCAGTTGGTGTCGGACCAGACGGCGTGCAGGTAGCCGAGCCCGCCCGCCACGAGGTCGTTCTCGGCCCGGGCGGCCGCGTCCGGCGTGCTCTTGGAGAGCACCACGTAGCTGACCGCCCAGCGGTCGAGCCAGGCGCGGTACGACGCCGGCGTGAGCAGCTCGTCGTCGTAGAAGATCGGGTTGCGCTCGGCGTCGGCCTGCCGGTTCCAGCCGCGGGCCAGGTTGACGTAGGGCGCCAGGGCCGACGCCTCGCGGTGGCTCTTGGCCGGGACGACCTCGACCCGCGCCTCGTTGGCCCCGCGGGCCTGGAGCTGGTGGACCAGCGGCCGCAGGTCGACCGACCACGCGGCATCGGGGCGGCCGCCGACGACGTCGCGGGCGGCCGTGGCGACCTGCCAGATGGAGGCCGTCACGATCGCGAGGACCAGGGCGACGACCGCGCGCCGGTTGCCCACCGGGCCCCAGCCGTGGCCGAGCGGTCCCGCCGAGGCGGCGCGCGCGGCGATGGCCACCAGCACGACGCCGCCGAACAGCAGCCCGAGCCGGGTGACGTTGGTGCCGACCTGGGAGGGGATCACCCAGGCGGCGAGCACGCCGGCGACGTACAGGACGGCTCCGACCCGGATGGACCGCCACGTGCGCGGCGCGAGCACGACGACGGCGACCGCCGTCACGACGGGCAGGATCACCGAAGCGAGGGGCATCGGCTGGTGACCCGAGAAGGGGAAGAGCCAGGCCGAGAGCGCCACGACGACGACCGGAGGCAGACCCACGGCGTAGGCGGCGTTGCGCCGCCGCTGCAGCCAGAGCGCGGCCGCGATGACGCCGAGGAAGAGGCCGGCCACGGGGCTCGAGGCGGTGGCGGCGGCGGAGAACACCGCGGCCAGGATGGCGCGCGGCCAGCGGTGCCGCCGCTCGGGGGAGCGCCAGTGGGTGGGCCAGCCGTAGATCACCGAGACCGCCGCCAGTGCGAACATCATGCCGAGCCCGAAGGTCACCCGCCCCGACACCGCGTTGCCGGCGAGCGCGAGCGCGCCGTAGAGCGCGGGCCAGAGCGGCTTGTCGAGCGCCTTGCTGCGGGTCAGCACGAGGGCGAGCAGCCCGGCCGAGACGGTGCCGGCGAGCATCATCGTGGTGCGCACGCCCAGTGCACCCATGACGTAGGGGGCCAGGATGCTGTAGTTGACCGGGTGCATGCCGCCGTACCACGCGAGGTTGTAGGCGCTCCCCGGGTGCGCCCTGGCGAACTCCGCCCAGGCGTCCTGGGCGGCGATGTCGCCGCCGCTGGAGGCGAGCAGCCACCACCAGAGGACGTGCAGGAGCGCGGCGAAGGCGGTGGCGACGGCGACAGGGTGGCGCGACAGGTCGCCCGGCGTGAACCGCGTCGGCCGACGCGGCACGGCCGGCTGCTCGACCCTCACGCGGTCGGTCACGCTCACTGTGCACCCCTTTGTCCACCCCATGCTGTCACCCGGAGGAGCCCAACACCCACTGCGCGCGTTGATAGCATCCCTCCGCCGGGCCACAACGGCCGTGCGGAGGGAACACGAGGACGCGAACATGGAGCTCACGGCGCCACCGCCGGTCACGCGCAGACGGACCCCGACGGGAGTGCCCGCCGACGCGGGGCGCGGTCGCTGGCTGATCGGCGTCGGTGCCGTCGTCGTGGTCTTCGCGCTGGTCACGGCCTACTGGTCGCACCACGTCGGCGTCCCGGTGCGCGACCCCGGCGGCGCGATGTTCCTGCGCCGGCTGCCGAGCGCGGTGGTGCTCTTCGGGCTGCTCGCCGTCGCCGACGCAGCCCTGCGCGCACCCGCCGGCCAGCGCTTCCGCGACACCCTGGCGACCCTGCGGGCGCGGTGGCCGCGCGAGCGGCTGGTGGTCGCGCTGGGCGGCCTGGTCGCCTACCACGTGGTCTACCTCTGCTACCGCAACATGAAGAGCTGGAACGCCTTCCGCGACCTCAAGGACACCGAGCTCCTGCGGCTGGACCGGGCCCTGTTCGGCGGGCACGACCCCGGGGCGCTGCTGCACAGCGTGCTGGGCCAGCACTGGGCGGCGTACGCCCTGATGGTCTTCTACAAGGCCTTCACCTACCTCGTGCCGCTCAGCGTGGTCGCGTCGCTGGTCTTCCTCGACCGGCTCCGCGACGGCTACGTCTTCCTCGTCGCGGCGATGTGGGTGTGGATCCTCGGCGTCGCGTCCTACTACCTCGCGCCGTCGCTGGGTCCCTACGTCTCCGACGCCCCCGACTTCGCGGGGCTCCCGCACACGGCGATCACCTCGACCCAGGCGGAGTACCTCACCGAGCGGGCCCACATGCTGGCCCACCCACAGGCGTCGGACGCGTTCGTGAGCCTGGGCGCCTTCGCGAGCCTGCACGTCGCCTTCACGTGCCTGGTCTTCCTGATGGTGCGCCACTACGGCTTCGCGCGGCTCACACGCGTGATGGGCGTCTACCTCGTGCTGGTCATGGTCGCCACGGTCTACCTCGGGTGGCACTACTTCGTCGACGACGTCGCCGGGCTGGTGATCGCCGCGACGGCGGTCGGGCTGGGCCGGCTGATGGTCTACCCGACCGGGCGACCCGACTGAGGGCCCGACTGAGGGCCCGACTGAAGGGTCAGACGCCCGCGGCGGTGACGATCGCGTCGGTGAGGAAGCCGGCGACCAGGCCGAGGAGCAGGCCGTAGGCCAGCAGGTCGCTGCGCTTGGACCGGGCGGCGACGCCGATCAGCTGGGTGATCACGTAGATCAGCGACCCGGCGGCCAGGGTCAGGAACGCGACGCTGACCGGCTCGTTGGTGAAGCCGTGCCCGATCAACGTGCCGATGAAGGTCGGGCCGCCGCCGATCGCGCCGAGTGCGAGCAGGAAGCCCCAGCTGGGGCGGCGGGTGGTGCCGTCGTGGTCGACGTCGGCGGCGAGCGGCGCGACGATGCCGAAGCCCTCGGTGGCGTTGTGGAGGCCGAAGCCGATCACCAGCATCACGGCGAGGCCGATCTCGCCGGACGCCGCGGACTGGCCGATGGCCAGGCCCTCGGCGAAGTTGTGCAGGCCGATGCCGACGGCGATCAGCAGGGACAGGCGGCGCGCGGCCGACCACGAGGCGATGCCGCGCGGCGGGCTCACCTCGCCCAGCGACATGGCGCCGGGACCCTCGTGGCGGGGCGCGCCGGCCGGCGTGGCCCGGACCTGGCGGGCCATCCACGACTCGTAGAAGACCAGCGACACGAGGCCGACGGCGAGGCCGCCGACGAAGAGGGCGCCGTAGCCGAACGCGGAGGCGAGGCCACCGTCCCCCTCGTGGAACGAGCCCAGGGCGACGTCGATCGGCTCCCAGGCGGCGGAGAGGACGTCCCAGACGAGGAAGAGCAGGACGCCCACCGCGGCCGCGTTGAGCAGCAGTCGCAGCGAGGGTGCGGGCTTGCGGAGGCGACCCACGGGCAGGCCGAGGAGGATGGTCGCGCCGGCGAGGAAGCCGAGCAGCAGCGTCGAGGAAAGGCTCACGGCAGTTAGTTTAGGCTCGCCTAACCTCACGTGCCAAGGTGGGGCCGGTCACCCCGGGCGGGTGATCGCCGACGCGGGCAGCCAGCGCTCGACGGTCGCCCAGCCCTGGCCGTCGAGCCACAGCACCGAGACCACCCGGCCCTCCCAGGCCCGCTCGCCCTGTCGCCACTCGACGAGCAGGGAGGGCGCCCCGTCCACGAGGCAGTGCCGCGCGGGCGACGGTGGTGTCGTGGGTGGTGTGGCGGGGGTGGGCCCGTGGATGCGGTCGTGGAGGGACCCGTGACCGCTGCTGCCGTACCCACCTCGCATGCGGTGAGGGTGTCAGGCTCCACCGACATCGGGCATCCCACCGACGGTGTGGGCGTGGGACATTGGGGACATGGATCTCGCGGTCGACCTGAGCGCGCGAGGTGACCGGGCGACGGCCATCTACCGGGCCCTGCTCGACGCGATCCGGAGCGGCCGGCTGGGCGCCGGCGACCGGTTGCCGCCCACCCGCACGCTCGCGCGCGACCTCGGCGTCTCCCGCAACACCGTCGCGGCGGCCTACGAGTCGCTCGTGGCCGAGGGGTTCCTCTCCTCCCACGTCGGCGACGGCACCTACGTGACCGCCCTGGCGGCGGCGGTCCCGAGCAACCCCAAGGGTGCGGCGCTCGCCCCGCGACGCGGGTGGACCTTCACGCCGTACGCCGTCAGCGGGCAGGCCCCCCGGCCCCCGCACGACTTCCGGGTCGGCATCCCCGACGCCTCGCTGTTCCCCTTCGACACCTGGCGCAAGCTGGTCGCCGGCGAGCTGCGGGCCGGCGCCCACCATCCCGGCACCTACGCCGAGCCCGCGGGGCACCCCGCGCTCCGGGCCGCCATCAGCCGCTACCTCGCGATCTCGCGCGGCGTCGCGGCCGACCCGGAGGACGTCCTGGTCACCCACGGCACCCAGCAGGCGCTCGATCTGGTCGCGCGGGTGCTCGTCGAGCCCGGGGACGTGGTCGCGGTCGAGGACCCCGGCTACCCCTTCGCGCGCGACCTGTTCGCCTCCCACGGTGCGCGTGTCGTCCCGGTGCCGGTCGATGCGCACGGCCTGGTCGTCGACGAGCTCCCCGGTCGGGTGCGGCTGGTGTTCACGACGCCGTCCCACCAGTTCCCGCTGGGCTCACCGCTCGCGCAGGAGCGGAGGCAGGCGCTGCTGGAGTTCGCGGCCCGGCACCGCACGGCGGTCGTCGAGGACGACTACGACAGCGAGTTCCGCTTCACCGAGCGGCCGATGGAGACGCTGCACGCCCTGGACCAGTCGGGGCACGTGATCTACGTGGGCACGTTCTCCAAGTCGCTCGTCCCGGCCCTGAGGGCGGGCTACCTGGTCGCTCCGCCGACCCTGCGGGAGGCGCTGCGCGGTGCCCGTCAGCTCGCGGACGGCTACGGCTCGCTGCCCGAGCAGGCCGCCCTCGCCCGATTCATCTCCGACGGCATGCTGGCCCGCCACCTCCGGCGGGCCCGGGCGGTGTACGCCGAGCGCCGCGACCTCGTCCTCGAGGGGCTGGCGACGCACCTCGCCGACCACCTCGAGGTGGTCCCCTCCGCAGCGGGCCTGCACGTCGCCGCGCTGTTCCGCGACCCGACCGTCGACGACGTCGCGCTCGTCGCCGAGGCGGCGGCGGAGGGGGTCGCGGTCGAGGCGCTCTCGGCCTACGGTCACGACGGGTGTGGTCCCTCCGGGCTGGTGCTGGGCTACGGCGCGGCCGAGACGCGGACGGTCACCCCGGGGCTGCTGGCGCTGGCTAGGCTGATGGGCGCCCGCTGAGCCCATCCGTCGACGCCACTCGTGAGGACGCCGCCGTGTTCGACCTGATCCTGCACGCCATCCCGGTCTTCGTGGTCTGCCTGGTGCTCGAGGCGCTGTCGTTCCACTTCCTGCCCGACGACGACGGCATCGGCTACGAGCGCCGCGACTCGATGACCAGCCTGTCGATGGGGCTGGGCAACGTGGTGGTCAACGCGGGATGGAAGCTCGTCGTCCTGGCGGCGTACGCCGCGACGTACCTCCTCGCCCCCGTCCACCTGCCTGCCGACAACCCGCTCACCTGGGTGGCGCTGTTCCTGGCCGACGACCTCGCCTACTACTGGTACCACCGCACCCACCACACGATCCGCGTCTTCTGGGCCAGCCACGTGGTGCACCACTCGAGCGAGTTCTACAACCTCTCCACGGCCCTGCGACAGCCGTGGACGCCCTTCTCCTCGGTGGTCTTCTGGCTGCCGCTGGCGCTGGCCGGCTTCGCGCCCTGGATGATCCTGCTCCAGCAGTCGGTCAGCCTCCTCTACCAGTTCTTCCTGCACACCGAGCGTGTGCACCGGCTGTGGGCGCCGCTCGAGCTGGTGCTCAACACCCCGTCGCACCACCGGGTCCACCACGGCTCGCAGGCGGCCTACCTGGACCGCAACTACGGCGGCATCCTGATCGTCTGGGACCGGGTCTTCGGCACCTTCGAGCCCGAGGGCGAGCGCGTCGTCTACGGCCTGACCACCAACATCCGCACCTTCAACCCGGCCCGGGTGGCCTTCCACGAGTTCGCCGCCATCGCTCGCGACGTCCGTCGCGCGACCCGGTGGCGGGACCGGTGGGGCTACGTCGTCAGGCACCCGGGATGGTCGCCGGCGGAGTCACCACGCGACCCGATGAGCGACCTCGTGTCCTGACCGTCCACGCCAGCGCGCCCAGCGAGATCAGGCCGGCCGCGAGGAGGTGGGTCCCGGTGAGGGCGAGCAGCCCCAGCGTGGAGACGAACGACACCACGGCGCCGCGCCACACCCACGTGCCCCGCGGGAGCAGCCGGATCGCGGCGGCCGTGCCGACGACGTAGACCAGCGTGAACGCGCCGGTGACGAGCAGCAGCGAGGACTCCAGCGGGAGGCCGGTGGCGGCCACCACGAGCAGGCAGCCCAGGGAGTATCCGGTCACCACCATCAGGGAGCGGCGCGGGACCTCGCCGGCGAGCGAGCCGCGGGCGAACCACAGCGGCAGGGCGCCGTCGCGGCCCAGGGCTGCGCCGAGACGCGCACCGCCGGCGAAGTAGGCGTTCATCGCGCCCACCGACAGCAGGACGGCCACCAGGGTCGTGACCGGACGGGCGATCTCGCCGAAGCCGAGGACGAGCAGGTCCGACAGCGGGGCCTTGCTGGCGCCGTCGCCGAGGACGGCCACGGTCGCGACGGCGATCCCGAGGTACATCACCGCCACGACCGTGACGGCGACGCCGGTGGCGCGGGTGATGTCCCGCGCGGGGTCGCGGTAGTCCGCGGACAGCGACGTCACGGCCTCCCAGCCGGCGAACGCCCACACGAGCAGGGCTGCCGCCGACCCGACGGCGAGCCAGCCGTGCGGCGCGAACGGCGTCAGGTGGGCGAGCGTGGCGTGGGGGAGCGAGACGGCGGTGGCCACGAGCAGGAGTGCGCCCAGCACGGCGGCAATCGCGAGCTGGGCCCGGCCGGACACGCGCACGCCGTACCAGTTCATGGCGGCGACGACCACGATGAGCAGGCCGGCCGTGAGCAGCTGGGTGTGGCGGCCGCCCCCGACGGTGTCCGCCACGTAGGCGCCGGCGAAGCCGGCCGCGGGCGGAGCCCCGATCGGGATCGCGAAGTAGAAGCACCAGCCGACGACCGTTGCGGCCCGGGTGCCGAAGGCGCGCCGGGCGTAGGTCGAGACGCCGCCGCCGTCGGGGTGCCGGGCGCCGAGCGCGGCGAACGTGGCGGCCAGCGGGACGGAGAGGAGCACGAGGGCGAGCCACGCCAGGAGCGAGGCCGGGCCGGCCTCGCGCGCGGCCAGGGCGGGCAACGAGATGACGCCGGTGCCGAGCACTGCGCCGACGGTGAGGGCCGCGCCCTGCGGCACGTTGAGCCCCGCTGGGGGAGCCTGGCTGATCGTCACCGGGCAAACGTACGGCGCCCGATCGGCACTCTTGAAGTGCCAATCGGGCGCCGATTCGTTGGGCCAATGCCTCCGGCGGGTCAGCGCTTGAAGGCGGAGACCTTGAGGGTGAACTGCTTGTTGTTGTCGACCGGCTTGCCCTGGCAGGAGTAGGCGGTGCGGTGCCAGCACTGGAAGCGGGTCGAGGCGTTGGCCATCGTGACCGTCACGCTCCGCACCCCGCCGCTGCTGAACGGGACCTTGACCTTGCCGTAGCCGCCGCGGGTCAGGTGAACCGACCTCTTGATGGTCCCGCTCTTCTTCTTGATGATCACGACGATCCCCGGCGAGCTCTTGTGACCGGGCGCGTCGATCGTGATCCGAGCCATCCAGCGCGGGCCCGACAGGCTGGCGTCGGGCTTGAGGAGCGCGTTGGCCGAGGCCATGTGGTCCACCGTGAAGGCGTGGTGGCGGTTGCGGCTGTCCTTGGACAGCTTCCAGCGCTGGGCGATGACCGCGTGCGGCCAGGCCTTGCCCTCGGGGTAGGTGCGCGCCGGCACGGTGTTGCCGGCCGCGTAGCTGCGGAACACCTTCGGGAAGCCGCCGTGGCTGCCCAGGACCGAGCGGATCGCCTTGGTGGAGTAGAGGTCGGGAGCACCCTTGAAGGCGCCGGCCCGGTTCCAGATCGTGCGGACCACGCCGTTGCCGTAGTGGGTCGAGAGGTACTCGAAGAACGGCCAGTTGCCGTACTGGTTGAAGCCGTCCTGGTTGAAGAAGTCCAGCTGCGAGCCGGCGAGCTTGACCTGGCCGTAGGGGAGGTACTGGCGGTTGTCGTTGACGTCGTCCGCGAAGCGCTCCTCCATCCAGGTGGCGGTCGCCTCCATGAACCAGGAGTCCTCGCCGTAGTCGTAGGCGAACTGGACCGCGTGGAAGAACTCGTGGGCGGCGGTCACCTTGAGGCTGTTGATCGGCGGGGCGCCGAACTGGCTCTGCGAGAAGTCGTTGTCGAGGACGCAGAAGCCGGAGGCGAGCCACTTGGTGCCGGGCTTGCGCTTCTCGGGGGCGCAGTAGCCGTAGAGCGACTTGGCGCCGACGTCCTTGAGGTAGACGTCGAACTTCTTGTTGCCGCCGCGGCTGCCGTCCTGGACCGGGGCGCGGTAGCCCATCTTCGTGACGTGGTGGTGCCAGACCTTGTTCATGATGGCGAGGTTCCTGGTGACCCAGGCCTGACTCGGCGGCGCGTCACTGGTGGTCGGCACCCAGTGGATGCAGAAGTTGCCCTGGCACTTGCGCTTGGCCGGCACGGTGTAGCCGTCGCCGTAGGGGTCACCGGCTCCGTCGGTGGGACGTGCCAGCACCGCGTGCGCCTGCTTCTGCTGCGAGGCGTCGAGGTCGGGCAGTGCGGTGAACAGGTCGCGCATCGCCAGCGTCCCCTCGGGACGCTTGCCGGCGCTCGCACCGGCCGTGCCGGCGAGGACGGCGTGGGCCGTCGTGAGCGCCCGGGTCGCCTGCTGCTCCGCGAGCACGCGGGCCGACGGCGCGGCCGGCGCGCCGGGCGTCGGCTTCCCGTCGATGGCGGACGACGTGGTCGCCGGCAGCACGGTCAGAGCCGTGGCCATGGCCACCACGGCGGCGGCGATCGAACGGCGCATGTGTTTCCCCCTGAGTTCCGAGTCGTTGGGGCGACACCCGACGGCGCCGCTGGGATCCAGACTTCCCGGATCGTCGTTCACCCTAAACCGCTGCAGGGACAGGGGTTTCCGCGCCTCCCGCCGGCGGGTCAGCTGGTGGCGGAGATCTTCTCGATCAGCGCGGTCGTGGAGATCGCGGGCGTGCGGGTCAGGTAGACGACCTCACAGATGTCGCCGAACTCGTCGAAGCGGCCCTTCCAGTCGTCGCCCATGACGAGCACGTCGGCGGCGTACTTCTGGATGTAGTCGCGCTTGAGCTCCAGGCTCTCCTCGACGAAGACCTCGTCGACGGCCTTGAGGGCGGCCACGATGGCCAGTCGCTCGCCCTGGCTGAAGACCGGCTCGCGGCCCTTCTTGCGCAGGTTGAGCTCGTCGGCCGAGACGCCGACGACGAGCCGGTCGCCCAGGGCGGCGGCACGCTCGATCACCCGGAGGTGGCCGACGTGGAAGACGTCGAACGTGCCGAAGGTGATGACGGTGCGCGACATGCGGGAGATTCTGGCACGTCACCCGCTGTTCACCCGAGCCCGCGCTCAGCAGCGGCCGACCACGCATGCGCGAGGATGGCCGCGATGAGCACCCAGACGGCACCCACGAGCAGCACCCCCCTGATCACGCCCGCACCGGAGGCCGACGAGGCGCGTCGGCGCGGCCTGCGCCGGATGCGCACGCTCGCGGTCTCGCTGCTCGGCTTCGCCGCGGTCGTGTACGTCGCCACCCTCGGGCAGGACGGCTTCCTGGGCTACGTGAACTCCGGCGCGGAGGCGTCGATGGTCGGTGCGATCGCCGACTGGTTCGCGGTGACGGCCCTGTTCAAGCACCCGCTCGGGCTGCCGATCCCGCACACCGCGCTGATCCCGCGGCGCAAGGACGAGCTCGGCCGCGGCCTGCAGGACTTCGTGGGGGAGAACTTCCTCCAGGAGGCGATCATCCGCGACCGGATCGCCGCTGCCACGATCGCCCGCCGGCTCGGGACCTGGCTGGAGGACCCCGCCAACGCCCGCCGGGTGGTCGACGAGGTCTCCGACGTGGCCTCGATCGCGCTCGGCAAGGTGCGCGACGAGCACGTCGCCGACCTGGTCACCGAGGCGCTGGTGCCGCGCTTCCGGGAGGAGCCGATCGCGCCGTTGCTGGGTGGGCTGCTGACCGAGATCGTCCGCGACGACCTGCACCACGGGGTCGTCGACCTCGCGCTCGCCGAGCTGCACGACTGGCTGATCGAGAATCCCGACACCGTCGCCGACGTGCTGGGGGAGCGGGCCCCGTGGTGGACCCCGCCCCGCCTCAACGACGTCGTCACCTCGCGCATCCACGTCGAGCTGCTGCGCTGGGTCTCCGACATCCGCGACGACCCGCACCACCGCGCCCGGCACGCACTGGACACCTATGTGCACCAGCTCGCCGATGACCTGCTCCACGACCCCGAGACCCAGGGCCGCGCCGAGGCGCTGAAGGACCGCCTGCTCGAGCACCCGAGCGTCATCGCGTCCGCGATCTCGCTGTGGAACGCGCTGCGCCGGGCCCTCCAGGGCTCGCTCACCGACCCCGGGGGCGCCGTGCGCCGCCGGATGCTGACCGAGGTCTGCCGCTTCGCCGAGCGGCTGGGCGCCGAGCCCGAGCTGCGCGCGCGCCTCGACGGCCTGGCCGCCGACGCCGCGGTGTTCGCCGTCGAGCGCTACGGCAAGGAGCTGACCGCCGTCATCACCCACACGATCGAGCGGTGGGACGGCAAGGAGGCCGCCCAGCGCATCGAGCTGCACGTGGGCCGTGACCTGCAGTTCATCCGGATCAACGGCACCATCGTCGGCGGCCTGGTGGGTGTGGTGATCCACGCCGCCAGCGTGGTGATTCACTGATGCCCGTGAGCGAACCCCCGAATGTCATGGACGTGCCGATCCGCGACGAGTCGATCCGGCTGGGGCAGTTCCTCAAGCTGGCCAACCTCGTGGAGAGCGGGGCCGAGGCCAAGCCGGTCATCCAGGACGGCGCGGTCCAGGTCAACGGCGAGGTCGAGACCCGCCGCGGCCGCCAGTTGGTCGTGGGTGACGTGGTCACCCTGGGCGGGCAGTCGGCCCGCGTCTCCGACGAGGACGCGGGCGACGACCTGCCCTGGTGAGGCCCCGGGTCAGCTGACGCCGAGCAGGTCCACCACGAAGATCAGCGTCTCCCCGGGCTTGATGACGCCACCGGCTCCGCGGTCGCCGTAGCCCAGGTGCGGCGGGATCACGAGCTGGCGGCGGCCGCCGACCTTCATGCCCTGCACACCCTGGTCCCAGCCCGAGATGACCTGGCCGATGCCGAGGCGGAACTGCAGCGGGGTGCCGCGGTTGTACGACGCGTCGAACTCCTCGCCGGTGGAGTGGGCCACGCCCACGTAGTGCACCGAGACGGTCTGTCCGGCGCTGGCCTCGGCGCCGTCGCCCTCGGTGATGTCGGTGACCACCAGGTCGGTCGGCGGCTCGGGGTCGAAGAAGTCGATCTCAGGCTTGTCCATGGCCCTCACCCTAACGAGCCGGTGCCGCGCGATTCGACCGCGGTACGGCGCCCGCGGGTGCCACCATGGGCCGGTGACCACTCGCCGCGCCGGTCGGGCGCCCCTGGACATGGGGCTCGTGATCGGGCTCGGTGCACTCGCGGCAACGGTCGCGGTGTCCTTCCTCTCCGGGATCCAGCTCTCGGCGGGGTTCGGCGGGACGGCGATCGTCGCCAGCCTCCTGACCACGGTCCGGCGGACCGGGCTCGTCGCGGTCCTGGCCCTCGTCGCGGCCTTCGTGAGCGGCTTCCGCTTCGACACGTTCGGGACGCTGGACTGGAGCCTTCGGTGCGGGGTCACGCTGATCACGGGAGGCGTGGCCGTCCAGGCCGCCGTGCTCCGCGACCGTCGCGAGTCCCGGCTCCAGCGGATGACGATCATCGCCGAGACCGCCCAGCGGGCGGTGCTCCGGGCGATGCCGACCGCGATCGGCTCCGTGGGCCTGGCCGCGCGCTACGTCTCGGCCTCGGCCGAGGCCCTGGTGGGGGGTGACCTCTACGAGGTAGCGGCCACCCCGTTCGGCGTCCGCGTGATCGTGGGCGACGTGCGCGGCAAGGGACTGGAGGCCGTGCAGACGGCGGCGGCGGTCCTCGGTGCCTTCCGGGCCGCTGAGTTCACCGAGCCCGATCCGGCCACGCTGGCCCGTGCCATCGACGTGACCCTGGCGCGGATGGTGGGCGACGAGGAGTTCGTGACCGCCATCGTGGGGGAGTTCCACGGGGACATGGTGAGCCTGGCCAACTGCGGCCACCACCCGCCGCTGCTGGTGCTGCCCGACCCCACCGCCACGGTCAGCACCGTCGACACCGGAGAGCCGACCCTGCCGCTGGGGCTCGGCTCCGAGCCGGAGCTGTCGCACCACGCCTGGCCGGTGGGGGCCCGGATCCTCTTCTACACCGACGGCCTCATCGAGGCGCGCGACAAGCGCGGGACCTTCTTCCCGCTCGACGACTTCTCGGCCGAGCTGGCCGAGGGCACCGTCGAGGAGGCACTGGACCGCCTGGTGGAGCACCTGCTCGACTTCGGCGGCCGGGTCATGGGTGACGACCTGGCCCTCGTCCTCGCCGAGAGCGAGCCCCGCGACTAGCCTTGCTCAGCTCTGGTGCACGTAGTGGTCGAGCTGGTCGCGCTCGAACTCGAGCTGGTCGATGCGGTGCTTGACGACGTCGCCGATCGAGATGATCCCGACCAGGCGGTCGCCACTGACGACGGGCACGTGACGGATCCGACGCTCGGTCATGATCTTCATCAGGTCGTCGACGTGGGTGGTCTCGTCGCAGGTCTCGACGTCCGCGGTCATGATCGTCGCGACGCTGTCGTTGAGGACGGTGCCGTTCTGGTGGAGCTGGCGGACCACGTCGCGCTCGCTGACGATGCCGTGGACGGTCGTGCCGTCGGAGCTGACGATCAGGGCGCCCACGTTGTGCTCGGCGAGCAGCGCGATGAGCTCGCGCACCCCCGCCTCCGGAGTGATCGTGACGACGTCCTGGGAGGACTTGGCCTTGAGTACGTCCGCGATGCGCATGGCTGCACCTTTCGAGGGTCCGATCGTTCCACCTTCGAAGTTACCCGCGTCGCGGCGGCTCCGTACAGATACACGCGGGTCCGATGGGATCCGCTGTGATCACTCCTCGTCCGTCCGCGGCCGGCGGGCCCGCAGCTCGCTGACCGAGCCCGGTCCGCTGCGCCGCCAGTCGGGGTCGTCGGTGTCGTCGGGCATCGAGCCGAGGAAGGACAGCGCCGCCTCGTGCAGGTGTCCGTTGGTGGCCAGCGCGTTGCCGCCGAAGGGCCCGTCGGTGCCCTGCAGCGAGGTGAACCGGCCGCCGGCCTCGCGCACGATCACGTCGAGCGCCGCCATGTCGTAGACCTCGAGCTCGGGCTCGGCGGCGATGTCCACCGCACCCTCGGCGAGCAGCATGTAGGACCAGAAGTCGCCGTAGGCGCGGGTGCGCCAGCAGCGCCGGGTCAGGGAGAGGAAGTCGTCGAGGCGGCCGCGCTC